>NZ_AZFM01000001.1 GCF_001434335.1 Lactobacillus kalixensis DSM 16043
AAAGCCAGAACCTATAAAGCTTCCAGCTTATTTAGTGCTTTCAAGTTTCAGTAAATAAGTAATCAGGTGATAATTGACTTAAGAGATGTCAAACTTGCATGACTATTACTTTAAGTGCAAAAAAAGCGCCTTGAGTCATAAACTGTGTAATTCTTCAAAATATCTGATCTTGTTATCGACAAAATTGTTTATCAGGTTATAAAATAAGTAACCGGGGGTTTATATGAGTATAATACAATACAACACAAATGATCATATCGTTAACGGCTTAGTTACTTGTTTGCAGGATACTCCCTTTAGAAAGTTGTCAAACAAAGATATCATTATGGCATCTGAGATAAGTCCGAGAACTTTTTATAGATATTATGCAGATAAGAATGATCTGTTAGACAGTATCGAAAATGAGCTGATTGGAGGGCTAAAAGAAGCACTTGAGATTGATCGTAAGAGTTTAGAAAACTTGCAAGAAGCACCTGATCCAAGTGAAATTGTTTCTTTAGCCGATGATGCTTTTAAACATACCTTAGCATTCGCTGAAAAGAATAAGGCGATTGCTAAGGCACTTCTATCTGATAATGGCGATATTTTATTTGCCCATCAAATAGAAGAGGTTTCGGAAGAAGAATTTAAAATTCGAGCTAAATTTCTTTCAGGAAACAAACAGATTGAAGTAACTGATCCGGTTTTTATTAAAATGTATGTAAGTCAAATTATTACATTAATTGAAAGCTGGTTATTTTTTAGTGATGAGATTTCACCGCGAAAAATCCGTGAATTTATCGGTAAAGTTCAAGTAACTTCACCATTTGATATTCTTAAGTTGGAAGCGGAAATTCAAGAACAATAAACATATGCAGGCTGATTCTGAATGAAGAAGCCTGTTTTTTTGATGAGAAAAAAAGCTGGGGAAATAAGATTACTTCCCCAGCAAGTGAGCAAAGTTAAATGTGGGTTCACTTAATACAATACAATTTTTATGAAATTGCCTTTGCTCATTAACTATTTTAGATAAATTTGTTATTTTTAGGCTTTTTTCAGGATAAATGAAAATAATTAGGCGAAGTAACATAATCTATTTCATAATGTTACTAATTATGAATAAGTGGCATAAGTTGTGAATTGATTCAAAGAAAACGGTTAATTATAATTTCTTAATGGATTTATGAATAGAACGGGAAAGAGATAAATGGATATTAGGATTAACACTACTTTACAGCGAATCAAATACGGCTTGTTTGAGAGTATTAAGCAAAGACCTTTTCGTGAATTGAAAAATACTGATATTATTGAAAAATCTGAAGTGAGTAATCGAACTTTTTATCGATATTTTTCGGATAAAAATGAATTGTTAGAAAAAATTGAAGATGACCTAATTGAAAATATTAGATGTAATTTGGCTAAAGACCGTGAAATTCTTGAAAAAAATTACGGTAAAAATTCAGAAATGATGAAAATGTCTTCTAATACGTATCGCAATACTTTAGATTATTGTGCAGAAAAGCGCGATGAAATTTTGTTATTATTATCTGAAAATGGCGATATCGGCTTCTGGATTAAGGTGCGCAACCTCGGAAAAGAAGAATTATACAAGCGTAGTGAATTAATTGGTCGAAAAGCTGTTGATAGACCAGAAATGCCACTTGCTTTTTATCTTGATAATCAAGTTGATTGTAGTGTTCATTGTGTGATTAATTGGCTGAATAATTATGACAGTATCTCAAAGAAGCAGATTAGTAGGTTGCTATCCAAATTTTAATTAATAAAGAGAAAGATTAGTGTTTTTTCCTCCTAAAATTAGGATAATTCTTATATACTATATAGTAATGAACATACATTGAATCTAAATTAAGGAAGAGAAAATGAAGACTAAAAAAATTTTTGCAGTAATAATTGCTTGTTTAACTTGTGTACTTTTTACCTTTATTAATGTAAAGCAAGTTGAGGCAAAGACTGTTAATTCAAAGATTGTTTTGCCAAAAGGCTATACCAGATCAGAATTACTAAAAGCATATCAAGGAAATCCTAGTTCTAGTTTTATCAAAGCTTCAATGAACGGCATGAATGATAATACTTTTAGCAGAACAAGTAGTACCGAAAGTGCTAAGGACAATAAAGAAAAAGTTAAGTTTGATAAACTCACTGCTAGCCAAAGAAAATCTTTAGCAAATTATGCTTTGAAGTTAATCAATGGTGCAAGAAAGCAACTAGGTCTTAAGCCATGGGTTTATAGTAATGGTACGCAAAAGTTGGCTGCGGATATCGCTAAAGAATACCAGACACATAAAAAGACTATCAAAAACGATCACTATGTTGCAGGTATTGTGCGCGCCTGCAAGAAAAATGGCCTTAATTTGAATGATAATTATGTAGAAGATATGGCGGGCTTTAATGCAAAAAGTAATGTCATGACCATGACTCAAGCTAAGAAAAATATCTATTTTGGACTTAAGCAAATGATTTTTGGCTATGCAGGTCCTACTGAAAGTGGTAGAAATAATCGCTCGTATTACCGTGAATGGCAACACGCTGGAGATTTGTTTAACACGCAAGGCAGTCGTCACGATGGAGATTATAATTATTTTGGCTTTAGTGTTTCAAGAGTAGGTAAAACATACACGATGCATTACATCAGTGTTCCAGCTTTTGTTATTAATAATCCACAATATAACGTTGGCTTTAAAAAATAAGAAGAATGAAAAGTACGCCCAATCAGCGTGCTTTTTTGGTATCATAAAGAAAGAATTAATTGGAGGAAAATTATGACAAAAACAGTCTATTTAGTCCGTCACGGTCAAACTTATTTCAATTACTACCATAAGGTTCAAGGCCGTTGTGATTCACCATTAAACGAACGCGGCATCAGACAAGTTGAAAAGACGCGTGATTATTTTAAAGAAAATGGGGTCAAGTTTGACTGCGCTTTTTCTTCGACGCAAGAACGTGCTAGTGATACTCTTGAAATTATTACCGATCACAAGATGGAATACAAACGTTTGAAGGATTTGAGAGAAAAGAGTTACGGCATTTTTGAAGGTCGTGATGAATTTTTGTTACCTTGGAATTATGGTAATACTAATGTGGATCCAACAATGGAAAGAAATGAAGATGTTGTTGCCAGAATGAAGCGGGCAATTATTGAAATTTTGGACGGCATGGATGATGACGATACAGCTTTAGTTGTAGGTCACGGTGATATCTTGGCAAGATACGTGCGTGCAGAAACTGAAAATCAAGATTTTAATGGTTTTGGCAATGCAAGCGTTGTTAAATTGACTTTTGATGGCGAAAAACCACACTTTGTTTCTTATGTTTGGCCAACAGAGGAAGTTAAATAAAAAATGGCAACTACTATTTATTTAGTACGTCATGGGCAGACGTTGTTTAATTTTGAACACCGTATCCAAGGTTCATCTGATTCGCGCTTAACTAAGTTAGGAATTAAACAAGTTAAAGCTTTGCGAGACTATTTTAATAAACATAATATCACCTTTAATAAAGCGTATTGTTCTACGCAGGAGCGTGCAAGTGATACGCTGGAGATCTTAACCGGTAATGAGCTTCAATATACTAGGATTGGAGAAATCAAAGAGCGTGACTACGGTTTTTTTGAGGGACGAAAAGATTTTTTGTGGTCGTTCAGACATTTTCCAGTCGAACCGAAAGTTGAAAGTACACGTGAAGTAGTAGAGCGAATGGAACGCGGGATGAATTTGATCTTGCGAGATGCTCAGGATAATGATGTGATTTTAGTTGTCGGTCATAGCGATAGTATGGGACAGTATCTTAAACAAGTTGCTAATATGAAGAAATTTAAGGGCTTTGATAATGCGTCTTATGTGAAGATGATCAGTGATGGTCAAATGATGGAATATGTGGAGAGTGGCTGGCCAGCTGAGAATGTTCGCATTAATTTGGATGGAGAATCAATCTGATTTAATTTTTATAAAAAACTATTGACACCGCTTTCACAAGTTGGTATTATTTAACCTGTAAAGAAGCGGATTACTGATTAGATCAGGTCTTAGCTATCATAAGTAAGTACGTTTTGTGTATGCTTATTTGTGGTAGCTTTTTGTTTATCCGACTATAGAGTAAGGTGATTCGTTGATGAAATTTATTAAGACATTGAATAATTCGGCGGCAATTGTCGAAGAAAATGGCAAAGAGGAGATAGTTTTAGGTAAAGGAATTGGCTTTGGATTAAAAAAGGGCGATCCAATTGATGACAGTAAGATCGAGCGGCGTTTTGTTACGGCTGATGATCAAGAAGATTTTGATCAGGTTAAGGATATTAGTGCTGCTACCTTAGATATTACTGGCAAGGTTGTCAAAATAGCTGAATCACTTCTTGGTATTGATTTTAATGATTATCAATATTTAGCTTTAGCTGATCATATTGATTTTGCGTTGAAGAGAGTTCAAGATAATATCGACTTTAATGACAGCAACGTTCGCTGGGAAGTTAAAAATTTATATCCCAAAGAATATGAAGTTGCCCAAAAGATGATCGAGTTAATTAACAAGGAAGGTCACACTGAATTACCTGAAAGCGAAAGTATCCTGATGACCTATCATTTGGTCAATGCTTTGTCCGACGATAGTCAAGTTCAAGAGACAGTTGAAATCACGAATTTGATTACCGACATTGTACAAATTATTCAATTTGCTTATAGCATTCAACTTGATACGGAATCGTTCAATTATAGTCGCTTTATCACTCACTTAAGAGCATTACTAGTGCGCTTGATCCGTGGGCAAAAGATGGACAACGAAGAATTAGATCCTTCTTTACTTGGTTTTATGAGTATCAAATATCATCATGCTTATGAAACTGCTGAAAGAATTGCAACTTACTTGCATTCAAAGATGGGCTGGGAACTTAGTCCAGATGATAAATTTTATTTGGTTTTACACATCTGGCGTGTTACTAGCAGACAAGAGAAAAATTAAATACATACTGACTTAGGTGTGTTACTAAATAAAGGCATTAACCCAGGTTGTTGTATGAACAATAGGAGACTATCTTATTTTTTATACAATAACTTGGGTTTTATTTATTCCTAGAGAGGGGAAAATTATGGCTAGTTCAAATTATGATGCTTTGGCAAAAACAATCATCAAAGATGTTGGTGGCAAAGATAATGTTAATAGTGTTGTTCACTGTACAACCAGATTACGTTTTAAATTAAAAGATGAATCAAAGGCTAACGACGAAGATTTAAAGAATACTGACGGCGTTGTAACAGTTGTTAAGAATGCTGGTCAATATCAAGTTGTTATCGGCAATGAAGTTGCTGACGTTTATGAGGCTGTTGTTAAAGAAGGTGGCTTCAGTGGTGGCGGTCAAGTAGCAGATGACGACGAAGGTGACAAAGGTAATTTACTAGATCGCTTTATTGATTTGATCTCTGGTATTTTTACACCTATCTTAGGCCCAATGTGTGCGGCTGGTATGATTAAAGGTCTTACCGCTATGTGTTCCTCACTTGGTTGGCTTTCAACTAACTCTGGTACTTATAAAGTTCTGTACGCAATTGGTGATGGATTCTTCTACTTCTTACCAATTATGTTAGCTGTGACAGCTGCTAAGAAGTTTAAGGTGGATCGATTCACTGCTATGACTATTGGGGCTGCGATGTGTTATCCAGTAATCAACGCACTTGCAAGTGATAAAAATGTAATTTCTACTTTATTTGCGGGCACTCCATTTGCTTCAGAAATTCATGCAACATTCTTAGGCATTCCAATGATTTCAATGAATTATACTTCAACAGTTATTCCAGTGATCCTTTCTGTATGGTTTGCTTCTATTGTTGAAAAATGGTGCAAGAAATGGATTCCAACTGTTGTTAAGACTTTCTTAGTTCCATTTGTTACTTTACTAATTGTTGTTCCATTAACTTTCTTAATTATTGGACCAATTGCAACTTGGATCGGTGATGCTTTAGCTGCTGCAACCAGTGCTATTTACAACTTTAGTCCAGTTTTAGCAGGTTTAGTGTTAGGAGCATTCTGGCAAGTATTTGTTATCTTCGGTGTTCACTGGGGCTTTGTCGCAGTTATGATGTCAAACATTGCTGCAGTTGGTTTTGATACTATTTTAGGTCTTTCATTAGGTGCTTCATTTGCTCAAACCGGTGTTGTTCTAGCCATTTTAATGCAAACTAAAGATGAAAAATTAAAAGGTATTGCATTCCCAGCCTTTATTTCAGGCATCTTCGGTGTTACTGAACCAGCTATCTATGGTGTGACACTTCCTCGTAAGAAACCATTCGTTCTAAGTTGTATCGGTGCCGCAATTGGTGGTGGTTTAATCGGTTTCTTCGGTACTAGAATGTACATGATGGGTGGTATGGGAATCTTCGCAATTCCAGCTACAGTTGGTCCTAAGACTGGAATGAATATGAGTGTTTACGGTGTAATGATCGCTATGGCAGTCTCATTCGTTGTTGGTCTTGCTTTACAACTTGTTCTCGGTAAATCCAGCGTTGATAATCCAGAAGAACTTGCTTTACAAAAGGCAAAAGAAGAAAGGATTGAAGCTAATAACCCAGATGAAAAATTAGTTAGTCCTTTGAATGGCCAAGTTATGACTTTGAGTGAAGTTAAAGATGAAGTCTTCTCAAGCGGCGCAATGGGTAAAGGTCTAGCAATTGAACCAACTGACGGCGTTTTACATGCTCCAGCTGATGGTCAAATCATCATGACTTTCCCAACTAGCCATGCAATTGGGATGAGAACTACTGATGGTGCTGAAATCTTAATGCATATCGGAATGGATACTGTTAACTTACAAGGTAAAGGCTTTGATACTTTAGTGGAAAAAGGTCAAGATGTGAAGGCTGGCGATGAATTAGTTAAATTCGATATTCCAACAATTAAGAAGGCTGGCTACAGTGTAACTACTCCAATTGTTGTTACTAATTCTCAGGATTATGCAAATATTGACAGAACGGCTGATGGCCAAGTTAAGGTTGGTCAAGAAATTTTAGACTTACATGCTAAGACTCAAGAAGCTCCAGCTACTGCTGGTTCTGCACAATTAGCTTAGAAATCGCAATCGCTTTCATTTATAATAGAAGATAGATTATGTAACTAAGGAGAAAATTATGACATTTCCAAAGAACTTTTTATGGGGTGGGGCAACTGCTGCCAACCAAATCGAAGGTGCATATGATGTTGATGGTAAGGGATTATCAGTGACTGATATTATGACTGCTGGTGGACTTGATCATCCAAGATTACTTACTTATAAGATGGATGGTAAATTACAAAAATCGCCATCTGCTCCAGGACAAGGTCTTCCTGAAGGTGCCGTTGGTGCAATTGACCATAATGAATATTATCCAAACCATGTAGCGATTGATTTTTATCACCACTACAAAGAAGACATTAAGATGTTCGCGGATATGGGCTTCAAGACTTTCCGTTTATCAATTGCTTGGACTAGAATTTTTCCAAATGGTGATGATGAGCAACCAAATCAAGTAGGACTGGATTTCTATCGCCACGTTTTTGAAGAATGTAAGAAGTACGACATTGAGCCACTTGTTACTATTTCTCACTACGAAGATCCACTTCATTTAAGTGAAAAGTACAATGACTGGCAAGACCGCGGCATGATTGATTGCTATGTGAAGTATGCCAAGACTTTGTTTAAGGAATATAAAGGACTTGTCAAATACTGGTTAACCTTCAACGAAATTAATTCGGCAGTATTGTTCCTTAATATGTTCGGCGGAAATGGCACTGATGAAGATTACCAACATGCTTACCAAAAGTTGCACTACCAATTCGTTGCTAGCGCTCGTGCAGTTAAGCTTGCTCATGAAATTGATCCAAATTATGTAATTGGTAACATGATTTGCGGAATTGTGGACTATCCAATGACGCCAGATCCAAAGGATGTTTTGCTCAATCGCCATGATTGGGAACAAGATTTGTTCTACTGCGGGGATGCACAGTGCAAGGGTAAGTATCCAACCTTTGCTAAGAGATTGTGGGACGAGCATAATGTTCACTTAGACATTACCGAGCAAGATGAAAAAGATATGCTTGAAGGAAAAGTTGATATGTACACCTTCTCTTACTACATGTCTAACGTTGTTACTACTCATGAAGTAAAAGATAAAGTAGGTGGTAACTTTGCAGCAGGTGCTAAGAACCCATATTTGAAATATTCTGAATGGGGCTGGGCAACTGATCCAACTGGTCTTCAATACTATCTTGAAGTAATGTATGATCGTTATGAATTGCCTATCATGATTGTAGAAAATGGTTTAGGTGCAGTTGATAAGATCAGTGATGATGGTAAAATTCACGATGATTACAGAATTGATTACCTTCGCTTGCACATCGAAGCAATGCAAAAGGCGATTGATGATGGCGTTGACTTGATCGGTTACACTACTTGGGGCTGTATTGACTGTGTATCTGCAGGTACTGGTCAAATGTCTAAGCGTTACGGTTTCATTTATGTTGATCGTGATGATGAAGGAAACGGCAGTTTAGACAGAATGCCAAAAGATTCATTCTATTGGTATAAGAAAGTAATTGAATCTAATGGTAACGATTTAGATTAATGTAAGATGTTTTTAGAGCTCAAATTCACATTGGTGAATTTGAGTTTTTTTGTTAAAAATAACAATGTGTGATTACTCGGCTTTGCATGAAGTTATACCAAAGTTTAGGTTTAACATAAGAAGATGATTTGCTATAATGATGAAAAAAATTAGAAGGAAGAGATAAAATGCAAAAGAAACAATCTTGGGCAAACCTATTAATGAAGACTTTAGTTTCATTCTTTGGGGTTGCGATTCTTTCAATGGGTACCACTTTCTTAAGAGGTGGAAACGTTGGTCTAGATCCATTTACTGCAGTTAACACAGGTATTTCTAATCACCTTCATATTGGACTTGGTGTTTACCAACTCGCAGTTAACTTTGTCATTTTTATTTTCATTTTCTTACTAGATCGTAAGCAAATCGGGATTGGAACAATCTTGAACATGGTCTTAGTAGGGTTTGAAATTCAGTGGTTTACGACCATTTATCATCAATTGTTTGGTTATCGGACTGGATTCTTAGTAGTTACAGCTGATACATTGATTGGACTTCTTTTGTTTACATTAGGAGCATCACTTTATATGGCGCCAAACTTGGGTGCAGCTCCATATGACGCAATTGCACCAATTATTACTCAGAGAACTAAATTATCATACAGAGTAGCAAGAATTACTCAGGATATTCTATTCTTGATTGCGGCAGTAATTGCAGGTGGACCTGTTGGCTTTGCCACAATTATCGTTGCCTTTTTCACAGGACCACTTATTTCTTGGTGGAATGAGCATGTATCCGATCCATTGGTTAAGACAATTGATGAATCGACTTTGCCAAAGGATCAAAGAAGCAAAAATACAGTTACAACACTGCTTACTCATATTGGTAAAAGAACTTATCACACCGTTGCTAACGCATTTGAAACAACTGAAACAATGCGTCGTGATATCGAATCAGCTTCAACTTCAGATTTAAAAACGCAATTGAAGATTATTCGTCGTAATATGACTAATTCTAAAGCGATGTATGATTCGTTTGTTCAACAATATCATTTGATTGAAGATGAATTGCAAAAGAGAATTGCGCGAGCAAAAGAAAAAAATTCTAAAAATAATTAACTTGGTATAATCACTTTCTTTTTACAAGTAAGTGATTTTTCTTTATAATGTGAAATCTAGCAAATTAATAAAAGGGATGATAAACATTATGAAGTTAAGACAAGCTACAATGGTTGACTACGAGCAGATTATGGCAATTTTGAAAGATGGGGCTAATCAGCTTGCTGAAAGAGGTGTCAACCAGTGGCAAGGAGATTATCCTTCCCCTGATCAAATTAAAGGAGACATTGAGAAGGGGCATGCATATTTGGCTGTTTCTCAAGATGAACAAACAGTAGGAGCAATTGCGATTGTTCCTTCCCCTGATCATGCTTATGATAATCTTCATGGTGAATGGTTGAATAATACTGACAAGTACGTGGTTATTCACCGAGTTGCGATTCATTCTAATCATGCTGGTCATGGCTATGCGACAAAATTGTTGAATGAGGTTATTACGCAAGTAAAGGAAAATCATTCTGAGATTGATTCGATTAGAATTGATACCCATGAAGATAATAAGGCAATGCAGCATTTGATTGATAAGATGGGCTTTACCAAGGTGGGAGAGCTTCATGGTGTGTATCGACCAGATGAAATTTCTTATGTGTATGAATTAGTAGTTAATAATGAATAAAAGAAAAACGTCGAAGTGTTGCAGCTTCGGCGTTTTCATTTGCACTATTTAGTTTTCTTCGATGAATTTTTTTAATTCATCTTTTGTGTATTCATCACCATAAATATCAGTTAAAAAATCCAAAATGTATTGGTCATCGCGACCGCTTGATTTGAAATTTTTAACTGTACGAATAATAGACTGCATGTTAGCTTTGCCTACAGCCTTATCAACTACTGCATCGATATACATTTCGTGGTCCCTCCATTCTGGTGTTTGCGAATATGCAATCATTCTGCTCATCATCTTATCGGTAAGTTCAGTCCTTGATGGATCCTTATCATTCATCATGTCAAATAAATTCTGAAGATCTTCAGACACTTCACCTTTGTTGCCAATTGAATTTAAGTATATTATCTCAGTTTTTGTGTCTAATTCAAGCGATGGATCTTGCTTGCATTGATACACAAAGTCATACTCTTTAAGTCCCAATCCTTTTGGATCAAATCCGCAGATAAAGATTACATAAGCTGCTTCTAAATGCTCGTAATCTTCTCCAGTATGAAGCCGCGAAAGATAATATCTTGCTCTAAGGTCCATTGAACCTTTCTGCCCTAACTGCATTTCCAAATCATATTGTCTGCCTAAATCATCTTTGACCCAAACATCTAATATTGAAGACCTGTTATCTCGATTATCTTTGATTCGAGTTTGTGTATGTACTTCAATTTCAGAAATCTGCAAGTTAGGCAAAATCGCTTCAATGAGCAACTTACAAGTATCAGGATCTTTCATGACGTTTTCAAACATGACATCATCTGTGATCTGGCTTAACTTTAACTCAGGTTTCATTCGTTCACCTTTTTCTTACAAATTAGAGAAATTAGTCCCTCTATATATAAGTACGCAAAAATGGGCATGAATTTTTTTGTGAAATGAGCGAATATGGCTTTTTTAAGAATTTTTATGAATTTAGTAACTATTTTTCATGATTAGCTATAAAATTAAGAAGTGTAATATAGAAGATCGAGGCAAGAAAAATGGATAATGAACCAATTTTTAAAATTACTAAGGTAAATATTGCAAAAGAAGACCGCGCCGGTTTTCGTAAAGAGCAAGAAGCTGAATTGGAAAACTCAATTCCGGTGGAAGCAGGTACCTTACTCTTTGCAAGTGGTCACGAAGATGCTCAAGGTGAAGATAACTACATAATTGAACTTTATCGTAATCCTAAGGCATATGAAGAACACAGCATGGCTAACTACTTAGACCACTATGACAAGGTGATTAGTGATATGGCCAAAGATAAGAAGGTTTACGATTTAAATGCTGAATGGATTACCACTAAGCCTAAGGAAGCATTAGATGCATATGCTAACAACTTCGTAATTCGTGTTGCTAAGGTAGAAGTAGAAGATGGTGAACACGATAAGTTTGCGGAAATTGTAAAGAAGGAAATGCGTCGTGCGATTGCACAAGAGCCAGGTGTTGAAATTTTGATGGCTGGTTCCAATAAGGAAAATGAAAATGAATTTCTTTTCTTTGAAGTGTTTGTTAACGACGAAGCTTATGACAAGCATGTGAAGAGCAAGTGGTTCGTTGACTACATTAAGGGTAGTGAAGACATTGTTAAAGATAAGCAAATTCATGAATTAACTCGTGACGTGATGGCTGTACAAGGCCCAATCGTGATGGATTAATTGAGAAAAATAAAAATCTCGGTCCAGTAGTTGATCGAGATTTTTTAGTAAGCTGAATTTTTCGTGTTCGCTTTTCACGAGAACGCTTTTTCGATATAATTATTTGCACAGGAAGTTTTATGAGCGGTGGTTGTTTTGCCTTCTGGAGGTGAGGCCCATGGACCAAACTAGTAAGAAAGTGTTCAACCATGTCGGTTTACGAAAGCCTCTCTTTGATGCTTTTGTTTGCGATGTTTGTGTTGGCTTTGCTGACCTACATCGACCACAAATAAAAAAACGCCGCTCAATCATAAACTTTTGGAAGAGTTATTGAGTAGCGCAAGTAAAAAGTAGCTTTAACCACCGCTCTTAAAGCGGCCTGTATAGGAGTTCTGATTCTTTCGGAGCTCCTTTTTCTATATTCAAATTATATCATAAATGCTCAAATTTATAGAGCTAAAAACATGGATGAATTTTTTAAAAAATTATTTTCAATTTTTCCTTGACTCAAACCCCTCAATCACATACAATAATATCTGTTGAGTGATGCAAGTCATTCAACTAGAACCAATTCAAGTAAAAGGCTTGAAGATTGGGTTATAGCCAAGTGGTAAGGCAATGGTTTTTGGTACCATCATGCGCTGGTTCGAATCCAGCTAACCCAATATATAGGGTTAAAGATCAGGTCTAAGTACCTGGTCTTTTTTTATTCTACTGCGAACTAAAGGGGTAATTTATTAATGGAAACAAAGCATGGGAGAACTTCATTTTTTGATGGAGGTTTATTATCTCTGATTGGTTGGACTCTCTTAGGTATAATTGTAACTGTATGTACGTTGGGGATTTGCTATCCGTGGGCGGTATGTATGATTTATGGTTGGGAAATTAATCATACTGTGATCGAAGGGCGAAGAATGGAATTTGTTGGTAGCGCCTGGGGATTATTTGGTAATTGGATTAAGTGGCTACTATTAATAATTATTACTTTAGGAATTTATGGTTTTTGGGTAAGAATTAAGATTTTGGATTGGAAAGCTAAAAATACCCGTTTTAGAAACTAGAAAAACTTCATTATACAAATAACCTGCTAAAGGCATTGCAACCTCTAGTAGGTTATTTTAATGCATAACATTTTGTTTATTATAGCTATAATATCTTAAGAATTTTGATAAGGATCTGTAATGTTTAAGTTTCAGTTTTGTAAACGTGTCTTAATTGATTCTTAACTCGTAATTAGTATACTTAGTATGCAATCTGAGGTAAGGGATTAAGAGGCAAATCCTGCAGATTGTTAGTGTATTATGTTTGAGCTATAAGATAGATCGAACTATAATATAATGTATCGGGCATGTGAGATGCCCAAAGTTTTATTTCGTGGTGATTTTATTCCCACAGGAGGTAGAGACCACATATGAAGAAAAATTTAAAGGTAACTGCAGCAGTTGCTGCTGCTTTGTTAGCTGTTGCACCTATTGCAACTAGCGTTGTGCCAACTGGTGCAGGTTCAAGTGTTGTTCAAGCTGCTGACGGTATTTCATTAGGTTCAACTAATAGTGGAAACACTAACGCTAACAGTGGTTCAACTGTAGCTAATGCACCAACTGATAGACCATATTTCACTTTTAATAATCAAGTAATTGCAGAAGCTACTTCAGCTAATACTAGTGCTAACGTTGTTCGTACAACTGTAAGCATTAAAGATGGTGAAGCTGTTTCATCAGTTACTAAGAAGCTTAATGATTTAGGAATTAAGTTCTATCCAAACAACAATAGTGCAGGTCAAGATCTTAAATTGACTGACAGTGAAGTTACTGCCGCTTTAGCACAAAATGGAATTACTACTAAGAATGTATCAACAAAGGGTAGTGATAATAAAACAACCACTCAAGTTGTTATTTCTATTCCATCAAGTGTAAGTGCATTTAACTTAACATTAACTGGTACATCAGGTTCAAGAACTGCAACTATTCAAGTTCCAGTTGTTACTTCTGGTAACTCATCAGCATCAGATAATACTAGTGCACCTGTATTCCATTATTCAGTAAATGGAACTAGAAGTTCTAATAGTTTGAATGGTCAAGTATTCCAAGTAGCTGTTAACTCAAACTTTAACGCAACTAATTTCACTGATAGTGAAGGTAACCAAATTGCCATTTCAGCTGACCAAAATGCAAATAATACTACTTCAGCATCAATTACTAGTTCAGGTTCAGTTAACACTTCAGAAGCTGGTCGTTACTACAATGTAACTTTGACTGCTACTGGTTTAACTGGTCAAAAGAATAGTGTTACATATACTGTATTAGTTGCACCAAGTTCTTTACAAACTTTGCATGCAGCAAGCGGTCAAACTACAATTCCAACTTATAACATCTATGGTAATAATGTTTTAAGTGGTTCAACCACCTTTAAAGATGGTCAACAAGTTTATGTAGGTGACCAAGCTAGAACTATTAATGGCGTATCATACTCACGTGTATCTACTAAGTCAAAGAATGACGCTAACGCAAGCAATGTTTGGGTTATGACTTCTGCACTTGTTACTCCAGCAGCAACTGAAACTAGTGAAGCTCACACTGTAATGATCGAATCACGTGGTTACGACAAGAATGGTAACTTTACTGGTAACGTATACCCAGTATACTCAAGCCTCAACATTGTACCAAAGGTTGTAACTATTAACGGTAAGACTTACTACAAGATTGCTGGTAAGGACGAATACGTTCGTGTAACTAACATTACTGGTACTCAACGTAAATTGACTCGTAACGCATACATTTACTGGTCATCATACCGTCGTACTCCAGGTACTGGTAAGATGTACAGAGGCCAAACTGTAACTACTTACGGTGCTGCTGTAACTTTCAAGAACGGTAAGAAGTACTACAAGATTCAAGGCTGTGCAGCTAACAACAAGCGTTACATCAAGGCTGTGAACTTCTATTAAAATGAAGTTTAACTAATAGGAAACAATATATATCCTAGAGAAAGAGAGACGAAAGTCTCTCTTTTTTTGTTCAATAAAATAACCTACTCAATAAAAAACTATAAGCTAAAATTAAATAAACTTATAACTTAAAGGGAATTTCACTAATATCTAAATAATTAGTATAATGTAACAGTATTTGTAAAAACAAAGTTATATAGAATGTGGGAAGATATAGATAATGAGAAAAAGCGGAATATTTGTTGTAACTGCACTACTGATGCTGATGAGTGTACCTAACACAGTTAAGGCGACAACCATCACTAAGACAGTTGTGAAGAGTGATGATAAGGGAACTAAGAAAACTCAACATACACAAACTCAAGCTGTTATGAGAACCTCTGATCCAGTAACTTCTTCAGTTAAACCTAAAAAGAAAGCTTCTAAAAAGGTTAATAGTAAATATAGTTTAACCATGCGCTCAAACACACCGGTAGTAAATGTCAATGGCGTACAATTAAAAAACTGGAAGCCTACTAACAAGAAGGCCTTCTTCAAGAACAAGAACGGCTACTACTTAAAGGCAGGGGTACTTGTTAATTGGACTGATCAATATCAATTTATTAACGGACGCGAATATTTAAACTTAGGTAATGGTGGCTATGTAAATACTGAAAACGTCTTTACTAAGAATGGTTCAGGAATTATGACCATGGCTCGTAATTCTTATGTTTATGATGTTAATGGTAAGAGAATTAAGAATTTCCATGGTACCGGTAAACTCCTCAAAGGGATGATCGTTAACCATGTAGATAGCCTGAAAGCTGGTAAAGGTAAGTATTACGTCGATGAAAGTGGAAGTTTTTTCACTCTTCCTTACTTAGTAATTAATGGTAAGGATTACTTCGAAATTGAAGATGGCGGCTATGTTAGAAGCGACAATGTGAAGTCAATTGCTGGATATGGTATTTATACTAGTAAACCCATTCAAGTTAGCGTGAATACTACAACTAAGTTGTACCATCCGGTTGGTAAGAAGATGGTTGCCGAGAAGAAAGTGGTCAAGAAAGGTCAAATTTTAACAGTCGACAAGTTAGTTCACGTTAAGGCAATGGATAATAGTGACCCAGCACAGTTTTACCGAATCAAGGGAACTAATAATTACGTGCCATTTCCAGATATTGATATCTTGAATATGGACATGGAAGCTAAAAAGTTTTAACCGATAGAAGAGGGATGAAAGTCTCTCTTTTTCTTTTCAATAGTATAATAAGAATTGACCAATATGAATAAGTACAAATCAGCTAAATTGATTGGTTTAACGTAAAAAAAGTATAATAAATATATAGTTTTTTCACGAAAGGATGCAGAAATGAAGAAAAATTTGAAAATCGTTAGCTTAGCAGCCGCAGCTTTATTTATGACTGCTCCAGTATTCACTACAGCAACTTCAGTTAACGCTGCTTCAACTACTATTCAAGGTCCAACTGATAGTGTGGCAATGGTCTACGAAATTCACGGAACGGACGTTGCTGAAACTAACCGTACACTTGAAGTAAATAGCCCGGTTAATACTTTTAACACCATTACTATAGATGGAGACTCATATACTCAAATTGATAGTGCAAATTCTAATTATTATGTTAAGAGTTCCTGGGTTAATGGGTCATATAATCCTGAAACTGGTGACGTTGAATCAGATTCTAAGATGGTGATGCGCACGTCAATTGCTTATACTGGGAGTGGTAAGAAGACTGGTAAGAGATACTTGGCCTTCCACAACACTACTATTAATTACCCAAAGGTAAAGATTGGCAGCGCAACATACTACAATGTTACTAATACTAATGACTACATCAAAGCTGTTAACATTGATGGTAAGAAGAAAACTTTAAAGAAGAACGCTTATGTCTATGATCAAAACGGAAAGCGGGTTAAGACTGCTACTTTGACTAAGGGTAAGAGCGTAACTGTTTACGGATCAAGCCTCAAAATTAAGGGTAAGAGCTACTACACCATTGGCGAGAAGAGATACGTTAAGGTGGCTAATTTTTAATAAATAGATGTTAATTTCCTTAATAGCACGGTTGAACGTGCTATTTTTTTGCCCAAAATTAAGTAATAATTGCAGTTTGAGAATATTCAAAATTTTAAAAATTTCCAGAAAAAAATTCACCCTTTTTTGCGTATTTATATATGAGGAACTTTTCTCAAAATTTTGTAGAAAAAGGTGAAAAAATTGGAAAATGACTTAAAATTAAGTCAAATCACTGATGATGTGATGTTTGAAAACGTCATGAAAGACAAACCAACTTGTAAAATGCTCATTGAAGCTATTTTGCCAGATTTGCATATTTCTCGCCTTGAGGTACATACTCAAAGAAGAATTAAGGACAATCGAAAAAATCATTCTTCAATCCTAGATGTTTGGGTCAAGGATGATCAAGGCAGACAGTATGATTTGGAAATGCAACTTGGAAAAAAGGATGCAATGGATTTACGAGCGCGTTATTACTTATCGCGTCTTGATACAGAATCATTGCATACTGGAGAAAACTATGAGGATTTGAAAGCAGCCTACGTTATTTTCATTTGCGGATTTAACCCTAAAGGATTAGGGCTGAAAGAATATGACTTTGTGTATCAATGCAAACAAGCCTCTTCTCTTGCGTTAGATACAAAAACTGAGATAATATACTTAAATTCAAAAGGAATTAAAGGTGAAGTATCAAGAGGCATTCAGGACTTGTTTAAGATGATGAATAATCAAGTTCCTGAGCAAACTCAATTTACAGACCAGATAAAAAAACGGATGATTGCATATTCAGAAACGCCAGAATGGAGGGATCACGTTATGTATGTTGATGCATTAGTTGATGAAGCTGCTAAAAAATCTATTCAAAAAATAATTAAACAATTTAGATCTGAAGGGCGAGATGATCAAAGTACTTTGGATTTTTTGATCAATATTTATGGCGATCAATATTCAGAAGCAGATCTAAAGAAGTTCATTGAAGAAGCAAAATAATTTACGAAAGATATCGTAATTGGTCATTGTGATGTCTTTTTGTTTTCCTAAAAGAATCATCTAAATTACATCTCTCATTATTAATTTTAGTCGTATAGGACATATTTAGGACATGATTAATTAATCTTTATATTATGGAAAAGTACGTAGAAAAAATAATAGGAGAATTTTTAATTGGAAAGAAGTAAAACAGGGTGGTCATAAAAGACTATCCTGTTTTTAAAATGTTCGAGTATTTGAATCAGTTTATTTATGTTTGTTTAGTTGTTTTTAGTCAAAATCAATGTTGTTAGGGAAGTGATAGTGCTTTATTCAAAAAAGGTTTGGTAGCATAATAGATTTATAATTTCGATTAATGATTTAGTTTAAGAGGCGCTTATGGAAAAAACTGTTATCTTCGGGCATCGCGGCTATCCCGCAAAGTTTGCTGAAAATTCTCTAGAAGGATTTCGTTATGCAGTAAATCACGGAGCAGAAGGCGTCGAATTCGATGTTCATTTAACTAAAGATGGCGTGCCAGTTGTCATGCACGATGAAAAAATCGACCACACAAGTGATGGAAAAGGTTGGATCAAAGATTTTACTTTAGCAGAATTGCGTCAGTATCATTTAACAAATGGTGAACCTGTGCCAGAGTTAAAAGAATTATTTGAAATTTTAGAAAATCAAAATCTCTGGATCAATCTTGAATTCAAAACCAACTTAGTGCACTATCCCAATATTGAGCAAATCGTTTTTGATTTAGCCAAACAGTTCCACTTTGTTCATCCAATTATTTTTTCTTCATTTGATTATGTGACACTGAAGAATTGCCAAGAGATCGATCCTAACCAGACTTATTACTATCTGGTTGATCAAAAAGTGACTAATCCAGCTAAGGTGATCAAAGAGAATCATTTTGCTGGAATTCATCCCGAAGAATACCTCAATAATGATACAATTGTACAAAGAATCTGGACTGTCGATGATCCAGAATTGGCCAAGCAATATTTTGAAAAGCATGTTGCTGGAATTTTCACCAATAATTATCCTTTGATGAAAAAAATAAGAGACGAGGTTCAAAAATAATGAAGAAGACCTATAAGTTTTTATTCGGTTTGATTTTAGTGGTGGGTTTATTTGCTGGAAGTGGTCAAATTGCTAACGCCAAATCAGTAAAGCCATATAAAGATCCAACTACTATGCGTAAGGGTAGCTACTGGAACAAGAGTAGCGAAACTAAAAGTTATCCAAATTTGCGCAAGATTAAGAATCTGAATTTACGTGTATCTATTCGCGGCAATCGGACCTATGTCCGCTCTGGTAAAAAAGTTGTGTACACGATGTATTCTTCAGCCGGAAAGATTGAAAATGGTAAAAGCTTGACACCGACTGGAACTTACTACACTAATAATTACCATCCACACCGCTTTGACTATGCTCTTTATCCAGTTGGCTGGATTGGTCAAGAGTATCTATTTCATTCAACGCCAACTTACTTGTGGTCAAATAAATTTAATATGACTGAAGCTAAGAAACTGGGAAAGATGCCTGCTTCTCACGGCTGCATTCGCTTGACGGTGAAGGATGCTAAATGGCTGCATGATCATGTGCCATACCGCACTAAAGTAATTATTTATAATCATTAGTTGGAAGATCCCATTTTGGGGTCTTTTTTGATTTACGTAAACGTATTTACATTTTTAGGAGAATTAGGGTAAAAACGTAAACGTATTTACTTTTTAGGGAAAATTAGGGTAAAAACGTAAACGTATTTACTTTTTTAGGAGAATTAGGGTAAAAACGTAAACGTATTTACTTTTTAGGGCAAGTTTGAGTAAAAATGTAAACATATTTACATTTTTTAGATAATTTCTTGCAAGGAAAGTATTAAAATTCACCTAACATTAAATTTTTCTTTGACATAAGTTAAAATTCTACGTATAGTTAAAAGCAAAGAAGATTAACCTAGGAGGAAAATTTATGGACTTAACCAAATACATGAAAAAAGGTCTTGTTGAACAAAAACCGGGGCAGATTTTAGCCTTTGCAGCTTATACTAATAAGATTCCAAATATTGTTAAATTTACTATTGGTGAGCCAGACTTTAATACTCCAGACCACATTAAAAAAGCAGCTGAACAAAGTATTGAAGACAATCATTCACACTACGCACCGTCTAACGGTACGCCGGGACTTCGCAAGGCTGCCAGTGAGTTTTTAGCAGAAAAATACGGTCAAAAATATGATCCAGATGAAATTTTAGTAACTAACGGTGTAACCGAATCAATCTATGATATGTTAACAGCAGTCTTGAATCCTGGTGACGTTATGGTTATTCCAACACCAATTTTTCCACTTTACATTGGAGATGCAATTTCACTTGGTGCAAAAGTTGTGCAAATCGATACTTCTAAAGATGGTTTCAAGTTAAAGCCTGAAAAGCTCCAAGCGGTAATTGATGAATATGGTGACCGCGTTCGTTTGCTTGTCATGAATTACCCAACTAATCCAACAGGTGTCATGTACTCTCAAGAAGAATTGAACGCAATCGCTGACGTGATTCGTGATAAGCCGATTTTTGCTTTATGTGACGAAATTTACAGCGAACTTAATTACGATCAAGAACATGCATCAATGGAAAAGACCTTGCATGACCAAGTAGTGCTTATGAATGGTGTATCTAAGGCTTGGGCAATGACTGGCTACAGAATCGGAATTGTGGCTGCGCCTAAGCCAATTTTGGATCAAATTGCTAAGATTCATCAAGCAATTACTACAACTGAACCAACTCCAATGCAAGATGCTGCTGAAGAAGCTTTTGCAAATGGAAAAGATGACGCTTTGCCAATGAAAGAAGAATTTAAGAAGCGGCGCGATGTCTTGGTAGAAGGGCTTGAAAAGTTAGGCTTTGATTGTGTCCAGCCTCAAGGTGCGTTTTACGTTTTTGCCAAGATTCCAGAAGGGCTTGAACAAGATGACACTAAGTTGATCTATGATCTTGCCGATAACGCGCATGTGGCTGTGACCGCTGGATCATTTTTTGCTAAAGGTGGGGCAGGTTATGTTCGCTTGTCATATGCAGTAGCAATGGATCAAATTGAAGAAGGGCTTAAGCGCCTAGCTAAGTACGTTGAAGAACATCAAAAATAAGAAGAAAGATCAATTCTGAAAAAAGAATTGATCTTTTTTTGAAAAAAACTTGCATTTCATCCCAATATTGGGTATTATAATAAACGTCTGTTACGGAGGGCTAGCGAAGTGGCTAAACGCGGCGGTCTGTAAAACCGCTCTCTCTGAGTTCGGTGGTTCGAATCCACTGCCCTCCATAGGACAACGATAGTTGTCCGAAGGAACCAACAAGTAAAAGGTTCGACGGATGGGTTATAGCCAAGTGGTAAGGCAATGGTTTTTGGTACCATCATGCGCTGGTTCGAATCCAGCTAACCCAATTGTTCAATCGAACACCCAACCCGAAAAAGAGCAAGATTTCGATCTTGCTCTTTTTTTCTCCAATTTTCAAATTAATTTTCATCGTCAAATGGATATTTCATCCCCCAAGCGGTTCTGATGCTGGTTAAGATATGTGCGACGTCGTGTGACATTTTGAGTTGCCCATCATCATGACCTTGTTCAACATAACGTTGCATGTCTTGAACTTCGTACTCTAAAGCTTTGTCACTATTACCAGCAGTGATTTTTTCATGGCTTTCAGTATGAGCGTCAGAGGTATAAGTGATATCTGCTTCGGTAGCGCGCGGATATTGGTTAATTTCAACGTAGCCCTTAGTTCCTGAGACAACGCCGCGCTTAGGTTGTTTAGCTCTCATAGACAAGGCCATTACCACCATTTGATCTTTAGTGTTTTTCATAATAATTCCAGATTGTTCATCAACGCCGGTTTCAAAGAATTTCACGCTAGTCAAAATGCTGTTAGGCTCTTCACTTAAGAAGGTGCGGGCAAAAGCAGTCGCGTAACCACCGATATCAAGGAGTGCTCCGCCAGCTAAATCTTTATTAAAGAAGCGATTATTTGGATCGTAGTCTTTCAAAGAACCGAAGTTAACTTGAATCATCTTGATTTGACCCAATTTTCCATCATTGATTAAATCAAGGACTTTTTTGTAAATTGGCATGTGGTAAAGGGTGAAGCCTTCAGTTAAGATCAACCCTTTTTCTTTAGCCAGTTTTTCCACTTCGTCGAATTGGCGAGCATTAACTGTAATGGCCTTTTCACAGAAGACATGCTTACCTGCATTTAAGGCTTTCTTGATGTAGTCGTAGTGAAAAGTGTGTGGGGTAGCGATATAAATAATGTCGATGTTAGGATCGGCGATCATTTCATCTGGGTTAGTGAAAGTATGCTTAACCTTCTTTTCTTGAGCAAATTCTTTTAATGCCTCTTCGTTAGGGTTTGCAGCTGCGTAAACTTCACCATTGACTGTATTTAAGGCATCTGCCATGTCATGTGCAATCCAGCCAGTACCAATAATTCCCCAATTGTATTTTGTCATTTTATTCACCTTTCTTTATTTCAATTGACTTGTTTTGCTTATTTGTAGTAATAATTGAAGTAACTAAGTTGTGAAAGTAAGAACTAGAAACTACACCATTTAAAGCCAAAAGTTCTTGATTAAGTTGGTCGATGTTTTTCCAAGTTTTACTATTAATATCAATTAAATAATTACCAAGTGGACTTCTAGCAAAAGAAGCAACGGCCACACCTTGGCGAATTTGTGCTTGCAAGTCCTTTTCTTTGCAAAAAGTTAAGACACTCTCTGCTGCGTCAGCAGCAACTTCGATGCAGAGTTGAACAGCAGGTGACAATTCTTTAGTTACTTTTTGACCTGGAACGAGTAAAATATATTCACTCGCTCTTTCAGCGGCTAATTTTTCAAAGAAGTGGATACCTCCGTTACTCTTTAATGCGTTTAAATTTTCATCGACGCTGTCAGCTCCATCAAAGGCTAAGTCAAAGTGTGTTGCTTCATTAATGCTTTGGACATTCAGTCCGATTTCAGCACAATTAAGCCGAGTTAATTCAGATGGAGAATAGAGCTTAATTGGCAAGTTTTCTTCTTTGATTTTCTTTGCCAAATCGAAGACATTGCTGCCGCCACCTAAACAAATTTGATCGTGAGCTTTTAATTTAGTAAAAGCTAATTCGCTAATTGCAGAAATTTTTCTCACCTTCTATTTTTATTAAAATCGCTTACACGGATAGATTAATATAAAATAATTTACACGTCAATAAAAATGATGTAAATTATTTACAAAAAGAGGAATTAAGATGACAACAATTATTGATCAGATCTATAGTCATTTGCCAGCGATGACTACTAGTGACCAAAAAATCGCTAATGTGATTTTGCATAATCCCGAGACTGTAGTGAATATGACTATTTCGGAATTGTCCGAAAAAGCTAAGGTAAGTGCACCGTCAGTGACACGATTTTGTCGAAATTTAAATCTAGTAGGTTTTCATGAATTGAAGATCAAACTTGCACAGGTGCAGGATGAGCCTGCTTTAAAAGAAATGACTAAGAGTGATTTAGATGGCAGTTTAAAACAGATTGCAGCAAATAAAGTTGCAGAGATTGAGGCAACTTTAGATATAGATCCGAAAATTTTAAAGAAAGTTTTGGCGATTTTGAAAAATAGTCGCGTGATTCAAGTAGCAGCTCAAGGTGATACTTATCCTGTGGCAAGTGATGCTGTGTATAAGTTTAATCAACTGGGGATGCTTGCGATTTCTGCAGAAATGAATGAACTGGCAATTGCGCAGACGATGAATTTAAATGAGCAAGATTGTTTGCTGGTGATTTCAAATTCAGGTGAAGCAACGGATCTTCTTAAAGAAATTAAGATTGCTAAAGATAAAAAAGTGAAGGTAATTGCGATTACTAATCGAGAAGATTCACCAATCGCCTTGGCTAGTGATTATCATTTGAAGACAGGAGTAAGGCAGACGGTCCTGCAAATGCAGTATTTCTTTTCAAGGGTGTCAGCTTTTACAATGATCGAGGCGCTATTTTTACTTTTGATTAATAGTGATAACAAGTATGTTGAACATATTAGGCGGCATGAAGAGATTATTTCTGATCAGAAAGTTTAAGTAATCCACCCAGAAATGTAGCATATTATTGGAATGTTAGAATGAAGTAGTTATAATATAGTTTGAACAAATAATCGAATTAAAAATTTACCAAAAGCAAAGTTTGTTAAATCAAACTTTGTTTTATTTTGACTAAGAAATGAGGAAGTTCTGAATGGCAAGAATTGTTAAAGTCGGTGCTGGTGGCGATGAAGTTGACTGGCATGAAGCACTAAAAGACTTAAGAGCTGATGATGTGCTTTTGCTTGAGCCTGGATTTTATGAACTGCCACAAGGAATCGCACTAACTGATATTACTATCAAAGGTATGGGTAGAACTCCAGAAGATACCACGATTTTGGGCTATGTCACTGTAACTGGGAATAGTCGGTATGTTACTTTAGAGAATTTGTGTATTAATACTAATACTGACCACAATAGTCTTTTTGTTCCTGTAGAAACTGACGGTTATGTGACAATGCGTAACTGTATTATCAAAAGTGTTGGAACTGATACAGCTGCAATTGCGGCTAATGGTAAGATCACGATGGAAATTTACTCAACTAAGATCCAGAATGGTTCTTTATCAATGTTTGCGGATGCAGATTTTCGTTTAGAGATGAACGATTCGATTATTGACTATCCATCTGATGAATATTGCGCCTTAGCACTTGAGGGGAAAGGAACCGCAATTATCAATAATTCAAGAGTTTATGGTTCAACCAATACTTTTACCAAGTCTAATGTTGAATTAGATATCAATAATTCTCAAATGGACTATATTGTTCTTCACGGTCAAACTTGGATGAATCTACTTAACAGTCGAGTTTTGTCAACAGATGATTCTTGTCTTTATATTAGTGATTCATGCTGGTGTAATATTGTTAGTGGCAAGTTTAATGGTGGAGTTTATATTGATAAAGAAGCACGGATTATTATGCAAAATAGTGTGATGAGCCGTTTGATCGCCATTAATGAAGCTAAAATTACGATGACGGGCTGCACAGTAACTGCGCATGCAGATTTTCAAGATAGAGTAGATGCTGATGCTACTCGTGTAAGCTTCAGTGGTGATTTAGATTACGAATATTTCTTAGCTATCAGTGGGCAAGCAAAGTTAAGAGGGCATGATTTGGTCTTAAATGCTAATCAATCTGGCTTATTAGTACGTGATGACGCTCAATTTAATACCAATGTTTTAGCGAGTGATCAGAAGAGCTTGGAAATTGAATGCAACAAGAAGCCAAATGTGAAAATTTATGGACTACACTGGACCGCTAAAAGAAAATAAGTTAAAATAACTGTTCAGTTATAAATAATGCAATCTAGACCAATTTAGTTTATAATAAATTTAGTGAGTGGGAGGTGCGCGTATGGAAGAACCAATGTACATCAAAATTCACAACCAAATTAAACGTGATATTGAAAAGCATGTTTATAAGGTTGGGGATCGAATTCCAGCTGAGCGGCAATTAGCTGTCAAATTTGGTGTTTCAAGAATGACCCTGCGTCAAGCAATCAAGACTTTGGAGGATGAAGGGATTCTTGAACGAAGACTTGGTAGTGGGACTTATGTTGCCAATCAGAAAGTCCAAGAAAAAATGTCTGGGATTATGTCTTTTACCGAGATTACTGAAGCAAATGGTCAAGTTCCTTCAAGTAAATTAATTTCTTATCAAGTTGGTAAGCCATCTTTATCAGAAAAAGAACGCTTGAATCTTGATGCAAATAGTGATGTTTTGCGCATGGAAAGAATTCGTTATGCCGATGACACCCCGATTTGTTATGAAGTAGTTACGGTACCATATCATTTAGTTGAAAATAATACTAAAGAAGAAATTTCTACCCATCTTTATTCAACTTTGGAAAAAAATGACTACCACCTTGGACGGGTGACTGAACATATTTCAGCGGCAGTTGCTAATGAGAATGATGCACGTTTGCTTAAAGCAAAAAAAGGCGAGGCTTTGATTACAAGAAGACAAGTTACAGAATTGTCTGATGGACAACCTTTTGAATATACACGTGCGCGCTATGTTGCAGAAAGATTTGAATTTACTTTTTCTAAGTAGAAAACAAAAAGACTCCATTTCACTCAAAATGAGTGGAAGTGGAGTCTTTTTTACTTCAAATCTTCTTTGATTTTTGTTGTAGAAATACCTGGTGTTCTAGGTAAGTAAACCACATCACAATATGGCTTCAAAAAGTCAAACTTGCCGCGCCAGTCATCTCCCATTACAAAGGTATCGATATTATATTTTTGAACGTCAGAAATCTTTTGATCCCAGTCTTCTTCAGGAATAACTTCGTCAACAAAACGAATTGCTTCTAAAATATATTTTCTTTCAGGATATGTGTTATAAGCTTCTTTGTGCTTTTTAAATTCGTTAAATTCATCTGTTGATAAACCTACAATTAAGTAATCTCCCATTTCTTTTGCTCGCTTAAGTAAACGCACATGACCATAGTGGAGTAAATCGAAGGTTCCGTAAGTAATAACTTTTTTCATATTTTTCTCCTAGCTTATTGAACGAACTAATTTTAGCATAATTGAAGAAAAGGTAAAACTTCCCCCTGTTACGATAGCCTTTTGGTAAAATAAAGTAAAAGACAAGAGACAACGAGGTATTTACTATGGATAAAGTAAATGTTTTAGGTGTAAATTTTGATAAAAAAACTTTTAACCAATTTCAAAATGAATTTATTGGTCGCATGAATAATCATGAGTCAACTTTTGTTGTTACGGCTAATCCAGAAATTGTGATGGCCGCAAATGAAAATCCAGAATTCATGAAAGTTTTACAAGAAGACACAGACTATATTACTGCTGACGGTATTGGAATTGTAAAGGCTGCTAAAATCTTAGGCGAACCTTTACCTGAAAGAGTAACCGGCTATGATCTTTTTTTGTGGTTAATGAAAGTGGCTAATGAGCGTGGATTAAGAGTGTTCCTCATTGGTGCTAAACCAGAAGTTATTCATGCTGTTCAAGAAAAGATTGCTAGAAATTACAGTAATATTAACCTAGTTGGCGCTGAAGATGGTTATTTCACTGAAGACCTCGATTTAGTTGCTCGTAGAATTGAACGGACTCAACCTGATTTAGTTTTCGCTGCACTAGGGTTTCCTAAGCAAGAGTATTTGTTGTCAATTTTGCGTAAAAATGCTACTCCAGCTCTAATGATGGGGGTTGGTGGTAGTTTTGACGTCTTCTCAGGTCAAGTTAAACGAGCACCTGAAGCATTTCAAAAGACACACCTTGAGTGGTTTTATCGGTTAATTAAGAATCCAAGTCGGTTCAAGAGAATGATGGTTTTACCACAATTTGTCGTTAAAGTTCACCAAGCGAAAAGAGGGAATAGGTAGCAATGAAAGTACTGCATGTGAATGCTGGGCTAGAAAACGGTGGCGGATTAACTCATATTGTTAATTTATTAACTGAAGCTAAAAAGCAAGGTGAAAACTATGAGTTGCTGACTTTAGCAGAGGGTCCGGTTGCCGAAGCTGCAAAAAAAGCTGGCATTACAACGCATATTCTAGGTGCAAATGGTCGTTATGATTTAGCTAGTCTAAAAAAACTGAAGAATTTCATTAACGAAGGTGGCTATGATATTGTACATACCCATGGTGCTAGAGCTAACCTCTATTTGTCATTGATTGCTAAAAAAGTTAAGGCCAAATGGTGTGTTACGGTTCATTCTGATCCCTTCTTAGATTTTGAAGGTCGCGGTTTTATCGGGACAATCTTTACCAAGCTTAATTTGCGCGCTCTCAGAAAAGCTGACTGCGTTTTTGCAGTAACACAGCGTTTTGCAAATTTGATTGTAAAAAAAGGCCAACTAAATCCCAAGAAGGTCCATGTCATTTACAATGGTATTTTCTTTCATGATGATAGTGAAATTCCAGCTAAATATGAGCACACTTATTTCAATATCGTTAATGTTGCTCGAACCGAAAAGGTAAAAGGGCAAGAGTTACTCTTAAAAGCTTTAAAAAAAATGGATGATCCGCATGTGCGCCTGTATATTGCAGGAGATGGCAGTAAGCTGGAGGAATTAAAGGCACTAACTCGTCAGTTAGATATTGCTCCGCAAGTAACTTTTAACGGTTTTATGACGCAAAAACAACTTAAAAATTTATATCGACGAATGAATCTCGCGGTTCTTACTTCTTATTCGGAGAGTTTTCCACTTGTATTACTTGAAGCAAGCGATAATCAAGTCCCAATTTTATCAACTGATGTTGGTGATATCCAGATGATGATCCCTGATGAAGAACACGGTTTTGTTGCTAAAATTGGTGATGTTACTTCGATTACAGCGCAGTTGAAGAAGGCTGTTGACATGCCTGAGGAAAAGCTAGAAGAAATAGCAATTAGAGAAAAAGAGTATCTTTCTAGCAATTTTTCAATCAAAAATCAGTTACATTCGATCCAAGCTGTCTATGAAGAATTGTAGATTAATTGCCGCTAAGCTCTGACACGGGTATAATTAAGACAAATTGTTAAAAGATTATTTGAGAGGGAACAATGCTCTACAAGGAAATAGACAAAGACGATAGTTTGGCTTTGCACACAGATTTATATGAAATTAACATGATGTACACATACTTCAAAAAGGGAATTGCAGATCGCAATTCTGTTTTTGAAGTATTTTATCGTCAAGAACCCTTTGGTAATGGTTATGCCGTTTATGCTGGGCTTGAGCACATCATTCAATATTTGCAAAATTTGAAATTTAGAGAAAGTGATCTGCAATATTTAAAGGAAACTCAAGATTACGATGATGATTTTATTGAGTATTTGCGTAATTTAGAGCTTAAAATCAGCCTTCGTTCGATGAAAGAAGGCGAATTGGTTTTTGCTAATGAACCAATCTTGCAAGTTGAAGGACCACTGGCACAATGTCAATTAGTTGAAACTGCGATATTAAACATTATCAACTTTCAAACTTTGCTTGCTACTAAAGCAGCTAGAATTAAGCTTGCTGTTCAAGATGATGGTTTAATGGAATTTGGTTCACGTCGAGCTCAAGAAACAGATGCCGCAATTTGGGGTGCACGTGCTGCTTATATCGGCGGTTTTGATTCAACTTCAAATGTTCGTGCCGGAAAGTTATTTGGTATTCCAATTTCTGGTACCCATGCACACTCATTGGTTGAAGCATTTGGTAGCGAATATGAAGCTTTCAAGGCTTACGCTGAAACGCATAAGGATTGTGTTTTCTTAGTTGATACTTACGATACTGTCAGAAGTGGTGTGCCTACTGCGATTAAGGTTGCTGATGAAATGGGCGATAAGATCAACTTCTTGGGCGTTAGAATTGACTCAGGTGATATGGCCTACATTTCTAAGCAAGTACGTAAAGAATTAGACGATGCAGGTTATAAAGATGCTAAGATTTTTGCATCAAATGACTTAGATGAATACACCATTACTAACTTGAAGATGCAAGGCGCTAAGATTGATGTTTGGGGAATTGGTACTAAATTTATTACTGCCTTTGAACAACCTGCTTTAGGTGCGGTGTACAAGTTGGTGGCAATGGAAGATGAACTTCATGCCATGCGCGACACTTTGAAGATTTCTTCAAATGCAATTAAGGTTTCAACACCTGGTAAGAAGCAGGTTTGGCGAATTAGTGCTAATACTGCTAAGAAAAATGAGGGTGACTGGGTTAGCCGTGCTGATGAAGATCCTCGAAAATTCGATGCACTCTTTATGTTTCATCCGCAATATAACTACATCAATAAGGTTGTTACTAACTATACAGCAATTCCACTTCTTCAGGACATTTACAAGGATGGGGAACTGGTTTATGAACAACCGAGTCTTGATGAAATTAAGAAATTTGTCGCTGACAACTTAGATGGCTTGTGGGATGAATATAAACGCAGTTTGAATCCACAAGAATATCCAGTAGACCTTTCACAAAACTTATATGAGAGTAAAATGGATCTTATTAAAGACATTCGTCGAAAAATTAGAGAAAGAAGTTTTGGTCGATGAGAGAATTACAAAAAAAGATTATTGCATATGAACATGTTTTACCAGAAATTGATCCTAAGGAAGAAATCAGAAAGTCAATTAACTTTTTGAAGGACTATTTAAAAGCAAATCCTTTCTTGAAGAGTTTTGTTTTAGGTATTTCTGGTGGACAAGATTCAACCTTGACTGGTAAGCTTTGCCAAATGGCAATTGAAGAAATGCGTGAAGAAACTGGCGATGATTCATATCAATTTATCGCTGTTCGCTTGCCATACGGAATTCAAGCTGATGCTCAAGATGCAGCAGATGCTGTAGCTTTCCAAAAGCCGGACCAAGACTTGATTGTCAACATTAAAGAACCAGTTGATGCGATGGTTAAGGTGGTTGAAGCTAGCGGTCAAAAGATCACTGACTTTAACAAGGGTAACATTAAGGCACGTCAAAGAATGGTTGTGCAGTACGCAATTGCCGGTGCTAATAATGGTGCAGTTGTTGGTACTGACCATGCTGCTGAAAACTTCTCAGGCTTTTACACTAAATATGGGGATGGTGCAGCTGATCTTACTCCATTGTTCCGTTTGGACAAGCGTCAAGGTAAGATGCTTCTTAAGGAATTAGGCTGTCCTGAACACCTTTATGAAAAAGCACCAACTGCTGATCTTGAAGAAGACCGTCCTGACTTACCAGATGAAGTAGCTTTGGGCGTCACTTACAAAGATATTGATGATTACCTTGAAGGCAAAGACGTTCCTGAAAAATCTGCTGAGCAAATTGAAAAATTGTGGAAGAAGAGTGAACACAAGCGTCGTTTGCCAGTATCCATTTTTGACGATTTTTATAAGAAATAAACGTTCGCAAAACTTGTTAAATACTAACTTTTTTCTTATAATTAACTTAACCATAAGGGAGTAACAGCATCATTGCGATAAGTTCAACAAGTCGAAGCGAAATCACTTCTGGACTTATCTTAATTAGTGAGACTTATGTGCGTTTGAGCATATAAGTCTTTTTTTATTACTGAGGAGAAAAAATGGCTAAGAAATATTATACTGAGACCATTCCTGAAACCGAGAAGGATTTAAATACTTCTTTAGCTGATGGTCTAACTACTGATGAAGTAAAAGCTCGTTTAAATAAATATGGGCCTAATGCTTTAGCTGGTAAAAAGAAGAAGAGCATGTTTATGCGCTTCGTCGATCAATTCAAGGACTTCATGATCATTGTTCTAATTATTGCCGCACTATTATCTGGATTCTTAGCAAAAGAATGGACAGATGCTGCAATTATCATGATCGTTGTATTGTTAAATGCCATCTTAGGAGTCTTTCAAGAAGCACGTTCAGAAGCTGCAATTGAAGCTTTAAAAGAAATGGCTACGCCGAATGCTCACGTCAAACGCGGTGGAGCAATTGTTGAAATACCAAGCACCGAAATTGTACCGGGTGATGTAGTTCTTCTTGAGGCTGGAGACGTAGTCCCAGCTGACTTGCGTTTGACCCAAGCACATAGCTTGAAGATTGAAGAATCAGCTTTGACTGGTGAATCCGTTCCAGTTGATAAGAGTGCTGAAACCTTACAAGGTGACGATGTTGCCTTAGGTGATCGTATTAACATGGCTTTTTCTAGTACCAATGTAACTTACGGACGCGGTGAAGGAGTTGTTGTTACTACCGGGATGAACACCGAAGTTGGTAAGATTGCCACCATGCTGAATGAGGCCGATGAAACTGACACTCCTTTAAAGGAAAACTTGAACCAACTTGGTAAGACATTAACCCTTATGATTTTGGCAATCTGTGTTATTGTCTTTATCGTTGGTGTTCTTAAAGCAAATCCAGCTGATCGAAACTCAACTTTGATGATCAATATGTTCTTAGTTGCAATTTCTTTGGCTGTTGCTGCAATTCCAGAAGGCTTACCTGCTATTGTAACCATTATTTTGGCCTTAGGTACTCAAACAATGGCTCGTCATAAAGCAATTGTTAGAAAGTTGCCTGCTGTTGAAACTTTAGGTGCAACTGATATCATTTGTTCAGACAAAACTGGGACTTTGACTCAAAACCGAATGACTGTTGAAAAAGTCTTTTATGATGGTCAAGTTCACGATGATAGTCAAGATATGGCTGAAACTACTTCAGCAATGATGTCAATGGTTCTAGCAAATGACACTAAAATTGAAAACGGTGGCGACTTACTGGGTGATCCAACCGAAACTGCTTTGATTCAATATGCTTTTGACAAGAACATTGATGTTTCTACCATGCTTGAAAAATATAAGCGTGTTCAAGAAGTGCCATTTGATTCAGAACGTAAGTTGATGAGTACGGTTAACAAGTACGGCGATAAATATTTCGTTGCTGTCAAAGGTGCTCCAGACGAATTATTGAAGCGAGTTAAGTTTGTTGAAATTAACGGTAAAGTTTTGCCAATTACTCAAGACCAACGTGATGATATTTTAGCAAACAACAAACAGATGGCTAAACAAGCCTTGCGTGTCTTGGGCCTTGCTTATAAAGTCGTGGAAAATTTATACGACGATCCTTCAACTGAAAATGTTGAACAAGATTTAATCTTTGCTGGTTTAGTCGGCATGATCGATCCAGAACGTCCTGAAGCTAAAGCTGCTGTTGAAGAAGCTCATAGTGCTGGCATTAGAACTGTCATGATCACTGGTGATCATCAGACTACCGCTCAAGCCATTGCTGAAAGATTGGGAATTTTAAAGCCTCATCAAGATTCTCGCGTTTTAACTGGAGCACAACTTGATGAATTAAGTGACGACTACTTCATTCAACATATCGGTGACTACAGCGTTTATGCGCGTGTTTCTCCAGAACACAAGGTAAGAATTGTAAAGGCTTGGCAAGCAAACGGTAAGATCGTTGCCATGACTGGAGATGGTGTTAACGACGCTCCGAGTTTGAAGCAAGCTGATATTGGTATCGGCATGGGAATCACTGGTACTGAGGTATCTAAGGGTGCTAGTGACATGGTTTTGGCCGATGATAATTTCGCAACTATTGTTGAGGCTGTTAAGCAAGGTCGAAAGGTATTTAGTAATATTCAAAAAGCCATCCTTTACCTCATGAGTTGTAATGTGGGTGAAGTATTAACAGTCTTCATGATGACCATGCTTGGCTGGGACATTTTGGAACCAGTTCAGCTTCTTTGGATTAACTTGGTAACTGATACTTTGCCAGCGATTGCTCTTGGCGTTGAGCCGGTTGAAGATGGAATTATGAAGCGTAAACCTCGTGGTAGAAAGTCTAACTTCTTCAATGGCGGTGTTGCAAGTTCTATTATTTATCAAGGAATCTTGGAAGGCGTCTTAGTCCTTGGTGCATACCAGATCGGTTTGCATGTTGGTCCTCACGTAGGAAATGCAGCAATGCAACATGGCGATGCCTTGACAATGGCCTTCTTAACTTTAGGACTTATTCAATTATTCCACGCAATTAATTCTAAATTTATTCACCGATCAATCTTTGGCAAGCATACTTTTGCTAACAAGTGGTTCAACTGGGCTATTTTGATTGCTGCCTTGATTATGGCAGCGGTCGAATTACCGTTTATGACCAAGTTCTTTGACGTAACAGAACTTAATGGGAGTCAATGGTTAGTAGTTCTAGCTGCTGGATTTTCTATGATCTTAATTGTAGAAATTGTGAAGTTAATTCAACGACAAATGGGTAAAGAATAGTAAATTTTTCATAAGAGATAGGGATTCTTTCTTCTATCTCTTATTTTTTATTGGTTAAAATAGTATTATGATTGTTGATATACTATTTTTAAAAGAATAAAGAGAATTTTTATTGATGAAGAGTTTACTTTTTCGCATATATTTAGCGCTGATGAAGTTTTATGCGTACTTCAATCCAATTCAGCCAAATGAAATCGTGATTTTAAATGGGGCCGGACGATCTGGTTCAAATGGTTATCTTTTTTATAAATATCTACAGACCAACCACCCAGAGTACAATGTGACTTTAATTGAGCCGTGGCCATCCTCACACCTTGGCCGGATGACCTGGAAAAAAATTGGTCAAGCGCGCTACATTGTGACAACACACCAACCTTTTAAAGTAAAGAAGGGGCAGTTAAATATTCAGCTCTGGCATGGTATTCCGCTTAAGCGGATGGGAATTATGGCCAATAACACTAATTTCCGTGATAATAAGCGTAATGAGAAGTTATGGCACAAAGATACTGATCTAGTTGCTTCAAATTCTGATTTGTATGAAACTTTGATGTCATCGTGTATTGCTGTTGAAGCTAAGAAATACCATAAAACAGGTTTTCCAAGATTTGATGCTTTAGCAAATCCGATTATTTCAAAAGAACAATTATTAAAAGACTTGTTTGATCAAGAAGATAAGGATGCACAAATCGGGATCTACATGCCAACGTTTCGCTATGAATTAGAAGATCAATCAATCATGGATCAAATTGCTAAAGGGAATTTTTTTGCCTTTTCTGATTTTGATGGTGAGCAATTAAATGCGGCATTAAAAGAAAAACACCAATATTTGATTGTGAAATTACATCCTTACGAAATGCGTTTGTTTGCTAAATTGAACAGTTCATATTCAAACATTGCCTTTTTGAACAATGACTATTTGTTTGATAATAACTATGATCTATATGAACTGCTCGGGGATACTGATTTCTTGATGACGGATTTTTCATCGATTTATTTTGATTACTTGCTACTGAACAAGCCAATAATTTTCATCACTAATTATCTTGAACAATATGAAAAAACGCGTGGCTTGCTTCTTAGTCCATATGAAGAAGTAACGCCTGGATTTAAGGTGAATACGCAAGAAGAATTAATTAAGCGCTTGTCTGAACTTGATAGCCGCGAGCAAAAGAATATGCGGCTTTATTGGCGTGATTTGACTCATGAAGTAAGAGGCAATAACTGTGAGCGCTTGTTTGATGAAATGACGAAGATGTATTAGGTGAATTTGCGTGAAAAAAACATTCTTAAATATTGTCTATAATGCGGTTTATCAGATTTTTTTGGTCCTTGTACCGTTAATTACGGTGCCATATCTTTCAAGAGTTTTGGGACCGAAAACTTACGGAATCTATAGCAGTGTTAATAACACAATGCAGTTTTTGATGGTTTTTTGTACTTTATCAATTTCTTACATTGGAATGCGGACGATCTCAAGAACTAGAACTTATGGTAGTCCTCAAGATTTAACAGATGCTTTTTGGGGACTGTGGTATTTTCAGGGCATTGCTGGGTTAGTAACCATTGTGTTAGTGGTTTCTGTTTGCACCATTTTTCGGATTCAATACTGGCAAGAAATTCTTTTGATGGCGCCATTTTTAATTTCCGCACAAGTGGATATCTCTTGGTTTTTTCAAGGACTAGCAGATTTTGGGCGCGTTGTTTTAAAAAATACAGCGGTAAAATTGGTCTCAGTAGTTTTGATTTTACTCTGGGTAAAAAGTCCAGAAGATTTGTGGAAATATTTATTGATAATGTCAATTTCGACAATGATTGGTTCGTTTGTTTTTTGGTTTGATATTCACCGCTATGTAGGCCGGCCTGTAAAGCACTTTTACAAATATCAAACGACCATCAAGGCAATTATTACATTGCTCATTCCGCAGATTGCAACCCAAATTTATACTTCGCTTGATAAGCCAATCTTAGGTATTTTTCAGAATTCAACCCAAGTTGCTTACTATGATAATTCACAGCGGATTTCTAATATGATTTTGGGTGTGATCACCAGTATTTCACTTGTTATCATGCCAAAGATGGCGGGAGAAAGTGAAAAAGAGCAGCAGGTTGTTTTGAAGAAGTCACTTGAAGCTACCGTTATGCTGGGAACCTTGTTTGCGGTTATTATTATGGCTAATACTAAACAGTTTGTCCCATTTTTCTTTGGTAAGAAGTTCATTCCAATGACGCCATTGATGTTTTTCTTCACATTGACAATTATCATGATTCCGACTGGTGGGGTTTTTGCCAACCAATTCGCCTTAGCAAATCGAAGAGATAAAGATTATGCCATTCCGGTAATCATCGGAGCATTCTTAGAAGTTGGTTTAAGTGCCTTTTTAGACCGCTATTATGGTGCAGCTGGAGCTATGATTGCAATTTTAGTTACCGAATTCATTGTCTTGATTCTGCGATTGTGGATTGTACGTGATGGTTATGACTTTAAGTATTCATTCCAAGATATTCCAAAGTATTTTTTGATTGCAGTCATCACATTGGCTGCGGGAATGCTGATACCAAATGTGATTCCATCAGCATTTTTCAATATGGCATTTAAGTCAATCGTCATGTTCATTCTCTATATGGGATTGATGTTTGCCATGAAGCTCGATTTCAATCAAGATATTATTCAATTATTCAAAAAGTTTCTTAAAAGAGGTTAATAATGATTCCAAAAATTATTCACTATGTTTGGGTTGGGGGAAATCCTAAGCCTAAGAATATCCAGCGTTGCATGAAGACCTGGCAAAAGCATTTAAAGGACTACAAGATTATTGAATGGAACGAAGATAATTTTGATATCCATGAAAATAAGTATGTTGAACAAGCTTATAAGGCAAAGAAGTGGGCCTTTGTTTCCGACTATATTCGTGCTAAGGCTATTTATGAACAAGGTGGAATTTATTTAGATACCGACGTTTTAGTTTTAGACAATTTGGAAGACTTACTCAATAATAAGGCGTTTGTTGGTTTTGAAAATAAGGAAAACCCATTTACAGCTGTTTTTGGAGCAGAAAAGCACCATCCTTTACTAAAAGATATGCTGGCTTATTATGATGATCGCAATTTTGAATTTGATAAAGAAGATCAATTAGCCGGAGTAAATACTGTTTCTGTATCTGATATTTTAAAAGAAAAATACGGTGCTAAGGCAAATGGAAAAGAGCAGATGATTAAAGATAATATCCATGTTTATCCAGATGGTGTCTTGTGTAATCCTTCTTCTGAATCAAAAACAATTCATGTCTTCACTGGAACTTGGATGGAAGGAGAAAAGCCATTGAAGCGCAAGATTGTGACTGCTCTGAAAGTTAGAATTAAAACTAAAAGAGAAGCAGCGCTGTATGCTAAGATTTTCCGATGAAGCAAACAGATTTACAAGAATTAGTGGAAGAAGTTTCACTTAAATATTTCGGGCGTCCCTTTGTTCACCAAGTTAAAATTAATAAGCGCATGCGAACAACTGGCGGACGCTATCATTTAGAAGATCATCATCTTGAGATTAATGCACATTTTTTAGAACCTGAATATCATAGTGACTTAATTGGGATTATTAAACATGAATTATGTCATTATCATCTGCACTTACTTGGAATGGGTTACCAACATCGCGACATGGATTTTAAGCGATTACTGCAAAAAGTTGGTGGTAGCCGTTATGCACCAGATATTGGATTGAGAAAAAAGCAAAAGGTTAATTACATTTACGAATGTCAAACTTGTCACATGCAATATCTTCGTGTGCGGCGGCTTAATGTGCGGCGTTATCGCTGCGGAAGATGCGGTGGAAAATTACGTTTAGCAAAAAATATGAAAAAGTTGTAAATTTCACTTGCATGATCTAGATTTATGGGGTACTATATTTAAGTGCCGCGGGCGTGGCGGAATGGCAGACGCGCAAGACTAAGGATCTTGTGATCGCTTTAGATCGTGGAAGTTCGAGTCTTCTCGCCCGCACCAAAAAGAAGTCGCTGTTGAGCGGCTTCTTTTTTTATACAAAAAAGCACGTAATCATAATATAATAAAGTCTAATGAGAATGATGTTGAATAACGAAACAGGAAGTTTATATGGCTAGAAAAAGCAAAAAACGCCGCATTTCAAAGGCCGCGGTAGTCATCTTAAGAACCTTTTTAATTTTATTTCTTTTATTAGTAGCTTTTGTCAGTTTCAGATATTATCGCAGACAGGCAATGCAGTCTGAACAAATTCGCCAAGCACAATTGCAGCGTCAACAGGAACAAGAAAAACTAATGCGTCAACGGCGCGCATTTATCAAAAAAATTGGGCCAATTGCTCGTGAAGTTGATAAATCATTCGACCTTCTTCCAAGTATTACAATTGCTCAAGCTTGTCTTGAAAGTGATTATGGGCAAAGTGATTTGGCACAGAAATACAACAACTTATTTGGGGTTAAGAGTTCTAATCCAAACACTTCTGCTGTAATGACGACAAAAGAATACACTAACGGTAAGTGGAAAACGGTAAAGGCACGGTTTCAAATTTATGATTCTTATGAGGCTTCAATTAGAGCACATGCTAGACTGTTTCAAAATGGTACAACTTGGAATGCTAAGCAATACAAACACGTTTTGGCTGCAAAAGATTATAAGACTCAGGCTAAAGCTTTAGTGACTGATGGTTACGCAACCGATCCCAATTATGCTTCAAAGTTAATCAGTTTGATTAACCAGTACAATTTAGATCAATACGATAAATAATTTTAAAAAGAGTTTAGAACATTTGTTCAAGCTCTTTTAATTTGCTATAATGGTAAGGCATATTTTTCTTAAATTTAAATTGTGAAGGGAATTAACATGAGCAAAGAATCAATTTTAGCTGGTTTAAATCCACAACAAAAACAAGCTGTTGAAACAACTGAAGGGCCACTTTTGGTTGTTGCTGGTGCTGGATCAGGCAAGACCTCGGTTTTAACACGTCGAATTGCTTATCTGGTTGAAGAACATAATGTTGCTCCTTGGAGCATTTTGGCAATTACCTTCACGAATAAGGCTGCTAGTGAAATGCGCGAGCGTGAGCAAAAACTTTTAGGTCCTGCTGCAGAGAGTATTTGGATGTCAACTTTCCACGCATTATGTGTACGAATTTTGCGTAGAGATGCTGATAAAATTGACTACAGCCACAATTTTTCAATTGCTGATTCAGCTGAGCAATTAACTTTAGTGAAGCATATTGAAAAAGACTTGAATATCAATCCTAAAATGTATGATCCACGTGCAATTTTATCGGCGATTTCCAATGGTAAGAATGACTTACTTACTCCAGAAGCTTTTGCAATGAGTGCTTCTTCACCTTTTGAGAAGATGACAGCTAAGGTTTATGAAGAGTATCAACGCCGTCTTAAACGTGATGAAATTATGGACTTTGATGATTTGATCATGCAGACTTTGGTTTTATTCAAAAAAGATCCAGCCACTCTACACTATTATCAAAATAAGTTCCGCTACATCTTGGTTGACGAATATCAGGATACTAACCAAGCACAATATGAATTAACACACGCATTAGCTGCTCAATATAAAAATATTTGTGTGGTTGGGGATGCTGACCAGTCAATTTACGGCTGGCGAGGCGCCAATATGGAGAACATCATGAATTTTGAGGAAGACTACAAAAAAGATGGTGTTCAAACTGTTAAATTGGAACAAAATTATCGTTCAACCGGGCACATTTTGTCAGCAGCAAACTCAGTCATTAAGAACAATCAAAACCGTAAAGCTAAGAACTTGTGGACTGATCAAGGTGACGGGCAAAAGATCACTTATTACAAGGCTCAAAGCGGCGATGACGAAGCGCACTTTATTATTTCTAAAGTTAAAGAAGAAGTGGATAAGGATAAGCGTAAGTACAAAGATTTTGCTGTTTTGTATAGAACTAATGCCCAATCACGTACGGTCGAAGAAGCTTTCGTTAAGTCAAATATCCCTTATCAAATTGTTGGTGGTCACAAATTCTATGACCGAAAAGAAATTAAGGATATCATGAGTTACTTAAAGTTGATCGCTAACCCGGCTGACACGATGAGTTTGAACAGAATTATCAACACTCCTAAGCGAGGAATCGGTGCAGCAACTGTGGATAAGCTGTTAGCTTTTGCAGATGAAAAGCAAATTAATGCTTTAGAAGCAATGGATAATGTTGATCAGTCCACTATTTCCACGAGAGCCGCTGCTAAATTAAAGGATTTTGCGGTTAAATTGCATGATGCAATTGCTTATGCACAGAATAATAGTGTAACTGGCTTAACTGAAAAGATTTTAGAAGATTTTGATTATACTTCAACACTTAAAGCTGAACATACCATTGAAGCAGATACTCGCTTAGAAAACTTAGACGAATTCTTATCTGTAACTAAGAGATTTGATGATCATTATGAACCAGAAGATGATGATTCAAACCAATTGAGCGACTTTTTAGCTGAAGTTTCACTATTGAGTGATCAAGATGATATCGATAATGATGACAATCAAGTAACTTTAATGACACTCCATGCTGCAAAGGGGCTAGAATTCCCAGTAGTATTCCTAATTGGGATGGAAGATGGATTATTCCCACTGTCTAGAAGTATGATGGATGAAAGTCAATTAGAGGAAGAACGTCGTCTGGCATATGTAGGAATTACTCGTGCTAAAGAAAAGTTGTATTTGACTAATGCTTACTCAAGAATGATGTATGGCCGTACGCAGAATAATCCGTCATCACGTTTTCTTGATGAAATTGATCAAAAGGACTTGGATATCGAAAATTCAGCTGGCGTAAGCGGCAATGCTTTTATTGGTGGAAATTACCAGGCACAAGCTGCACCGTTTGCTAAGGCAGATGAACGAGCACGTGCGCAAGTTTACACAACTGCTAAGAAGGCTTCTGGAGCTGTTGGTGCCGAAAAGAAAGGCTGGCATGTTGGTGACCAAGTTGAACACAAAGCTTGGGGACTTGGAGTTGTTACCAAGGTTAGTGGTGAAGGCGAAGATAAGGAATTAGATATTGCTTTTGCAAAAGTCGGTGCAAAACGTCTTCTTGCTGCCTTTGCACCAATTAAAAAGGTATAATTTAACTATATTTGATTTAGTCAGGAGAAAAAAATGGTAGAAATAACTCTTGATGAAGCGCAAAAAGAAGTTGCTGAGCTTAGAAAGCAGCTAGATGAATGGGCGGAAGCCTATTATTCAAAAGATGCGCCTGAAGTTGAAGATAACGTTTATGATCAAAAATATAATCGCTTACTAGAACTAGAAAAAGCTTTTCCCAAATTAGTGACTCCAGATTCAATTACCCAAAGAGTCGGTGGCCAAATTGACAATGAATTCACTAAGGTTGAACACGCAATCCCGATGCTTTCAATGGGGGATGTTTTTTCAAAAGATGAACTACGTGAATTTGACCAAAGAATACAAAAATTAGTAGGTCATCCTGTGGAATACAATGTGGAATTAAAAATCGATGGTTTATCTTTATCCCTTGAATATGAAAATGGCCGTTTGGTTCGTGCCTCAACTCGTGGTAATGGTAGTGTGGGTGAAGATGTGACTAACAATGCACGTTATATCAGTGATATTCCGCAAACTCTACCTGAGCCGTTAACTATAGAAGTACGTGGTGAGTGTTATATGGGTAAGGAGGCTTTTGCTAAACTTAACCAAGAGCGCGATGAAAAAGGACAAGAAGTCTTTGCTAATCCAAGAAACGCGGCAGCAGGTTCACTTCGCCAGCTCGATGCTAAAATCACGAAGAAAAGACAACTTAGCACTTTTATCTATACTTGGGTAAATCCACCAGAGTATATCACTAGTCAATATCAAGCGATTGAGGAAATGCACAAGTTAGGTTTTCACACTAATGAAACTTGTCGCAAGTTATCGACACTTGATGAAATTTTTGCTTTTATTGATGAATATACTACTAAAAGAGATAGTTTGACTTATGGCATTGATGGAATTGTTTTAAAAGTTGATGATTTAACTATTCAACAAGAACTAGGAAATACAGTAAAGGTTCCTCGTTGGGAAATTGCCTATAAGTTTCCACCAGAAGAGCAAGAAACTATTGTCCGTGAAATTGAATGGACTGTTGGTAGAACCGGTGTAGTTACACCAACTGCAGTAATGGATCCAGTACAATTAGCTGGTACTACAGTTTCTAGAGCAGTTCTACATAATCCTGATTTACTTAAGCAAAAAGATGTGCGGATTGGTGATACAGTTAAGTTGCACAAGGCTGGCGATATTATCCCTGAAATTTCTGAAGTTGTTTTAAGTAAGCGACCAGCTGATTCAGTACCTTACGAAATTCCAACAACTTGCCCATCTTGTGGACAAAAGTTGGTTCACTTGCGTGATGAGGTGGCACTTCGCTGCATTAATCCATCTTGTCCAGCACAGATTGAAGAAGGAATTATTCACTTTGCTTCAAGAACTGCGATGAATATTGCAGGCTTAGGACCTAAGATTGTTAAACAATTAATTGATAATGATTTGGTTCACAATGTGGCAGATTTATATCACCTAACTCCAGATGCCTTAGCTGAATTAGATCACTTTAAAGAAAAATCAATAACCAACTTGTTAACAGCGATTGATAATTCTAAGAGAAATTCGGTTGAATTATTATTAACAGGTTTAGGAATTGACCATGTTGGTAGTAAGGCTGCTCTTTTAATTAGTCAAAAGTTTAAAAATCTGGATAAGATTATGGTTGCAGACGTGCAAGATATTGCATCTATCGATACAATAGGTACGACAATTGCTGAATCAATGACGACATACTTCGCTCAACCTGAAGTGCAAAAGTTGATCGAAGAGATAAAAGAAAGTGGTCTTAACACTGAATATTTAGGTGCTGATTCATCAGAAGAGATTGCAGATAATTTCTTCAAAGGAAAAACGGTTGTGCTCACAGGAAAATTGGAGCATTATACAAGAAGTAAGTTTTCTGAAAAATTGCAATCTCTTGGTGCAAAAGTAACCGGTTCAGTTTCTAAAAAGACTGATTACGTCATCTATGGTAAAGATGCGGGCTCTAAATTTACTAAAGCTCAAAATCTTGGCGTAGCTCTCTTAACAGAAGAAGAAGCAATTGAACAAATCAAATAAAGGGACATCTATTGTGAAAAAATATTTGCAGATATTAATGTTAGCTGGAGTTGCTCTAACATTGAGTGCATGTGGTAACTTGAAAAATTCAAGTTTAGCTAATAACGCTACAACCACTGAAAGCGGTCGAAGAAAGACAAACCAGACTACTAATACAGGTCGAAATGGTTATAATGTTTTACTAAAAAATGGGGTATATCGAACAAGTCCTATTTCAGGTTTAACAGCAACTAACAATGATAATTCCGTTGATACACGTGAACTTGAACGTGGTTTGGTTCAAATTTCCAAGAATGTTTATTCCACTAATTCTTACACTTTCCAAGAAGGCCAATATCTAAAAGCTGCAACAGTTACAGATTGGCTTGCCCGAAAGTCTAAGTCAAATCCAACCGGTTTGAATCCAGCTGCAGGAACAAAGAAAAACTACATTCCATACTATCTTGAAGAAATTCAGGAACAAGATTATTTAACTGGTTCTGGTTCTAATTATCGCTTAGGCGGAATTAGTTTAGGCTTGGCCATGAATTCTGTGGATTATTATCAAAAAGTTAAAGATGGTCCACAATATCAAAAATCTATTTCTCGCTCAACGCAAAGAAGCGAAGGAATTAAAATGGCCAATACTATTATTGCGCGCCTCCGTAAGCGAAAAGCTTTGAAAAATGTTCCGATTACAGTCGGATTGTTTTCAAAGACTTCTAAAGACTCATTAGTTGGAGGAAGTTATTTTGCTTATGGGACAGCGAGCCCTAATAGTAGTAAAATATCTAAATGGAAATCTGTTTCGGTTAAAACCCAGGTTTTACCGACAGTTGGTAACGCTAAAGCTGTAAATAGTAGTGGTGCATCAAGTTTTAATAGCTTTAAGACAGCTATTCAAAATTACTTTCCTACAATTAGTGGAGTATCAGGAACTTTGCGTTATGAAAGTGGTAAGCTTGTACAAGAAAATATTTCGATTACGACACTATTTTACGGTTATGAACAAATTCAAAGTTTCACTCGTTTAGTTTTGTCGCAAGCTAAGAAATATTTATCAAAGGATGCAGCCATTGAAATTAAAATTGGCTCAGTTGATGATGTACAAGCATTAGTAGCCAAGGAATCAGCAGATAGTGACTACCAAGTTCACATCTATGGCGGCGAATAGGAGGTATTTGAGTGAAAATTACTGAAGATACGGTTAAGCACGTAGCTGAACTTTCAAGACTTGAATTCAGCGACGACGAAATCGGTAAGTTTACTGAACAAATGGGTGACATTATTAACATGGCTAGTCAATTGCAAGAAGTTGATACTGAAGGCGTTGACGAAACTGTGCAAGTAGTTGATCGTGATACTGTCTTTAGAGAAGACAAGCCAGAACACTGGGAAGGTCAAGATCGCGAAACTTTGATGGAAAACGTACCAGAAAAGGCAAACGGCTTCATTAAGGTTCCTGTAATTATTGAGAAGGACGATAACGAGTAATGAATTACTTAAACGAAACTATTGACTCATTAAATAAAAAACTTGCCAGTGGTGAAATTTCAGCAGATCAATTAGCTAAGGATACTGTTGCTAATATTAAAGAAACTGACAAGAAGTTAAATGCTTGGATTACTGTTGATGATAATGCAAAGCCAGCTGAAAACCTTGACTTTGCTAAGAACAAGTTAGCTGGTATTCCAATTGCTATCAAGGACAACATTGTTACTAACGGTATGAAAACTACTGCAGCAAGTCATATTTTGGATAACTTTATGCCAATGTATGATGCTAGTGTAATTACCAAATTGAAAGATGCACAAGTAACTTTCGTAGGTAAGACTAACATGGACGAATTCGCAATGGGTTCATCTACTGAACACTCTTACTTTGGTGCTACTCATAATCCATGGAACTTAGACAAGGTTCCAGGTGGTTCATCTGGTGGTTCTGCAGCTTCAGTTGCAAGTGGTCAAGTTGTAGCAGCTCTTGGTTCAGATACTGGTGGTTCAATCAGACAACCAGCAGCATTCAACGGTATTTTTGGTATTAAGCCAACTTACGGCCGTGTATCACGTTGGGGTCTTATCGCATTTGGTTCTTCACTTGACCAAATCGGTGTAATGACTAAGCGCGTTAAGGATTCAGCAGAAGTCTTGAACGTTATTGCTGGTGGGGATGAACATGATTCTACTGTTTCTCCTCGTGAAGTTCCTGATTTTACCAAGTTTATTGGTCAAGACGTTAAGGGTCTTCGCGTAGCTGTTCCTAAGGAATACATGGACGCAGTTAGCGGTGAAATGCGCGAAGTAATTCAAAAGCAAATTGATACTTTGAAAGAAGCTGGCGCAATTATTAACGAAGTTTCATTGCCACACACTAAGTACGTTGTTCCTGACTACTACATTATTGCTTCAAGCGAAGCTTCATCAAACTTACAAAGATACGATGGTATTCGTTACGGCTACCGTGCAAAGGATACTAAGAACTTACTTGATGTTTACGTAAAATCTCGTTCAGAAGGTTTTGGTACAGAAGTTAAGCGTCGTATCATGCTTGGTTCATTTGCCCTTTCAGCTGGTTCATACGATAAGTTCTTCAGACAAGCTGCTAAGGTTAGAACCTTGATTTGCGACGACTTCGACAAGATCTTTGCAGAAAACGATGTTATCGTAGGGCCAACTACTACTGAACCTGCCTTTGGTATTGGTGAAGAAATTTCAGACCCAATCAAGATGTACAACAACGATATCTTGACTATTTCTGCAAACTTGGCTGGTATTCCAGCAGCTAGTGTTCCAGCTGGTTTAGTTGATGGTATGCCTGTCGGCTTACAAATCATGGCTAAGCGCTTTGATGAAGGAAATATCTTCAGAATTGCTGACTTCATTGAACGCTCAAACAAGTTTTATGAAAAAACACCAACTGGAATGGAGGATTAATTGAATGAATTTTAAATCGACTATCGGACTAGAAGTCCACTTCGAATTAAAGACTAAGAGCAAGATTTTCTCACCTTCACCAGTAACTTATGGTGCAAAGCCTAACACTGAAACTAACGTGATCGATTGGGCTATGCCTGGTGTCTTGCCAATGGTTAACAAGGACGTTTACCGCTTAGGTATTATGGTAGCTTTGGCAACTAATTCACATGTTTTGCCAACTACTCACTTTGACCGTAAGAACTACTTCTACCCAGATAACCCTAAGGCATACCAGATTACTCAGTTCTTCCAACCACTTGCTCGTGACGGCTATATTGAAGTAGAAGTTAACGGTAAGAAGAAGCGTATCGGTATTCACGAAATGCACATCGAAGAAGATGCTGGTAAGAACACTCACGGAACTAACGGTTTCTCATATGTTGACTTGAACCGTCAAGGTGTTCCACTTCTTGAAGTTGTTTCTGAACCTAATATGGAAACTCCAGAAGAAGCTTACGCATACCTTGAAAAGTTACGTAAGATTGTTCAATTTACTGGTGCTTCAGACGTTAAGATGGAAGAAGGTTCAATGCGTGTTGATACCAACATTTCGATCCGTCCTGCAGGCCAAAAAGAACTTGGTACTAAGGTTGAAATGAAGAACTTGAACTCATTTGATCACGTTCGTCGTTCACTTGCTTATGAACAAAAGCGTCAAGAACAAGTTCTTTTGTCAGGTGGTAAGATTCAAGTTTCAACTCGTCGCTTCGATGAAGCAACTGGTAAAACTGTACTTGAACGTGTTAAGGAAGGTGCAGCAGATTACCGCTACTTCCCTGAACCTGATATTGCTCCAGATCACATCAGCCAAGAATGGATTGATGAAATTGCTAAGACTCTTCCTAAGTCAGCATATGAACGCTACGATGACTATGTAAACAAGTTTGGTATTAAGCCTTACGATGCAAATGTCTTGCTTCAAACTAAAGAAAGTTCAGACTTCTTCGATGCAGCCGTAGCTGCAGGTGCAGATCCAACTCTTGCTGCTAACTGGATGAACACTCAAGTTAATGGTTACTTGAACGATAATCGTGTATCATTAGCTGATGTTAAGTTGACGCCAAAGCACCTCGCTGCAATGATCGAGTTGATTCAAGATGGTACTATTTCATCTAAGATTGCTAAGAAGGTCTTTGCTGAAACTATTGAAAATGGTACTGATCCTAAGAAGTACGTTGAAGAAAAAGGTATGGTTCAATTATCAGACTTGTCAGTTTTGGAACCAATGGTTAAGAAGGTTGTTGATGATAACCCTCAATCTGTTGAAGACTTCAAGAATGGTAAGGATCGTGCAATTGGTTTCTTAGTTGGTCAAATCATGAAGCAAACTCGTGGTAAGGCTAACCCTAAGGTTGTCAACAAGCTTTTGAACCAAGAATTAGCAAGTCGTTAAATTTAGTAGAAGAACCAGGTAGTAATTATGACTAGTAAAGCAAGATTAATTTATAATCCTGTATCCGGTCACGAGCAAATGCCAAAAAATGTGGCCGATATTTTGAACGTTCTTGAACAAGCAGGGTATGAAGCCAGTGCTTTTAGAACAACACCCGAAGAAATGAGTGCTCAAAATGAGGCTACCCGAGCAGCAAAAGCAGGTTTTGACCTAATTGTTGCTGCTGGTGGCGATGGCACAATTAATGAAGTAGTTAATGGTTTGGCATTCTTAGAGGAAAGACCTAAGATGGCTATTATTCCAGCTGGGACAACTAATGACTATGCTCGTGCTTTAGGTATTCCTCGTGACAGTATTTTGGATGCTGCAAAGATAATCCTAAAAAATAAAACTCGTAAGATGGATATTGGCGAAGCAAAATTCGATGATAAGCAGCAATACTTTGTCAATATTGCTGCCAGTGGTTCGCTTACTGAACTTACTTATGGCGTTGATTCAAGTATCAAGTCAGCTCTTGGCTATGCTGCCTACTTAATCAAGGGAGCAGAAATGTTGCCTCATTTAAGTGAAAACGAAATGCGTCTGACTTATGATGACGGTGTTTATGAAGGTAAGCTTTCAATGTTCTTGCTAGGGATGACTAATTCAATTGGTGGATTCGAAAGAATCATGCCAGACGCTGAATTAAGTGATGGTTTGTTCCAATTAATCGTTGTTAAACCATCTGATCCTGGTAATTTGTTGAAGCTAATGGCTTTAGCTTTGAATGGCAAGCACGTTGATGATCCTAACATTATTTATACTAAGACGCGCAGTTTGAAGGCAGAGCTAATTGGTAAGAGTGAAGGTGAAGAATTACCAGTTAACCTTGATGGTGAAATTGGTGGTTATTGTCCAGTAACCTTCAATAATTTGCAACAACATATTGAATTTTATGTTGGTGGATAAATAAAAGAAATAGTAAAATAGGGTTTGATTTTTGTGATCAAACTCTATTTTTGTGTGGGAGAAAGTTATGAGGAAACGTAAACATAAAGAAAATGATTTCCGAAGAGGGAGACGTAACTTTTCAAAAGATGAAATTGAAGAATTAAATGTAATCAAACAGCGACTTCGTGAGGCTGAACAAAATGAATCCAGAAGTTTGCGAGAGCATCTTCAAACCTTTAATGACGGGGTTCTAGCAATTATTATTACGATTATTGTTTTAGAAATTCAGCCAGCTCTTCATGAAGTACATTATGATCGATTTTTAGTAAGTATTTCGATATTCTTAATCACATTCTTCATAATTGCCGACTTTTGGTATGATCTTCATTTGATTTATGCTTATTATATTTTAAAACCGCGTAAAGCAACGGCAATTGTTGACTTTATTTTCTTAGCGGATTTAGCACTTTTACCTGTAATGACTAAATGGATTATGGAAGAGCCGTCAACTTTTGCCGTCGCTAATTATGGTGTGGTGTTCCTGATTGCAAAAATATTTGAATATCTGATTCAATATGTAGGAACAAAACAAACGTTGAATGGTAACTCGAAGATTATGGAAATCTTTATTAGTCGTTCTTTTGTTAGAAGGGTAATAGTTACATTACTTTCGAACGTGATTCTAATTAGCTTATCGTTCTATAGTCCACGAATAGCAATGATTCTATATCTAGTGGTCCCAATTCTTTCATTCGTTTATCCAATTAGGCCAAGTCGAATAAGATAGAAAAAGACATAAATAAAATTTAATTCATAGGTATTGTATGCAAAAGAAACGAATTCATTATTTAGACATCTTAAGAATCCTAGCCATATTTGGTGTAATTATTATTCACGTGTCGAGTCAGCAACCTTTCTATGCCAAAAATCTTCATACAGTTTCATGGATGGGTGTGAACTTTTGGGATAGTATTTCAAGATTCAGTGTACCAGTGTTTGTAATGATTTCTGGAGTACTGTTTCTAGATCCTAGTCGGCAGGTTGATATGCATCGGATATTTAAGAAAAATATTGTCAGGATTATAACTGCTTTTATCTTTTGGGATCTTTTCTATGCTTTTTATACTTTGCTGTTTGAGCAATATACACTGAGAACACTTATCAAACAAATCATTAGAGGTTATTCTCATTTGTGGTTCTTACCAATGATTGTTGGCTTATATTTGATAGTTCCTTTTTTAAGAAAAATCGTTAGCGATCAAAAACTAATGAAGTATTATTTGGTTTTAGCCCTGATCTTTTCGATTTTACTACCAACGTTTTATTCAACTTATCATGCATTAGCTAAACATCTTGATTGGCCGCTTGTAGTGCAATTACTAGTTGTGAATCTAGAAAAATTGACCAATCATATCTATTTCAGATTTACTTTACAGTTTTCAACGTATTTTGTGGCTGGATATTATTTACATCAAGCTCGCTTTTCTAAAAAAGCTAGAATGACCATTTATCTATTAGGCTTAATTGGTCTAGCAGGTGGCTGGGCATTCACCACTTACTTCTCTTTAAAATACAATAAGCCAATTCTGCCTTGGTATCAGTACATGAGTGTGCCAGTCGCAATGGCTAGTTGCGGCATCTTTGTCGGGATTAGAGAACTAGGTGAGAGGATTAACTGGGAAAAACATGCCGGTGCCGATAAATTCTTGCTCTTATTATCTAATTTAACCTTTGGGATTTATTTAGTTCATTTTATCTTCGTTAGAATCTTAGCAAATCAGCTGAATTGGTTTGCTTATATCCCTAATACTTTTATTGCAGTGCCGCTGGCTACAATTGTGATTTTCATTGTTTCAGCAGTCATCATGTATTTCGTAGCGCACATTCCATGGTTTAATAAGCATATAATGTAAAAAAAGACTTCCGATTTTTTCGGAAGTCTTTTTAAGTAGTTATAATCAAATTAGTTGCGGTTGTCGCTCATACCAAAGATTTGAAGCAAGAACATGAAAATGTTGATGAAATCCAAGTACATGTTCAAAGCACCAATAACTGCCAAACCGTTGTCTGAAACTTGATCCCCCATGTTGGAGTAAAGGTTCTTCATGTTTTGTGCATCATAAGCAGTCAAACCAGTGAAAATGATTACACCAATGAATGAGAAGATGTAGGTAACAGCTGGGCTACGCAAGAACATGTTTACGATCCAAGCAACCATGAAGCCGATTAAAGCAGCCCCAAGATAAGCTCCCCAATTGCTGAGGCTACGCTTAGTCATTGTTCCGAATGCAGCCATAGCGACGAAGACTGCTGCCGCTGAGAGAAAGGCAGTTGTGACTTGAGCTCCAGTGTAGAAGCCAAGAATCATTGCAAACTCAAAGCCATAGATGACCGCCATTATCATTAAGAAAGCAAATCCTAAACCCGGATTCTTCATTGATTTAAAACTAATTCCCATACTGAGGAAAATTGGAGCTAAGAAGATGATCCACATGGTAGCGGTGTTCATCCCCATAATTGCGCTTCTGAATGTGGTCATTGTTAAGTAAGCAGTCGCTGCAGAAACAAGAACAGCAAGTGCCATCACGCCATACATTTTTGATAAAAATCTGTTTATTGCGCTTATATCTTGAACATGACGACGTTCAGGATTAGATGAAAAATTATCCATAAAAAAGATCCTTTCTACATTTATCTATCTATCAAAAATATCACAAAAGTAGTAAGGATCCAAGTGGTTTGATTTATATTTAGAAATAATTATTTTTTGTTATTATTTGCCCATTTAAGTCCAATTCCAGTAAATCCACTAAGGATTGAGAAGACTGGTGAAAGAAGGCTAAAGAAAACAAAAGGCAAGAAGGTTAACACTGGTACGCCTAAAGTTGAAGCGGCAAAAGATCCAGCAACACCCCAAGGAATTAAGTAGTTGATAACACTACCACCATCTTCAAGTGTTCTACTTAAAGCTAAAGGTGATAAGCCCATTTTATCAAAGGCAATTTTGAATGCGCGACCTGGTAAAATTACTGACAAGTATTGCTCACCAACGAATAAGTTAATTCCAATACCAGAGAGAATTGTGACAGTGATTAAGCTGCCAGGCTTGTGAAGCTTCTTAACAAGAGGATCCATAGCACTTTGAACAATTTTAAATTTCATAAGCATCCCACCCAATGAAAGAGTAGAGATGATTAGGGCAACTGTTCCCATCATGCTAGAAATACCACCACGAGTTAATAGTGCATTAACTGATTTATCAGAAGTTTTAGCAACGAAACCATTCATAATTAAGTCAGTCATACTTTGAATAGATTCGTTTGGACTTTGAATAAAGATCATGATGCAAGTTAAAACGATGTTTAAGAAAAGAGTTGGAATAGCAGGAATCTTACGCCATGCACAAAAGATCATCAAGAGAATTGGTAAGCTTGCCCACCAGCTAATTGAGAAGTTTTGACTCAAAATTCTACTAGTGTGTTCAATCTTGGAAACGTCCATTGAACCGCTGTTACCAAGAACCCAGTAGAGGATGAATGAAATAACGAAAGCTGGAATAGTTGACCACATCATGTTCTTAATGTGAGCGAATAATTCACTTTCAGCAACTGCTGAAGAAAGATTAGTTGAGTCAGAAAGTGGAGACATTTTGTCGCCGAATACTGCTCCTGAAATAATTGCCCCTGCTACTAAAGCTGGATTAGCGTTCATAGAAACACCAATCCCAAAAAGGGCGATTCCAACTGTTGAAATAGTAGTGAAACCTGAACCGATGGCAGAACCAATAATTGAACAAACAATGAAGACAGATGGAACGAAAAATTGCCCGTTAATTAATTTGAAGCCCAGAACCATGATGGAAGGGATGATTCCGCCTTTGATCCAAAGCCCGATTAAAGCTCCAATTAAGATAAAGATAAAGATTGGGATAATAGCAACCCCGATCCCTTCTTTGATCCCATTTTGAATATCTTCCCAACTAGCACCGCGTAACTTGGCCCAGAAGGTAAGAAAACACACTGTAAATAACACAGGTACTTCTGGAGATAGGCCAAATTTGATTACTGAGAAGCCAAGTATAGCCAAAAGAATAATTAAGATAATGATGGCTTCAGAGAAGCTGACTTTCTTTTTCATAAAAAATTCCTCCAAATAAAAAATCCCGCTGACAGTATTGTCAACGGGACGATTATAAAACCGTGGTACCACCCACATTATGAGTCTAAGAACTCACACTCTTACAGATGATAACGGTTCTGATTGTTTTCCGAACAAAATAGTAAAGCTGTGTATTTCATCATATCCGCCTGCCTGGTTCACACTAGCCACCAGTTCTCTGAACTCTGAACGAATTGACTACTTATTGCTTTTGTTGTGCATTATGATAGCAATATTAAAAAATGAAGTCAATAGTTTTAATGAAAATAAATTAGAGTTTTTATATTAAACCGATCAGAAAAAGTGTGATAAGATTGATACACTAGGCTTTTAGAAAGGATGAAAAATGAAAAAAGTATTGATAATTGGTAGTCCTGGTAGTGGTAAAAGCACTTTTGCTAGAAAATTGCACAATATTACTAACTTACCAATCATCCATTTAGATATGCTCAATTGGAATAGTGATAAAACTACAGTTTCAAAAACTGTCTTTGAAAAAAGAATTCAAGCAGCTATATCTGAAAAGCATAATTGGATTATGGATGGAAACTACCTAGCTACAATGCCAATGCGTTTAAAAAAATGTGATACTATTTTTTTTATGGACTATTCTACAGAAACTTGTTTGTCCGGTGTGCAAAATCGAATCGGAAAAAAACGACCAGATATGCCTTGGGTTGAAGAAGAATTCGATCCTGAGTTCAAACAATATATCAAAGACTTTCGAAAAATTCGTCGCCCTAATATTTTAGCTTTATTGAAAGACCAAAATAATAAGACGATCATCATTTTTCATTCACGTGAAGAAGCCAATCGGTATTTGGAAGAGTTGAGAAAATAAAAATCAAAGTTAGAAACAAAGTTTAAAAAACTTTAGAATAATGTATATACGATGAACCATTAAGTCAAATTTTTTAAAGGGAAAAATCACATGCAAAAAAATCAAATTGTTGAATTGGAAATAACAGACTTGTCTTACGAGGCAATGGGAGTTGCTCACTACGAAGGGATGACAATCTTCGTTAATAACGCTCTTCCTGGCGAAGTTGTGAAGGCTAAGATTCTTAAAGTAAAGAAGAATTTTGCTTTCGCTAAGATTGAAAAGATTATTAAAGAAAGTCCAGATCGAATTAACGTTAAGCTGAACCAATGGGTGCAAACTGGCTTGGCAAGCTTAGCGCATATTAAGTATGCAAAGCAATTAGATTTCAAACGTAATCAAGTGGTGAACTTACTTCAAAAGATTCATATGGATGATGTGAAAGTTGATGAAACTTTGGCTAGTCCTGAAGAAATTGGCTACCGCAATAAGGCACAAGTTCCAGTTAGAGAAGTGAATGGACAACTTGAAATCGGCTTCTTTAGACGTCATTCACATGATTTAGTTCCACTTACTAATTTTTTCACTACCGACCCTGAAATTGATCGAGTTTTAGTGGCTGTGTGTGACATTTTACGTAAATATAAGGTTCCAGCATATGATGAAATTCATAATAAAGGTGAAGTTCGTTATTTAGATGTACGTCGCAGTAAAGCAACTGGCGAAATTATGGTGATTTTGGTTTGTCTTCACCGTGATTTTCCTGAATTACTTGAAGTAGCCGCTGAAATTAGCCAAATTAAGGGCGTTACCAGCATTATTTTGAATCATAATCCTAAGAAGACCAATGTGATTTTGGGTAAAAAGGATTATGTTGTCTTTGGTGAGGACCATATTACTGATATGATTGGGGATGTAAAGTTTAGAATTTCTCCACAAAGTTTCTTCCAAATTAACTCTTTGCAAACACCACGCTTGTACAATTTGGCAATTGAAAAGGCTGACCTGAAGCCAAGTGATGTGGTGATCGATGCATATTCTGGAATTGGGACAATTGGTCTGAGTGTGGCCAAGCATGTTAAGGCTGTGCGCGGGATGGAAATTGTCAAAGATGCGGTTAAAGACGCTAATGCTAATGCTAAGCTTAATGGAATCAATAATGCTCAGTATGTGACTGGTAAGGCTGAAGAAATCATGCCACGCTGGGCTAAGGAAGGGCTGAAGACCGACGTAATCTTCGTTGATCCACCTAGAAAAGGTTTGACGCCAGAATTTATTGATGCAGCTGTTGAAACTAGTCCTAAGAAGATTGTGTATATTTCATGTAACCCAGCAACGCAGGTGAGGGACTTGCAGTTGTTTAAGGAAAAGGGCTACAAGTTCGATGAAGTAGCACCTGTAGATATGTTCCCACAGACTCCGCATGTAGAAAGTGTAGTTGTTCTTACGAAGTAAGTACGAATGATTGAAGTTAAAGATAACGAAACTCATATTAAAAAGTTACCAACTTTGTTAGATTGGGATAAATTAATTAAAAAGATACCAGTAGAAGACGTTGAAATTGATGAGAACGGGCATTATGATTCTAAAAAACATCCAGACTTTCATGATTGGATAGTTAATGGCTAACAGATACAGACCGTTTGGGGCTTTTTGAATTTATTAAAAAATTGAAGAATCACGAATCAAATTAAAAGTGTGCATATTCCTTTCGAAAAGATTGGAATGTGCATATTTTTTTGTCTGGAGAACTACAAATGGCTATCTTGGATTTTACCGAAATGTTGCATGTAAAACGGGAAATTCGGGGTTAAATGTGTACTCAGAGTATAATAGATGAAAAGGTATACGAGGGAGAGTAAAAAATGAACGAAGAAGAAATGGCAAACAAGGCTGATGAATTGCTTAATATCGGCGCTCGAGCTTATCGACAAGGTAACTATAAAAAGGCAGAAAAATATTATACACAGTCTGCAAATTTAGGGAATCCCCAAGCTGCTTGTAATCTGGGGTACATTTATGCTTATGGTCGGACAGAAAATCGCGACCCTGAAAAAGCCTTCTATTATTTCAATTTAGCTGCGATTGATGGTAATGCAAATGCTTCGTACAAGGTAGGTGATGCTTATTATTGGGGCGATTTTGTTGAAAAACAACCTTTGATAGCATATAAATATTATCAGCAAGCTGAAGCACAGTTGGGATATATGGGGAGTAATGATGATGATATTAAGTCGGACATTTATTATCGATTGTCATTGTGCTTATATAGAGGGGTTGGAACTGAAAAAGATCTCTTTGCAGCCCTATCGTATATTAATAAGGCACACACCTATTCATACTACGACCGAACTCATGATAAGTATAACTGGCAGTCAACGGCTAGAAGAATTAGTGAGTTGAGAACAGCCATTATTAGCGAATTTGATAATGAAATAGAAAACGGCACCCAGCCAAAATAGCTGAATACCGCATAAACTAAATATTTTTAAAACCAGAATCACACATTCCGATTACGAACATAACCACTAATAGTATCCCTGATATGACAAAGTGAAGAGAGGTTGGTATTGAGTTAGATATAATACCACTTATTCCTAAGCCTAAAGGGCCAGCTAATCCGATTACCATTAGGTACAAGCTGATAACCTTACCTAAGTTGTCTTGCGCAACCTCACTTTGTAATAGCGTCTGAATCGGCGCATCAATTAATGGAAGCTGGAATCCGGCTAAGAAATTAATGACGACAAAGATTGTAAAACCAAACCGATTCCCAGGAAGCAAGCCGGAAAGAAGCAAGACGCAACCGATTCCTACAAATCCAATAGCAGTGGGTAATAGCTTATGAGAAATATTGTTTAGCTTGCCAATCCAAATGCCACTTAGTCCCATTCCCAGAGCAATTGCTACTTCAACTAATGGAGCATCGAATTTTAGTGATCCATGAAAATGCTCACTGGTCATTAGTGGATAGAGCGCTGTACAAGGTGTAATAATGGCAACTGAGATTGCTTTATAGATAATAACTTTGGATAAAATAGGTTTGGATAGAATTATTTTTATTCCCTTTTTCAATTCTGAGAAGGGGTTAAAAATAATTTTATTAGATTTTCCTTCATGGAAATGAGTGATTGCTACTGAAATGATACCTACTATGTTTGCTAGTGCCGATAACAGAAGTATCTTGTCGACTGGCAATATTCCATATAGAATTCCGCCCAAAATAGGTGGAAGAAATTGATTTAGGGCTTGAAGTGAACTGTTTTGTCCATTGATCGTTAATAGTCTATCCTTAGGAACTAGTTCTGGAATTGAAGACTGAATCGTTGGATTTTGAACACTAATCGCAATTGCTCGCACTAGTTGAGTGATTAAGATTAATGTGACAGTTAAACTGTTATTGCTAATGTTTGCTTTAAAGAACAAAAGCAAAGTTATGATTATGCTGATAAGATCGGACAGAATAAGAACTTTCTTTTTACTGATTTGATCAGCTAGTACACCGGCAAAAGGTGAAAATAATGCGATCGGAAGTAAAGAAATCATTTCCGACAAAGTTAGTATTATGGCGGATTTTGAATCAGCTGTTAGATAAAAAGTAAGACTGTAATTAGCGGTTGCTGAAATCACTGTTGCTAATCCTTGGCCAACGAATAAACGATAAAAATTGTTAATCCATGCATTTTCTGTATTTGAATACATAAAAAGACTCCTTGCAGTTAAATTTGATAACATAACTGCTTGGAGTCTTACTTGTCCAAGGTATACGCGCAATGACATGGTCATTCTTTTTTCGCTATGTTGCTTGCTAGTATACATGAGCTTTATATATTAGTCAAATTGAAGATTCAACTTAGACTGCACAATGATTGAGACAACATAACCGAACTTTTTCATTGAATCTTCTTTTCACTAAATGCTTAAATATTGATTATTTGACGTAATAAAGTACAATATTAAGTACAAGGAGGTGCTGGCTATGACTTTAGCATTAACTCAAAGTGATTTTAGAGCCCACATTAAGAAATATTTAGATCAGGTTAATGACGATGATGAAGTAGTTTATGTTGCTCGGTCTAATAGCCGTTCAGTGGCGGTACTTTCTCAGGAAAAACTTTATTGGATGGAAAAGGCATTGCAGGTCAGGGAGGATTCTTTAGACTATGCAGTAGCTCGAGATCAATTAATTCAACGCCATGTTTTGCCAGATGATCCAATCGTTGAATCCAATGATGATTACTGGGGGCAATTTAAATAATGGCAAAACTACAATTTAGACCCCGTGCTACTTTTAATGCTGATTTAAAACGATTATGTCGACTTGATCAGACTATTATTGATGACGTTCGGGCAGCAATTGATGAATTGTTGGAGAACGGATCTTTGTCTGAGGAATTTGGTGATCATCCACTTAAGCGACGTTTAGCAGGATATCGAGAGTTTCATGTTCGCGATACTCCTCATGGTGAACAGTCAAATGATACCAATGATGTATTAGTGATCTGGTATAAGGAACGTAATGAGTTAGTAGCTGTTGGCGTTCGAGTTGGATCACACGATCAATTATTTTCTGGACAAAATAGATCAAAGAGATATCCTAAGTAGTTAATAAACTTTAAATACTAATGGGCAAGTGTGCATTTTTCTTTCTACGTAATTGAATTTGCACACTTTTTTAAAATTTAAATATTTAATTGATACAAATATCTAGGAACGATAATAAATCTAAGTTGATGAAGGATACAAACAATGAAAAAAACTTTGATAGAACAAATTCCTTTTGAAATGCCACACAATATAAAAAAATTTGTCACTGGTGTTAAGATCTATGATAGTTCGTCATCGCCTGAAGCAAGAGTATATTTCATTAATAAAGACAACGGGTACTATTTAAAAAAAGCGAATGCTCGAAAGCTTGAAAAAGAAGCAAAAATGACAAGCTATTTTCATTCCAAAGAAATTGGTGCTGAAGTCTTAGATTATATTTCATCTGATTATGATTGGCTTTTGACTAAGGCTGTTGAGGGAGAGGATTGCATATATCAAGACTATATCAACAATCCGACGCAATTGTGTGATACTCTTGCAACTGAATTGAGAAAATTACATGAGACAGACTATACTGACTGTCCTATCATGGATAGAACAGCAGAATATTTAGCAACAGTAGAAGAAAATTATCGTACAGAAAATTATGATAAATCTGCCTTCCCAGATAGTTTTGGCTATCGATCAGCTGAAGAGGCTTATGAAGTTTTGAGTAATGGAAAGAGTGCTCTACAAAGTAAAGTACTGCTTCATGGAGACTATTGTTTACCTAATATTATTCTTAAAGATTGGAAATTATCCGGCTTTATTGATGTTGGCGATGGTGGAGTTGGTGATCGTCATATTGACTTGTTTTGGGGAATTTGGACGTTATGGTTTAATTTGAAGACTGATAAGTATCGAGAACGATTTATTGATGCATATGGAAGAGATAAAGTAGATAAATCTTTGTTAAAAGTAGTTGCGGCTGCTGAAGTTTTTGGGTAAAAAGCAGTACTCATATCCACATATAAAAGTAGCTATGTTCATATGGCATTACCATCGATTCTGTAAACTAGTCGAGGTTTAGTTGATGTGATACAATGACAGCCATGAAAGAATTAACTCAAATTTACGCTCAACATGCCGAAATGCCATACATTGCTCCTCAATATGAGGAAGAATTAAGAAAGAAGCCAATCCCTAAACGGAACATGATTCGCACTGCAGAAGGTTTATTACCTGGTCATATTATCATGCTTTGGCGAATTAACTTTGGAACATATACGACGCAGTCACCATATCACAAGTACTTTTACACAACTTATGGAATTGATGCGTCAAAGGAACTACATTGGTTGATCGATCAAGGATATGTGAAGATTGATTCAGCTTTTGAATCATTGCGCCATTTGCCTGCTAGCAAACCCAAGGAATTCTTGAAACAAAAACAGGTTAAAGGACTGTCGAAGATGAAACGTGCCGATTTAGACCAGATGATTGCTGAATATTATACAGAAGGTGAGCTAGCCAAGCTTTTCGACTTACGTAGCTATTCACTTACATCAAAGGGAGCGGAGATATTAGCTCGGCATTCGGAAATTGTTGCTAAACATCCACAAAAATCCTTCTAGTCTGAAAAAGTCACTAGTTTTTTTAGATATAAACGATTGATAAAAAGCTAACTGTTTTGGTTAACTTTTTATTGTCTCGATATTTATGACAACTCAAGCTTCGAAAATTCAGTGGTATAATTTCAGCAAAGACGATGGAGGAAGTCTCAATGAAGAATAAGATAGCTGGAATTTGCAGTATATTAATTAATATTTTGCCATTTTTGATATATCCAATGCTGATTACACAACATAATGGCCAATTTGTGAACTTTGTACCCTTTGCAGTTTATTATGCCTTCAGAAGAGCAGGACTACTTCTTTTTCGTGATTGGCAGCACCATTTTCCTTCACTAGGCAAAATTGGTCTGTTTTCTGGCTTACTTGGGTCAATTTTTGGATTATTTGGAGTACTAAATACTATTTTCTGGGATATCTCTGGTATTGGCATTGGCCTAGCATCAGTACTTTTTCCGACAGCTGTTAATCAAAATAAACGATTAATGAAGATTGAAAAAAATGATAAGAAAAATACCAAACTTGTAACTCGTTTGGTATCAATGCTTGTTGTTTTTGCTATTCTGGCAGTTATTGCAATCTTCAGATCATCAATTATTAACTTTTTATTGATGCTAATAATAAATGTTATGGCTCTATGCACTTACCAGTATCGCAATTATAAGTTAGTTAGACCAGTACATTTTAATTTGCTCAACTATTTGCTTGGAATACTGCTTTTCTTGTCCATGCTTTCAATGAGAATTGCGCGAAGCACTGGCATTAAACAAGCAATAACTTGGGGAATTGCTTTACTCGGAATATTTTTATTATTGATGACATTTTTGTTAGTTGCCAATTGGCAGAGAAAAAGAAGGGTATCATCGAATTTTCGGGGTAAAGCTATATTTTACGGAGTTTGTGGTCAATATTGGACGATATACAGCACGATTTTCATTGGCGTTTTGTACGGGAGGCAATTGTACTACTGGGTGGTCGTGATTTACTTGTTGGCAATGATCCTGGGACCGCTATTTGCAAAATTTATTTTTAGTCACATTGCTATCGATCCAATGTCTTTGAGCTTGATTTTTACAATCATAGGAATTTTATTAACTTTCTGGCTACCTATTTATTTCTTAGGAGTATTTTTGATTCGTACATTTGCAAGTCAAGTTCGCCAAATGACAACTTCAGAGTACGAGCAACAAACGAATAACTATCATCTATCTTTTATCGTTAACTACAATTACGCGACTATCGGTGGGATGACCTCGCAATTTGTAATGTGGGGCAGCATGCTTTTGTTAATGAGTAATCAAGATTTAAGTGACACTTTTATTGGATTTTCTCAACATCAGTCTAGCTTGAGTAATATTTCTGCGATCAACGGTGCTCATATTATTCTTGCAGTTTATATGATTCTTTATACTGTCATTTTATTAATTAGTTTGCATTCTAAAGGTAAAAATACTAAAAAGATTACAAGTTAATGTTAAAGGGAGTCATAAATAAAGATAAATATGAAAATTTGGACAATACAGGTGTATGAGGTTTATCAAAAATTACTTGATCAAGGATATTTTTACTGTGATCCCAAGAAGTCGTTTAACTTAAATGATGATATAAATTTTTCTAATGCGTATCATTGGATGACTCGTGAAGAAGAAATTGATATGTACGGATTGGCCGATGCACAATACAATATTATTTTTAATTTATTTGTATCTGATCAATTAAACAAAAACGACACTCAGCAGAAATAGCTGAATGTCCGAGGTATTACTTATGTTTTTAACAATAATTCACCATCTTTGAACTAAACGTTTAAGGATGGTGATTTTTTCTGCTCTGGTTTTATTAGGAATATCCTAATCCAATGAATTACGAAGTTCATTTAAGAATAAAGTCGCTAAATTAGATTGATGGATATTTTTCTTCCAAATAACTACATTAGGATCGGTGACTTTAGGCGATAACGGACGTGAAGTTAAATGTAAATTATGATTATCGACTAGATTTTGATAAGTAATTTGAACGGCATTAGTATTGCTGGTTAAAAGCGAAGCGTTAAATGCTAAGTTGCTTTTGGCTAGCACATTTATTTCTTTATAGAGATTACCCCACCAAGTATGAAATTTATCATTTACTAGAGTTTGGCTAGAAATAATAATTGGATAATTAATCAAATCTTCTGGTGTAACTTTTTCTTTAGAAGATAGTGGATGATCTTCTCTAAAACTTGCTACAAATTCATTTCTTTCAGGCAAAATCAAACTATTGAAACTTTCAAGTTGGCGATTTCCCATAATTACACCAAAATCTAAAGTTCCTGCGTTAATTTGTGCTTCGATTTCATCTGCATTACCATCTACAAATTGAAAATTGACATTTTTTTCAGTTTCAGAAATTTTGGCAATAACTTTCATAATTCGATCTATGGCAAAAGATTGACCAGCGCCGATCTTTAAAGTACCAGTTACCATTGAAGAACTTAGAATATTTTCTTCTGTTTGATCAGCGATTGCGATCATTTCTTTAGCTTTGTCACGTAAATAGTATCCAGTTTCGGTTAAACTGATTTGTCTACGGCCTCGAGTGAATAGTGTAGCACCTAATTCCTTTTCTAATTCTTTCATTTGTGTTGATAAGGATGGTTGAGCAATATGCAATGCTTCAGCCGCTTTAGTAATATTCTTTTTTTGCAAACTTCTAAATAATAACGTAAAACTCGTAATTCCATCTTAGCCTCCTCATATAGTTTTTACCTATATTGTAAATTAGTTATTAAGTATTTCACAGAGTTAAAGAGATATTTTATAATGAAGAGGTAAATAGAGCGAATTTTGCAATTGATACACCTGATGATACTGATGTAAATGAAATTATTGTTCGCCCAACGGGACAAGCAGTGTAGTAAAAGGAGAATTTTAAATGAGTAAATTAGCTAATGATACTAGAGTATTTAAAATTAATCCAGAAATCGAAGTTCAAAACGTTAGATTTGAAAATAGATATGGCTTCATCTTAGCAGGTCACTTGTATCTTCCAAAGAATTATGAAGAAGGTAAGAAGTATGCTGCAATTGCAATTTCAGGTCCATTTGGTGCAGTTAAGGAACAATCAAGTGGTCTTTATGCCCAAACTTTAGCAGAACGCGGCTTTGTAACTCTTGCTTTTGATCAGTCAACTACTGGTGAAAGTTCCGGAAATCGGCGTAATGTTGCTTCACCTGATATCTTCGTTGAAGATTACTCAGCAGCAGTGGACTTCTTAGGCACGCAAAAGTTCGTTGATCGCGAAAGAATTGGTGCAATTGGTATTTGCGGTCTTGGGTCACATGTTTTGACGGCAGCTTCAATTGATGTTCGTATTAAGGCTGTTGCTACTTCAGTAATGTATGATATGTCTTCTTCAATGTGGGATGGCATGGGCGTAGAAAAGACTGAAGAACAACGTGAAATTGAAAAGCAATATCTTGCTGATATGCGCTGGAAGGAAGTTGATGAAGGTAAGCAAATTTCTGGTCAACATGAGTTAATGTTTGATGAAAACAACAAACCTATCTATCAAGATAAGTTAATGCCAGATTCATTACCTGAAAACGCGCATCCAATTGCTAAAGACTTCTATGGTTATTATGTAGAACGTGCTTTCCACCCACGTTCAATTAATTCTACAACTGCTTGGGATGCCGTTTCTCCATGGGGTTACTACAACTTCCCATTACAACAAAGAATTGAAAGCATTAAAGCACCTAAGTTAATTGTTACTGGTGAAAATGCCCACTCACGTTACATGGCAGAAGCTGCATACAAGCGATTAACTTATCCTAAAGAATTAGTTGTTGTTCCTGGTGCAACCCACTGTGATTTGTACGATCAAATGGATAAGATTCCTTTTGACAAGTTTGAAAGCTTCTTCAAAGAAAACTTGAAGTAATTTTAACCTAAAAATGGAGGGTTTAATCTGAAAATACATTTATCCCCTAAAATAAAAAAGATTCGATTGAGTGTTTTAGTAGCTTTGATTAGCCTGCTTATTATTGCTTGTTCCAATCCAAATACTGCTGAATCTAAAACCGAAAATTCTAATAGAGCTTCGAAAATAACTAGCCAAGTTTGGCAAATCAAAAATGGAAAAGAAACGATCTATGGACATATCTACCAACCTAAAAAAACACATGGCAAAATGAAAGTCGCGATTCTTTCACACGGATTTGGCGAAAGCGAAGAACAGATGAAGCCATATGCTCAGAATCTGGCACGTCGTGGCTACTTTGCTTATGCGTATGATTTCCCAGGAGGCTCATTAAGTGGTCGCAGCAAGGGACGCGATATGACGCAAATGTCTATTTTACTGAAGAAAAGGACGTTTTAGCCATCATTAATGCAGTGAGAAAGAGAAATAATGTGCAGAAAAATGGCATATTGTTAGTCGGAGCTAGTCAAGGTGGAGCAGTTAGTGCTCTTACAGCTTCAAGACATCCCCGACATATTGGTGCACTTGCTCTAATGTATCCAGCATTTTCAATTACTGCTGATGCTCAGGCTCGTTATAGTTCGTATTCGCAGGTGCCAAATAGACCTGATATTTTCGGTATAACAGTGGGCAAAGCTTACTACCGAGGACTTTTTGATATGGATTTGACACACGATGCGACTAAGTTTAATGGCCCAGTTCTAATTGTTCATGGACAAGCTGACGATACAGTTCCAATTAGATATTCTAGACAGGCTCAGCACAATTTTAGAAATGCAACGTTAAAAGAAATTCCAAATGCAAGACATGGTTTTTCTGGTGCTGATCTTAATCGCTCAATTAAATACATGGATGACTTTGTTGATAATTTGAAATCATAATTGTAATCACCATCTTTGAACTAAACGTTTAAGGATGGTGGTTTTTTCTTCTCTGGATTGCAATTAAGGAAAATTGAATGCAGCTAAAAAATGAATATGAACAAATATTTTAGGAGATCCAGAAGATTATGCAGGATAAGTAAAAAAGTGTACTGATCTCTCTTTTTGAAGTGAGGGATGCAGTACACTTTTTATTATTGAACAGGTTCAGGAATTTTTACATTGCGCCTAATGCAAGAAGAAAACCATGCTTTTTTAGCTTCTTCAAGTTCGACTAAGCCTTCATCGATAGTATCACCGTAGGCGATTAAACCGGGTAATTTTGGAATAGTTACTCGATAGTAAGTTTCACCATCGTTTTCTACAATTTTTTGAAATTCGGTTGGATAATTAAGATTCATGTAGTAAGTGAGATCTTTTTTCATTGTTTATTCTCCATAATCTTTATCTATACGTGAATAATATCATATTTAGTACTTGCAAGATATAAATTTAATCCAAGTACCAGTGTTGAACTTACATTAAATAAGTGATATCTTAGAATCAAAATAACAACTATTGTGAGGAACAGAATTTTATGAAATATGATTACATCATCATCGGTAGTGGTCCAGTTGCCATTCACTTACGAGCAAAACTAAAGAACACTACCAAATCCGTCTTAGTAATTGAAAAGGGTTTTTGGGGTGGTACTTGCCCTAACACTGGTTGTCAACCCAAAATCTTTATGGAAGGTACAGTTCGTCCGGTCTTAGCTAGCCAATACTTAGAAGGAAAAGGCATTGAAGAAGCAGCTAAGATTGACTGGTCTTCTTTAATGAGTCGCAAAAAGAAAATCTGGGGTGCTTTTCGTAAGAATGCTCGCGCAAATACTACTACTGAGCAAGTTGCTACTGTTCAAGGAAAAGGTATAATTACTGGTCCTCATACAGTTAGAGTAGAAGATCAGGAATATGAAGGAGAAAATATTGTGATTGCGACTGGTCTTGAACCACGCAAACTCAATGTCCCAGGGGATGAATACGCAATTACCAATAACGAATTCTTTGAACTAGATCAATTACCAAAGCGTGCAGTAGTTGTTGGTGGTGGCTATGTCGCTTTGGAATTAGCTACAATTTTGAATGCGGCAGGGGTCGAGACGACTATTTTACAACACTCAGATCGTTTGCTTCGTCCATTTGATCAAGATTTTGTTGAAAAATTACAAGAGATCATGGAAGAGCGCGGTATTAACTTCCACCTGAATGCGCCAATTAAAGAAATAACTAAAAATGGTGATCAATATACTGTTACAACTGCAAATGGTGATAGTTTTGCTACTGATTTAGTCATTAATGCTGCAGGTAGAAAGCCTGTTGTTGAAGACATGGGGCTGGAAGAAGTGGGCATTGAATTTGATCTTGCTAAAGGGATTAAGGTTAATGAGCACTTGCAGACTAACATTCCAAGTATTTTTGCAGCTGGTGATGTTGCTGACAACGGTCAAGCTAACTTAACTCCAGTTGCTTGGGTTGATGCTTACCACATCTATGACTTTCTTGAAAAAGGCGTCACAAAGCCAATCAAATACCCACCTGTAGCAACCAATGCATTTACTTATCCAGAAATTGCCCAAGTTGGTATCCGTGAAAGTGACATGCAAGCTGGTGATTATGTTAAGACATTGGATTTAGCTGATACTTTTATCGCAATAGGTGAGGGTGATCCAAATGCTAAGTTAAAAGTAATCTTCAATAAGAATGGCGAAGTTATCGGCGCATCAGAACTCAGTATTAACGCTGCAGATGACATCAATAACTTCTTACCACTAATCGGCAGAAAAGATCCAATTAAATTTGTTAATGATAATTTGACCTATACATTCCCAGCTTTGGCAAATAACTTAGACGAGATTTTCCGTTATTTTGATTAACAAAATCAATAAATAAGAGAAGTGTACTATTTCATTTTTGAGAAGAAGTAGTACACTTTTTTTAGTGGAGAAATCTGAAAGCGAGTGGAAGCATCATGCGATTTAAAAAGAAGAAAATTGTTATATCTGCCTTGGTCATCCTATGCGCCTTAGTATTTTTATTCATGCATTCAGGGAAAAGGTTGGAAACAGGGACTAAAAATTCGCAAAGACAACTTAAATATTATCTAGAATCTCACCATATTAACGGAGTGATGCTAGTTAATGGTAAAAATGGTAGTCCAATAGTTGTTAAGAATAACGAAACTTCTGATAAGCAAAAGATAGTGAAAGCTAATAAATTATTTGCAATTGCTTCGCTTCAAAAAATTATGACGGGGACTGCAATATACCAACTGAAGCAAAAAAATCAGCTAAATTGGGCTACTCCTTTGTCTAAATATTATCCTCAAGTGCCGGGAAGTAAAGAGATAACAATTCAAGAGTTGCTCAATCATACGAGCGGATTGATTAATAATAATCGTCCATCTTCACCACTTAAAAATCAAAAAGAACAAATTGCGTATATGCTCAAGTATATTAAGTATGATCACCTTCATACTTGGGACTATCAGGATGTAGATTATGAATTGCTGGCAGCGATTATTAGTAAGCAAACTTCTTTAACTTATAATGCTTATATTCAAAAAGAATTTGCTAAACCGCTAAAGCTTAAACAAATCAAAGATTTCTCAGAAGTAAAGAAAGAAGAAGTTCCGCAACCACTAGGTAATAATGTTGATTGGCATAAAGTGACAGTAACAACATCTTCTGACTTTGGTGCTGGTAACTTATTCATGACACCAAATGAATATTGGAAATTTGTATATAACAAAGTATTAAAAGATCCGAACATGATCAAAGCATTTTCTCGCCAGGCTCAAAGTCAAGCAGTGTCATACTTTGGTGGTGTGTACTTCAAGGGTAATGTTATTTATGCGGAAGGAAGTATTCCTGGATATAATTGCTGTTTTGTTGCTAATTACAAGACTAAGCAAATGATTATGTTGTTCTCTAATAATATTAAATATTTAGATTTAAAAGAAGCGTCTGATTTTCTTCGACGTAATTATATGGGTGAGTTTGTCTTATAGTAATCACGGTTTGGTTCTGTGATAAAATTGGATTGAATAATAGTAATGTTTAGTTACGAGAGGGAATAATATGAATAACTTACAAGAAGAGCCAAATACTACTCAAAAACTTTTGGCTGCATTGTCTTACATTAGCTATTTCTTTTTACCAATTATTTTTCCATTAATTGTTTGGATCGTTGGTGTTGATCATCCATTTATTAAGAAAAACGCCAAGCGAGCTTTTTGGAGTCAGCTGCTTCCTATTATCTTGGGATTAGTGTGTTTATTAGTGATCGGAATCAGTGGATCATTTAATTATTCAAACATTTCATGGGGATGGATGACTGTTACTTTAGTCGCAATTGTTTGCTTAGTTGCTTTAGCAAGTTTAATTTATAATGTTGCTAGTGCAATTCGTGTGTTGGTGGATTAAAAAAGTGTGCTATTTTCCTTTTGTGGATAGTAGCACACTTTTTAGTTTAAATATTCAAAATCTGCTTCTTTTTAGCCTGAAATTCTTCTTCAGTTAAAACGCCTTGATCAACTAGTTCTTTCAACTTCTTGATTTGTTCCATTTGCTTATCTAAATCATCAGGCTTCAATTGTTTCCTAATAGTATCAGCTAAAATTGAGGCTGACATTTTATTGAGCGAATTAAACGATAATTGATCATTGTTAACGACAAAAGTAATATCATCGTAGACAATTTGCGTTTTGACAAGCACACTCTTTATTTGTTCTAGTGGGATAGTTTTCACGATTTCCTTTGCGTGCTTCTTGCTAATAATGATCAAATTGCGATTAGTTGCGATAAGTAAACTGGTTTCGCTTTGATCGTTAATGCCGGTAGCCGTGTACGTGATTATTTCATCAGATTTTTCAAGCAATTCGATTAGCGGCGTCAAATCCTTGACATTGAACCACAGGTCAAAGACACCGGCAGTAATTAGTTGCTGCTTTATGTTATCTGGTATTGCTAACTTTTTGATTTTGCTGATCGCTTGTTGGTTGCGCTGCTCAGCTAAAAAAGTTTGATTTGCTTCTCTTTGTTTCTTACTAAATAAGTCAAAAAATCCCATAATATTTCCTTTGAAATTAGTATTGTTACTGACTATTATGGACTATTTGATAGGGGATGTCTTGTGTATTTAGGAAATAGTTTTATTATAATTTTGTCATAAATTCACACATGTTATACTAGCTTAGCAAGGTTAAAAATAAGGGGAATAACAACATGAAGAATTTACGTAAAATCATCACCACTTCAGCAATCGCACTTACTTTAGGCATGAGCGTTGCTCAAATTAGTACAACGACTGTGTCTGCTGCTAAAACAGAAAAAAGCTCTAAAAGTTCTACTCTTGAAGGTGGCTGGCAAGTAAACAAGGGAAGTTTTAGTCTTAATAAAAATAAGACAGCTAAAGCCGCTTTTGACAAGGCAATCGATGGGTTAACTGGCTACTCATATGAGCCAATTGCTTATCTTGGCTCCCAAGTTGTTGCAGGAATGAATTACTCATATCTCTGCAAAGGCTCAGTCGTTGTACCAAATGCTAAGACCGAATACTTTATCTTGAACGTTTATCAAGATTTAAACGGAAAAGCTGAAATCACCGGCACCACTAATTTGCTTAAGGTCGGCACTAAGAAGAATTCATGGAAGTTCAATCAAACAAGCACTTCTTTAAATAAGAATGCTAAAGCAAAAGCTGCGTTTAATAAAGTTAATAAGAAAAAGTTTCAACCGATTGCCTACATTGGTAAGCAGATTAAAAATGGGACTAACTATGCAATTTTCTGTAGAAATGCCAAGACTAAATCCTACAATTTAGTAGTCGTTAACCAAAAGGGTAAGAAAGCGAAAGTCGCTCAAGTTAAGAATGTCTCTTTAGCAGTTGAAGCAAACAAAAACTAACTATGTTCTACACAATTAAACAAAACTTCGAAAAAATCGCTGACTCAAATAAGGCTAGCCAAATGGAAAAATACATGCGCGGCCGCTTCAAATTCTATGGAATTCAAACACTCGACCGTCGCTTAGCTGAAAAAGAGATTCTCAGACTAGCTAAACAAGAAAAATCAATTCGCTGGGATGAACTTGATCAAATTTGGGACGATGATCACCGCGAAATGCAGTATTTCGTCTGCGATTTTTTACTTAAATTCAAAAATAAACTGACATATGAAGATCTAGCACACGTCAAAAAATACGTGACGAGCAAGCAATGGTGGGATACGATTGATAGCCTAATGAAAGTCTACGGGCAAGTTGGTCTCACTGATCACCGCGTTGATCAATTAATGCTTAAGTGGTCCCAAGATCCTGATTTTTGGCTCAGAAGAGTTGCAATTGAACACCAACTTTTGCGTAAAGACAAAATGAAAGTTGCCTTACTTGAACAGATTTTGCTCAATAATTTGAACGACAATGAATTTTTCGTCAACAAGGCAATCGGTTGGGCATTGCGCGATTATTCCAAAACAAATCCGGCTTGGGTTAAGAACTTCATTGAAGAAAATCAAGCAGACTTAAATCCCTTATCAATTAAAGAAGGTAGTAAATATCTATAAAAAATAGCTCTGAAGGCTTCAATTCTTTCAGAGCTATTTGCTTTTATTCAGTTATTTTCTATCCCGAATTACGTAAACCAGAAGCGACCCCGTTGATAGTAATGTGAATGATGCTCTCATAGAGTCCCTTAATTTCATCATTACGTCCACGCTTGATCATTTCCAATTGGATGTAGTTCAAGACATTGAAGTAAGGCATCCGGTAGTCCAAACTTGAGCGAAGGGATGGAGTTTCCTCAAGTAATTCCTTGTGGTTTTCAATTTGTAATATAACTTCTTTTGTTAATTGCCATTCCTTGTAGATAATGTCATAAACTGATCTAGTTTTTTCATCTTCACACAAGTTAGCGTATTGCTTGGCAATGTCCATATCAGATTTAGATAAAACCATATCTACTCTAGCTAAAAGTGAATGGAAGAATAGCCAGCCTTGATACATTTCTTGTAACTGCTTTAAGTTGTCAGGGTCAGCGTCAATGTAGTGCTTGAAGGCAGAACCAACACCATACCAAGCAGGGAACATGAATCTACTTTGTGACCAAGAGAAGACCCAAGGAATTGCACGTAAGCTTGAGAAGTCTGTTAATTTCTTTCTTGAAGCAGGACGAGAACCAATGTTAAGACTAGAAATTTCTTTAATTGGTGTTGCTTGGAAGAAGAACTTGAGGAAGTTAGGATTCTCAAAGACTAATTCACGGTAAACCTTGTTACTGTCATCGACAATCTTGTCCATAGTTGAACGGAAGTCTTGAATTTGATCTTGGCTAACTGCTTGCTTAGAAATACTACGTTCCAAAGTTGCTGAAACAAGCATTTCCATGTTGTAGTAAGCAGCAAATGGATTACCGTACTTGTTTTGAATAATTTCGCCTTGTTCAGTGGTTCTCATTCGATCTTTAATTGAACCAAATGGTTGAGCGGTAATGGCATCGTAAGATGGGCCACCACCACGGCCAACTGTACCACCACGACCGTGCATGAAGGTGATCTTAACGCCGGCTTTTTCACCAATTGCAGTCAAGTCTTGCTGAGCCTTGTAGAGGTTCCAACCAGAAGCTAAATAACCACCGTCTTTGTTGGAGTCAGAGTAACCAAGCATAATTTCTTGATAATTGTTATTAGACTTGATCCATTTCTTAACAATATCGAAGTTCAAGTATTCGGTCATAATCTCACGCGAATTTTCAAGGTCTTCGACAGTTTCGAATAATGGAACAACTTGAATGCGAGCGTAATCTTTGTTGATTAAACCATATTCTTTAAGCATAATTGCTTGTTCCAGCATATCTGAAATGCTTTCAGTATGAGAAATAATGTGCTGCTTAATAATATCTTCGCCTAAGTGATCCTTCAATTTCCGAGCAGTCTTGTAGATCTTCAATTCTTTTTTCAACAAATCTGATTGAGCAGCATCTGCTGAGTGAAGACTACGAGGATCGTTAGTTAACTCGTCCAGCAAAAGCTTAATCTTATCTTCTTCAGAAAGATCACTATAGTTATCACAAATTTCTGCATTCTTAAGTAGTTCTGCTACACATGCTTCGTTAACGCTAGAATCTTGACGCATGTCGATTGTAGCTAAGTGGAAACCAAAGACATCAATTGCTTCCATTAAATCTTCAAACAAACTATCAATTACAGCTTGGTCATGATTCTTAGCTAAAGAATTCTTGATAATTTCAAGTTCATTCTTAAAGTCTTGTGCATCCTTATAAACAGGGACAACAGCTTTATCATTTTCCTTAATTACACTATTCTTAGGCGTAATTCCAAGCAATTTTTCTTCAGTTGCTACCAAACGCTTTTCAATATAGTAGAATGCACGACGATATGGTTCATTAGTTCTGAATGGTGAGTTGTCACTTGATAATTCAGCTAAATGTGCAACTTCTGGATCAGGATCAACATAAGAAGTTGAAAGTGAAATTGAACGATATAGTGTATTTAACTGATTAATATAGTATTCAAAAATCACTTGGCTTTGGATACTACCACTCAATTTTAAAGTTTCAGCAGTTACGTATGGATTACCATCACGATCGCCGCCGATCCACATCCCCATAGTAACTGGAGTTGAATCATCGACATTTAAGCCATGTTTTTTGGCTAACTGCTTGTAATGACTAGTAAATTGAGTAATTGCAGGAATTAATGATTTAGGATAGTAATTCATTACATTAGTAATTTCATTAACAACCTGTAATTTCTTTTCACGAATCATATCAGTTTGCATGATGATTTCGATATAAGAGCGTAACTTGGTCAACCATTCATCGCGATTTATGATGCCATCTTTAACTGAACGATATTTTTGTAGTAATTGATGAATGTCGTTAGTTAATTGTAAGATTGTTTTTCTTTGGACCTGTGTTGGGTGAGCAGTTAAAACAGGGACAACATTAACATTTTCAAGAATCTTTTGTGCATCCTTTTTTTGAGAAACTAAGTCAATGGTGTCACTAATCTTTCCAAGATAATCGTGATTAGTATTATTGAATTTGTTAACTTCTGTAGCCAATTCAACATCTTCAGAAATATTGATTAATAGTGGCAATGTTGCGAAATAGCGAGAAATAACCATCATTTCTTGATTATCTAACTTGGAAATTTCCTTTTCAAGTTCAGCGTAATCCTTCTTATCGGAAACTTTAATCAAGTTTTGGATGATATTGTAAGTGTCTTCACCAGCAATTTGGCGAACACTATCGTTAAGCAAAGTTGTTAAGATCTTTGCTTCTTCGCTCACAATTTCGTGAGTGTTGTAATTTTCTAATTTTTTAGCAGACACGTTCGAACCTCCTTAATAACTGTACGCATTAAATATACCATTTAGCGAGGTTTAATGGGATAAAAACAATCCAAAAAGATAAATTTAATTATTAGTAGAAATATTAATTTATGATTTATGATTTTTTAAACTATTTTTTCTATTTTTCATTAAACTATGGGCATATTTTGTTCACATATTCACTATAAGATAATAATCAATTCAAACGAGAATGAATCAACGGAAGGAGACACCAATTGCTTTAAAATATTGATAGTAATTCTAAATGGTAATAAGAGGTAGTTTCACAACTAAGTAATAAGAAACTGCAGCTAAAAAACTAAATAAATTTTTCTTCAAAACAAAAATGCTGAAGATGTATCATTTACAATCTTCAGCATTTTTATTACTCGTATTTATTTATTTCTTTTTCCACTTAATTGAAAATAATTTCTTCTTTTCGTCTTTTTCTTGGAAGTGTTTCTTAACTTTTGGAACAACTTCAGTTCCGTAAATTCTAATTGCGTTCAAGATATCTTCGTGAGGCATTGAAGCAACTGGGATGTGGAGATAGAAGCGAGATAAGCCTAAAGTTTCAATCATGTTGATGATCTTTTGAGCAACTGTGTCGCTGTCTCCTGCAAAAATCCCGCCATCATCTTTGACACCTTCAAGGTATTGTTCATAAGTCATTCCGTTCCAGTGGTCGCGCTCTTTGCTAATTGCATCAACTAAAAGCTTAGTAGGGTAGAAGTAATCACGAATTGCCTTATCTTTATCTTGATTTAGCCAGCCCCATGCGTGAGCTGCAATTGGTAAATCCTTGTGACCAGTTTTTTCACCGACTGCACGATAAAGTTGAGTTAATGGTTTGAAGGAATCAATTTTACCACCGATTGTTGCATAGACAATTGGTAAGCCCATTTCAGCTGCGCGAATGGTGGAGTTAATGTTGCCGCCAGTTGCTAAAGATATTGGCAATGGCTTATTTGGACGAGGGTAAATTCCTTTGTGGTCAACTTTTGGTGTGAATTTTCCACCAGGCCAGTCGAGGATTTCATCCTGATTAATTTTTACCAGCATATCGAGTTTTTCTTTAAATAGATCATCGTAATCTTCTAAGTTGTAGCCGAATAAGTCGAAAGCTTCAGTGAAAGAACCACGGCCAGCCATGATTTCAATTCTACCTGGTGCTATTGCATCCATTGTTGCGTATTGTTCATAAACACGGATTGGATCAATGGTTGGTAAATTAGTAGTTGCACTTGAAAGGTGGATTTGTTTAGTTTTAGAAGCTGCCATTGCTAAAACGATTTCAGGGGCAGAGACAGCGAAGTCCTTACGGTGGTGCTCACCAATTGCAAAACCGTCAATCCCAACTTTATCTGCTAGAACAATTTCATCGACTAAATCACGAATTCGTTGATCGTGGCTGATAGCGTGGCCGGTTTTTTCTAATGGGGTTGTTTCTCCGAAAGTTGAAATTCCTAATTCAATTGACATAGTTAACATCCTTTCATTTTTTAAATTTTAAATCGTATAAAATTCGTTACTTACTTTTAGTAAGTAAAATATACCATGGATATTTTGAAAATGCAACACTCATTGAATCTAAGACAAAACACGAACGATTTCATCTTTAAATAACCATGATATCTTTTTTTATCGATGAAAATGCTTTATTTAGTTTCAAATATGTATCCATTTATGTTAAAATCTTATCGATACTTAAAATTGAGAAGGGTAAATAAACAAATGAATAATGATATCGAAAGCGTACTTTATGATCAAAAACAATTGGATAAAAGAATGGATGAAGTAGCCGCCGAATTAACTAACGAATATAACGGCAAAGATCCAATTGTTGTTTCAGTGTTAACTGGAGCCATGATTTTTACCAGCGATATGGTTAAGAGAATGGACTTGAAATTAACTTTGGACTTAATTAAAGCTTCAAGTTACGTTGGTGCCGAGTCTTCTGGCAATGTAAAAATTGAGCAAGATGTTAAATCAGATCTTAAAGGTCGCGATGTCATTATCATGGAAGATATTATGGATACAGGTCATACCTTGGCATACCTTAAAAAGTTATTCTTAGAGCGTGGAGCAAATAGTGTAAAAATTGTTTGTATGCTTGACAAACCAGAAACTCGAGTGGAAGATATTAAGCCAGATATTGCCTGCTTCACTGCACCAAATGCCTTCTTAGTTGGCTATGGTTTAGACTACGACGGTCACTACCGCAACTTGCCATATATCGGTGTTCTTAAGAAGGAAGTTTACTCAAATTAATCAAAGATAAAAATAAATTAAAAAAGTGTTGACTTTTATGAAAGATCACTTAAAATAATATTCAACAAGTTAAATATCAGATCGCAATGAGAAAGAAAAGTAGCTTCTTTTAAAACCACAGCGAGTTCCGTGAGGTGTGAGGGGACGGTTTAATTAAAACAAGCGAAGATCACTTTCGAGTCTAATTCTTAATCATAGTAAGAGTTAGTGGGAACACCCATTATAGTGTCTATGTATCGCCATTTTGGCCGTACATGTAAGGTATTGTTTAGTAATTACAATACGAAGATAGGGTGGTACCACGCTTGAGCGTCCCTTAGCTAGTTTTTAGCTAAGGGACTTTTTTATTGGGATCGAACATGGGAGGAAAATGTACTATGAATGATATGACATCATCTAAAAAATTGACATGGAAGCAATATTTAGTTGTCGCTTCACTATTATTCGGTTTGTTCTTTGGTGCCGGTAACCTGATTTTCCCACTTCATTTGGGACAATTAGCTGGTGCGCACTGGGGAGTAGCTGCAGTCGGATTTTTGATTACTGGGGTTTTGTTACCATTATTGTCAGTCTTGGCAGTTAGTGTTACTCGAGCAGAAGGTGTTTACGACATCGGTAAACCATTGGGAACAGGTTTTGCAATTGCATTTATGGTATTGATTCACGCTACTATCGGGCCTTTCTTTGGAACTCCAAGAACTGCAACTGTATCTTTTTCAGTTGGTATCAAGCCATTCTTACCCCAGAGTTGGGATAGTTGGTCTTTACTAGTTTTTTCAGCGTTGTTTTTCTTAGCAGCATTTGCATTTTCATATCATGAAAACAACATCTTATCTAACGTTGGTAAAGTTTTAAATCCAGTTTTCTTGGCACTTTTATTCTTAGTATTCGTCATCGCATTTGCTAGTCCAATGGGTGATCCTAATACAGCTGCTGTTACTTCAGCATACAAATCACAAGCTCTAACTAATGGATTCTTAGAAGGTTACAACACAATGGATGCCTTGGCAGGTCTTGCTTTTGGGGTTACAGTTGTTACCGCGGTTCGCGGAATGGGTCAAAAGAAAGCAAAGGATGTTTCAAGAGTTGTTGCTAAATCAGGTGTCTTAGGGGTTGCGGCAATCGGTGTCATCTACTTGCTTTTGATTGTATTAGGTGCAATGTCACTTGGTAAGTTCAAAGTATCTGCAGATGGTGGGGTTGCCTTTAACCAAATCGTTAACTACTATGGTGGTGCATTTGGACAAATTGTTTTGGCATTCTTGTTAACTGTAACGTGCTTGACCACGGCTGTTGGTTTGGTTGCTGCTTTTGCGCAAGACTTCCACAAGCACTTCCCTAAAGTTAGCTACCACACTTGGCTTGCATTGAGCTGCCTTGCTTCATTTTTAGCAGCTAACTTTGGTCTGGAAACTATCATCTCATGGTCAACACCAATGCTTATGTTCTTATACCCATTATCAATGGTTTTGATCTTACTTTCAGTTTGTTCACCATTATTTAAACGTGATAGTGTAGTTTACTTCTTTGTAGTATTGTTCACTGTTGTTCCTGCATTGGGAGATATGGTTGTTTCTTTCCCAGCAGTCGTTAGTCAAAGTTCATTCGGTCAGACCGTTGCAATGTGGCGCAGTCATATGCCACTTGCAAGTATGGGACTTTCATGGTTGGTACCTGCTTTAGTTGGCTTAGCAATCGGTTTGGTTTGCCATGCATTTAGAAGAAAGAACTTAGTTAGTGATTTAGAATTAGACTAAAAAAATAGAACAAGGCAAGTGTCTTGTTCTATTTTTGTGCTAAACTGAACTCTAGAGCACGATTGTTGAGTTTGTGAGGAGAAAATTATGAAACCTTTGTTCATCGGTCTAATTGTTGGTTTAATTTTAGGTATTATCGTTATTTCTTTACGAAGTTTTTATGCAAAAAATCATAACGAAACTTTCTTTCTTTTTGATAAAAATTTAGATCAAGCCGGCGTTCATAAACGCAAGCGTAATATTTATACTTGGACCGTTTTCGGTTTCTTAATTGGCTTGATTTTTATTATTCCAAGCTTAAATACAGATCAAAGTAATTTAGCGTTAGTTTGGAGTTATCTAATTGGTTTTGCTCTTATTTTTATTAGTATTATTGCGGCAGTTATTTTGTATAAGCAAACTAGTAACAAATAAAAGATACTGTGGTTAGGCCTTAAAAAGGCCTTTTTAATTTGAATAGAGGGATTTATGAACGATAAGCAGGTTAAGATGGTAACTTTCGCCTTAATGTTGGGGAATGTGATGGCTGGACTTGACGGAACGATCACCAATACTGCGATTCCAGCGATTGTGTCGGCGTTACACGGAATCCAATTCATGGGCTGGATTGTTGCGATTTATTTATTAGGGATGTCAGTTTCTATTCCGATTTGGACAAAAATTGGACAAAAGATCACTAATAAACGAGCCTTTGAAATTTCATTGTTACTATTTGTTATTGGATCAACTTTAGAAGGGATTTCTCCTAATATCTACTTTTTTCTGATTTCTAGAATGATCATGGGAATCGGTGGTGGAGGAATGGGATCTCTACCTTATATTATTGCCGGATATGTCTTTAAGAATATTAAGAAAAGAACACAAATCTTAGGATATTTAACTGCAAGCTTTAACGGAGCTGCAATTTTAGGCCCACTTGTTGGTGGCTATTTAATTGATGCCTTATCCTGGCGGTGGGTTTTCTACATTAATATTCCCATTGGCTTAATTGCCTTCTTAATTTGTCTTGTTTACTATAAGCCAGTTACGCCTAAATCATCACCTGTTTTCGATTTGCCAGGAGCGGGACTTCTTGTTTCTAGCTTGATCTGCTTTTTGTTAGGAATTCAATTACTTGGAATTGTTTCTAATTTATTAGTTTTAGTGTTAGTATCAATCAGTTTGGCTTTAGCTTTTGTCTTTTTCAAGCGAGAAAAAAGCGCTGCAGATCCAATTATCCCGATGCGCATATTCCAAAATCGAGCTTTAAACGGTGACTTCTTATTATTTGCCTTTACCTGGGGCGCTTTTATTGCAGTTAATACTTATTTACCAATGTGGGCCCAAGCGCTACTTGGCATGAGTGCTTTAGTTGGTGGGATGACTTTGATTCCGAACTCAGTAGTCGAAATCATTGCTTCACAGACTGTATCGGTTATTCAAGAACACATTCGGACCTTTACCTTGGTTTTATTTGGGATCATTACAATGCTGATATCTTCTGGCGGCTTATTCTTAGCCAATCTCCAAACACCGCTTTGGGGATTAATTGTGATTGCCGCTTTTTCAGGAATTGGAGTCGGCTTTATATTTGTGGCTTTGCAAGTAAAAGTGCAGATTGATGCCGGATTCAAGGACATGCCAACAGCAACTTCGACTTCTTATTTAATCAGAATTTTGTCACAGACTATTATGGCAGCTGTTTACGGTGTGATCATGAACTTGTCACTAGAGTGTGGAATTAGCCATAGCAATAAAATTACTATGGCTATGATGAACAAGCTGAGTGACGCTAAGACTGCTAAAACTTTGCCGCAGAATTTGTTGCCTGAAATGCGACAGATTTTCCATTCAGGTATTAAAGAAATTATGCTGGTTTCAGTTTTGCTATTAGTAATTGCCTTAGTGTTAAACTTTTATTTCAACTGGAAAAATCCTAAGAAGATAAGATAATTATGAAAAAACTTGTCAAGGCAGACTTAAGCAAGTATATTAATTGGTAAGCGAAAAAAGATTGGGTGCAAGCTCATTCTTTTTTCTTTTTTAAAATTTTTGGAAAAGGGTGAAGAAATGAATAAGAAACAGATTTCAATGGTAACTTTTGCCATGATCTTATCAAATGTAATGGCGGGATTGGATAGTACGATTGTTAATACCGCAATTCCGGCAATTATTGCAGACCTGCATGGGATTGAATTCATGGGGTGGATTATAGCACTGATGCTACTCGGAATGACGGTGTCGACACCTATTTGGGGGAAACTCGGTGAAAAATTTGGTAATAAGATGGCCTTTGAAACCTCGATTTTCTTATTCGTTTTAGGGTCACTTGGTCAAGGATTAGCTAGCAACATTTATTTCTTCTTAGTTGCTAGAACAATCATGGGGATTGGTGCCGGTGGTATGGGAGCTCTTCCTTATATCATGTCTGGTTTTATATTTAAAAATATTCGACAAAGAACCAGAATCTTGGGTTATCTGGGTGCCAGCTTCAGTGTGGCAGCAATTGTTGGACCTCTTGCTGGGGGCTATCTTGTTGATGTACTTTCGTGGCACTGGGTATTCTATATTAATTTACCAATTGGGCTTGTGGCAATCCTGTTATCAATGATTTACTACCGAGAAGATGTTCACGAAAGAGTAGTCCATTTCGATATGCTGGGAGCATTCTTGATTACACTAGGCTTGGTTGCAATTTTACTTGGTATCCAAATGTTAGGAATGATTTCTCCAATTGCCGTTATTTTATTAATTGTGGCTGGAGTAGTGATTTTGGCATTCTTTTTAAGATATGAAAGAAATGTCAAAAATCCGATTATCCCAATTGAAATGCTTAAAAATAAAGCCTTGGTTGGTGATTTAGTTTTATTCATGCTCACTTGGGGTGCTTTTCTGGCGGTGAATACCTATTTACCAATGTGGGCACAAGGATTACTCGGCACTACTGCATTGATGGGAGGAGTTACATTAGTACCTAATTCACTTGCTGATACGGTAGGAACGCAAATTGTTAACCCACTTAAAGAACGTTTTAATGATCGTTTCTTGATTTTTTGGTCAATTATTTTGATGATTATTTCGGCATTAGGGATGGCTTTGTTACCACAAAGTGCTAGTTTTTGGGTAATTACCACAATTGCAACATTTTCTGGTTTAGGTGTAGGCTTTATCTTCGTGCTTTTGCAAGTCAAAGTACAGGTAGATGCTGGCGAATCCGATATGGCGGAAGCTACCTCGTTGTCATTTTTGATCAGAATCTTGGCACAAACGGTGATGGCAGCTGTTTATGGTGTAATTATGAACTTAGCTTTAGCTAGAGGAGTAGCTCAGCACAAAGGCATTACCATTGAGATGATGAACAAGTTAAGTGATGCAGAATCTGCTAAGAGCCTACCACAGCAGCTATTGCCAACGATGAGAACAATTTTTCATGCTGGCTTAAGAGAAATTATGGTTTGTGCAGTAGTATTATTGCTTATTGCCTTAATTGCTAACCGCTTCTTCAATGGTAAGAAAAGCAAATTAGACTAATAGAACTTTTATCCTTTTTCTGATAAGATAACTAAGGAAAGACATTTTAGTTTATCTTATAGAGAAGAAGGATATTATTTTAGATTCAAAACCCGCCCGATGGGGCACAAAAGCTTACCGTGACGCCAAAGACTTATACATGACGGCTTTTCCTGAATGGGAAAGATTCTCAATGTTTTCTCTTTTGGCAATGTCACTCCACCGTAATGTAAAATTCCACGCAATTTATGATGATAACCAATTTTGTGGGATTACCTATTATGCAATTAATGATAATACGGTCTATCTAACTTATTTGGCTATTAATGAAAAGTTGCGCGGGCAAGGATATGGTTCGAAGATCTTAACGATGCTGGAAGAGCAATTTCCTGATCAGCAGATCGTGATTGATATTGAGCCGGTTACTAAGAAGGCGAAAAATTATAAGCAACGAGTTAGTCGGTTGAAGTTTTATGAAAGAAATGGATTCCATCGAACTGATCAGCGACTCAAAGATGCTGATGGTGAATTTGAAGCTTTAACAACTGGTGAGAAGTTTGACAGAAATAGTTTTATTAGAACGTTGCACCAGATGAGCTTCGGATTTTATCAAGCAAAAGTTGAAAAATAAAGCTGTAAAGCACTGCTGTCTATCATTGCGAGCAGTGCTTTCTTGTTAGATTAACGCTATTTTGCAAAAATAATTGTGCGAGGTGAAAGAAATGGAATTTAGCGATCAAATTAAACAATTAAGAACGGAAAACAAGATGTCGCAAACCCAATTTGCAGAAAAATTGCATGTTACTAGGCAAGCTGTTTCAAATTGGGAGAACAATCGAAATTTACCAGACTTAGAAATGTTGATTGAGATTAGCCAGGTCTTTCATATCTCATTAGATCAATTAATTTTAGGAGATAGCGATATGAACAAGATGACAGAAAAATTGATTAAAGACACAGATGAAAACCGTAAGGCTAAGTTTAATATGGTAACTACCTTGATTGGTGGATTCTTGATGATCCTCGGCTTTGTATGTTTCTTCATTAAGGCAAACTCTGTAGAATATATTGATAAGCAGGGGATCTTACATGAAAACTTCTACTTGATTCCCGTCGGATACATCTTTCTTTTGATTGGGTTAATTGTTATTATTTCCGGGGGAATATCATATTTAAGAAATAAGAGAAAATAACTGTATTAAAAAAACGTGATTCAAAATTGATCACGTTTTTTCTTATCCTAAAATATGGAAGTATGATAAAACAACTCCGAGAATTAAGACAAACCAAATCATCTTAGTTGAAGTGACGCCTTTTTTACCTAATAACCAGTAAACTAAAGCAACTAGAAGAACAGGGACTAGTGAAGGCATAATTTGATTCAAAATTGATTGCATCTTCAATGTGATTTTACCAGTATGGAACACATATGGGACCTTTGCCGTTATAACAGTTGGAATTAAAGCTCCGACCACGGTTACCCCAAGTAAGATTGCGGAATCAGTGATAGCGTTCAATTTGCCTGAAGCTGAATCAATTAACTTAGTCCCTTGATAATATCCCATTGGCAAGAATGAGAATCGTAAGAAAAGAATGATTAAATCAACGATAATCCAAAGAATTGAACCAAGTGGATTACCGCGAAGACCCATGTAGGCACCAATCGAACCACAGATGGTTGGAATAATCGCACCAAAGATCGTGTCACCAATTCCGGCAAGAGGCCCCATTAACCCAGTCTTGATTCCGGCGACAGTATCTTTTGACTTAATACCTTGGCTTTCTTCAATTGCTAAGTCAACCCCGATAATGAAGTTACCGTCAAAGGCGTTAACGTTGAAAAATTGTGACTGCATCTGCATCATTTCAACTAACTCATCATCTTTGTACCAGCGTCTGAGAAATGGCAAGACGGAGTAGAAATAACCAGGCGCCATCATTCTTTCGTAGTTCCAAGATAGTTGACTAGCCCATAGCCAGCGCCAATTAGCTCTGAACAAGTCTTTTTTGGTTAATTTGCCTGAATTAGTTTTCGTATTCGCCTTCGTCATTTTCGTACTCCTCACTTTCTGTAGTATTAACTGTAGCGGTTTGAGCTGAATTTAACTTTTCCACTTCGCGTTGGTAGTGAATGTAGGCAAGGGCTGCACCGAGAAGGGCAACACCGAGCATTGGGATCTTCATATAAGCTGCAGCGATGAAGCCGATTGCTAAGTATGAGATAAAACGCTTAGTTGGTAAATATCTAAGCAAAATAGCGATTCCGACCACTGGCAAGATACCGCCGGATACTTTAAGACCGTTAGTTAACCAAGTTGGGATAACCTGTAAGATCATGCGGACAACATTATTACCAACAATTAAAAGAATAAAGACGGGAATTGCACGAGAAAGTCCCCATGAAAATGTTCCCCAGAGAGCGTTTCTTGCAGCCGCATCAGGATTGTTTTCCTTAATGAACTTATCCATTCTGTGTTGGAAGATGGTGTTGATGAATCTGGCTAGAACGTCCAGTTGCACCATCAATAATCCAACTGGAACGGCTAAGGCAATCGCAAATTGTGTGCCTTTACCTGATAATACGGCATAAACGGTTCCAACGATGGCACCGGTCATGAAGTCGGGCATTGAAGCCCCACCATAAGTTGAAACTCCGAGCACCATTAATTGAAGCGTTGATCCTACAACTAGACCAGTCTTCATATCGCCCATAATAATTCCTGAAACCATTCCGATAGCTAAAGGATTGTTCAAGATCGAAACAGTTAATTGATCAATAATTACCCAAAAAGCTAGGCAAGTTAATAGTAAAATTTGCCACCAAGCTATTGTCATTTTTAACTCCTTATTTAATTAATTCCATAAAGTCTTCTTTAGATTCGCTAGGGACCATTTGATGGTAAATGTGACAGCCTTTTTGATCTAAATATTCAAAGTCTTTGATATCTTCATTGGTTACTGCAACACTCTTGGCAACTTGGCGAGAATTAGTCTTAGTTGACATGTTACCGACATTGATTTCTGGCAGTTTGACGTCTAAATCGACCAACTGGCGCAATACTGCTGGATTTTTAACTAAAAGCTAGACAGTTTGGCCAACATATTTGCCTGAGTTGATTCGACGAGCGGCACCATGAGCTGTCAGAATGCTGAGATGGACGCCGTGAGGGCAGGCTGTTTTAAGACCAGTTTTAAGCACATCATTTTTAACAATGTCGTCGCCAACAACCATGATTCGATTGAGCTTCAGGGCATTGGTCCACATGGTGGCAACCTGTCCGTGAATTAAACGCTCATCGATGCGGACGTTTTGCATTGTATGCGGCTTAAGAGTCACATTCTTATCGGATTTTTCTGCTTTAGCTGTTTTTGGCTTTTCTTGTTTTGTTTCTTTTTGCTTAGTTAAACCAACAGGTGCCATGTTATCAGCAGCTTGTTTGATTGCTTCATCCATTGGTGTGCCCATGACAACTGCTAATAGTAGCGGCATTGACAAACCACTATAAACAGCTACGTTAGGATGAGTTTGCTGGTAGCGCTGAGCCGTGTTGGCTGGTGTACCACCTGCAATATCTACGATGATAGTTGGTGCTTTATCGAATTCACTGGCTGTTTTAGTTATTTCTTCAAGTAGATCGTCTTGATTCATGGTTTGCTTGAAGGCGATTGCTTTAACGTTCTTTAATTCGCCGGCAATCATTTCAACGCTTGCTTTGGTTGCTTTTGCGTATTCGCCATGACTGACAATTAAATAATTAGCCATTTTTCCACTCCCTTTTGTACATAACAAATAGACATTATACACTAATTGGTCTAATTAGCAAAAGCACAATTTAAGCGTAATGTATCAAATTTAATTTTTATTGGTATAGCACATTTTGATGTAAGTGATTACATGGCTATGGGAATGGGGATGAATTTTGGACAAAAAAAATCCCTAATCGTAGGATTAGAGATAAGATAAGATAAAATAAAATAATAAATATAATACGAGGAGACTATTATAATGATAAAGCTGATACGTTTTGAAAATAAAGTGTCTGGAAAAAAACTAACTCCTAGCAATCAATGCTAAAATAATAAAAAAGTTAGTTTGCAAAGGAAAACGCTATGGAAAAATTCGTTACATTAAATAATGGCATCAAAATGCCCCGATTAGGATTTGGTGTATATCAAATCGATGATTTGGCACAAGCTCAACAAGTCGTTGAAGATGGTTTGCAGATCGGCTATCGTTTGGTTGATACTGCACAAATCTATAATAACGAACAGGCAGTCGGGGATGCAATCAAACATAGTAATGTTCCTCGTGAAGATATCTTTATTACTTCAAAAATCTGGGTTGATGATTACGGATACGACAATACTCTCAAAGCCTTTGAAGATTCAATGAAGAAGCTGCAACTTGATTATCTCGATCTTTACTTGATACACAAGCCATATAATGATTATTATGGTACTTGGCGCGCGCTTGAGCGCTTATACAAAGAAGGTCGCATTCATGCAATCGGAGTTAGCAGTTTTTGGAATGAGCGACTTGCTGATCTAATTACCTTCAATGATGTGAAGCCAGCAGTAAATCAGATTGAGACTAATGTCTGGAATCAAGAGTGGAAGTCGCAGCTATATATGGAAAAAGAAGGTGTTCAACCTGAAGCCTGGGCACCTTTTGCAGAAGGTGCTGGTCAGATATTTATCAATCCAGTTTTGAAAGAAATTGCTTCAAAATACCATAAAACCACTGCACAAATAATGCTTAGATGGTTCTTGCAAAGAAATTATGTTGTAATTCCTAAATCAGTTCATAAAAAGAGACTAGCAGAAAATTTTGATGTTTTCGATTTTGAATTAGATTCTTCAGATATAGAGAAGATTAAAGCTTTGGATCAAGGGCATAGCATTTTAGAGGATGAAATGGATCCAGAAATTGCAGAGAGTTTTAGATAAAAAACACTGATCTATTTTATGTTAGATCAGTACCAAGATTTAGTGGGACTTTTTAAATTTTGACTTTTTCTCAGATACTATTTGTTTAATCATAAATTTGTTTGATTTGATCAAAAAATGTAACGAAACCATCTTCAATGGTTTTGAGATCTAATATTTTTGTGGTATAGATAATTGCTTTAACATCTTGATCATCTTTTGTTTTTATATACTTAATAACTGCTCGATATAGTCTGATATGCATTTTTTCAAACGCAAATCTATCAGAAATTGGTAATTTTTCAAAATTATTCATTAAATTCTCTGCAAGATGGTAATCGCGCTTGAGTAAGACAGCTATTGAATTTAATAATGCTGCAAGTACTTCATCATACCATCTTTTATGATTTAATTTATGGTTAAGAGAGTAAGTTATCAATGAATTAGCTAATCGATTAATATTATGAGGTGTTAATAATCCTAAAGTATTTCCAAAATAAAATACGGTTTTATAGTTCCACTCAGAAATATTTGACATAATGCTCGTTAATCTTTTTTTATCAAGATCTGTAAATGATTTATTTTGACTCAAATCTTGATAAAAAGTGCAAGCAAAACAATATTCTATAAAATAATCTAGTTCCTGAGGATGGCTATTAAACAATGCTCTTTTTTCCGTAACATATTTATATAACGTATCAATATCGCTAGCTATATATGCAGAATCTATTTTGTGAGTTATATCCAATAATTCAGGAGAAACTGGATTCTCAAGGAATTCGATAGGTTGAATATTGATTTTGTTGAGAAGCATGAGAACTTGATTAAATGATAAATTATCTTTTCCCATTTCCCATAATGAAAGAGTTGATTTAGAAGTAATACCATCTGCAGCCTTTTGTAATGTTATATTTTGTTGTTTTCTAAGTTCACGAAATTTCTTACCGTAAATATTGTCCATATTGATCACGTATCTCCAAAATATAATACTTTATGTAATTGTAATATAAATATTCGAATGGTTTATTTAAATTCCTAAATATAGGAATTTGAAACAGTATGAGTCTTTAATATTGTACAATTAGATATTGATTAGAAACTTTCTTTGTTTTTAGAATATGAGGTAAAAATCATGAAAAAGGCAAAAATAATTAGTTTAACTGCTGCAGCATTACTTGCAGTGGCTCCAGCTGTTACAAATGCTATGCCAGTTTCAGCAGTCAATAATGCGCAAGCAACGACAACCGCAAATAATTCGACTAGCGAAAATCCTGTAATTACTTATAACGGAAAAACATATGATAGCGATCAAGATATTTCTGATATAATTTCTGGTACATCATTTGGTCGTGTATTACAAGAAGATAATATTAATAAATATACTAACGATTTAAAAGCAGCTTTTACCGCCACGGCATCAAGTAATGATAATACTAAATTAAATGTTTCTGTTTACACTGGTGATGTTAATTTCAATATTGCTGGGAAATATCCAGTTAAGATTTCAGCAGTAAATAATGCAGGCAAGGTTACTACTTTAACTTTCCAAATTATTGTAGGTAGTCAAGGTGCTGGTGCTACTTATGCGGTTGCCCAACCACAGATTAAGGGTAATGTTGGTTTATTTACAATTCGTGATGGCAAAGTGATTCGCAATTCTTACGGTTCATTTGTGTTACACGGTGGTACAATTGTTGCTACATTTGGTACAGTAATAATTGATGGCGTTTCATATACACATTTAAATAGTGCAGACTCAGACATTTTTGTTGAAACAAAATCAGTTGATGGTACATATCCTGAATCTGCTATTACTGATAATGGACAGCCAAAGATAGTAACTAAGACTTTAATGCATACGGCGCTTGCTTATAATGCTGATGGTCATTCAACTGGTAAGAAATATTATGCATATCGGCGCTTAACGTTGAGTGTTAATACTCAAAATATCCAAGGGTCAATGTATTACTTGGTACAGGGAACTAATGATTATGTAAAGGTTGGTAACATCGATGGGACTAAGCGTACATTAACTCACAACGCTTACATCTATGCAACTAGTACTCGTCGTTCAAGTTACACATTACTTAAGAAGGGGACTACAATTACAACTTACGGTAGCACTTACAAATTTAAGAATGGTAAACGTTACTACAGAATTGAAGGAGCAACTGCATCAAATAAGCGCTATGTTAAGGCAGTTAACTTTGAATAAAATCTCATAAAGATGAACATGAAAGGGCGATCAAGAAGTGATCGTCTTTTGTCTTCCCCTAAGCAATCAATACCAAAATTATTAAAAGGTAGTTTGTAAACTAAACTGCAGACAAAAAACACTGATCTATTCGATGTTAGATGAACATTGATAGGTCAGTGTTTTTAATATATTTATTTAAATCTATTGGTAAATTTTACCATCTTGTTTATTCTTTTCTTCAAGTGCCTTTTCACTAGCAGCTTTCTTAGGTAATACCCAGTTCAAGATCATACCCATAATTGTTGAAAGAGCAACTGAAGTTAATTGGAAATTACCAAGTTGAAGGTAAGCACCACCAATACCGATAACCAAGATAACTGAAGCAATTAACATATTACGTTTTTCTTCAAAGTCGATCTGATTATCGACTAAAATCTTCAGGCCGTTAGAGGCAATAGTACCAAAGAGCAAGAATGAGATACCACCAATAACTGGCATTGGAATTGATTCAATAAGTGCCGCAAGTTTACCTACGAAACTAAAGACGATTGCACAAACTGCAGCTCCAGCAAGTACCCAAACTGAGTGAACCTTAGTCATTGCCAAGACACCAATGTTTTCACCGTATGAAGTAGTAGGAGGACCACCGATGAAACCGGCAATAATTGTGGAAAGACCGTCACCCATCATGGTTCTGTGAAGACCAGGATTCTTGAAGAAGTCACGCTTAGTAAGTGAGTTAAGCACCATAATGTGACCCATGTGCTCAGTCATTGTAACAAAGGCTATTGGTGCCATTGCTAAGATTGCTGCTGGGTACCACTTGAAGTGGTAGCTGATGCCCATTACATCAAGGGATGGAAGTGAGAACCATGCAGCTTTTGCAACACCTGAGAAGTCCACGATTCCTAAGAAGCAGGAGAGGACGTAGCCACAGATGATTCCCAGCATAATTGAAACTAAACTAGTGAAGCCCTTAAAACACATTTGGAAGATCAAAGTCATAACCAAAGTGAAGATAGCTACACCAAAGTAAGTTAAGTCATACTTTTGATTGTTTAACATCGCATCATTTGCGGCAGTAGTTGCAAGTGACAAACCAATAACGATAATAATTGGGCCAACTACAATTGGAGGGAGAACTTTGTTAACCCAGCCAGAGCCAATTTTAGCGATGATCAGGGCGACAATTACGTAAACTAAACCAGAGGCAATCGCACCTTGAGCAACCGCTGGATAACCGTCAGCCTTCATCAATGCTTGCATAGTTGCAACGAAGGCAAAACTTGAACCTAAGTATGCTGGGATCTTAAAGCGAGTTAAGATCATGTGTACCAATGTACCGATACCTGATGAAAGAAGGGCAATACTTGGGTTGATCCCAATCAAAATTGGAACTAAAACGGTTGAACCAAACATGGCAAACATATGCTGCAGGGAAAGTAAAATGCCTTGTCCCAGTTCAGGTTTTTCATAGACGTCTAAAATCGCGTCCGGATTTCTAAATTTTTCTTTTCCGTTCATTCATACACTCCTAGTCGCCTACAATTTCGATACTGTCTTGATTGTCAATTTCTGACATTTCTACCTTAACTTCTTCAGTTTGAGCAGTTGGGATGTTCTTACCGATGAAGTCTGGTCTAATAGGTAATTCACGGTGTCCGCGATCAACTAAAACTGCTAAGTTGATCTTAGAAGGGCGTCCTTGATCCATTAAAGCATCAAGTCCAGCACGAATTGTTCTACCGGTGTAGAGCACATCGTCTACTAAGACAACATTCTTATCAGTAATCTCAAAGCCTAGTTGCTGTTCATGAATCATTCTTGCTTTTTCTGTATCAGATAAATCGTCACGATACTTAGAAATATCAAGTGCACCAACTGGAATCTCAACATCTTCTAGGCGCTTCAAATTAGCTGCAATCCTCTGAGCAAGGTAAAGACCACGGGTCTTAATTCCAACTAAAATTAAATCATCCGTTCCTTTATTACGTTCAACAATTTCGTAAGTCATTCGCATGATAGCTCTTTTCATGCCAATGGCATCAACAATTTGCTTAGCCATAACTTCTTCCTCTCTTATTTTGGATGACCAAAGAAAAAAAGACCACCTTGTCCAAATAGCAAAGATGGTCTTTCTGTTTATGTCATGCAAAAATAAAGCTGCATGATCAACGCAGATTTCCTTCTTAGCCTCACGGGACTAACTTTAAAGGTCATCACTTCAATTTGATACTTATTTAACTAGGATTTTTCTTGTTTGTCAAGTAGATTCTCAAGATAACTTAAGACACCGTCTTCTTTATTGCTTGTAGTTATGTGGTCAGCCACTTTAAGTAAAGCAGGAGTCGCATTCTTCATTGCTACACCGTCGCCAACTTCTTGAATCATTTCAAGATCATTTCCACCATCACCGAAGGCAACCATTTCATCCAAGGTAACGCCAATAGTGGCGCCTAATTCCTTGAGGCCATTAGCTTTGTGAATACCTGGCTGAACAATATCGATATCGCCATGACCACTTGAAGTTACTTCTGCAATGCCTGATAATTTTTCCTTAAATAGCTGAACATAATAATCGGTTTTATCATCAGGGCAGGTGATAGCGAATTTTAAGATGCGATCATTGATCTCGCTAAAGTCGTCAATCTTCTTGAGATGGTAATAGTAATGGCTGGAGAAGTCGAAGTAATCTTGACCAAGTCTTCTTAGCTCATAAGCATTCTCAGCCCCACACACCAGAAACTGAATTTCGGATAAATTATTTAAAAAAGATTCGATTTTTTTGACCGAAGAGAGGGGATATTGGTGTAAGGAGATGATTTTTTCTTGGCTACGAATCAAGGCGCCATTTTCTGCGACATAAAGTACGTCGGGATATTTTTCGAAAAATGAGCATAACTGGAAATATTGATTGCCGCTGGCTACTACAAATTGAATATTGTTTTTTGTCAATCGTTGGTAGATTTTTGCAAAGCGATCTTCGTCATAAGTCTTATCGTCACGTAAAAATGTGCCATCCATATCAACAGCAACTAGTTTAATCATAAAAATTTCCTCCTTGTTTCTTAGCTAAGTTAAGAATATCATTTATGAAAAGACCCTAAGGTCTATTTTAGAAAGTAAAAAGTTACAAATTAGAAAAATTATGGTTAGACACGAAGAAGTACAAAATAATCCGAGATTGCCGTTTTATTTCTATCGCGATTACGATGTGAATATTTCAGAGCATTGGCATCAAGGAATTGAGTTAAATTATTTGATAAAAGGAACAGATCTGCGTTTTGCAATTGAAGGTCATACTTATCACTTTAATAGTGGGGATTTCTGGTGTGTTAATCGCGCGCAGATTCATAGTTCTTCTGGTGAAAAGGGCGAGTGGAATTGTATTGGCATAATTATTGACGATGATTATCTATTGAGTCAGTACCCATCAAGCGTGAACTGGAATATTAATTTGCTCGGTGAGAAAAATTGTAAAAATGAGCAAGCTTATCAAGAAATGTGCCAATCGTTGGTCAAGATTTCAAATTTGATTTCTAATAAAGTTGACGATGATGTTCGTTTTTTAATCATGATTGAATTAATGAAAATTATTGTGCTGCTTGATCAGAATTTTAATGAAACTAAAATTATTCAAACAAAGCCGAATCGATCTTTGAATCAAGATTTGATCGCCTATTTAAATCGCCATTTTACTGAAGGAATTTCTGTTGAAGATGTAGTCGAGCACTTTAATTCATCCCATGTCACACTTAATCAACAATTAAAAGAAAATACAAAGATGTCGATTTCAGAGTATCTTAGACTTCTTCGCTTAATGAAAGCAAGAGAATTACTTTTAAGTACTAATAAGAGCATTGAATTAATTGCCTTTGAAAGTGGATTTTCAAACGGCCACGTTTTGAATCGTAATTTCAAAAAATGGAAAAATAAAACTCCTACTCAATATCGTAATGAGTTTGCGCAATATTACTTGCCTCATTAGAGTAGAAGAACAGATTTTATTTTTGGATATTTCTAATAACATTGATTCTGAAAAGAAGTAAGTTGAGCAGAACAATTCCAGTGGTAACAATAAAGACAGCACTATAATTGAACAAGCCAGAAACAGTGGAGCCAAGTAGCGGACCAATGATGTTGCCAATATACATTGCAGACTGATTCCATGAGAAAATCCGTCCGGTAACTGCTGCGGGAGAGTTTTTAGTAAGCATTGTCTGCACTTGTGGGAATAAACAAGCATCTGAGAAGCCAACTAAGAAACGTAAAATTCCCAATTCGACAGTGTTTTGAACAAATGCTGTCAAAAAGAAGAAAATCGAAGCAGCGATAAATCCGACAACAATAATTTTATGAGTTCCGATGCGATCACCTAAAGCACCAAATCGTGAAGCGACTAAAAAGGTTGCAATTCCGGGGAGCGCAGCAATAACACCAGAAATAAATACGACATTTCCATGATTATTAAGTAATTGTCGAACATAAAGTGAAACGATTGGATTAATTGAATTATTGGCTGCCTGAATAATCATAGTTGTTAATAAAAGACCAAAAATAAGTTGGGGAGAACGCAGTGATTTGATTACGCCACTGGTTTTCTCCAATTTTTTTGCAGTGATGGGTGTAAAGTCAGCTTCGTGAACAAAGAATAAAACAAGTGCTGAACAGATTAATAAGAGACCACCAGTAATCATAAAGGTAACACGATAGGAGAAAATTGAAGTTAAGGCTCCGCCAATTAATGGTCCAAGTAAAGTGCCGGCAGTGGTAGCAGAAGCAATGGTTCCGAGCGCTTGACCCGAATTTGTTTTTGGTGTTTCTGTAGCTACCAGTGCATTTGAGTTTGAAATAAAACCAGCAAAAACACCTTGCAACATCCTAAGTAAAAGCAATTGCCAAACGTTTTGAACTAAACCCATTGAAGCAATAACAATTGCCATTCCAAGGCCGGCTCGTAGAATCATAGGTTTTCGACCTTTTTTGTCAGCTAATTTTCCCCACCAAGGTGAAACGACTGCTGAGACAATAAAGGTACCTGAATAGACGATCCCTGACCAAAAATTAAGTTGTTGATGGGTGAAATCGCCTAAGGTGTTAATGTATAGGGAAAGAAATGGCATGATTTCTGAGAAAGCAATACCTGCAATGAAAACTGCAATTGATAGAATATAAAGGTTTCTTTTCCAAATTGGTTTGGTTTGAGTCATTGAATCACATCCTTAAGGATATTTTACACCTTTTCACAATACAATTAGTTTAACACGAACAAATATCTTCATTTCATTAATAATTGTAAAGAAAACAGTTGATTATTTTGTAACTTTTTTCTATAATCAATATGCAAATCAAAATAATACGAATTTTCGGAGGGGAAAATGAAATTTAAAAAGCTATTAGTTGGGGTAGTTGCGCTTGGTGCTGCTATAATGGCAACCGCTTGTTCAAGTTCTTCAAATAACGAAGGAACTACAGGTAAGGATGGGTATACACCTAAGCAATTGAATGTACAATTTGTGCCATCTGTACAGGCTAACAAAATGGAGGCAAGAGCTAAGCCATTAGAAGCTTTACTTAAAAAACAGCTTGGGATTCCAGTTCACGTTACTGTTTCAACAGACTACAACGGCTTAGTTGAAGCAATGAATTCTAAGAAGGTTGATGTTGGCTTCATGCCACCTGATGCATACGTTTTGGCTCATAAAAAGAAGATTGCTGATGTTTTGCTTCAAGCACAGCGTTACGGCTATGATGAACCAAGTGGTAAAATGAATCACACCTTGATGAATAAATACCGCTCCGGAATTTACGTTAAGAAAGGTTCTGGCATTAAGTCATGGAAGGATTTGAAGGGAAAGAAAATTGGTGTAATGGATCCAACTTCTAGTTCTGGATATGTCTTTCCAATTGTCGAACTAAACAAGAAAGGGTTGAATGTCCTTAAAGATTGCAAGATTGTGCAAATTAAGGGGGCAGACCAAGCAATTATTTCTGTTGAAAATGGCGACATTGATGCAGCCTTTACTTTCGCAGACGCTCGTCCAATTGCTGCTCAAGATGAACCAAAGGTAATGAAGGATGTTGTTCCAATTTACTTTACCAAATGGATTCCAAACGACACTATTTCTGTTCGCCATGATTTAAGTCCTAAGTTTAGAAAGAAATTGTCAAAAGCCTTCAAGAAGATTGCTAAGTCTAAGCAAGGTAAGAAGATTATCGAAAGTATCTACCAACACTATGGATATGTAGATGCTAAAGATTCTGACTTTGATATTATTAGAAATTACCAAAAGGAATTAAATTCTATTCAAAAGTAATAAGTTTTTTAAAAGCACCGCGTGTGCTTTTTCTTTTGTTCTTGACAATAGTCTACCCATAGACTAATATTAGTAATCAGATTTAGTACATGTGAGGACTATTATGAATGGAAATTAGTTTAGCAGAAAAACTGAATATCGCCATTCTGCGTGGTGGCAAGGGATATGAGGAATGGAATAATCTGCATCATCTTCCTGATTATTTATCTTTAATTCTGCATGAATTATTGATCAGAAAGAAAGCAACGCAGAAGGACCTAGTCAATTTGAGCGATTTACCCAAACAATCGATTAATAAAGGAATCAAAATCCTGCAGGATCAAGATTATCTTGAGTTAATCGTTAATCCAAAAGATAAACGTCAAAAATATTGCCGTCTGACGCCAAGCGGGAAAAAATACGCTCAACAGACAATGCAACCGTTGATGGATATTGAAAAAGAGGTGGTTCGAAAAATGGGTGCTGAGAAGATGCACCAATTTATTTCATTAAATGAAGAATGGAATGACTATTTCTGGGATTTACTTAGAAAAGAGGATAGAAATGAACACACTAAAGATATTAAAACCACACTTTAAAAATTATCGTAAAGAAATTATTGCGGCTTTAATTGCAATTTTCGTTTCAGCTTTCGCGACTTTGTATCAACCAAGATTGCTCGAAAATATTCAAAAAGCAATTATGGCAGATCAACAGCAAAGCGTTGTACGTGATGGGATTTGGCTAATTGTCTTAGGCTTAATTGCAATTGTGGCTGGAATTTTCAATGTTTACTACGCTGCTAAAATTGCACAGGGTGTGACTAGTGACTTGCGTGAAGAAACTTATGCTAAGATTCAAAGCTTTTCATTTGGCAATATTGAGGATTTTAGTGCAGGTTCATTGACTACACGTTTAATTAACGATATGAACCAAGTGATGAACATGATCATGCAATTGTTCATGCAGTTACTCAGAATGCCAATTTTAATGGTTGGCTCATTTATCTTCTGTATTATCATTATTCCCCGTTATTGGTGGGCTACTGTCTTAATGGTTGCATTAATCATTGGAGTTGGAGCGATTGTTTTAAATAGAATGAACAGTTTATTCGATAAGTTCCAAGTTTTGATGGATAGGATTTCAGGACAAGCCCAAGAAACCTTACAAGGGGTTCGAGTTGTTAAGTCTTTCAATCAAGGTCCACAAGAAATCAAAAAATTCGATCAAACTTCAGACAAGTTGAATGACTACAACATTACAATTGGTTACTGGTTCTCAGCTGTCATGCCCGCTTTTTCAATGATTGCTTACTTAGTGATCACGTTAATTATTTTCTTGATTGGCCGCAGCATTACCAACCATCCAACAGATGTTGCAATTGTAAGTCCATTTGTTAACTATATTTTGACACTTCTTTGGACAACGATGATTGCCGGAATGACTATGATGCAATTTGCCCGTGGGTTGATTTCTTTAGGCAGAATTAAGGAAGTTTTAGATACCGAGCCAGATGTGAAGTTCAATGATAATGCCCCTGTTGAAAAATTAGGCGGTAGTGTTGAATTTGATCATGTTTCTTTCACTTATCCAGATGGTGACCAAGAGACTTTAAAAGATATTTCTTTCAAAATTCCAGCAAACCAAATGGTCGGAATCGTTGGTGCAACTGGTTCTGGTAAGTCGACTTTAGCACAGTTAATCGCTCGACTATATGATCCAACCAAAGGCGAAGTTAAGATTGGCGGTCATAACTTAAAGGATGTTAATGAAAAATCTTTGCGTCAGACAGTTTCTTTTGTATTGCAAAGAGCAGTGTTATTTTCAGGAACAATTGCAAGCAACTTACGTCAAGGTAAATCTGAAGCAAAACACCACGAATTACAAAGAGCAGCAAGAATGGCACAAGCTGCCGAATTTATCGAACGCTATAATGATACCTTTGATCACGAAGTCGAAGAGCGTTCTGCTAACTTCTCAGGTGGGCAAAAGCAGCGCCTTTCTATTGCTCGTGGATTAATTGCCAAATCTCCAATTTTGATTTTGGATGATTCAACTTCGGCTCTTGACGCTGAATCTGAAAAGAAAGTGCAACAGGCACTTGAACACGAAATGCCTGATACCACAACTTTTATTATTGCTGAAAAGATTGTTTCAGTTAAAAATGCTGATCAAATTTTGGTATTAGATGACGGAAAATTAGTTGCTCAGGGTACTCATGAAGAATTGATCAAAACTTCTCCGGTTTACCAAGAAATTTATAAGACTCAAACAGCGAAAGAAAGTGTAGGTGAAGAATAATGTCAGATACTAAAAAGGCTCTAAAATATTTTGTTAAATATCTGCGTCCTTACTGGAAAGGTATTATTGTCATAATTATTTTGTCACTTATTTCTAGTGTAGCAGCTGTTATTGCACCTACTTACTTGGGCCGCACGGTTACTTCTTTGACTAACTTTGTTAATGGTAAGGGCGGCATGAATTCCTTCTATAATGCATTGTGGGCCATGTTAGCATTCTTTACTTTAAGCATGGTGTCAATTTTCATTGCTTGGATGGTCATGTCAAAGTTCAACGCTGATGCTACTAATGACATGCGTGAGAATTTATTTAGTAAATTTCAAAGAATGCTCGTACGCTACTTTGATACACATCAAGATGGTAAATTGTTATCCTTGTTCACATCCGACCTTGATAACATTTTTAACGCAATGAACAATGCGATCTTTGAAATTATATCTCAAGGAATAAGATTTATCGGTACAATTATCATCATGTATGTAGTTGATGCTCGTCTTGCTACGGCGACGATTGCAACTACTCCGGTTATCTTGATTATCTGCGTGATTTTGATGAAAAAGGCGCGCATATACATTGATAAGCAGCAAGATGAAATTAGTGATTTGAACGGTTATATTACTGAACAAATTAATGGTGAAAAAGTAATTATTACTAATGGTCTTCGTGAAGAATCAGTTGAGGGTTTCAGAACTTACAACAATAAGGTAAGAAGTGCCATGTTCAAAGGTCAATTCTACTCAGGAATTTTACTTCCATTGATGAATGGTCTTAACTTACTTAATTTGGCAATCGTGATTGCTGTTGGAGCATGGTTGATTATGTCTGGTCAGGTTAGTCAAGCCGTTGGTTTGGGTTTAATCGTAACCTTCGTTGAGTATTCACAAACTTATTTTGAACCATTAACTCAAATTTCTTCAATTTACTCAATGATTCAACTCGCTTTAACTGGTGGTAGAAGATTGGCTGATGTTGAAGCACAACCTGATGAAGATGCAGTGGTAAATGGTAAGACAATTACTGGATTAAAGAACGGCTTGAAGCTTGAAGATGTTCACTTTGGTTACACTAAGGATAAAGAAATTTTGCACGGTGTTAGCGTCGATGTAAATAAGGGACAATCTGTTGCTGTAGTTGGCCCAACGGGATCTGGTAAAACTACTATCATGAACTTAGTTAATCGTTTCTATGATGTCGATTCAGGCCGTATTACGTATGATGGTATTGACATTAGAGATATTCAATTGAAATCATTAAGAGACAATGTGGGGATTGTTTTGCAAGATTCAATTCTGTTTACAGGTAGTGTTGCTGACAATATCCGTTATGGTAAGCCAAATGCAAGCATGGAAGAAGTGATTTCTGCGGCTAAACAAGCTAATATCCATGACTTTATTGAAAGCTTACCAGATGGCTATGACACCCAAGTTAGTGATTCTAGTTCAGCCTTTTCAACTGGGCAAAAACAATTGATGTCAATTGCGAGAACCATTTTGACTAATCCACCATTTTTGATTTTAGATGAAGCAACTTCCAATGTAGATACGGTTACTGAAGAAAAAATCCAAATGGCAATGGATAGAGTAATTGCAGGTAGAACTTCATTTGTGATTGCGCACCGCTTGAAGACAATCTTGAATTCAGATAAGATCTTGGTCTTAAAAGATGGTCAAGTAATCGAAGAAGGAAGTCACAAGCAACTACTTAAAGAAAAGGGCTTCTACTACAAGCTATATACAGATCAAACTGTTTTTGAATAAAAGTGAAAAGAAGTGTCTGGGAAATAAGTCGATTTTTAGTTAATTTTTGACTTTTACCCAAAATAAAAATCCTATTAAATCGCGGTTTTGATTATTGATCATTACTGATAAACCTTGATTTAATAGGATTTTGTCATTTCTGAGTTTTTTCAGGTCTTTAAGAAGTTAACAAAATTCTCTGAAAAGATTTTTTGCTTATCTTGCTTAGAAATAGCTAAATTATTGATTGCACCACTAACTTCTGCATTTGCTCCAGATGGTGGGACTGCAAATGGAGCGTCAGTACCAAATAAAACATGATCAAGACCATAGTAGTCAATTGCTAATTGAAGCGCAGGTGTATTTCCTAAAATTGCGGTATCAACATAGAAATTCTTAAAGCATTTAGCTTCTTCATTTGGCAAAATATGATTAATTCTTTCGGCAAAAAATGGTACCATTGCACCAGCGTGGTGAACTAAGATTTTTAAGTTAGGATAATCTTCAAAAATCTTACTTTCTACCAATTGCAACATTGCTTGAGACAATTCATATTCCCAAGAAAAGACCAAGTTATTATCTGGCTTGCGTTGATCAAAAACCGGATGTAACCACAAGGGAAGATTAGCCTCAGCGGCTTTTGCTAAAACAGGTCTAAACTCCGGATCAGCAATACTTTTACCCAAATGCCGAGTGAAGATCTGTGCTCCAATCAAATGTGGATTCTGTACAATTTCGTCAACTATTTTGATAGCTTCGTCTATATTGTTCATCGGTAATACACCAACGCCAGCTTCAAATTTATCTGAATGGTCAAAAACAATCTCGGCTAATTCATCATTGGCTTTACGAGATAATTGAGCAGCTTGATTTGGTTTACAAAAATCTTCTGGGCTAATGTTTACTAAGGAAATAGCTTGTTTAGTATTGTCATTTGGCCACTGCTTTAAGCGTGAAGTTAGGTCAATCAAATTTTTGATTTTGATGAAAGGAAAGATGGTTGGAATTTCTGGCGAAATCTCCAACATATCTTGGTAATATTTAGGCGGTAGTATATGCGCAAATGCGTCAATTTTCATCGAATCACCTCTAGATTTTTAATGAACATTATCTCAACTTTTATTTGAATCTACAATGATGGAAAATTACATTCTGAAATTCTTCGGGCTTAATCCGTTATAACGTTTAAATGCTTTAGAGAAAGTAAATTCGTCACTATAACCAACTTCTCCTGCAATTTTCTTGATTGGCTCATCTTTTGTCTTTAATAATTGTTTTGCTTCTTCCATGCGAATTTTTATTAAAAATTGCTGCGGCGATAAAGCTAAATTTTTCTTAAACAGAGAATACAAGTAGCTACGCGAAATATTTAATTTTTGACACAAGTCAGTAATATTGCAGCTACTATCTCGAAAATTATTTTCTAAATAAATTACTGCTAACTTCAAATCATTTTTCGACGTATCAGTATTCTTAGATTTTGGATTGGGATACTCAGTGAGTAGGTAATAAAAGGTATGATACAGCAGCGATTCAATTAGTAAGTCGTTGGCCAATGAAGATGGTAAGTGAATTGCATCAAACAACTGAAAAAGATAATCCTTAAACTTGCTATCTTGCATCTGACGCAAGTAATTTTTTTGACTCAAAAGTGAATTCTGAAAAATTGACGAAATTCTGGTTCCCGATAAGCCAATCCAAAAATATGACCATGGATCCTCACTATCTGCTTGATAAAAACAGGGAACATCTTTGGGTAAGATAAATATATCACCAGCTTTTAATTGTGTAACTGGATGATTAGCAGAAGAGAAGATTCCTTTTCCTTTTTGCACATAATGGATAACATAATTGTCGCGAACGTTATTACCCTTAAAAATATAATTTGGCTGACAATTTTCTTGGCCAAAGAATAAAATATTACTTTCAATTCCTTGACCAGAGAGTGTTCGATATTCACCGTCCATTTTGCTTTTGCCTTTCTACGATTTTGACATAAAAAACATGTCTATATGTTTATCAGAATATTATTCATAACCTAATTATAGCATTTGAGCGTTGAAGCATGGCGAAATGTTTTGAACTTAAAAAGACAATAAATTAATGAATAAATCTATGGTTAACTATTCGATAAAAAACAATAATATTAATAGAAAGCGGTTAAAAAGGAAAGGGAAAACTATGTCAATTACTAACAAAGTAATGCTAATTACATATCCTGATAGTTTGGGGAAGAACATCCATGAGTTATCAGAAGTTCTAGCAACTGATCTTAAAGGCGCAGTTGGTGGGGTTCACTTATTGCCATTCTTCCCATCAACGGGCGATCGTGGCTTTGCCCCTACAGATTATTCAACTGTTGATCCAACATTTGGTGACTGGTCAGATGTTGAAAAGTTAGGTGAGCAATATTATTTGATGTTTGACTTTATGATTAATCATATCTCAAGACAATCAAAATATTACCGCGATTTTCAAAATAATAAAGATAAAAGTCCTTATGCCGATTTGTTCTTAAGTTGGGATAAATTCTGGCCTGAAGGTCGACCAACTCAAGCTGATGTTGATTTGATTTATAAGCGTAAAGATAAGGCACCATATCAAGAAATCACTTTTGCTGATGGAAGTAAGGAAAAGCTTTGGAATACGTTTGGTCCAGAACAGATTGATCTTGATATTAGAAAAGAAGTTACTAAGAACTTTATCAAGCAAACTTTAAGCAAATTAATCGATCACGGTGCAGATATTATTCGCTTGGATGCCTTTGCTTATGCGGTTAAAAAACTTGATACCAATGACTTCTTTGTTGAGCCTGAAATTTGGGATCTACTTAATCAAGTACAAGCTGATATTGCTTCAAAGGGTGCAATGATTTTACCAGAAATTCATGAGCACTACTCAATGCCATTCAAGATTGCCGAGCATGATTACTTTATCTATGATTTTGCTTTACCAATGGTTACTTTATATTCATTATATAGCGGTAAAACGAATCGATTAGCTGCATGGTTGAAGAAGTGTCCAATGAAGCAATTTACAACGCTGGACACACACGATGGAATTGGCGTGGTTGATGCAAGAGACATTTTGACACCTGAAGAGATTGACTATACTAGTAATGAACTTTACAAGGTTGGAGCAAATGTTAAGAAAAAATATTCAAGTGCCGAGTATCACAACTTAGACATTTACCAAATCAATACAACATATTATTCTGCTTTAGGTAATGATGATAAGAAGTACTTTATGTCACGGCTTATTCAAGTATTTGCACCGGGTATTCCACAAGTTTATTATGTAGGGATGTTAGCTGGTAAAAATGATATTAAGCTTCTTGAAGAAACTAAAGAAGGTCGAAACATTAACCGTCACTATTATTCAAGAGAAGAAGTGGCTCAAGAAATAAAGCGTCCAGTTGTGGAATCCCTGCTTAGATTATTTACTTTTAGAAATCAAGAAGCCGCCTTTGATTTAAATGGCTCAATTCAAATTACCACACCTACTGAAAATACAATTCAAATCGATCGCTATAATCAAGATCAGTCTCGCCATGCACAGCTTCAAGCTAACTTGAAAGATTTAACTTATCAAGTGAATGTGAATGGTGAACAAGTAACTTTTTAAATAAGAAAACAGATATTTCCTCTCAAGCAAAAGCTTCAATTAATTTCGGGGCTTTTGCTTTTTACTCTAACCAGGAAAGCGGTAAAAATGTTAAAATAAAAGACGAATATTTTTGACTGTTAATTTTGGAGAAAAATATATGTTAGATAAAAACAAAGAAGTTTGGTTTATTGGAATTAAAGGTACCGGTATGGCATCTTTAGCATTACTTTTGCATGACTTAGGTTACAAGGTTGCTGGTAGTGATATTGAAAAGTACACTTTCACACAAGTACCACTTGAAAAAGCTGGCATCGAAGTTAAAGACTTTGATCCAGCAAATATTAAGAGTAACGATGAACAAGTAATCGTTAAAGGAAACGCCTTTAAGGAAGAAAATCCAGAAGTTAAGGCTTGTCTTGATAAAGGAGTTGAATGGCAATCTTACCCAGATACTGTTGAAGAAATTGTGCAAGCTCATACTTCAATCGGTATTTCAGGTACACATGGTAAGACTTCAACTACCAGTCTTTTGTCACACGTTTTAGGTGAAGTTGCTCCAACGTCTTACTTAATCGGTGATGGTCGCGGTAAGGGTGTTGAAGGTTCACGTTTCTTTGTATATGAGGCTGATGAATATCGTCGTCACTTCTTGGCATATCATCCAGATTACCAAATCATGACTAACATCGACTTCGACCACCCAGATTACTTCAAGGATCAAGCTGATTACACTAGCGCTTTCCAATCAGCAGCAGATCAAACTAAGAAAGCTTTATTTGTGTGGGGTGATGACAAGCGTTTGCAATCACTTAAGACTGATATTCCAAAATACACTTATGGTTTTAAGGATACAGATGGCTTTCAAGCTAACCAGATTGAAAAATCAACTACTGGTTCTAAGTTCCACGTTTTGGCCCATGGTAAGGATCTTGGTGAATTCGAAATTCATTTATTTGGTGACCACAGTATTTTAAATGCCACTGCTGTTATTGCAGTTGCTTATACTGAAAAGGTACCAATGGATGATATCCGTGATGGTATGCTTACTTTCAAAGGTGCTAAGCGTAGATTTAGTGAAAAAGACTTCGGCGACATTGCTGTAATTGATGACTACGCACACCACCCAACTGAAATGCGTGCAACTATCCAAGCAGCTCGTCAAAAGTTCCCAGATAAGAAATTAGTCGTTGTCTTTCAACCACATACTTTCTCAAGAACTAAGAAGTACCAAAAGGACTTTGAAGAAATTTTACGTGATGTTGATAAGGTATACGTTACTCCGATTTATGCTTCAGCGCGTGAAGCAAATGGGGATATTTCAAGTGAAGACTTGGTTAAGAATATCCCAGGTTCAGAAGTAATTGACTTGGACAACATTCAAGATTTAACTAAGAACAAAAACTCTGTCGTTGTCTTCATGGGTGCTGGCGATATTCCTAAGTATGAAGATGCTTATGAAAAGTTGCTTTAGTTAAAAATAGGGTAGTATAAACTATATTAGTCCCCACAATAGTGGGGGGTGATCCAAGAGTAGTACTGTGTACTTTTGGAATAAAATATATTTTCCTCACGTATGTGGGGTTGAAAAAAGCCCAGAAATTCATTAAAAATAATGAATTTCTGGGTTTTTATATCTGGGTTAAAAATCTAGTTTTTTTTCAGACACTTTACGGATTATTTTCTAAGTGTTAATTTCACAATGCATTCACAGCGAGGCGTCTGTGGAAGCATATCAACATTTTCAATCAAGCGTACATCATAGGCCTCGCTAAGTAAGACGAGATCTTGAGCTAAAGTTGAAGGATTGCATGAAATATAAACAAATGTAGTCGGTTTAACTTGAAGCAAGGTCTTAATTAAACTTTTGGCAAGACCTGTTCTTGGTGGATCAACAATTAAAGCATCGATTGGTAAACCACCGCGTTTTAATTCGGGTAAGACTTTTTCGACGCTTCCTTGGAAGTAGTCAGCATTTCTGATGTGGTTAATGGCAACATTGTGTTTAGCATCTTCAACTGCTTCAGGAATGGTTTCAATTCCCACTACTTGCTTTACACGATCTGCTGCTAAAATACCGAGAGTTCCGACACCACTGTATGCATCAATTAAAGTTTGATCAGGAGTTAAATCTAAAAACTTAAGGGCTTCAGAATAAAGAGTTTCTGTTTGAACAGGATTTAACTGGAAGAAGGCGCGAGGAGATAACTCGAACTTTCTATCTAAAATCACTTCAGTAATTTGATTCTTACCTAATAATTTTTCAGTTTTATTGCCCCATACTTGTGGGTTTCGCCAATCAGTTTCATTTTGATAAACACTGACAACATTAGGTAAATCCATAATTTGCTTAGCTAAAGTCATCAAATTCTTGATCTTGTGACCAATAGTGATTAAAGTGGCTTGAATTTCCCTTGTGGCTTCAGATTGACGAACAACGATTGTCTTAATTCCATCTAAATGTTTTCTACGATCAGCAATAAAAACATGATTTTTATCAATTAAGTCTTTAATTGCACGTTCAGTTTCCTGAGTATCCTTACTTTGAGTAGGCATTACTGGCAAGTCAATCAAATTATGTGAGTTTGGTTCATAAAGTCCCAGCTTACTCTTACCGTGATCGCGTTCAATTTGGTAAGAAGCCTTATTACGATAATGCCATTGGTCTGGTGCTGGAATAGTATTTTTAACCTTATATTTGGCATAGCCGCGAGGATGAAATTTTTTCAGAGCTTCGAGCACATTGTCTTTTTTAAACTCAAGTTGCTTCTCATAACTTAAATGAGCAAGCTCAAGTCCGCCAATATTTGGATTAACCTTTTCAGGAAAAGCAACACGATCAGGGCTCTTTTCCTTAATTCTGACTAATTCGGCTTCAATGTAGTGTGGATATTCCTTGAGGATCTTGGCTACAACAACTTCATTTGGTAAGGCACCGGGGATAAAAATAATTTTCTTGCGGTAGTAACCAATTCCTTCACCGTTAATACCTAAACGTTTAATGGTAATAATGACATTTTTTTCTTTTGCCTCTTCGCGTTTTTTGTTAAATTTGCGAGGAGTATTTTTGTAATTATTCTTCATTCTCTATTCTTTCTACAAAAATCAACAACGGTTTGATTATCATTCTACTACCTAAAAAAAGTTCTTAGCAAGTATTAAAAATATTTGTTAGCATGGATTCTATAGATAGAAAGGAAATTAAGATGGCAATCATTAGTAAAGTAAGTGCACAAAAAAGACCAGGCCGTTATAATGTTTTCTTAGATGATAAGTATGCCTTTTCTGCTAGTGAAAAAACTTTGGCTGAATTCGTCCTTTTAAAGGGAAAAGAATTAACTGATGAAGATATAGCAGAAATTCAAAAATTTGATGCAGATGCAAAAGCTAGTGACTTAGCTGCACGTTTTTTGAGCTATGAACCAAGAACAGTTTATGAAGTTTTACAATATTTAAAAAAGCACGAAATTTCAGATGAAGCAGCTAATAGTGCAGTTTCTGAATTAACTGAATTGGGTTTTTTGAATGATGATCAGTATGTTCAAATTTTTATTCAAAACGACTTGCGTGTTGGTAATGATGGAGCAAGAAGTTTAACGCAGAAATTAAGTCAAAAAGGTGTTGATCCTGAAATTATTCAGACCCATCTTGATGAGGTGGCTGAAGAAGACTGGATTACTGTCGCTCAGCGTGTTATTAAGTCGATGCATCATCAAGTGGGAAAATTGTCAGCTAGAGAAATATCACAAAAAGTGCGAACTAAATTAATGAGTCACGGTTTTGATGATGGTCTTAGTCAAGCGGTTCTTAACGAGCTTGATTTTGAAGGCAGTGAGGATGAACAAAAAGAGGCTTTAAAAAGACAAGGAATTAAGGCTTATAAAAAATTTCGACGCTATGATAAAAGCGAGCAAAAGTTTAAAATAAAAAGGTACCTGTATTCACATGGCTTTTCATCAAGTGAAATTGATGCCTTTTTAAATGGCGAAATAATTGATTTAGATGAGCTTGAAGAATATTAGAAAGAGGATTTAAGAATGACAAAGACAACAGTTGGAAAGAGAATTTTTATTGGCAAAGTCTTCATGCCTAGTATGATGGATGAACAAAAATCTTTTGCAGCAGCCAATATGGAAGCTGAAAATGATGAAATTTTACAAAAATTTTTAGCTGATAATAAATTAGATAATAAACGTGCAATTATGTATGCCTTTGGTGCAGAAAGCTTTATGTATTGGTATGGTGTAGTTACTGAGAAACCTGTCGAGGTACCAAAGGGCTTAATGAAGTATGAACTTCCAGAAGGTGAAGTGGTTGAAGAAAAAGAAAATGGCGCTATTGCCAGCTTCAATATGCCAGCCAATTTTATTGTTAAAGGCTTCTTTGAAAAGGTTGTTAATGAAGGAATTGCAGTTTATGAAAATCCTGGCGACAGTCCTAAGCCATATTTTGTTGAGGAACTAGATATGGATCAAAGTGAGATTATTGGTACGTGGTATCTTGATCAAGATGAAGACTAAAAAAGAGCACTACAGTGCTCTTTTTTAGTGTTGTTTAGGGTCTATTGATAGATTGTCGTATTCAACGTAGGCTCCGAGACAAGTTGAAACAAACATGATTAATAAAACAATTCCAGTTGCATTGCCAACGATTGCATCCAGTGTTAAATAGTTGCGAACTAAGAAAGTCGCAATAAAGCAAAGCACAAAGTCCAAGATCATATTAGCAACAAGCAAAACATAACGACGGCGAATACTAAAAAAACGCAATAATTGCTTTAATAAATTGTCGCTTGTCTGCATTGCAAGTAAATCAACGGGACGTTGGATAGTGGCTTTAATTGCAAACATGATTAGTGAGCCAACAAAAGCCCCGATAATTGTTCTAAAAATATCGCCTGAATGAAGGACTAAAGCATTATAGCCAATTCCGATGATTGTTAAGCTGCATAAGTATGGTATCAGTAATAAAAAAACGAATACTAACAGCACATGACTTTTTTTCATATCATTGAACCTCATTTCTTAAAAGTATTCTACCATATAATATTGGTCTCTATGCTATAATGTGTTTATTTAAAGACTTTTTGATAGAAAGAGAGAAACGCATTATGAGTAGCGACCCTGCTTCGGAAAATTTATTTAATCGTTTAAAGAATAGATTTTCTAATGATTCGGCTGAAAATAGTAAAGAACATTTAGCCAAAGAAATTGAAAAGCTTCATCAGAATAAAGAAATTAGCGATTCAGAATTTTCAATGATGGAAGGGCTTCTGGATTTCCAAGGCAAAACTGCCCACGAAGTAATGGTTCCACGTCTTGATGCTTTTATGGTTGATGCAAATGTTCCACTTAAAGACAACTTAGATGAAATTTTGCGTGAACCATATTCAAGAATTCCAGTGTATCAAGGCGATAAAGATAAAATTATTGGGGTAATCCATATTCGCGCATTACTTCGCAAAGCTAGAAAAGTTGGATTTGACAACATAGATTATTCTGATGTAATGTATAATCCGCTTTTTGCAGCAGAAACTGTTGAATTAGGTGATTTATTAATAGAAATGCAGAAGACCCAGCGTCAACTAGCAATTTTGCTTGATGAATATGGTGGTGTGGTTGGTCTAGCTACCATTGAAGATTTAATCGAAGAAATTGTTGGTGATATTGATGACGAAGTTGATCATGCCGAAATTCTATTTAATCAAATTGGTAAAAACAAATATCTTATCTATGGTAAGATGACAGTTGCTGACTTTAATGATGAGTTTAAAACTGATCTTGAATTGCCGGATGTTGATACGATGGCTGGATATTTAATTACCAGACTTGGTGTAATTCCAGCAAAAGGGGAAAAACTAAGTGTCACTCTTGATAATGGCATGACTTTAACAACCGGGAGAATGAAAGGATCAAGATTGTTGACTATTTTGTTAACAATTCCTGAACAAGAGGATAAAGAGCAAGGAGAAAATAGAAGTTAATGAATAAAGAACTTTTGGATAAAGTTAATAAAAGAAGAACTTTTGCAATTATCTCACACCCTGACGCAGGGAAGACAACTATTACTGAACAATTGCTGCTATTTGGTGGTGTAATTCGCAAGGCTGGTACCGTTAAGGCACGTAAGACTGGGAATTACGCAACTAGTGACTGGATGGAAATTGAAAAAAAGCGTGGTATTTCTGTTACTAGTTCTGTGATGCAATTTGAGTATCAGGGCAAGCGCATCAATATTTTGGATACACCTGGCCACCAAGACTTCTCAGAAGATACTTATCGGACGTTGATGGCGGTAGACGCTGCTGTAATGGTTATTGACTCAGCAAAAGGTATCGAACCTCAAACCAAAAAATTGTTCAAGGTTGTTAAGAAACGTGGTATTCCAATTTTCACCTTTATGAACAAGTTAGACCGTGATGGTCGTCCACCACTTGATTTGATCGCGGAACTTGAAGATTTGCTGGGGATTGAAGGTGTGGCAATGGATTGGCCCATTGGTTCTGGGCAAACTCTTAAAGGTCTTTATGATATCGCTAATAATCGCGTTGAACTTTACCATAAAGATGGTGATGATCGCTTTATTCCACTTGATAAAGACGGACAACTTCCTGATAGCGAAAGCCTAAGTCAAGATCCGCAATTCGAAGAAACTTTGATGGATATTGATTTGATCAAAGAAGCTGGCAATACTTTTGATCGTGAAAAAATTGCTAAAGGTGATCAAACTCCTGTATTCTTCGGCTCAGCTTTGACTAACTTTGGTGTAGAAACTTTCTTGAATAGTTTTGTTGATTTAGCACCTGCACCAAGTAGTCATAAAGTTAATGGGGATGAAGAATTAAAACCAGAAGATCCAGAATTTTCAGGTTTTGTTTTCAAAATTCAAGCTAATATGAATCCTAACCACCGTGATCGAATCGCCTTCGTTAGAATTGGTAGTGGTGAATTTAAGAAGGGACTTGATGTTACCTTAGCAAGAACTGGCAAGCAAATTCGGTTGAATAATGCTACTGAATTTATGTCTAGTGAACGTGTCCAAGTTAGTGATGCTGTTGCTGGAGATATCGTTGGTTTGTATGATACTGGTAATTTCCAAATTGGTGATAGTATCTATGCAGGTAAGCGCAAGGTTGAATATCCATCACTTCCAGAATTTACTCCGGAATTATTTATGAGGGTAACTGCTAAGAACGTGATGAAGCAGAAGTCGTTCCATAAGGGGATGAATCAACTGGTTCAAGAAGGTGCTATTCAGCTTTACCGCAATTATGCAACTGATGAATATATTTTGGGTGCAGTTGGTCAATTACAATTTGAAGTGTTCAAATTTAGAATGCAAAATGAATATAATTCTGAAGTAGAAATGACCAGTATTGGCCATCGTGTTGCTCGCTGGATCGATCCTGATCAACTTGATCCTGCAATGTCCAATAGCCGTAACCTACTTGTTAAGGACCGTTATGATAATCCATTATTCTTATTTGAAAATGAATTTGCAGAACGTTTCTTCCAGGACAAGTATCCTGATGTAACATTGACTGAAAAATTATAAGCAAAAAAATAAGCCGGACGCTAATCCGGCTTATTTTTTGTTTATTTATCAATATGAACTTCAACGACACGGCGACTATTGTCTACGGTTAAAGTATAAGTTGTATCGTGATTTTTAACTAAACGTTTAATTACGAATTCAACTTCATTTTCACGAATTCTTCGATCGTGATTTTCTAAAGCAATTCCAATGGCTTTATTACTTTCAGTGTAAATGACTGAAGTATTGCCTAAAGAATAAACCTTAACGTAAGTTGCATCGGTAGTGTTCAATTGACTATGAACTAATTCTGAATAACTATTAGTTACGTCTATTAAGTGCATGGAATTCACCTGTTTCTCTACTTTCTTCCTCAATTTTAGTATAACCTAAATTGTAAAATTAGTTTATAAAAATGTAAAAGAAAAGAGGAAAAGCTTTGATGTTTTCCTCTTTCTTTATCGTTTGTTTAGTGTTTACTTATTCAGCATCTTGTTCTGAATTGTCTAAGTCACTAATCACGACTTTACCTTCGATGTTATCAGCTAACAAGTTCTTACTTGCAGGATGGTCAAGCTTGAAGTCGGCAACTTTATCTTCAATTTCTTCTTGAATAGTTCTACGAAGTGGACGAGCACCCATTGTTGGGTTGAAGCCTTCATCAACAAGCTTTTCCTTAGCTTTTTCAGTTACATCAATGTGTAAGCCTTGATCCTTAACCATATTGTTGGTATTTTCAAGCATTAAATCTACAATTTCAATTAAGTCTTCTTTTGTTAGCTCATTGAATTCAATCACATCATCAAGTCTGTTTAAGAATTCTGGCTTAAAGAATTGAGTCATTGAATTTCTAGCTGATTCTTTTTCTTCTTCATTATTTTCAGCTGCAAAACCAACACTTGTATTCTTGATTCCTTGACCAGCATTAGAAGTCATAATGATAATTGTATCTTTAAATGATACAGTTCTACCTTGTGAATCAGTCAAACGACCATCATCAAGGATTTGAAGGAACAAGTTCATTACATCTGGGTGAGCTTTTTCAATTTCGTCAAGTAAGATCAAGCTGTATGGGTTGTGACGAACTTGCTCTGTCAATTGTCCAGCTTCTTCGTAGCCTACATAACCAGGTGCTGAACCAATTAATTTAGAAACTGAATATTGTTCCATGTATTCAGACATGTCGAAGCGAATCATCGCATTTTCTGAACCAAACATTTGCTTAGCAAGTTGCTTAGCGAGTTCAGTCTTACCAACACCAGTAGGTCCTACAAAGAGGAAGGAACCGATTGGACGACCAGATTTATTGAAACCAATTCTATTACGACGAATTGCACGAGCAACTTTTTGAACAGCTTCGTCTTGACCGATTACATGACCTTCAAGATCAGTAGCTAAGTTTTGTAATTGCTCTTCTTCTTGTTTTTGAATATCGCCAACAGGGATGTGGGTCTTTTCTTCAACAATCTTATTCATGATCTTATCGGTGATAGTTGGTGCTTTATCAGGATCAACATTTTGATCCTTCATCTTATCGTATTTTTCGATTTGATCACGGTAGTAAGCTGCTTTTTCGTAATCTTCATTCTTCAAAGCATCTTGCTTAAGTTGTTGAGCTGCATCAATTCTCTCCTGCATCTTTTCCTTATCAATGTAAGGAATAGTCAAGTTCATTCTTGATCCGGCTTCATCTAGCAAGTCAATGGCCTTATCTGGAAGGAAACGATCTTGGATGTAGCGAGATGAAAGCTTGGCTGCAGCTTCAACAGCAGTATCAGTATATTTAACATGGTGGTAATCTTCGTAACGTCTTTGGATACCTTTCAAAATCTTGATAGTTTCGTCAATTGAAGGTTCCTTGACTTCAACTGGTTGGAAACGTCTTGCTAAAGCAGAATCTTTTTCAATTTCACGGTATTCCTTAATAGTAGTTGCACCAACTAATTGGAGTTCCCCACGAGCCAAAGCAGGCTTAATGATGTTACCGGCATCCATACCGCCTTCAGCATTACCAGCACCAACAATTTCATGGATTTCGTCGATAAAAAGGATAATGTTAGGATCGCTTTGTAATTCTTTGATCAACTGTTCCATTCTTTGCTCGAACTGACCACGAATTCCAGTACCTTGAACTAATGAAACAACATTTAAAGCAATAACTCGCTTATCTTGAAGCTTAGCTGGGACAGAACCGTCAACGATTTGTTGAGCTAATCCTTCAACAACAGCAGTTTTACCAACACCAGCTTCACCGATTAAAACTGGATTATTTTTAGTTCTTCTGTTTAAAATTTCAATGACACGGGCAATTTCTTGATCACGACCAATAACTGGATCGATTTTGCCTTTCTTTGCAAGGGCAGTTAAATCAGTACCATATTGGTCAAGTAGAGAACGTCTACCGTTACCAGCATTGCCATTGCCGCCACCCATTTGCATTCTTGGGTCTTGAGGGTTTGGATTGTTATTTGCAGCGTTTCGATTATTTCCATTTAAGGCGTTAAATAGCTCATCAAAATCGCCAAAAAATTCATTATTATCGTTATTCATATTGTTATTACCTGAATTTCTCTGATTAGATCTAAGTTCTTGATAGCATTGTTGACATAAATTAATTTCACGACTTTGGCCATTCAATGTTGTGTATAAATGAATGGAGGCAGGTCGCTCATGACAATTTTCACAAATCAATATTGTTAACCGCCTTTCATATTGAACTTGAGTAAATTGTATGATTAGCACTCGATAAAGTCAAGTGCTAAGTCTTGAAAAAGCTTATTTTTTGTAAGAAATTAATTTTTGAATCTTTGTATTTTTCTACCATAAAAGTTAGAAATTTATAAGGCACATATTTTAGAAATGGTAAAATTCATTACAAAATATTGATTTTAAAGACTTGGTAGTATATAAACTAGTATATTAACGGAATTAATTATAGAATTTTGAAGTGTGGTGATAAGATGGATTATCAAAAAATTTTGGATCAATTAGTTAGTGGAGAACTTAAAGAGTACCGTGTTGAACCCAAAGATGCTTTTGATTTTCAAAGAGTATTGCGAGATTATGGCAAGAGACAGAATATTACCGGTCGCGCCGAAAGAGGGGGCAGCATTGTCTATACCGGTTCTAATAGTGATGACTAAATGATGAAAACTGTTACATTTATGTTGTGTAAACAGTAAAAAAATGATAATCTATTATCCGAATGGGTAATTATTACCGATTAATTTTTTTCGAAATAAAAGGAGATATTCAAAATGGAAAAACGCGATTTTCATATTATTGCAGAAACTGGTATTCACGCACGTCCAGCTACTTTGTTGGTACAAGCTGCTTCAAAGTTTGGTTCAGACGTTAATTTGGAATACAACGGCAAGTCTGTAAACTTGAAGTCAATCATGGGCGTTATGTCACTTGGTGTTGGTCAAAATGCTGACGTTACTATCACTGCTGAAGGTGACGACGAAAAGGATGCTTTGGAAGCAATTGCTGACACTATGAAAAAAGAAGGTTTAGCTGAATAATGACCAAGACTTTAAACGGAATTGCTGCAAGTGATGGTATCGCCGTTGCTCCAGCATATCTTCTTGTTGAGCCTGATCTTTCATTTACTAAATCCTCAATCAGCGATATTGATTCAGAAGTAGCTCGTTACAAGCAAGCTATTGCTGATTCAACTACTGAAGTTGAAAATATTCGTGACGTTGCTAAGAAGACTTTAGGTGAAGAAGAATCACAAGTCTTTGAAGCACACTTGATGATTTTAAATGACCCAGAATTTACTGGTGCTATCGAAAATGAAATCAAGGATCAAAAGGTTAATGCAGAAGCTGCATTAGATGAAACTGCTCAAAAATTCATTTCAATTTTTGAAAGCATGACTGATAATCCATATATGCAAGAACGTGCTGCTGATGTTCGTGACGTTTCAAAGCGTATTATGGCTCACTTACTTGGTAAGACTTTACCAAACCCAGCTTCAATTGATCACGAAGTTGTTGTTGTTGCTCACGATTTAACTCCAAGTGATACTGCACAACTTAACAAGAAGTATGTTAAGGGCTTTGTAACTGATATTGGTGGTCGTACTGCCCACTCAGCTATTATGGCTCGTTCACTTGAATTACCTGCTGTTGTAGGTACTGATTCCATCACTAAGGATGTACAAGATGGTCAAGAATTGATCGTTGATGGTCTTGATGGTGCAGCAATTATTGAACCAAGTAAAGAACAAGTTATCGAATACAAGCACAAGGGTGACGCCTTCCTCGAACAAAAGGCTGAATGGCAAAAGCTCAAGAATGAACCATCTGTAACTGCCGATGGCAAGAAGTTTATCATCGCAGCTAATATTGGTACTCCAAACGATATGCCAGGTGTTCATGAAAATGGTGCTGAAGCTATTGGTTTGTACAGAACAGAATTCTTATACATGAATTCTTCTGATTTCCCAACTGAAGATGCTCAATTTGAAGCTTATAAAGAAGTTATTGAAGGTATGGATGGTAAGCAAACTATCATCAGAACCATGGATATCGGTGGTGACAAGCACCTCGATTACTGGGACCTACCTGAAGAAATGAACCCATTCTTAGGTGTTCGTGCTATTCGTTTGTCACTTCAAAACGAGGACATCTTCCGTACTCAATTAAGAGCTTTACTTCGTGCATCTGCTTACGGTCCATTAGGAATTATGTTCCCAATGATCGGTACTTTGGGTGAATTGCGTAAAGCTAAGGCAATCTTGAACGATGAAAAAGATAAGTTGATCAAGGATGGCGTTAAAGTTGGTGACGATCTTCAAGTAGGTATGATGATCGAAGTTCCAGCTGCAGCTATGCTTGCTGATCAATTTGCTAAGGAAGTTGACTTCTTCTCAATCGGTACCAATGATCTTATCCAATACACATTGGCTGCTGACCGTGGAAACGACAGTCTTTCATACTTATATCAACCATATAACCCATCAGTACTTCGCTTAATCAAGCACACTATTGATGGTGCCCATGAAAATGGTATTTGGGTTGGTATGTGTGGTGAAGCTGCTGGTGATGAAATCATGTTCCCAATTTTACTTTCAATGGGACTTGATGAATACTCAATGAGTGCAACTTCAATCTTAAGAATCAGAAGTTTAATGAAGAAGTTAAACACTGCTGATCTTAAGGAATTAGCTAACCAAGCTTGCTTTGTATCAGAAACTGCTGACGATAACGAAAAGTTAGTTAAAGATTTCATGGCTAAACTTGAAAAATAATTAAAAAGAACAAGGTGAAAAAATTTCATCTTGTTCTTTTTAATTTTTTAATAGATTTACAATTTCTCAAAAATTAATTCATACTTTCTTCACGATTTCTAAGTAAGATAAAGATGGATGGAAAAGTAAAGATTATTTTTAAATAACTTACAAAAAGAAAGTAAGCGTGTTATACTTAATGTATGGTAAATGTTGTATACGATTATTTGTTCTAAGGAGCGTGAAATTATATGGTAGATTTATATGTATCTCCTAGTTGTACCTCATGTCGAAAGGCAAAGGCATGGCTCGAAAAGCATAGTATTCCTTTCAGGGAAAGAAACATCTTTTCAGAACCATTAACTAAAGGTGAAATTTTACAAATTTTGCGTATGACAGAAAATGGTACTGAGGAAATTATTTCTACCCGCTCAAGAGCTTTTCAACAACTAAAGATCAATTTAGACGATTTATCAATTGATCAGTTACTTGCTCTCGTGGAAAAGAATCCTAATTTATTAAGAAGACCGATCATTATGGATGATCGTCGCTTACAAGTCGGTTATAACGAAGATGAAATTCGTCGCTTTTTACCAAGAAAAGTTCGTCGACTTGAATTGGCTGAAGCGCAAAAGATCGCAGATCTATAAAATAACAACTGAATATAAAATAAAATATTAGCTTGACTGCTAATATTTTTTTATTCTTTTTATTTCAAATTAAATAATGTGTGTTATTATAAAATCGAAGAGAAAATAACAGAGGTTATTAAAACACGAGGTATAGAGTAATGAAAATTAAAGATGCGGTTGCGGAAAGAAAACAGCATTTTTCAATCCGCAAACTAACAATAGGTACGACATCTGTGTTATTAGGAACTACTTTATGGTTAGCAAATAGTAGTAATATGGCACACGCTGACCAAGCTGATGGTAATTCTGATACCACACTTGTCACCAATGAAGTAAAAGATACCGAAACAACTTCTGAACAAACTGATAAAACAGATCAAAATCAATCGACTCAATCTTCTGAACAAGTACAGACAAATGGCGAAAATGCAGAAGCTAAGGCTGAAGTAGCTAAAAATGTAGAGGTTTCAGCTACAGAACTTCCTGCGCAAGACAATAAGATCTCAGAAGATGCGGTTAAAGTAGAAGATAAGACTGCTAATACTGATTTAAAGAAGACTGAACAAGAATCTTCTGATAAAAGTGCTAATGCTGAAAAAGGTAGTACTCAAGAAAATACTCCAGTAATTACTAATAATAAAAAAGTCGAAGAAACTGCTAAAGATGATGTTAATAAGACTTACAACATCACTATCACAGCAAATAATGTCGCCAGCAAGGATGGAAAAGTTAAAACATCCAATTCTGTTTGGGATTATAACTTTAAAGATGGTGTTTTAAGTCTTAAAGATGTCAAAGATGGCACTAGAATTTATTCTTTAGGTGTTGCACCAACCGGTTATAAATTGTTAAATCCAGAAGTCTTGGAACAAAACTTCAGAATGGAAGGAAATACTGCATACGTAAATGGTAAAGATGCAAATGTTACTTTAAAGTATGCACCAATTTCTCCAATCTTAATTAAATATGTTGATGAAGATAGCGGTGAAGTGTTGTCATCATCATCTGTTGGTGCAAATACTTCCTCTACAGCAAGTCTTGAATATCAAGCAGGGGATGAGGCCGCAATTGGTCCGTCGAAATTCTTGGCTCACGCAATTGACATTCCTGGATATGAATTAGTAGGTGATGCTACATTCATTGACACGTATAATAATGTTCAATCATTGGGTAATTACAATTATCAAGTTGTAACTTTCAAATACAAGAAGGTTATGGATAATCCAAACCCTAAGCAAGAAAAAGGTTCTGGTGCACAATACGGGGAATACTTTGGACCTCAATGGAGCACCATCGATCCAGCTGATGCGTTTAACTTAACAGGCGCTAAAGGATTAACATATGAGCATGATAATGGTGATGTTGAAGCCAAAGTTGATGCCTTAGCTAAAAAGTATGAAAATCAAGGCTACACTTATGTAGGTACTTTTAATTACCATTACAATACTGACTATTACAACTGGAATGAAGCAGCAACTTCAGTTAACTTGGTACCAAATAAGGATGTTACTGTTAAGTATGTTGATCAAAATGGTAATGAATTAGCTTCAGAAGATATTTTATCAGGTAATCCTAACAACCCAGATCAAACTAACAATGGTATTAACAATAAAAATCACTGGTACTCTGCTGGTGAATGGGAAGCAACTCCTAAGACAATCAACGGTTACACTTTAAGAACTACTTATGGTGCAACTAAGGGGAAATATACTCCTTATAAATATGTAGTAACTTTTGAATATGCTAAAGATACTACTGGTAAGGTTATTTACATTGATGACACTAACAACAGTACTTTGAAGACAGATTCTCTTACTGGTTTTGTTGGTGACAAGATTGATTACTCAACTACATCATCAATTGCAGACTATGAAAAGCAAGGATATGTTTTAGTATCTGACAACTTCTCAGCTGATAAGACCTACCAAGACAATGCTGACGAAAACACTTTTGAAGTTCACTTCAAACATGGTGTAAAGCCAGTTACTCCAGAAACTCCTACTCCTGAAGTACCAAAGACTCCAGATGGTAAGACAGTTGTTAACCCAACTGATTTAACTAAGAAGGTTAACTTAACTGTTAACTACGTAAATGAGGACGGTACTCAATTTACTGGAACTGTTCCAGCAAATGCTAAACAAACTGCAACATTTACTGGTGTTGCTTATGTTGATACAGTTACCGGTCAATTAGTAAACGCTAAGCAAGAAAATGGTAGCTGGGTAATTGATGAAAGTAACACCGCTACACCACAAATCACTTGGACTAGTGACAAAACTTCATTTGAAGGTGTAACTTCACCAACTGAAAAAGGTTATCACGTAACTAATGTTTCTGATCACGCTGATGGCACAAACGTTGCCGCAATTACTGGTTTGACTAAAGACAGTGGCGACATCAACATTACTGTAACTTATACTAAGAACGGTGAAGAAGTTGTTAACAAGCAAAATCTTCCGGCTTCTCAAATTGTTCAATACGTTGACGACCAAGGTAATGTTCTTCGTGAAGAAAAGAAGCAAACTGCAGAATTCACCTACTCCGGTGATACTAAAGATACTGTAACTGGTGAAATTACTAAGCAAGGTTCATGGAATGAAACTTCACACAACTTTACTGCAGAAGAAGTTCCAGTAATCGATGGTTACGTTGCGGTATCTGGTTACACTAATAACGACGGCAAGTACGTTGCAGGTGGTTTTGTTGCAACTAACACCGGTTCTAATGAAGAACGTAATAAGGTATTCAAAGTTGTTTACAAGAAGATTGGCAAGATTATTCCAGTTGGTCCAGATGGTAAAACTCCAATTCCAGATGCACCAACTCCTAGCTACCATAATGATCCAACCAATCCAACAGCAGTAGTACCCAATGAACCTGTACCAAATGTTCCTGGTTACAAGCCAAGCGTTCCAACTGTAACTCCAGAAAAACCAACTGAAGATACTCCAGTTGTTTACACACCAGATACGCCAACACCTAAACCAGAAGAACCAACCGGTCCTGTAGATCCAGTAACACCAGAAACTCCAACTAACCCAACTACACCACAGACTCCACAAGAACCTGAAAATGTAGTTCCACATCCAGAAACACCGGCAACACCGGATACTCCAGATACGCCAGCTCCTACTCCTCATGCATCAGTAGATAATACTAAGAAGACTAAGTCAACTACTGTTGTGCCTCACGCTACAGTAGCAAAGAATACTGAAGTACCTGATTCACCAGTTCGAACAACTAATAATCCTGAAGAAAATACTCTTCCACAAACTGGTGAAGATGATACTACTAAAGCAACAGTTGCAGGTGCAGCGATAAATTTGATTTCTCTGTTAGGTTTATCAGGCTATGGAAAACGCAAGCGTCGTAAGAATTAATATATTTAAATCAGAACTTCCAGAAATGGAAATTCTGATTTTCTTTTTCTTTCAAAAAAATTAAAGACTAACACTTTTGTTTTATTTGAAAAGTAGTGTACTATTGTAATAACAGGAAAATAACTATGGAGGTGAAAATCTATGAAAATTAAACGAATTGATGAAAATACAATTCGGGTTCGTATTAACAATGATGAACTTGCAGAGCGAGGCTTAAAGGTTCTTGACTTACTTGGAAATAGAGACAAGATTCAACAATTCTTCTATTCAATTTTGTCAGAAGTTGATACTGACCATACTTTCACAAAGGATGCTCCAGTTTCATTTCAAGTGATGCCAAATAGTAGTGGGTTAGATGTGCTAATTACTAAAGTTAATAGTGGAAATACTGAAGAGCTGCAGAAAATGCTCAGTTCAAGTGACTTCGATGATAATAACGATGAAGAAGATGAGGATTCTAGAAGAAGTTTCTTTGATTTAGATCCAAAAGATGACCCGAAAACAGAAATTGATCCAGGACAAGTTGTTAAGCATAGTTCATTTTTGAATGCAGAAGATGAAGAAGATTATTGGAACTTCCAAGATACTCATTGCTATAAGTTCGATGATTTAGGTTTAGCAACAGCATTAGCAGATAATTTGAGATCAGATAATATTGCTTCTAGCTTGTATTTATACAAAGGACAATATTTTATGAAATTGGTATTTGTTAATGATGATTTTGCGGAATTAACACCTGCTGATGCTTGGGCAATTGCTAATGAATTTGGTATCAAGATTAGCTCTGATGATATGGAAACAATTGAAGAAATTGGCAAACTGATCATTCAACGTGATGCTTTAGGTACTTTACGTAGATATTTTGATACTAACATCAAGTAATTTTTAAGAAAAAGTAAAGAAAGAGAAAGAGCGAGTAAAATCTTGCTCTTTTTTCGTATTTAATAATGGGCGATAAAATGTATGCAGCATTATTAAATAAAAGAATAGTTTTGGCAGTTGATGAGGCAAATTTAGTTCGAAATAATGAGAAAAAGTTGAATTATGAAAATTATCGATGTCCACAATGCCACAAAAAATTGATTTTGATTATTTCTGAGAGCAAGAGCGCGTTTTTTAAACATTTGGCACAATGTAGATCACAATATGGTGAAAAAGAAGAGCATCATAATTCTAAGATGCTTCTGAAATCCGCTTTTACTGCAGCTGGGTTCGATGCTAAAGTTGAGGTTCCGCTAGCTGATGGTGGTATTCGAGCGGATGTCTTAATTTCTGAAAAATTGGCAATTGAAGTACAGTGTGCACCTTTGAGTCAACGTGAATTTATTCACCGGCACAATTTATATCAGCAAGTTAAAATATTAGATTTATGGATTGTTGGAAAGCGTCATTATCTGAATAAGCAGCTTAAAGAGACGCAATTAATCTTTTTTAGAGAAAACAAAAATTGGGGTACATATTATCTTGAGGTGAATCCACAAAAACAAGTTCTGCAGTTGAAATACAATATTTGGCAAGAGCCAATGACACGAAATTTGGTTTATCAAACTAAAATTTTTTCTTTAGATGAATGTGGTATCAATGAATTTTGGCATTTTAAAGCGAAAAAGAAAATCTTCCAGTTAAATAAAAATGATCAAAAACAATATCTTTGGCGTCAGATTCATCAAAAAACTAATTTAGGACATAAAATTGCGAGTCAACTTTATGAATTAGGAATGAATATTGATGATCTGCCAGACAAAGTCTTTAGCCAATTTCGTAAGCCAGGTGAAATTGATGGGGTGAGTAAGTATTTGTGTAACAAAAAAGGCCCTGCGCCTAAATTAGACGCAGATGACCTGTAAACATTTCATTAAATTGTTTGGGTTGATATGCCTCATTTTCTGGCATAAATAAGTTGATTAGTTCTTCATGAGTAATCATGTTTTCAACTAACATCCCAGTTTGACTAGCATCATTCTCATTAAAAATTACCGTAGTAGGTGTTTTTTTAACATCCCATTTTGCAGCGAGTTCTTGATCTTGTTTAATTGATTCTTTAATATAATTACTATTTTTCAACGATTGAATAGACTTAGGATTGATCTTCAGATTGTTTATTGCTGTACTGAACAAGTCAGAATAATTATGATCAATCGTATTTTCATTCAACTGATTTTGTAATTCTAAAAGAAAATCCCTGGCTTTTTTATTACCATTAGTAAACCTAATTGCATGGTAATATTCTAATGCTTTATTTGTGATCAAAGTATAGAAAGAAAATTGGCACAACTTTTGTGCGTTACGTTTGCGTCTAATCATGTCGTCTTGAACGATGTGTACATTCGCAATCGGCACAAGATGATAAGAAACTTCAATGTCCAATTCGTCAATAGTTCTTTGAATTCTTCTTTCAATATCGTAGCAGTAGATGCCAATTGGATTAATGAAGAGAAAAATCTCAAACATATCAATAACCTCGCTTAACTGAATATCTCAGTTATTACTTTAGCAAGAAACTTAAAAACAGACAACGAATTTGACTTGATTTTAGATTCTATGGATACTTGCTCTGGCAATTTTGTTTTGATTGGTATTTTCTACAGTTTGTTTAAAACCAAAATCTGCTTCTAATTTTAGTAAAACTTCTTTGATTAGAGCTGGATTAGTGTTTTCAATTTCAAGCTCATAATCTGAATACCCATCTGGATATGAAGTTGCGTCTAAAGTTAATTCACAATCTTTTGGTCCAGTAGATAAAGTACGGTTTGTTTTACTCCAAGTAAACAGCTGTAAGTCCTTCTGCTGGTTTGTAAAATGTTTACTCAAATATTGACCAATATTACCTTGAAAAGTAAACATGTTCTTGTCTTTAGCTTGCTTAACGAGTTCCTTTGCCTTATCCAAAGGAAGATCATCATTAATTTCGATTACTTCATGGAATTTTTCTTGTATAGGTCTAAGGTCAGGAACTTTCATTGTTTGTTCAGCATGATCGGCATATATTCTGATTCGTAAACTAATTTTATGTTCTTTTAAAATTTTATTAGGCGTATCAAAATAATAATTTTCTTGAATGAAGTTAGACTTAATTGGAAAGGCAGACTTCATTTCTTTATAAACGTTTTTATCTAAAATAGTTTTTGCTTCAATTTCACGATTTTTGCTCATTTTTATTCACTCCATCTATTCCTTATAATTATATGTTAAAATCAATGTGTTTAGGAAAGGAATTTTTATTATGAATTTAGATTGGGATAACTTCTTATGGCCTTACACCGAAGCGGTGCGAGAGCTAAAAATCAAATTTCGTTCTTTAAGACAAAGCTTTTTAACCAAAGGGGAACACTCTCCAATCGAATTTGTAATTGGCAGAGTGAAGACAGTTGATTCGATTAAAGAAAAGATGCAACGTCGTGTGATCAGTCCAGAAGTAATCGAAACTGATATGCAAGATATTGCTGGAATCAGAATCGTAACACAATTTGTCGATGATATTTATAAAGTGGTTGATTTAATTCATGCTCGCGATGATATGGAAGTTGTAGAAGAACGGGATTATATTCAAAATGCCAAGCCATCTGGTTATCGTTCCTATCATATGGTGATTTCTTACACTGTTTATCTTCCTGAAGGGCCTAAAACTTTAATTGCGGAAATTCAAATTAGAACTTTAGCTATGAATTTTTGGGCTACAGTAGAACATACTTTGAATTACAAATATAAAGGTGAATACCCAGATGATATTTCTGCTCGGCTTAAATCTACTGCTGAGGCCGCATATCAACTTGATGAGGAAATGTCTTCAATTAAGGATGAAGTTCAAGAAGCCCAGAAGATTTTTACAAAGAATAAGGGTAAAGAAAAATCATGAAAGTAGCTGTCGCTCATAATAACAAGCCTCTGACTTTGGAAGTGGCCGGACAAATTAAAGAATTACTGAAAGAAAAAGACTTTATTTTAGACGAAAAATATCCGGATATTGTCATCACTGTTGGTGGAGATGGTACTTTGATAAATGCTTTCCACCGCTACGAAAATCAGGTTGATTCAATTCGTTTTATTGGTGTTCACACTGGGCACCTTGGTTTTTATACAGATTGGCGTAATTACGATATTGAAAAAATGGTGGATGCCTTGTCCCGCGATGATGCGCAAGCTGCTAAATATCCACTTTTGGAAATATCAATGGAAACTGAGAATGGTGAAATCAAGCATTTTTTGGCGTTAAATGAATCGGCTGTTAAAAGGGTGTCTCATACTTTGGAAGCTGACGTTTATATTGATGATGAGCCATTTGAAAATTTCCGTGGTGATGGTTTGTGTGTATCAACACCGACAGGTTCCACTGCTTATGGTAAGTCATTAGGCGGTGCAGTTATTCATCCTCGTTTAAAGGCATTGCAGATGACAGAAATTGCGTCGATCAATAACCGTGTGTTTAGAACTTTATCTTCACCAATTGTAATTGCACCAGATCAATGGATTACCATTGTACCGAATACTGATCACTTCGTCATGACAATTGATGGCGAGCGAAATGACTTAAGGAATGCCAAAAAAATCACCTATCGAATTTCTAAGCATTCAATTCAGTTTGATCGTTTTGGTCACCACCATTTCTGGTCAAGAGTTAAAACTTCATTTATTAGTGATTCAAATAATGACAATCTTTAAATTAACAGTAAAAGAAAAGGATCCCAAAAAATTAGGATCTTTTTTGTTGAAAAATGGTTTTTCAAGACAAGCCATTAATAAATCTAAGAATAATAATGGGCGTATTTTTGTTAACCACAAACGTCGCTACACTAGTTATCATTTGAAAGTGAATGATGAGGTTATCTTTTTAACCGGGGAAGAAAAAGACAATCCCTTTTTGCATCCCTCAAACAATCCAATTGAGATTGTGAAAGAAACCAAAAATTATCTGGTGGTTAATAAAGAAGCTGGTGTTTTATCAATTCCATCCCGTTATGAAGATGATGATGCCTTAGTTAACCGTGTGATGGGTTATTTTGAGCGAAACGGTGAAAAAGAATTGAAGCCGCATGTCATTACTAGATTAGATCGTAATACTTCTGGTTTAGTATTAATTGGGAAAAATGCAGTGGCACATGCTCGCTTTAGTAAGTTAGATAAGCACCATTTTATTAAAAAATATCATGCGATCGTTGAAGGAAACTTTGCTGAAGATGAATTAACAGGGGTAGTTGATCAGCCAATTGGTAAAAAAACTGATGGAGTCAAGCGTAGCGTTATAGCGGATGGTCAGAGTGCGCAAACTGAATATCGAGTTTTAAAACAAAAAGTAAATGCGAGCTTAGTGGAATTACGGCTTTTAACAGGACGGACACACCAAATTCGCGTGCATATGGCCTTTATGGGACATCCTTTGTATGGGGATGATTTATATGGCGGTTCCAATGTTTTTCCGCGTCAGGCACTTAACTGCTTTTATTTAGCTTTTAAAGATCCGTTTAGCGGTGAAAATGTTGAACTTAAAATTAAAGATCCAGTAGATATGGCACAATTATGGGATAGATTATAAAATCTATCTTTTTTTATTTTGTATTACTATTATTTTTAAAAACTATAATTATTCTCTTAAATCGTTGCTTATTGAAACCGCTTTTAATACAATGGGAATTAAGAAATGCGTTTTTGTAATCAGAAAAGAGGATATTTATGTATTATTCAAATGGTAATTATGAGGCCTTTGCTGATACTCTTAAGCCCGAAGGCGTTGAAAATAAATCGGCTTATATCATTGGTAGTGGACTAGCAGGCTTAGCTGCTGCCGTTTTCTTAATTCGTGATGCCCATATGGATGGTAAGAAGATCCACATCTTGGAAGAATTACCTGTTGCAGGTGGTTCATTAGATGGGGCTGATCGTCCTAACGCTGGTTTTGTTGTTCGCGGTGGACGTGAAATGGAAAACCACTTTGAATGCTTATGGGATATGTATCGCTCAATTCCAAGTTTGGAAGTACCTGGTGCATCATACTTAGATGAATATTATTGGTTGGATAAAAAAGACCCTAACTCATCTAACTGTCGCTTGATTTATAAGCGCGGAAATCGTTTACCTAGTGACGGACAATATGGACTAGGCAAGTGTGCTAACGAAATTGTTAAATTGATTATGACTCCTGAAAGTGAACTTCAAGGTGAAACTATTGAAGATTACTTCAGTGACGAATTCTTTGAAACTAATTTCTGGGCATATTGGTCAACAATGTTTGCCTTTGAAAAGTGGCACTCATTGATTGAAATGCGCCGCTATGCAATGCGCTTTATCCACCACATTGATGGTTTGCCAGACTTTACTGCATTGAAGTTCAACAAATATAACCAATACGAATCAATGGTTAAGCCAGTCTTAGCTTACTTAAAGGATCACAATGTTGATATTCAATATGATGTTCATGTAAGAAACATTGAAGTCGATCACGAAGGCGAAGAAAAGATTGCTAAGAAGATCATCACTGAAAAAGATGGTAAAGATGCAGAAATTGCTTTAAGCCGTGATGACATTGTCTTTGTAACAAATGGCTCAATCACTGAAAGCTCAACTTATGGTGGTCAAAATACTCCAGCTCCTATTACTCATGCTAAAGGTAGTTCATGGAAATTATGGGAAAACTTGGCTGCACAAGATCCAGCATTCGGTCATCCAGATGTCTTCTGTGAAAACATTCCAGAACGTAGTTGGTTTGTCTCTGCAACTGCAACTTTGAAGAACAAGAAGACTGCTCCATACTTTGAGCGTTTAACTAAGCGCAGCTTATATGATGGTCGTGTAAACACTGGTGGTATTATCACAGTTATGGATTCTAACTGGGGTCTTAGCTTTACTATTCACCGTCAACCACACTTCAAGAGTCAAAAGCCGAATGAAATTGTTGTTTGGATTTACGCTTTGTATTCAGATACTGAAGGTAACTACATTAAGAAGAGAGTAGTTGATTGTACTGGTAAGGAAATCGCTGAAGAAATGCTTTACCACTTAGGCGTTCCAGAGGATAAGATTGAAGAACTTGCAAGCGAAGAAAACATGAATACTGTTCCTGTTTACATGCCATATATCACAAGTTACTTCATGGTTCGTAAGGATGGCGATCGTCCAGCAGTTGTTCCAAAGGGTTCTGTTAACTTAGCATTTATTGGTAACTTTGCAGAAAGTCCAACTAGAGATACAGTCTTTACTACTGAGTATTCTGTCAGAACTGCGATGGAAGCTGTTTATACTTTGTTCAATGTTGACCGCGGAGTGCCAGAAGTATTCGACTCTATCTTTGATATTCGTCAATTGCTTAGAGCAATGTACTACATGTCTGATAAGAAGAAGTTAGAAGACCAAGAAATGCCATTGCCTGAAAAGCTCGCTGTTAAGGCTGGAATGAAGAAGATTAAGCGGACATGGGTAGCCCAACTATTGAAAGAAGCTAACTTAATTTAATAATTTTGAGAAGAGTCTGAGATTTATTCTCAGACTTTTCCTTGTAAGAGGTAAAAATGAAATTTTCACAAAATGGACAACTTTTTGAATTAGAAAGTGGAAAAAGGAAGTTAAAACTAGATGTACTAACTCCGGAAATTATTAGAGTCTTTGAAGAAGATAGTAATTCTTATGCTATTGATGGCGATAAGAGAATCAAGACCGATGTTAAAACAGAAGAAACAAATGATGGCTTAATCATATCAACATCAATACTTAAATTAAAAATAGATCAAGATTTACATGTGGATGTATATGATAATAAAAAACATCCATTAGTTCTTGATTATCGCGGCAAGAGAATTAAACTTGATCGCGGGATTAATCCAGAACAGGAAAAATTAGCGGCATCAGAAGGTCACAAGTTAAGCGATGAAGACGATTATCCTGTTCTTGCGGTTAAGCAACTTGCTGAAGATGAACAATTCTACGGTTTAGGCGATAAGACCGGCTTTTTAAACAAGCGTGGTTATGAATACGACAACTGGAATACAGACAATCCTGAGCCACAAGTTGAAAGTTTTAAAACACTTTATAAGTCAATTCCGTTTTTAATCGGAGTCAAAGACGGGTATCCATATGGTTTATTCTTTGATAATACCTATAAGAGCCACTTTGATTTAGGAAAGGAAAGCTCATCTTACTATTTCTATGGGGCTAAAGACGGACAACTGAATTACTACATTATTGGTGGTAAAACTTTAAAAGAAATTGTCACTAACTATACTTACTTAACCGGTCGTGTTCCACTTCCTCAAAAATGGATGCTAGGTTATCAACAATCTCGTTGGGGCTATAGTGTAAGCGAAGATGAAGTTCGCCGAATCGCTGATAGTTTGAGAAGTAACGATTTGCCTTGCGATGTCTTACATTTTGATATCGATTATATGGATGGTTTTCGTGTCTTTACTTGGCGCAAGGATACCTACCAAGACCCTAAGAGTTTTATTAAGGAACTTGCTGATAAAGGCTTTAGAGTGATGCCAATTATTGATCCTGGCGTAAAAGTTGATAAGGATTATTGGGTTTATAAAGAAGGTCTTGAAAAAGGCTATTTTGCTAAGAGCCCAGATGGTACGGTTTATGTGAATGAAGTTTGGCCAGGAGACGCTGTTTACCCAGATTTCGGTCGTAAAGAAGTGCGTGATTGGTGGAGTAAGAACGTTAAATTCTTAGTTGATTTAGGTACCTGCGGTGTTTGGAACGATATGAACGAACCCGCCTCATTTAAGGGTCCATTTCCAGATGACGTTGTCTTCTATGATGAAGATCAAAAAGCAAATCATAGTAAAATGCATAATGTCTATGGTCATAACATGGCAAGAGCTACTTATAAAGGTTTGAAGAAATTGACCAATAAGCGTCCATACGTAATTACTCGTGCTGCTTATTCAGGAAGTCAAAAATACACGACTGTTTGGACTGGTGATAATCAAAGTCTTTGGACTCATATTCAAATGATGGTGCCACAATTATGTAATTTAGGTCTAAGTGGTTTTGCCTTTGCTGGGACTGATATTGGTGGTTTTGGTGCGGATTGTACTCCCGAGCTGTTGTCGCGCTGGATTGAGGCTGGAATCTTTAGTCCGTTATTGAGAAATCATGCTGCAGTTGGAACTCGTGCTCAAGAACCATGGGCTTTTGGTGAGCCAACATTGTCAATCTACCGTAAATATTTGAAATTAAGATATCATCTAATTTCATATCTCTATGATCGTTTCTATCATGAAAGTAAAACAGGTTTGCCAGTTATGCGGCCGCTTATTTTAAATTATCCTCATGATAAAAATGTTCAAAATATGAATGATGAATATATGATCGGCAATGACTTATTAGTTGCTCCAGTTTTAATGGAAGGTCAAACTACTAGACAAGTATATTTACCGGAAGGAAATTGGTTAGACTTTTGGACAGGTGCTGAATATACAGGCCAAAACACTATTTTGGTTAAAGCAGAATTAGCAGATTTACCATTGTTTATTAAAAAGAATACTATTTTGCCATGGGATCAAGATGCCAGTCACGTTGAGCTTAAAAAGCATGATTTAATGACTTTTAGATTATTCGGCGATCACTCTTCTTATGTTCATTATCAAGATGATGGTGAAAGTTTTGCTTATGAAGACGGTGAAGCAAACTTGTATGAAGTTAAAATGCTCAAAAATGAATGGCGGATTGAACTTAAACAATTGGGCTATAAGTTCCCATATAAGCAGATTGATTTAGTTTCAAATAGTAAAAAACAAAGCTTTGTCTTTGATGAAACAAGTCAGAGTTACGTAGTTAAAAATTAAATAAGTTAATCAAAGAAAAAGGGAGTAGTCGTTTAAACTGCTTCCTTTTTTTGATGATCACGAATTTTTTTAGTAATAAATAAAATTAAAACGGCAATAAGAGCAATTGCTACAATGAAGATGATAGTAGTAATTAAACGTTTGGCGTCTAAGTGTAAGATTGAGTCGCCACCATAGGCGTACAGATAAGCAAAGGGAATTGTTCCGATTGCAATTGGAATGATGCGACTTTTTTTGGTTTTGTTGAGTAAGACGTTGACATAACTAACAGTTGCACTTGGAATAAATGGAATAACGTAAGCGATTGTTAAGGCAAGTTGTGGGTAAGATTGTGAGCGTAATAATTTATAGATCTTGCTCTTTTTCAGTTTTTCTGGTGAATATAATTTTTGCAAAAGATATAGCAACGTAACTTGTCCTAAAACGTCACTGATCCAATTAACGATAAAGCCAGTTGCCGGACCATACAGGATGCCATTTAAAACGCAAAAGATCCCGTTAGACAAACCAGGAACTGCCACGCAAATCACATTCAGAATAAATAAGAAACATAAATCTTCAATGCCGTGACTACGGACCATTTTGATTAGTAGAGCTTCATTTTTAGAATTAAAGTGCAAAAGCAGTTGTATCTCTGGTAAGTAGCTAAGATAAAGTTTATATAATACAAGTATGCCCAGAATGCCACCAAGAATAAAGAGTAGAATTCGCATTACTTTTTGATTCACCCGCATCATCTCCATTCTACTTCTTTATTTTACCTTATAAAAAAAGTCATGACCATGATTAGGACATGACTAGGTTAATTTAGCAAGATTTATTCTTCAAATTCAACACGGGTTCCTTCAGGAACTTGGATATCTTTTTGAATAGGACTTAAAGTTCCGTCGTCACTATTTCTAAGGTAGAGAGTAGCGTTATCAGAATTTTGGTTAGCAGCAACTACATATTTTTCACTTTTATCCCAGTTGAAGTCTCTTGGAAATTCACCAAAAGTTGAAATGCGCTGTACAAGCTTTAAAGTATGATCATCATTGATTGCAAAAACAACGATTGAATCATTACCGCGATTTGAAACATAAAGAAAACGACCATCTTTTGAAATGCGGATAGCAGCAACGCCATTATGTTGATCCCAGTCACTTGGAATAGTTGAGTAAGTTGCGATATCTTCAAATTTCCAAGTATTTTCGTCAAATTTCACAAGGTTAACTTTACTTGATAATTCACCAGCAACGTAGAAATAATTGCCATCTTTTGAAAAAGCAATGTGACGATCGCCAAAACCGGCTTCATTCTTATAGCTTGCAGCTAAAGTTAATTTCTTGCCGTCAAATTTGTAAAAATCAACAGTATCATTACCTAAATCGCAGCAAACTAAATTTCCAGCAGGGGTTTCGTCAAAGAAGTGTGGGTGAGGACCATCTGCTTGTTCTGGACGAGGGCCAATGCTTTTGGCAGTATGAGTATCACTTGCAAGCAATGCTAATTTTCCATCTTCTGAATATGAAAAGACGTTAATTACACCAGTATGGTAGTTAGCGGTATAGAGCAAATGTTTATTACGGTTAATGCCGATGTAAGCAGGGGATGAACCTGGGGTTAAATATTCATCGACTTTTTCATAGCCGTTTGCACCAGCTTTAAAGACGCTAACACCGCCCTTATCACCAGCATTGGTAACCGCGAAAACTAAATTATCATCTTTTTGAAAATAAGTTGGACCGCCTACTTCAATAATGTTTTTACTATTTTCTAAATGAGCATATTCATCAGCACCGATAAAGTTAAATTCGTAAATACCCTTTGAAGTCTTTTTAGTGTAACCACCAATTAAAACTTTCATAAAATCCCTCCATTTTTCTACATATACAAAACAATTATAACCGTTTTCATTATTCTCTAAAAGCATCATTATCAGTAAAAATAGTATAACTAAATAAAAAAATGAGTGGTTAATTTGTTAAGCGGTTTTATTATGCTAAAATTGAGTTAAGGAGAAGATTATTATGAAATGGACTGCAACTATTGAAAAAATTGGTAAAAAAGCTGTCGATTCTAAAGACGGTATGGTAATTTTATTTGGCGAAGGTGCCAATGATGATCTGAAAGATGTTTCAGTTGTTCAAAAATTTGACACTAAGACTTCAGTAAGTGGTTTTGTTTTCAAGAAGGGCGATACAATCACAGTTGATGGCCAAACTTATGTAGCAAATTACGTTGGCCCAATGGTTGAAAGTAATATGAAGGCTTTAGGACATGCAACATTATTCTTCAATCGTCCTGTTCCAAAGACTCCACTTGCTAATGCGATCTATTTTGATCCGGATGTTGACCAAGCAATGCCAAACTTTAGAGTAGATGATGACATTGTCTATGAACATATTTAAAGGATTAGTTAATGGATCATAAAAGAAAAACAAAAAGAGTCACTTTTTTTGAAAAGTGGTTCTTAAATAATCGTTTTAGTATTATTTTGTTCAATCTCTTGTTGTTCTTCCTAATTATTTGGATGTTCAACAAGATTTCTTTTGTCTTAAACCCTGCCTGGGCATTCTTTAATGCGATTTTGCCACCAATTTTATTAGCAGTGATTCAATATTATATTATGAATCCTGTTGTTGACTGGCTTGAAAAAAAATGGCGTGTGCCGCGGACAGTAACAATTGTTGTACTATTTATTCTCGTAGTTGTTGCATTAATTTGGATCATTAACACGATCATTCCTATCGTTCAAGGACAGATCAACTCATTGGTTAAGAACTGGCCACGTATTTGGAATGATGCGGTAAATAGCACGCAAGAAGCATTGAGAGACCCACGCTTACATTCAGTGCGCGGGAATTTGGATAAAATGATTTCAAATGCTCAAAGAACCCTGTTTAAGTCGGGCCAAGATGCATTTAATAATACTTTGAGCAGTATTTCTTCAGCTGTTAGCATCATTACCATGATTGCAATGACTTTAATTACAGCACCGGTTATCTTATTCTTTATGTTAAAAGATGGTCACCAATTACGCCCATATATTGCGCAATTCGCACCACAGCGCTGGCAAGCAAGTTTTAGCAAGCTTTTGTATGATATCAATTATGCTTTAGCTTCATATATCCGTGGTCAAATTACAGTTGCTTTCTGGGTGGGGATCATGTTTACTATCGGCTATAGTATCATTGGTTTACCATATGGTTATGCGCTAGCAATTTTAGCAGGTTTGTTGAATTTAATTCCATATTTTGGGACAATGATTGCAATTATTCCAGTTATTGTAATTGGGATAATGACGTCATTTTCAATGTTAGTTAAAATATTAGTTGTTTTTTCAATTGAGCAATTAATTGAAACAAGACTGATTAGCCCATATGTTATGGGGAACAAACTGGAATTACACCCAATCACTACTATTCTTTTGTTGATTGGTGCAAGTGCTGTTTGGGGACTTTGGGGTGTGATTTTTGGTATTCCAATCTATGCTGTCTTGAAGATTATTGTCTCTCGTGTGTACAATTATTATCGACAGGTATCTGAGGTTTATGATGATGAAAAGGAAGATCCGACCACGGGAAATGATACTTCAGATGATCACACTGTAAAACAAACAGATTAATAAAAAGACGTGGTTTCCTAGCCACGTTTTTTCTTAATTAAAGGAGAATTTATGACTAATCACGTAGTTTTATATGAACCATTGATGCCGGCTAATACTGGTAATATTGCCCGTACTTGTGCTGGTACAAATACTGTTTTAGATTTAATTGAACCGCTTGGTTTTCAAATTGATAATAAAAAAATGAAGCGCGCTGGACTTGATTATTGGGATAAAGTGGAGATTCATCGTCATGATGATTTAGATGCTTTTCTTAAGACTTTAGATCCAAACGATGAAATGTACTTAATTTCTAAGTTTTCATCAAAGAATTATTCTCAAGTGGATTATACCGATCCAAACAAAAATTATTATTTTGTCTTTGGTAAAGAAACTACTGGCTTACCAGAAACATTTATGCGAGAATACTATGACCGGAATTTAAGAATCCCGATGTCAGATAATATCCGCTGTTATAATTTATCTAATTCGGTAGCGATGGTTCTTCTTGAAGCATTGCGTCAACAAGGATTTCCTAACTTGGAAACTAGTCATCATTATGAAAATGATAAGCTGAAGGATAATTATGATCGTCCTGAAAGATATGAACGTAACTTAGGAGAAAATGAATAATGAAGTTTAAAAAAGAAACACCAATTTTAGTTCACGCATTTCACTATGATTTAAATGATGAACCAAGACTTAGCAATGAGGTGAATGTTGCTTTTAGAAAAGCTGCTAAGCAAAATGAAGATGGTACAACTGATCAAGGTCAAGGTGGAAGCTACTTTGAAGTATCAGTTGTCTTTGACGTTGCACCAGCACCTGGTGATTTTACTGTTAGTGGTCAAATTAGCCAAATTGTTAAGCTTGAAGATTACTATGGTGATGGTAATGATCTGGAAAGTGCAGACTACCAAATTTTGAGTAGACCATTAGTTGAATATATTGAAACTTTAACGTATGAAGTAACTCAAATTACAATGGATGAGCCTGTTAACTTGAATTTTGAAGCTAATTTTTAATTAACTGGGAGAATTCATGCCTAAGAGAAAGAAGAAAACGGCAAGAAAAACTACAAATCGAAAATCAACAAACAGAAAGAAAAAAACGAGTAAGAGCAAAGAAGAACAGGAACTATATTGGGTTACAGTCGGAATAGCGCAAATTATTGTGGCAATTTTTGCCTTTGCCAAATTTGGTTGGCTAGGGATGCAAGTGGCCAATCTCTTACGCTTTTTCGTGGGTGATTCATATTTGCTGGCAAGCGGCTTATTAGCGCTTTTTGGACTAGCAATGGTTATTTATGGGCAGCCACCTCATCTGAAAATCAAACGCACCAGCGGTCTGATTTTAGCCTTTTTTGGGCTATTGTTAATTCAAAGTGGTCACTTTTTCAGTAGTTTACAAGTTAATAGCAATTTTATGAATTGTTTTTTAACAGAAATTGGACGTGAATTTAGTCGCGCAAGTGTAACCGAGGACGTAGGCGGTGGTGTTTTTGGAGCATTAGGCTTTCAGATAGTTTATCCACTTCTTGGACAAGTCGGAATTAACATCATTGCAGTAATCTTGATTCCAATCGGAACTTTGATGTTCTTTGATGTAAAATATCGCACGCTTATTGAACTTTTTCAAAAAGTTGGCCAGAACTTTATTAATAAAAATAAAGAGGCAGGCACCAAATTAAAAGACAAATATAGTGAAATTCGTGAAAATCGCCAACAACAAAAAGAAGCTAATCGTGATCAAATGTCTGATCCTTTAGCTAATAATACTAGTGATGTTTTTCCAAGTGTTAGCGATTTTGAAGATGATGAGCAAGAGAAAGTTAGTCCTGAGGTGGTTAGTCACGATAGTGATGATGAAGAAATCTCAATGCCAGAAGTCATTACTCCAGATACACCGAAGTCTGAAGAAATTCAACATTCTGAGCCTAACTTTTATTCTGATGATCATGACGATGAATTACCTAAGTCGCATTCTTTTGATGATGAAGATCGTAAGGTTGTACAAGAGTTAAGTAATGTTGATCATGGTGAACTTAAGCTTGAGACTAAGGTTAATAAACATTATAAGAATCCACCGCTAAGTTTACTTCAGCCAATTAAAAATACTGATCAATCCACAGATAAAGAATTGATTCAAAAGAATACACAAATTTTGCAATCAACCTTTAAGAGCTTCGGTGTAAAAGTCATTATCAAAAAAGCAATTTTAGGGCCAACGATTACACGTTATGAAGTTCAGCCTGCAGTTGGGGTTAAGGTTAGTCGGATTGTTAACTTAGCAGATGATTTAGCTTTAGCCTTAGCGGCCAAAGATATTCGTATTGAAGCGCCTATTCCTGGTAAACCATATATTGGTATTGAAGTTCCCAACCGCTCAACATCAGTTGTTTCTTTTAGAGATGTGATGGAACACCAAAATAAAAATGCAAAGGATCATCCAATGATTGTTCCACTTGGAAAGGATGTTGCTGGTCAAGTTATTTCTGCCGATTTAGCCAAAATGCCGCACCTTTTGATTGCTGGTTCAACTGGTTCAGGTAAGTCAGTGGCAATCAATACAATTTTGACCAGTATCCTAATGAAGGCCAAGCCTGATGAAATCAAATTAGTTTTAATTGATCCGAAGATGGTGGAACTGTCAGTTTATAATGATGTACCGCATTTGCTTATTCCAGTTGTAACTGATGCCAAACTTGCTATCAATTCTTTACATAAAGTTGTTAAAGAAATGGAGCGGCGCTATAAGTTATTTGCTGCAAGTGGTGCCCGAAACATGGGTGAATATAATGCTAAAGTTGAAAAAAATAATCAGGATAAGAATAATCCAGTAATGCAGAGATTACCTTACATCTTGGTTGTTGTTGATGAACTTAGCGATTTGATGATGGTTGGTGGACATGATGTTGAAGGAGCAATTGTTCGTTTAGGACAGATGGCTCGTGCAGCTGGTATTCACATGATTTTAGCAACTCAGCGTCCAAGTGTAGATGTTATTAGTGGGTTAATTAAGGCCAATGTTCCATCAAGAATTTCATTCGCAGTTTCAAGTAGTGTCGACTCTAGAACGATTTTGGATCAAGTTGGTGCTGAAAAATTGCTGGGACGTGGGGACATGTTGTATATGCCAATTGGGGCATCTAAGCCAGAACGTATTCAAGGAGCTTATATTTCAAGTGAAGAAGTTGAAAAAGTAATCACTTGGGTTAAGGAACAACAAAAAGCTGAATATGACCAAAATATGATTCCACAAAAAGGTGGAGCGACCGCTGAAAATGGCACAACTGATGAGCCAGAGGATGAATTTTATGCTCAAGCAGTAGAGTTAGTAAGAAAACAGCAGACGGCCAGCGTTTCAATGTTGCAGCGACGTTTTAGAATTGGGTATAATCGAGCTGCAAGAATTGTTGATGAAATGGAAGCAAGAGGCATTGTCGGCCCATCAGAAGGGTCAAAACCTCGTCAAGTTCTTTTGCCACCAGAGAAAGATGATAAGAATGCTAACAATTAATACGTCGATTCAAAAAAATGAAAAATTTACAACAGCCAGTTTAGGCTGTTTTTTGCGTTTGCCGTTAACCAGTCATAATCTTGCTTATGCAAGTTTGCTAGCTAAGATGCAGATGAACGCAACTTTGTATTTTCCAACAATAAATAAGCAACAAGAAGAATTATCTAAAATGTATGATTTGCAGTTTGAGGCAGTTCCGCAACTTTTCGGAAAAGATATTATTCTGTCTTATGTTGCTAATTTTGTTGAGCCAATCGAAATTTTAGATCCAGAATATACTTATGCCAAAATTATTGAAGATTTGGCTTTAATTATTGAACATCCAACTCTTGATGATCAGATAATTGCTTTAAGTAAGCGGCAGTTGTCTTCAGATTATCAGGAAATTATGGCTGAACCTGCAAATTTTGCTTTAGATCGTTTTTTCAAGATTTGGTATCAAAATGAACCAGATTATGCAGAAAATTTCATGGGACCAATTGATGAAATTGAAAATGCTACTTCCAAAGATTTGAAATTATTTGTGGACAATTTAAAAATGGTTCCAGCAACAGTAATTGGCCTAGTCAAAGACCCAGATTTAGTTGATCATTTGGTTAAAGAAGAGTTCAAGTATCCAGGATTGATGAAGAATTTTACTGAATCCAATCTTACAATTCCGGCGCCTAAGCGTGACCTTCAATTAAGTGATGTCCATAATAATTTACAAGCCCAACTTTTTATGGGCTATGGGTATGATTTAACTTTGCCCTTCTACGGTCAAATAGTAGGACAGGTTCTTGGGCAATATTTAGCAGGTGATCCATCATCGAAATTATTTACTAAAATTCGCGAAGAAGCAGGCGCTGCTTATGCAGTTGAAGCGAATAACTATGCTAATAATAGTTTATTCTTGATTAATGCTGGCCTTGATCCAAATAAAGTAGAAGAGGCTAAAGCAATAATTAAAGGAGAAATTGAAGCGATTGCTGCAGGAGAGATTGATTCTGATCTTTTGAAAAAATCTAAAAAAGCCTTGCTTAATATTCAATTAATCGGCAAAGATAAAGAGAATTGGCGACTTGCTCAAATGTTAAGAGGAGAATTATTTGACGGTTACTCTTTATTCGATCGCGAAAATGCAATTAAACGTGTTACTGAAACACAATTGGCTAAATTTGCTAAAAATTTGTTTTTAAATGAAAGTTATGTGTTGAGATGATTGAACCAAAAATACTAAAACGCAAATATGATTCTGGCTTTGAAGCACAGCTAATTCTAAAGCCTGGCTTTAACCAGCGCTTTTTTGGAATTATTGTTGATTTTGGCTCAAGTGATCCGCAAGAAGTTCCAGGACTGGCACATTTTTTGGAACATAAATTGTTTGCCAAAAAAGAAGGCGATATTTCTCAAAATTTTGAGGAATTAGGAGCAGAAGTTAATGCTTTTACGTCTTTTAATGAAACAATGTATTACTGCAGCGGAGTTGATCATAATTCAAAGCTGATTGAATTGCTCTTTAAGTTAGTGGGTGAACCATATTTCACTAAGCAAAACGTGGAACAAGAGGTGCCAATTATTGAGCAAGAACTTGCAATGTATCAAGATGAACCTAATTGGGCAATTACGAATGCACTTATGACGCAAATGTTTGGTGAGTCTAATTTGGGAATTGATGTTGCAGGAACAAAAGCTTCAATTAACCAAATTGATAAAAAGAAGCTATTAGCTGCTTATCAAACTAATTACAAGCCAAATAAGATGCATTTTGTTGCTTGTGGCGATTTTTCGGAAAATCAAATTAAAACAATTTTCCGCCTTGTTGGAAAATTGCAGAAGCAATATTTAACAAATAGTAAGCAAAAAAAAGCTGAATATCAGGAAACAGTCGGCTTATTACAAGACATTGAAATCACTTCAGATGGTAGTTCAAATCAATTTGGACTCGGAATTAGACTGAAAAACTTTAAGAAAGTTTTAGCAAGTCTTGATTTAGCTCAAATTATTCTTGAAATAATGTTAGAATCAAAACTAAGTGTAATGAGTCCGTGGTTTGAGCGAATGAAAGAAGAGCAACTTTTAAATAGTCCGCTGCAAATTTCGGTCAATTATACTCGTGAAGGCAACTTTATCACGCTGTATGGGGTAAGCTCAGAAAGTGATAAAGTAATAACTGCTATCAAAGAAGAGTTAGCTAAGCCAATCACTGAGGGTAACAAGGCTTTTGAAAAAAATTTCTTTGAGCTGCAAAAACGAGAATGGCTTGCTCAAAGTATCAGAAGCATGAATAACTTGTCATATTTGGCGGTTGAAGCTGCTGAAGCAAGTTTAGATAATGAAGATACTTTCGTAAATGTCGAGAAATTGCAGGATATGAATTTTTCACAATTTGAAGAATTTTGTTCAAATCTATTAAAAGATTGTCAGATTTGTTCTGCACGTTTAGTGAAAGGATAATATATGAGAAGGGCAGTTGTTTTTGGTGCAACTGGTGGAATCGGCGAAACGATTTGTCAAGATTTGGCGAGAGCTGGTTGGTCTTTGTATGTGCACTATTGTCATGATCAACCAAAGGCTGAAAAGATAAGTCAGGAATTGATGAAAGAGCACCCTAATCAGGATTTTATGACGATTCAATTTGACTTTGCGAGTGATCATCAGCAGATGAAACAGTTTATTCAATCATTGTTACCAGTTAACGCAGTAGTTTTTGCACAGGGAATAACGAAATATGGTTTCTTAAATGATCAAAAATTAACTGAAATTGAAAAAGTAATTCAAATTAATTTGACCACGCCGATCGAATTGACTAAATTATTTGAGGCTACGTTACTTAAACAAGATTTCAGTCGAATTGTTTATTTAGGTTCAGTTTATGGTGGACAAGGTAGTGCACTTGAAAGTGTGTATAGTGCTACCAAAGCTGGTTTAAGCCGTTTTGCTCAAGCTTATAGCCGTGAAGTTGCGTCTACTGGCTTAAGCGTCAATGTTGTAGCTCCAGGAGCGGTCAATACACCAATGAATGCAATGTTTTCTAAAGAAGTAATGAACGAGGTTCAGGAAGAAATTCCAGCTGGACGTTTAGCTGAAGGAAAAGATATTGCATATTGGGTAAAAACACTGTTAGAGCCGGAGAGCTCGTATTGCACCGGACAAACAATTTATGTGAGTGGTGGCTGGCTTTTATAACAGGTAAGTTTGTTAGCGAGTTTTATGGTATACTCAATTTGTTAATCTAAAGTTTGAAGAGGTAAATATGGCAGACATCGGAGATAAATTACGCAGCGCCAGAGAAGCTAAAGGTCTTTCAATCGCAGATATTGAAAAAGCTACTAAGATTCAAAGCAGATATCTAAATGCAATTGAAGAGAATGATTTTGATAAACTTCCTGGTGACTTTTATGTCAGAGCATTTATTAGACAATATGCGCAAATCGTTGGTTTAGATGGTAAGGAGTTACTTAGTGAATATCATCAAGATATTCCTGAATCCAAGCCAGATGAATATGTAGAAAACTCGATTGATAATAAGAGTGAAGAAGTTAGAGAAACTACTGACAACAAGAAGAATTTGTGGAAGACATACTTACCACGAATTGGAGTGGGATTAGGTGTTATTGTAGTTATCTTAATTGTTTATGTTCTATACGCTCGTCTTTCATCAAGTGGTCAAAATAACAATAACAATGCAAGTGATAACGTAACGGTTTCCTCAGAAAGCGCATCTTCAAGAAAGAGTAGCAGTGCTAAACCAAAAGTTAAGAAGAGCAGTGTGAAGATCGTTAAGGAAGGGACCAATGATTACCGCGTTACTGGGTTAAAGAATAACCGTAAGCTTGAAATTAGAGCTGGTCAACAAGCAATTAGTGCCAGCATTTCAATCAACGGTGTAGTTCAATATCAACAAACTTTGGCTGCAAATCAAAAGCATGAAGTAACTTTGCCAAGCGATGCAACTAATGTTGTTGTAACTTTCGGTAATGACCAAGGAACTTCTGTCAGAGTCGCTGGCAAGAAGGTCCCATATGAAGCAACTGGTAATTACTTATCATTGACACTTTTGATCGGTAAGCAAAGAAGCACTAGCAGCACCAGCACTAACGGGTCAACTCAAAGCAGCTCAACTACTAACAACGGTTACAATCAATCACGTCAAAGTAGCACTACTACCCAAAGTTCAACCCAAACAAGACAAAGTAGTAGAACCCAATCTTCCACTACTCAAAGTAGTCAGAATACTAACCAACAATCATCTTCAACTACCACTAATAGCAATGGTAATGACGGTGGCGATAACGGCGGTAGCGACAATAACTAGTAAAAATATCTAAATTAAGTGGAAGTTTTGAGGAGAAAGAATAAAAATGAATTTACCTAATAAATTAACAATATTTAGAATCTTTATGATTCCGGTCTTCATGTTATTAATCATCTTTGAAGATGCTGCAAGTGGCTATCACATGGTTGGTGGTAACTATGTTCCATGGCTTCAATTAGTCGCAATGCTCGTTTTTGCAATTGCTTCAGCTACTGACTGGCTTGATGGACATATTGCACGTGCGCGAGGATTAGTTACTAACTTTGGTAAATTTGCTGATCCATTAGCAGATAAAATGCTTACGATGACAGCATTTATCTTTTTAGTGGAACTTAAATTAGCTCCAGCTTGGGTTGTAGCAATTATTGTTTGTCGTGAATTAGCTGTTACTGGTTTACGTTTAATCGTTGTTGAAAATGATGGTGAAGTTATTGCAGCTAAAATGCCGGGTAAGATTAAGACTACCGCTCAAATGTTGGCAATTATCTTTTTGTTAATTGGTGACCCATTCTACATTGGTACAATTTTACTTTATATTGCATTGATCTTTGCTATTTACTCAGGTTATGATTACTTCCATGGCTCATGGAATGTGTTTAAGGGTTCAATGTAATCCAAAAATTCAAATAAAAAGATTAGCTAAAAAAGTTAATCTTTTTATTTTTTTACTTTTTTAGGTAAAATTAGGCATTTTTTGCGTATTTAAATATAGAGGGAAAATTAACTAAACTCTAGTTCGCTTTTTCCTTGCAATCTTATTATTAGACAAAGTATAATTGTTAGAGTGGAAATCAAATAGGAGGGTACAAATTTGGCCAAGGATGAAAAAAAGGCTGCTTTAGATGCAGCGCTTAAAAAGATTGAAAAAAACTTTGGTAAAGGTGCTGTTATGCGTATGGGTGAAAAAGCCGATACAAAAATCTCAACAGTTCCTACTGGTTCAATTGCACTTGATACTGCATTAGGTGTAGGTGGTTATCCCCGTGGCAGAATTATCGAAGTTTATGGTCCAGAATCTTCAGGTAAGACTACAGTTGCTTTACATGCAGTTGCTGAAGTTCAAAAACGTGGAGGAACTGCAGCATACATCGATGCTGAAAACGCAATGGATCCAGCATATGCCGAAGCTTTAGGCGTAGATATTGATTCTTTAATTTTGTCACAACCCAACACCGGTGAAGAAGGCTTACAAATTGCTGATACTCTAATTTCTAGTGGTGCGATCGATATCGTAGTTGTTGACTCAGTAGCTGCTTTGGTTCCAAGAGCTGAAATTGAAGGTGAAATGGGAGATGCTCACGTTGGTTTGCAAGCCCGTTTGATGAGTCAAGCTCTTCGTAAGTTATCAGGTACTATTTCTAAGACTAAGACTATTGCCATCTTTATTAACCAGATTCGTGAAAAAGTTGGAGTTATGTTTGGTAACCCGGAAACTACACCTGGTGGACGTGCGTTGAAGTTTTATTCAACTATTCGATTAGAAGTTAGAAGAGCTGAACAGATTAAACAATCAGGCGATGTTCTAGGTAACCGTGTTAAGATCAAAGTTGTTAAGAACAAGGTTGCTCCACCATTTAAAGTAGCTGAAGTTGATATTATGTACGGTCAAGGTATTTCACAAAGTGGTGAATTACTTGATATGGCTGCTGATAAAGATATTATCGACAAAGCTGGTTCATGGTATTCATATAAGTCTGAAAGAATTGGTCAGGGTAGAGAAAATGCTAAGAAGTATCTTGAAGATCACCCAGACATTTACCAAGATATTCAAGCACAAGTTCGTGCAGCTTATGGTATTGATGATAAATCTATTGCTGATCGAGAAGATCCTGAAAAGATCAAAGAAAAGCGCGAAAAAAGCGAAAATAAGACTGAAGAAACTGAAGCCAGTAAAACAAAAGAATAAGACTATCAAAGAAATTAATCTTGACCTTGGATTGTAAATCCAAGGTTTTCTTTTTGTTAATTGACAGACCAATATAAGTTCTTTATCATAAAAATGTGTAAATAATTTTGAAAAAAGGCGAAAGAATTCATGATAGATAATATTTTGATTCCCGCCGTAGTTGCGATTATTTCACTTTTAGTGGGATCTGGTATTGGTTATGCCATTCGTAAAAATTCTTGGGAAAAAAAGGCCCAGAATGCGCAAAATGATGCTGACCATATTTTAGCTGATGTTAAAGCACAAGTTGCTGCAGCTAAGACAGAAATTAGTGCTCAAAAGCAGGCTGCTGCAGCAGTTAAGCAGAGTGCTGAAAATACCAAAAAAGAAAAGATTCTTGAAGCACAAGAAGAAATAAATGATTATCGGCAAAAGACAGAAGACGATTTAAATAAAAAACGTGCAGAAGTGTCACGTTGGCAAAATCGTCTTCAACAACGTGAAGATACCCTTGATCATAAGAAATCTTTGCTAGAAGAAAAAGAAGCAGGACTCTCACAAAAAGAAGACCAATTGCAGCAGAAAAAAGCTAATTTAGATGACAAGCTGGCTAAAGCTGATGATTTAGTTGAGCAAAGGCAGCAAAAACTTTATGAAGTTGCTGGAATGGATCAAGACGAGGCAAAGAAACTTGTCTTGAGTAATTTATCAGATCAACTTGTAAAAGAGCGAGCAGAAATGATTAGAAATAGCAATGAAGAAGTTCAAGCGAGAGCTGATCGTTTTGCTCACCAAATCTTGGTAGATGCTATTCAAAGTAGTGCAGCAGATACTGTGGCTGAGACTACGGTATCAGTTGTAGATTTACCAAATGAAGAAATGAAAGGACGAATTATTGGCCGTGAAGGGCGTAATATTCGTTCATTTGAAGCCTTAACTGGTGTAGATTTAATTATTGATGATACACCTAAGGTGGTTACACTAAGCGGATTTGATCCAATTAGACGTGAAATTGCGAAGCGAGCAATGGAGCGCTTAATTAAAGACGGTCGAATTCATCCAGCTCGCATTGAAGAGATGGTTGATAAGGCTCGTAAAGAAGTAAATGATGATATTTATGAAGCTGGGGAAAGCGCTTTGATGGATCTCGGTATCCACAGAATGAATCCTGAGCTTGTAAAGACTTTAGGTCGACTTAAATATCGGACTTCTTATGGTCAAAACGTTTTGGCACACTCAATTGAAGTTGCTAAATTAGCTGGCACAATGGCTGCAGAGCTTGGCCTTGATGAAAAAATGGCGGTTCGTGCGGGATTATTACACGATATTGGTAAAGCCATCGATCATGATATTGAAGGTTCACACGTCGAAATTGGTGTTGAACTTACTCGTAAGTATCATGAACCGGAGGTTGTTGTTAATGCAATTGCTGCTCACCACGGTGATGTACCTAAGACTTCATTCATAGCAGAATTGGTTGTAGCTGCAGATACAATTTCTTCAGCTCGTCCAGGAGCAAGAAGTGAAAGCTTAGAGAATTACATTAGACGTTTGACAGAATTAGAGAAGATTGCAAAGAGTTATGCTGGAGTTGCTCAAGCATATGCAATTCAAGCAGGACGCGAAGTTAGAGTAATGGTTGAACCTGATGAAATTTCAGACGACCGAATTACTATCTTAGCACGTGATATTAAGAATCAAGTTGAAAAAGAACTTGATTATCCAGGTAATATTAAGATTACTGTTATTCGTGAAAAGCGGGTAGTTGAAATTGCAAAATAAGCGTAGGAAGTAGGTATTCCTACGTTTTTTTATTGCCAGCGGCTTGATTGTTTTTTATAACTACTTGTATAATTAAAAGAAGTATTTAAAGAAAGCAGTAAAATATGTTTAAAATTATTGTTGATTTATTCTTTGTAGTAATCATCGAGGCAGCAATTACTCCTTTTATTAGAAGGCTAGCTTTCGTATTAGGAGCTGTCGATAACCCTAATGCTAGAAGAGTAAATAAAAAACCAATGCCAACAATCGGTGGTCTTGGAATTTTTGTCACTTACAATATTGGTGCGTTTGTTTTGTTGCGCCAGCAGTTTCCAACTCATGAATTATTCTCAATTTTATTAGCTTCAAGCGTTGTTGTACTAACAGGGATGATTGATGATATTTTGGAATTAAAGCCGCGTCAAAAAATGTTTGGTATTTTTATTGCCGCTTTAGTCATTTATTTCTTGGGTGGCATTCGCATGAATGTGTTGAATTTGCCATTTGTGAGTCATGAAATTCACCTAGGTTGGTGGAGTTTACCGATCACAATTTTTTGGATTCTTGCTTTGACTAACGCGGTTAATTTAATTGATGGATTAGACGGATTAGCAGATGGTGTATCATTAATTTCCTTAACAACAATGGGAATTGTCGGCTATTTCTTCTTACATACACATCAATTATATGTACCCATAGCCTGTTTTATGCTAGCTGCTTGTTTAGTTGGTTTTTTGCCGTATAATTTCCATCCAGCTAAGATCTTCTTAGGAGATACTGGTGCTCTATTTATCGGTTTCATGATTTCAGTTCTTTCTTTAAAAGGTCTGAAGAATGTCACTTTTATTTCATTATTAGTACCAATTATAATTTTGGGAGTGCCAATTACAGATACAGTTTATGCAATGATCAGGCGTAAGCTTAACAAGCATCCAGTTTCACAGGCTGATAAGCATCACTTGCATCATCAATTAATGCGGATGGGTTTAACACATCGGCAGACAGTGTTAACTATCTATGCAATTTCTTTGATATTTTCATTCATTTCTTTGCTCTTTTTGTTGTCACCTGCTTGGGGAACTTGGCCATTAATCATTTCCTTAATTCTTGCTTTGGAACTGTTCGTAGAATCAATCGGATTGTTAGGTGAAAAATATAAACCACTAATGCATTTGATTCAAAAAATCATTTCTAATCGCAGTACGAATGATCCAAATGTTGAAGTTTGGCATTTAGGTGAAGAGAAGCCAAATCAGCTAAAGCGAGAAAGTAAAGAAAAAGTTGAATCAAAAGAAAATAAAGAATAAACAAAGAAGAGGAACTAAAAAGTTCCTCTTTTTATTGCTCATGAAAATTATTATCTTTAATAGGGATTTCGTTGTAGCGTTTTTCACCATTTTGAAATTCTACTTTGCCCGAAAGTAAATTGATTATTTTGTCTTTAAAGTCATCAACATCTTTTTCATCTAAAAAGACGCTTATTTTGATATCTACACCATATTCAGTATTAGCGACAAAAATATCGTTTTCGCTCAAAAAATGTTGAACTTCATCAAAGCGTGGATAAGCAACTGAAAAAATAATCTCTTGTTGTAAAACGCGCTTAACAACGCCGATTGCTTCGACGGCCTTAGTAACGCTATTTGAATATGCACGAATTAGACCACCGGCTCCTAATTTGATACCACCAAAATATCTTGTTACTACAACAGTTACATTCTTTAAATTCATGAGTTGTAAAGCCTTTAATTCAGGAATACCAGCTGTTCCACTTGGTTCACCATTATCGCTTGCTTTAACTTTATCATCGTTAAGACCAATAGTATAAGCGTAAGTATTGTGGGTTGCGTCATGATATTTTTTTGAAATTTCTTTGATAAATGCTTCAGCTTCGTCCGGATTATTAGTTCTAGCTAGGCTAGCAATGAATTTGCTTTTCTTGATGATGATTTCATGATCGCCGTTTTCTTTAATAGTTAAAAAATTTTCTTTTTCTGACAAAAAAATCGCCTCTTTTTTGCGTATTTAATTATAGGGGGGATAAAACATGGAAGATTTAACCCAAATGATTGGCCGACAATGGTCAATTAGCCAACAAGAGGATTCTAGCATATTTGAAGGAGTTAAGAAAATTGAAGCGATAAAAAATGGTGTTTGTCAGCGTTGCGGCACTGAAGCAGAGAATGCTTTGCCTAATAAAAAGAAATATTGTCGTGCCTGTATTGTATTAGGACGGTTATGTGAAGGAGACTACTTAATCAGAATGCCAGGTGAAGTTGATTTTCCCAAAATAAAAAATGGCGGCTTAACTTGGCAAGGAAAATTAACTACTAAGCAGCAAAAGATTTCTGACCAATTGGTTGAAAACTTTAAGCAGAAAAAATCTAGCTTGGTTCACGCCGTAACTGGAGCAGGAAAGACAGAAATGCTTTTTGCTTTAATTGCCGAATGTATGAGAAATGGCAAGCGCGCCTGCATTGCTACTCCTAGAATTGATGTGGTGAATGAACTGTATCCGCGTTTTAAAGAAGCTTTTCAGGAAATCAAAATCGGAAAATATCATGGTCAAGAATATCATGAGCCTGAGCTGGAACAATTAACGATTTGCACTACTCATCAATTGATGAAGTTTTACCATGCTTTTGATTTATTAGTGATCGATGAAGTTGATTCTTTTCCTTACGTAAATAATCCTGAATTGCACTTTAGCGCTAAGAAGGCTGTTAAAAAAGATGGAATTCGTGATTATTTGACAGCAACGCCAACGCAAGATTTATTAACAGAAGTCAAAGCAGGAAAGATAGAGCTCCTAAAACTAAATCGACGCTTTCACGGAGGGCTCTTACCAGTCCCAAAAGAAGAGATGTTTCTTAAGCCATTTTTGAAAAAAGAACAGATTAATCCTCAATTATTAAAAAGAGTGATAGAGGTAATTGATCAAGGACATCAGTTATTACTGTTTGTACCACGAGTTGAAGAAATTCCGGCTTATCTAACGGGATTAAAAAAGCAAAAATTTCCAAGGCAAATCAAAATAGATGGCGTGCATGCGGCAGATCCTGAACGACTTGAAAAAGTACAAAAATTTCGTGAGCGCCAATTAGATTTGTTAGTAACGACCACGATTTTGGAACGCGGGGTTACATTTAAAGGGGTATGGGTAATTATTATTGCTGCAGAAGATCCGATTTATACAACTGCTAGTTTAGTTCAGATTGCCGGACGTGTCGGTCGTGATAAGGATGATCGAAATGGGCTGGTTTTGTATTGCTACCGGCGCTATAGCAAGAATATGCGTGAAGCGGTTAAGCAGATTAAGGAGATGAACCAGTCATGAATGAGTGTTTATTATGTGGTCAAGTCTTTATTCCACGTTTTTCTTTTGTCAGAACTTTCTCGATCGAGATTAACGATGAAAGATTGTGTTTACAGTGTCTAAAAAAGTTTGAGCGCTTAGGCAAGGATCGTTGTCCTTTCTGTGATAAAAATATGGAAAAAGTGGAAATTTGTTCAGATTGTCGCTTTTGGCAAAAAATTTATGGGAATAACTTAATGAAGAATCATTCAATATATCGTTACAATCGTCAATTCCATGATTTAATGGTGTCATATAAACGTTATGGTGATTATTGTTTACATAGGGTTTTAGAAGAATTAAGTAGTGAGCACTTAAAGAATTTGAATTTTGATTACTATGTGCCGATACCGACATCACCAGATCACCAACAAAAGCGACAGTTTGATACAATTACTGCAATTTATGAAAAGATAGTACCACTGTCATTTTTCCTGAAAAAAAGAGAGCATACTGGAGCACAAGGTGAGAAGAATAAACAAGAGCGTTTAGCTACACCCCAAGGGTTTATAGTTGACGCAAATCAACTTTCTGAAAAAGATATAAGCGAAACTAGTATATTGCTATTAGATGATATTTATACAAATGGTAGAACCCTTTATCACGCGCGTGACAAGCTGCTAGAGATTTTTCCTAATGCTAAAATTGAAAGCTTCGCAATTTGTAGATAAATTTATGTTAAACGCTTACAAACTTTGGTATAATGTAAATATAAAGAAGAACCGCTTAGCGGTGAAAGGAGAATCTTATATGTTAAAATACAATGTTCGTGGAGAAAATATTGAAGTTACTGATTCTTTGAGAAGTTACGTTGAAAAACGTTTGAAGAAACTTGAAAAGTACTTTGAATTAAATCAAGATGTAATTGCTCACGTAAACTTGAAGGTTTACCGTGACCACTCAGCTAAGGTGGAAGTAACTATTCCATTACCATACTTGGTCTTAAGAGCTGAAGAAACTACTGATGACATGTATCGTAGCATTGACTTTGTTTCAGAAAAATTGGAACGTCAAATTAGAAAATACAAGACTCGTGTCAACAGAAAGAGCCGCGAAAAAGGTTTACAAGACTTCTTTGTAGAAGCTCCTGAAGAAGAAAAGAAGTCAAGCAGCGAATTCGACATTGTTCGTAACAAGCGTGTAAACTTGAAGCCAATGGATCCAGAAGAAGCAATCTTGCAAATGGATATGCTTGAACATGACTTCTTTGTTTTCCAAGACGCTGAAACTAACGGCACTAGCATCGTTTACCGTAGAAACGATGGTCGTTACGGTTTGATTGAAACTGACGAATAAAAAACAGCATAAACTAATGATTAATAAATAAAGCCTCGCGCATCGTGCGAGGCTTTTTGCTGAATATTTTTAATTTCTCTTCAATCATGGTAAAATTAATCTGTATTTTTAGACTTTTAACATATAAGGGATCGAATAATTAATGGCTAATATTTTAAAGAAACTTTATAACGAGGACAAAAGACAACTCAAGAAATTCGAAAAAATTGCAAAAAAGGTTGAAAGCCATGCTGATGAAATGGATAAGTTAACCGACGAGCAGTTAAAGGCTAAGACGCCAGAATTTCGTAAACGTTTGAAAAATGGTGAAGCTTTGGATGATCTTCTTCCAGAAGCTTTTGCTGTTGCCCGTGAAGGTGCAAAACGTGTACTTGGTCTTTATCCTTATCACGTACAAATTCTTGGTGGTATTGCACTGCACTTTGGTAACATTGCGGAAATGATGACTGGTGAAGGGAAGACCTTGACCGCCACCATGCCAGTATATTTGAACGGCTTGGAAGGAAAAGGTGTTCACGTTGTTACAGTTAACGAATATTTGTCAAGTCGTGACGAGGAAGAAATGGGTCAACTATATAGATGGCTTGGATTGACTGTCGGTTTGAATTTGAATTCTAAGTCACCAGACGAAAAACGTGAGGCATACAACTGTGATGTTACGTACTCAACTAACTCTGAACTTGGTTTTGACTATTTGCGTGACAACATGGTTGTTTATAAGGAACAAATGGTACAACGTCCACTTAATTATGCCATCATCGACGAAGTTGACTCTATCTTAATTGATGAAGCTAGAACTCCTTTGATTATTTCAGGTCAAGCTGAGCAATCAAACGGTGACTATATTAGAGCTGACCGTTTTGTTAAGACATTATCTGAAGACAAGAGCGATGATGATGCTGATGACGATCAAGATCATGGCGATTACAAGATCGACTGGCCAACTAAGACCATTTCTTTAACTAGAACTGGTATTGCTAAGGCCTGCAAGCACTTTGGTCTTAAGAACTTGTATGATGTAGAAAACCAAAAGCTAGTTCACCATATTGATCAAGCTTTGCGTGCTAACTATATCATGTTAAAGGATATTGATTATGTTGTTCAAGACGGTGAAGTAAACATTGTTGACTCGTTCACTGGTCGTGTTATGGAAGGTCGGCGTTACTCAGACGGTTTGCACCAAGCTATTGAAGCTAAGGAAGGCGTTAAGATTCAAGAAGAATCTAAAACTCAAGCTACTATTACTTACCAGAACTTCTTCAGAATGTATAAGAAGTTGTCTGGTATGACTGGTACTGGTAAGACTGAAGAGCAAGAATTCCGTGAGATTTACAACATGCAAGTAATCACAATTCCTACTAACCGTCCGATTGCCAGAAAAGATATGCCTGATGTTTTGTATCCAACTTTGGATTCAAAATTCGAAGCAGTAGTTAAAGAAATTAAGACGCGTCACGCTAAGGGACAACCAGTCTTAGTTGGTACTGTTGCCATTGAAAGTTCAGAACGTTTGAGTAAAATGCTTGATGCGGAGGGAATTCCACATGCTGTTTTGAACGCTAAGAATCACGCAAAAGAAGCTCAGATCGTTATGAACGCTGGTCAACGTGGTGCGGTTACTATCGCTACTAACATGGCTGGTCGTGGTACTGACATTAAGTTGGGGCCTGGTGTCAAAGAACTCGGTGGGTTAGCAGTTATTGGTACTGAAAGACACGAATCTCGTCGTATTGATAACCAGCTTCGTGGTCGTTCTGGTCGTCAGGGTGACCCTGGCTACACTAGATTCTACTTGTCACTTGAAGATGACTTGATGAAGCGTTTCGGTGGAGATCGTGTTAAGGACTTCTTAGATCGTTTATCAGATAATGATGATGATAAGGTTATTGAAAGTCGCTTGATCACTCGTCAAGTTGAATCAGCTCAAAAACGTGTTGAAGGTAACAACTACGATACTCGTAAGCAAACCTTGCAATACGATGATGTTATGAGAATTCAACGTGAAATCATTTACGGTGAACGTATGCAAGTTATTGAAGCTGATAAGTCATTGAAGAACGTTTTGATTCCAATGATTCACAGAACTATTGATAGTCAAATCGCAATGTTTACGCAAGGTGATCGTTCACAATGGCGTCTGGATTCATTGCGTGATTTCATCGTTTCAAGTTTAACTAATGAAGAAATCGCTGATTCAATTGACTTTAAGACAATTACTGTTGATCAATTGAAAGAAAAGCTTTATGACATTGTTGAACAAAACTTTGAATCAAAAGAAAAAGCCCTTGGGGATCCTTCACAAATGCTAGAATTTGAAAAAGTGGTTATTCTTCGTGTTGTTGATGATCGTTGGACTGACCATATTGATGCGATGGATCAACTTCGTCAATCAATTGGTTTACGTGGTTATGGCCAGTTAAATCCATTAGTTGAATACCAGGATTCAGGTTATAGAATGTTTGAAGAAATGGTTTCTAACATTGAATTTGACGTAACTCGCTTATTCATGAAGGCAGAAATCAGACAAAACTTAAGTCGTTAATAAGGAAAAGGGGAAGTGGTAGTGTCACCTCTCCTTTTTTATTTGAAAGGTGAAAAATATGGAAATTAGTGAAATTCAAAGTGTGTTAGATGAATTAAAGAAGCGTCTAGATCACTTTAGGGGGTCTCTTTGACTTAGATGCAATTGATGAAAGTATTGAAATTAATGAGCAAAAAATGGCTCAGCCCGACTTTTGGAATGATCAAGAAGCAGCTCAGAAATTAATTGCGGATAATAATATTCTAAAAGAAAAAAGAGATTCCTTTTTAGCTCTAGAAAAGGGGTTTGAAGATGAAGAAACCGCTCTGGAGATGCTTAGAGAAATGCCTGATGAAGAAATTCGAGAAGAGGTGGAAAGCAATTTAACCAAATTGCAGGAACATTTCCATAACTATGAATTAGACTTACTATTGTCAGGTAAATATGATTCTCACAATGCTTTGATGGAAATTCACCCAGGTGCTGGCGGAACGGAAGCAATGGACTGGGCAAATATGCTATTGCGAATGTATCAGCGTTATTCTGATAGTAGCGGTTTTAAGTTTGAAATAAATGATTATGAGCCGGGAGAAGAAGCAGGCGTCAAGAGTGTAAGCATCAGAATTTCTGGTAAGAACGCATATGGAATGCTGAAGTCAGAGCATGGTGTCCACCGATTAGTTAGAATTTCACCATTTGACTCAGCTAAACGCCGTCATACATCTTTTGCTTCAGTTGAAGTTATTCCCGAAATTGATGATAGTATCAAGATCGATATCGATCCAAAGGATCTTAGAATCGACGTTTATCGTTCTAGTGGGGCTGGTGGTCAGCACATCAACAAAACTTCTAGTGCGGTAAGAATTACTCACATTCCAACAGGAATTGTAACTACGTCTCAAGCTCAACGGTCACAAATTCAAAACCGTGAAACTGCGATGAATGAATTACGTGCTAAGCTGTTCCACTTAGAAGAAGAAAAGAAGTTAAAGCAAAAACAAGCTTTAAAGGGTGAACAAAAAGAAATTGGTTGGGGTTCACAAATTCGTTCTTACGTCTTTCATCCTTATAATTTGGTTAAAGACTTACGAACTGGTTATGAAACAGCAGATACCAGCGGTGTAATGGATGGGAAATTACAACCATTTATTTACGCATACTTACAATGGCTTTTAAGCCAAGAAAATCCGGAGTAGAAATATGACTTTTACTAGCATTCTTATTTTGGTTTTAGTAGCAGCTGTAATTTTGGCAGTGATGTTTGCCTTATTTCATATATTTATTGCCTTAATTCCAGTTGTTTTGATCCTTGCTATTTTAATTTGGATAATAAATAGATTTTCAAATAAGAAAAATAATGATAATATGCCAAGTGACGAAAGCGCTTTTAGATATAGTTCTAAAGGTCATAAAAAAGCGCGCAATGTAAGCGTCAAAGATATTAAAGATAAGTAGAGGCATTAAAATGGTAGAATCAGTAAAATTAACTAAATTGATCCGTGATATCAGTGTTATTAAAGTTTACCAAGGGGAAAACTTTATTTCAGATAAAAATATCGTGGTCTCAGATATTTATCGTCCAGGTTTAGAGTTAACAGGCTATTTTGACTTTTATCCTAAGCAAAGAATTCAACTTTTGGGAAGAACAGAAATTTCTTATGCTGCTAGATTAGATCATGATTTGAGAAAGAAAGTTTTTGATAAAATGTGTACGTCAGAGACACCATGCTTTTTAATTTCTCGATCATTACCGATTCCAGATGAACTAAAAGATGCAGCTGATGCAGCTAAAATTCCAATTTTGCAATCATCAGAATCCACTACATATTTATCCAGTATTTTGACTGATTATCTACGCCAAAGACTGGCTAAAAGAACAAGTATCCATGGCGTTTTAGTTGAAATTAAGGGAATGGGTGTCTTACTTACAGGTGCTTCAGGTGTTGGTAAGTCAGAAACAGCTTTGGGATTGGTTCAACGCGGTCATCGTTTAATTGCGGATGATAGAGTTGATGTTTACCAAAAAGATCACAACACGGTTATGGGGGAATCTCCTAAGATTCTTAGACACTTAATGGAAATTAGGGGAATCGGTATTATTGATGTTATGAACTTATTTGGTGTTGGTGCAATTAAGAATAGAGCGGAAATTCAGCTAGTTATTAATTTAGTTAACTGGGATGCTAATGCTAATTACGATCGTTTAGGTTTTAATGAAAATACGCGCGAAATCTGTAACGTTTCCGTGCCACAAGTGACGATTCCAGTTAAAGTTGGGCGAAATATTGAAATAATCATTGAAGTGGCTGCCATGAACTTCAGAGCAAAGAAGAATGGCTATGATGCTGCTCAAGTTTTTGACGATAATTTAGCTAACCTTATTTCTGACAATTCTAAGATTGATACAGAAAAGGAGCGAGAAGATAAATAATGCTACTGGCTTTAAATAGAAATGCCTTTCAATTTGGTAACTTTTCCGTAAAATGGTATGGAATTATTATGGCCATAGCAATTATTTTAGCAACTTGGATGGCAATTTCTGAGGGTAAGAAAAGACAGATTATGCCTGATGATTTTGTTGACCTTTTGTTATGGGCTGTGCCACTTGGCTATGTTGGAGCAAGAATTTATTATGTCATCTTTGAGTGGCCATATTATGCTCAACACCCTGATCAGATAATCGCTATCTGGAATGGTGGGATTGCTATTTATGGTGGATTAATTGCAGGTTTGATTGTTTTACTAATCTTTTGCTACAAGAGGATGCTACCACCATTTTTGATGCTTGATATTATTGCTCCTGGTGTAATGGCAGCACAAATTCTTGGGCGCTGGGGCAATTTTGTTAATCAAGAAGCCCACGGCGGTCCTACTACTCTGCATTTTTTACAAAGTTTACATTTACCGGAATTTATCATTTCGCAGATGAGAATTAATGGTGTATACTATCAACCAACTTTTTTATACGAATCATTCTTTAATTTGATTGGTTTGATTTTGATTCTTAGTTTACGCCATCGCAAACATCTATTTAAGCAAGGTGAAGTTTTCATCTTTTACGTAATGTGGTACTCTGTAGTTCGATTCTTTGTTGAAGGATTAAGAACAGATAGCTTGTATATTTTTGGTATGATTAGAGTATCACAAGCGTTAAGTGTGATTTTGTTCATTGCTGCCTTGGCTTTACTTATTTATCGACGTGTAAAAGTTAAGCCAAAGTGGTATCTTGATGGTAGTGGGTTAAAATATCCTTATAGTCGAGATTAATAAAAGTATAGAAAGATTGAGAGAAAAAATGACAAAAATTTCAGTTTTAGGTAATGGTTCATGGGGTTCAGTTTTGGGATCAATGCTTGCTGATAACGGCAACGATGTGATTCTTTACGGAAATATCGAAAGTGTTAATGAAGAAATCAACGCGCATCACACTAACACTCACTACATGAAAGATTGGAGCATTAATCCTAATGCAGTAGCTACTGGTGATTTAGAAAAAGCAGTTAAGGGTGCAGATGTTCTTTTGTTTGTATTGCCAACTAAGGTAGTTAGAATTGTTGCTAAGAATGTCCGTAAAATTTTAGACGAAACTGGCGAAAAGCCTTTACTTGTTACTGCCACTAAGGGAATTGAACCTGGTAGTAAGAAACTTATTACTGATATTTTAGCTGAAGAAATTTATCCTAATGACAGTGATAAGATCATTGCAATCTCAGGACCAAGTCACGCTGAAAATGTAGCACAAAAAGACTTAACTGCAATTGCTTGTGCCTCAAAAGATGAAGAAAATGCCAAAACTATTCAAAAGCTTTTTTCAAATAATTATGTTCGCTTCTACACTAACGATGACTTAGCAGGTGTTGAAGTTGGTGGTGCCGTTAAGAACGTTATTGCGATTGCTGCAGGTATTTTGGTTGGTAAGAAATATGGTGATGATGCTAAAGCTGCTTTAATGACAAGAGGTTTAGCTGAAATTACTCGTCTTGGTGTAAATTACTTTGGTGCAAAGCCTATGACTTTTTCAGGTTTGTCAGGAATTGGAGACCTTATTGTAACTTGTACTTCAGTAAATTCACGTAATTGGCGTGCTGGTAAGCAAGTTGGTGAAGGTAAGAGTCTTGATTATGTTTTAGAAAATATGGGTCAAGTTGTTGAAGGGGCAACTACTGTTAAAGCTGTTCACGAATTAGCTCAAGAAAAGAACATTGATATGCCAATTAGTGAAGCTGTCTATCGCGTTTTATATGAAGACGCTAATGTTGATGAAGAAATTGCAAAGATGATGGGTAGAAGTCCTAAGCCAGAAATCCGTTTGTAAGCTAGATAGTTGCAAAAGAAAAAAAGTGTAGTAGTATTAAGCTTATAAAAAGTAAGTGACAACTTAAGGAGTAAAAATATGACTGATAAAAAAATATATGATGTCATTATTATCGGCGCAGGCCCCGGTGGTTTAACTGCTGCACTATATGCTGCACGTGCCAATTTAAAAGTTCTTATCTTAGATCGTGGTCCATATGGTGGACAAATGAACAATACTGATGCGATTGATAACTATCCTGGTTTTACCGAAATTAAGGGACCAGAATTAGGAGAAAAGATGTATCAATCAGTGATGAAATTTAATCCCGACTTTGAATATGGTGATGTTCAAGATGTTAGGTTAGATGGCAACAAGAAAATTGTTAAAACTGATACAGGCGAATATACTGCTCCTGTAGTTATTATTGCAACAGGTGCTGATCATAAGAAAATTAATGTTCCTGGTGAAGAAGAATACTCAGGACGTGGTGTTTCATACTGCGCGGTCTGCGATGCAGCTTTCTTCAAAGATGAAGATGTGGCTGTGATTGGTGGTGGAGATTCAGCTGTGGAAGAAGGAATTTATCTTTCACAATTGGCTAAAAGCGTAACTATTGTTCATCGCCGTGATCAATTACGTGCTCAACCAACTTTACAAAAGCGTGCCTTTGATAAAGATAATATTCATTTTATTTGGAATGCTGAAACTGAAGCAATTCAAGGCGATGGTAATAAGACGACTGACTTAGTTTATAAAGATAAAGAAACTGGCGAAGAAAAGAAGTTACCAGTTGCAGGTGTGTTTATTTATGTGGGGGTTGTGCCACAAACCGTTCCGTTTAAAGATTTAGGTATCTTGAACAAGTATGGTTGGGTTGAAACTGATGACCATATGCGTACTAAAGTTCCAGGTATTTTAGCTTTGGGTGATGTACGTAGCAAAGATTTACGACAAATTGCTAATGCAGTTGGCGATGGTAGTATTGCGGGTCAAGAAGCATACAATTATCTGCAAGGTTTAGATAAATAACATAAATTTATATTGATTACATATAAGAATTAAGAGCGATTTTTTGAACTTTTAGGTTTGAAAAATCGCTTTTTTTCTAAACATTCAATTAAGATATTTATATTTATTAAAAAATGTAAATCGCTTACATTTTTTCTCCAAAATTTACATTAAATAATATACGCAAATTGCAATAATAAGTTGGACACTTTATGCAGCTTGATAGATGTTATCTAA
>NZ_AZFM01000010.1 GCF_001434335.1 Lactobacillus kalixensis DSM 16043
AAAAAGCCAGGAAACATGCGAAAAGAGCATGAATCTTAGCTTTCAAGTTTCAGTTACACACTCTTTCTCTTTTCGTCAAATCCTTCTTTTCGTTCGCTATACTTCCGGTACACTAGGTGGCGTTGTAACAAAAACTAATGATTGTCTTTCATAAAAACTCTACTATTCTACTGATTTAGGCTTTCAAAATCAAATTTCGTTCGTAAATTACCCAAATTCAGCCTAAAAATTAAACAAAATTTTTTCAAAAAAATTCAAATTTCTATCTTTTCACCTGATTATTGTCTTTTTTGAGGGTAAAAAAAGACAAGACATCGTTAATTCGACATCTTGTCTTCAATCATTTTCTATATTAGATTAAACTTTCTTCCTTAGTAATCTTCTTCATACCATTCATGTATGGAACCAATACTTCAGGAACAGTTACTGTACCATCTTCGTTTTGGTAGTTTTCCAAAATTGCAGCTACAGTTCTACCTACAGCTAAACCTGAGCCATTCAAAGTATGTGCTAAATGAAGCTTACCATTTTCATCGCGGTAGCGAATATGTGCACGACGAGCTTGGAAGTCAGTACAGTTTGAACAACTTGAAATTTCACGGTATTTATCTTGTGCTGGCATCCAAACTTCAAGGTCGTAAGTCTTAGCACTAGTAAAGCTGGCATCCCCAGTTGACAAAGCAACAACGTGGTATGGCAAGCCTAACTTTTGCAATAAGTGTTCTGCATTGTGAGTCAACTTTTCAAGTTCATCCCATGAGTCTTCTGGCTTACATACTTTAACCATTTCAACCTTACGGAATTCGTGCATTCTGATCAAACCACGAGTATCACGACCTGCTGAACCTGCTTCACTTCTAAATGCTGGTGACAATGCAGTTACGTTGATTGGCAACTTTTCACCATGAATAATTTCGTCACGGAAGTAGTTAACCAATGGTACTTCAGCAGTTGGGATCAAAGTTAAATCACGAGGCTTGTCTGGATCATCATTATCAACAATAGTGTAGACATCTTCGTGGAACTTAGGGAATTGACCAGTACCTTGCATTGATTCATCGTTTGCAAGATATGGTGGAATAATTTCAGTGTAACCTTCCTTAGTGTTTTCATCTAAGAAGAAGTTGAAAACAGCACGTTCCAAAAGTGCACCTGCACCCTTGTAGTATACAAAACGTGCACCAGTTACTTTTGAAGCACGGTCCCAGTCCAAAATATCAAGATCAGTACCAATATCCCAGTGAGCTTTTGGTTCAAAGTTGAACTTGGTTGGTTCATTCCACTTGCGTACTTCTTCATTGTAGCTTTCATCTGGACCGATTGGGTCTGAATCAGCTGGGAAGTTTGGCAAACGAAGTAAAATGTAAGTTTGCTTTTCAGTTAAGTCCTTGATTTGCTCATCCAAAGCCTTAATCTTGTCACTAACTTCCTTCATATTCTTGATAGCTTCACTAGCATCTTCTTTATTACGCTTAGCTTCACCAATCTTCTTTGAAACTTCGTTTCTTTCAGCCTTAAGCTTTTCACTTTCACTCAAAGCTGCACGACGGCTAGCATCAATTGCAACTACTTCATCAAGTTCTTCTGGCTTAATTCCGCGGGTTGCAAGCTTATCTTTGGCCCAATCGAGATTCTCACGAATCACCTTAATATCTAACATTAAAAAACCTCCATACAAAAAGAGCCGACTCATCCCTATCGCTGGGACGAATCGGCTCTACACGGCTTCGCGGTACCACCCAATTTCAGCTTAAAAAGCTGCTCTCATTAGTTGGTGATAACGGTACCTGCCGTGCAACTATTAATTGCCCACATTTATGAAATCCGGAAACGACATCCATTCACTCGCACCAACCGTGAACTCTCTGAAGCTGTCTTAAGATTTCGTGTTTGAATTAATTTTAAGCCATTCTTCCTTTTTGAGCAAATAATATTTTTCTTGATATGAAAAAAGTTGCGTAATTTGAGCATAATCTGCTGTATAAACATACTTAAAACCCAGATTTTCTAAGAGTTTTTGTGATCTCTCATTATCAGCAAAGGTCCCGGCCCAAATTTCAACTTGATCCCTTTTTTCAAACATTTCTTTAAAAACTAGTTTCAGAGCCTCAGTCATATAGCCGCGCCCTTCATAGTCTTGATCAAGTAAAAAGCCGATCTCTTTGGTCTTAAGTAATCCACTGCGCTCATCCATCCCGCGCTCATAAAGTTCAACAAGACCAATCAAGCGATCATTTTCTTTTAGACAAATACCATAACTATCTTGTCTTTGCGAATATTGCTTTGCTCCGCGCTTAGCATCATCTAAATTCTTAAACTCTTCTAACCCAGCTAATTTGTGATAGCGCGAGTTAGATCCCCATTTCAAAAAAACAGGTGCATCTTCTTCAGAAAAGCGCCGCAAATAAATTCTCTTTCCCTTTAACATTTAATTACCTAGTAATTTCACTAACCATTTTGCTCCATAGACTAAACCTAAACTATAAGCTGCGATCGTCCAAGGTTTACACAAAATAATAATCCAGAAATATGTCCAGAACTTCATTTCTGTTAAACCTGCAAGAAGGCAAAGCACATCATCTGGTGCAGCCGGAGCTAAGATACAGATCGCAAAGAACCAATTGAACTTCTTCTGATTCTTCGTCCACTTCATATACTTATTCAGTGTATCTTCAGAAATAATATGAAAGATAAAACTTCTACCGTAATATCTCGCTAAGAAAAAGTTGATAATCGACCCAATACATATGCCGACATAATTATAGATAAATCCGGCAACCGGGCCGAAGAATACGACCCCTCCTAGTAGCGAAACTCCACCAGGAATAATTGGAATAACAACTTGAACAATCTGAATTAAAACAAAAACAATGGGTCCAATGATCTGTTTGTTAGCAAGGTATGCCTTCATTTTTGCTTGACTAGTAAAAATACCTAACTGATACCAGTAAATAACTAGTAGGACAATAATTATGCCAGTAACAATCGTTGCATAATTAATTAATTTTCGACTAGTCTTCTCAGATAAATGCATGCTTTTTCACCTCTACTTGCATGACCACTATTTAACGTTTTTCACTGTTTGCTTCATTTTACCAAAAAACATTAATTAATGGTTTCCTGATGCGAAAAGACTAAGAAAAATATAAATTTAAGATATAATATAAGTGGTTTTATGGAAAGGGTGGTTTAAATGACAATTATTAAGCACGATATTGTTTATGATCAAGATAAGAATTTATCAACGGATATTTACTATCCTAACAACACTACGTCTAACACTAAGATCTTAATCTTCTGGCACGGCGGTGGTTGGTTCAGAGGAACTAAAGAAAGTGTTAAGTCATGGGGAATAAGCTTTGCTAATGCCGGATTCATGGCTTTCATCCCTGAATATAGCTTGGCTCCAGAAAATACTTTCCCCTCTGCCCACGATGATGCTATTACCTTTGTTAACTGGCTCTTAAATTCTGAGTACACTGATGAAGATGATCAAAAAAATATCGTCCAAATCGGTGCTAGTGTAGGTGGCACTTTGGCATTATATGTCGCTGGCAAGTTTGGTTTTCCTACAGTTACTTGGTCAGCGCCAGTTGATTTTTCTAAATGGATGGAAAATCACCACGATGTTAAACCTTCAGTTGATGCAAAAGATGAATTAGGCTTAACTGACATACACGATATTCACAATAGCTTCTACAAATACTTCGTTACCACGTATGCTGGTAGCGATAATCCGGCAGTCCTTAAGAAAATGGATGCTGCTTCATACAACTTAGACAAGCTTGATAAGTTGATGATGATCAATTCAGCTGACGAATTAAATCCTTTATCCAGCGTTTTAGATTTCATTAAAGTCTTAGCTCAAGAAAATCATGAAGTTGAACTTCTGGTAATTAAAGGTGGCGGCCATGCTATGGACTACGCTAAAGATTATATTGACGAATCATTAGACTTTTTATTCCAAACAATTAAAAGACAGAAATAAAGGCTATGTTTAATATTGAAAAATTTATCCAGATTCGTAAAAGCAAAAACTTATCACAAACCCAACTGTGTAAAGGCATCTGTACCCAGGCGACCTTAAGTAAGTTTGAAAATGAAGGTCAGCCTCCTTCTTTTAAAATAATGGAGAAGTTGTGCATCCGTCTAGGTATCCTAACAGGCGATATTATGCTTAGAAGTGACGAAACACCAGCTTCAATTAAATTGCAAAAAGCAGCAATCGCCTGCATCCAAGCTAACTTCACTAGAGCATATGATTTGATCTCTTCAATCAAGGAAGAAGACCTGCTTCGCGTTGATGATCAAGCGCTCTTTCATTTAGTTGTTGGGATCTACGCCCTCTTTTATAATCGCGATCAAGTCAAAGCATTGTTTAATTTCAACACAATTTTGACTAATCCACTCATAGAAGAAGATAATATTTACTATGCTTTAGCAACCACTGCATGCGGCTTGGTTTATGAAGAACGCCACGACTATGAAAAAGCGGAGGAGAATTATTCTCAAATTCAAAAGTTACTTGTTAATATCAAAGTTACTAACAAGATGTCACTATTTCAGGTATTGTGGATGCTCTACCAAACTGGTGAATATTACGGTAAACGAAACAATATTAAGGAGTCTAACTACCTGCTCCGTTATGCTTATCAAATCGCATCACAATATAACGGAACTTTCTTTATGAGTCGGATTCTTTATCGTTTAGGCATGAACATGGTGGGCCATGGTAAAAATCATCAAGCGATTCAATATTTGCGTGATGCTCATGCTTTTGCACGTTTTTCACATAATCAATATATCCTAACAAAAGCTCACCAAGAATTGAATAAACTTGAGCGTTAAAAAGCAGCCTAGAAATTTTCTAGACTGCTTTTTGTTAAATAATCTTGTAACCCATCACTGGATTTGCAGGAGTTGAATTAAAGTCGTAAGTTGCAAGCTTTTCAAATTCGGTGTTACCGTCAATGATAGTAGTTACACCTTGTGCAATCATCAAGTTCATTACCTTATCCTTGTTTGGATCTTCAGTAAATGGCACCAAGATAACTGGCTTATGGCATGCACGCAAGAAACCAATTTCAAAGGCTGAACCATCATCAATTTGGTCCATATCGTAAAGAAAGACGCCGCAAGTCGCATTTGATAAGCCATTTAAGTCATTTTGATAAGTTGCTTGACGCCAAGTCATACTACGAATGCCACCAATTTCTGGGTTTTCTTCTTCTGGATCAACGAAGCTTTGATCAAATGGGAAAAAGACGTTAGCAACTGTAGGATTCTTAGCTAACAATTCTTGAGCTTTAGGGACGCGAGCACGTTCAGCATCTGTGTAAAATGGCGTACCTAAATAAATTTTGGCAGTTGGGACTGAGTTAGTCATAGTTTCCTCCGTATATTTCAAATAAAAACATGTAATAACGTTCATATTTTACCATGTAAAATTAATTTTGTGACCTTATCTATCCAAAAAATGAGATAAAATACTAGACTAACTTTTTGTAAACGCTTTATAATAAAAAGCAGATAACTAATATTAGAAAAAAATTATTTATACATTCAATCGAGGTAAAACTATGTCAAAATATCAATCGATTAACCCATATAACAACGAAACTTTTGCAAGCTTCGATAACCCAACATCTGAACAAATTGATGAAGCAATTAACTTAGCCCACATGCTTTACAAAAAATGGCGTCATGAAAAACCAGAAACCCGGGCGGAAGAATTAAAGGAAATTGCTGATGGCTTACGCCAGCACGAAGACGAAATGGCGAAGATGATGACTTTAGAAATGGGTAAGTTATTATCTGAAGCAAAAGAAGAAGTAGAATTATGCATCAGTATTTGTGAATATTACGCTGAAAATGGTGTAAAAATGCTTGAACCTCAACCACTTAAGACTAACTTAGGTGACGCTTATTATTTAAAGCAAGCTACTGGTGTTGTCTTAGCATGTGAACCTTGGAACTTCCCACTTTATCAAGTAATCAGAGTTTTTGCTCCTAACTTCATCGTAGGTAATCCAATCATTTTGAAGCATGCTCACAATGTGCCAAGTTCTGCTAAGTTAATCGAAACTATCATCAAGAGATCTGGTGCTCCTGAAGGAAGCTTGATTAACTTGTACCCAAGCTACGACCAATTAGCTGACATTATTCGCGATCCTCGTATTCAAGGTGTAGCCTTAACTGGTTCTGAACGTGGCGGTTCTGCTGTTGCTGAAGAAGCTGGGAAAAATCTTAAGAAATCCACAATGGAACTTGGCGGCAATGACCCCTTCATCGTGCTTGAAGATGCTGATCCTGAAGTTTTGAAGAACGTTTTACGTGATGCCAGAACATACAATAATGGTCAAGTCTGCACTTCTTCTAAGCGGATAATCGTTCTTAAGAACCGTTATAATGAAGTTTTACATGACTTAAAGAATATCTTCGACAGCTTAAAGCCAGGCGATCCACTACAAGCTGAAACAACTTTAGCTCCAATGAATTCTGAAAACGCTAAGGAAAAACTTGAAAAACAAGTTCAAGAAGCAATTGATCACGGCGCTAAGGTCTTCTATCAATATCCTGAAATTAACAGTAAGGGATCCTTCTTTAGACCGCTGATTTTAACAGATGTTGATAAGAACAATCCAATTTTTAATAAAGAAATGTTCGGTCCAGTTGCTGTTGTCTACTCAGTCAATGATGAAGACGAAGCAATTGAACTTGCTAACGACTCAAGTTACGGTCTAGGTTCTTCCGTCATCAGCAGCGACATCAAGCATGCACAAGAAGTTGCCAGTCAAATCGAAACTGGAATGACTGTTATTAATGGTCGCTGGATTACCGCAGGTGAATTACCTTTTGGTGGAGTTAAGAACTCTGGTTATGGTAGAGAACTGAGCGAACTTGGCATGATGGCCTTTGTTAACGACCATTTAGTTATCGATACCACCAAGAATAATCAATAATTTTTAAAACAAATACGCTAGCCTGTGAATACACGGACTAGCGTATTTTTATTTGTCTAAGTTATGACGTCTTCTAAATAAATTGTATGCAGACAAGACTGTCGTCATGATACTTGAGATCACTAAGAAATATGCTGAAGCACCAATTGAAATAGCATAGGTTAACAATTGGCTAGTTAATTGGCTTAAAACGCCGGTATCAGCTCTTTGCACACTAGATAAGCGGTAGATTAAGTAGCACAAGAAAATCGTCTCGATTAGCGACAAAATGAATGCTAAGAATTGACTACTACGATTATTTTTTAAGATGTTATAAATAATCCAAATTGGGAACAAGATAAGTAAAAGCCAGACGACATAAACAACTGCAGCATAGCCAGAATTTTGGCCAGAAAGTAAGCGCCCAGCAAAATCCAGTAGTAATTTAGAAATTGAAACGCGTTGTTGGTATAAACCCCCTACAACTTCTGCTCCGGATCCTGAAAACATGACAATTAAACTAATAAAAGCAGTTAGAACTACCGACAACTGTACATAACCGAAATTACGCAGGCGACTTTCTTTTACTTTCTTTACATCTTTCTCCACCTTAGGGTGATTTTCTTCAAACTTTTGCCCTTTACTGCGGATTTTGCTACTGCCTGACTCAATTGAATTAAACACATTAGACCCTACTTGATTAACTTTCTCAGTCAACCTTCGGTCTGCAGTGCATTGTTCTATCTTTTGGCTACGTTCACAGACAATAAACAGCCAAGCCATTAAGCCGAAAAATGAAAGCCAGCCAAGTGGTCGAGAAAAACTCATAATAATAAGTAAGAGCACTCCGAGTAAGAAGACAATTGTTGCATTAGCTCTTACCCAAGCAATCATCTTTTGTACAACAGTATTCTGCTTGGTAGGATAAAATTCACGTCGATAAGCTGCTCGACTGGTAACTTTACCAGCTGCATCAGGTTCATCATCTTTTTCTATGTTGTAGTTGTCAGTGAAAAAATCATCGCGGTATTTTTTCAGATTGAAGCCACAATTCTTGCAGACGTCATCGTCTTTACCAACTAATTTTCCACAATTTGGACAAGTTGTCATTTAGGATTTGTCCTTTCTCTAAAAAGTATCTAACAAAAATTATAGCACAGCGCGAAAGATACAAAAAAGCCATGGAATTTTCATCCATGACTTTCTTACGTTAAGAATTACTTCTTCTTACGCTTTTTATCACCAATTAAGTTAAAGATACCTAAACTTGAAAGCAATAATCCAAGCCAAGCAGCAATACCTTCTTGCTTATCACCTGTTTGTGGCAACTCATTCTTTGCGTTAGCAGCTGTAATTGATTTACTACTGTTTACGCCGCCCTTTTTGTTTGCAATCGCAGTAGCAGCATGCTTAGGGCTTCTGCTATTCATATCTGCATGCTTAGGCATGTTATTTGATTGACCACGTTTATCTTGTTTAGAATTCTTTTTCTTCTTATTAGGTTTTGCAGGTTTATTATTCTGCTTATTTGCATCATCTTTATTCTTATTTGGTTTCTCAGGTTTATCTGGCTTACCTGGTTGTGTTGGGCTTGTTGGTTGAGCCGGATTAGTCGGCTCGGATGGATTAGTAGGAACACTTGGATTCGTTGAATCACTAGGTTGCGTAGGCTGTGTTGGCTGTTGATCACGAGTGTATGTGATATTGATTGTTGTATCTTGAGTATCTGCACTAACAGTTACTTTAGAAATTGAATCAATATCTTTCGTCTTACCATCCACAGTTTCAGTAATGTGAATAGTGTAGCCTGGAATTTGGGTTGGTTCATATTCATCCCACGCGCCTTTACCATCCTTGGCTGTCCAATCGCTATAAGTTATCTTACCAGTAACTTCATCAAATGTGGCAGTTCTAGTAAGATTGCCCTGTTGCAAAATTTCTTGTACAGTGCCATCAGGCAACGTAATAATAATTTTACGAGTTGGCTTAAGATCAAGAACACCTAATTCTTCGTATTGCTTATCCGGATCACCAGGTACTTGCCCCTTTGGAATCTGATCTTCAGGAGTATCTGGAGTAACAACTATAGTTCCATGCTTGATCTCAATTGTCGTTGTTCCATTTGAAATAGTAATTTCACTTGGAACATTATTTGGATCAGTCAATGCCCAACCAGCTGGAACATCAGGAGTAAATGAAACCTTAGTCCCTTCAAGCTGATCGCCAATTTCAGTTGAACTAATTACATTACCTGAGCCATCAACATAATTAATAGTTTGACTACTATTTTCCAAAGTAAACTTGGCAGTTGAACTAAAAGTAATGTTGTAGTTTGGATTTGCTTGACGAATCTTATCAATTGCATCCCCACTAAGTTCAACATCATAAGTACCAGCTTCAATCAATTTAACAGGATGGCCATCTTTACTAAAGATAAAGTCATCTGCAGTCAAACCAGTAATAGTCTGGCCATTTACAGTAACTGTGTAATTCTTTGGATCAACTTGCGGCTGCTTACTTGTTTGCAAACCGCTAATTGTAGCAGTTGCTTGTGCAGGATCGATAGTCAAAGTACCCTTGCTACCGTCATAACTATAGTTGTAGTTAGGGTTAGCTTTATTGATAGCATCAATACCTGCTTGAGTTAATTCAACTTGATAAGTACCTACATTTACTGGATCGCCAATTACCTGAATATCATTAGCAGTTAATTTATAAGTTTGACCATCAGCCAAAGTTACAGTGAACGCATCTGGAGTTGGAGCAACTTTATTACCAGTATAAGTTACAGTGTCATTACCACTGAACTTGATAGTAGCATTGGCTTTATTAATAGTTACACTAGCAAGTCCGCTGAAGCTCCAGTCATAGTTATCATTAGTTGCAATCTTACTATGACTAGAATCCTTGAGCTTCAAGTAGTAGGTACCTACATTTACTGGAGAGGTAATTGCGTTTCCATCTGCATCAACCCATTCGAAGTCATCTGCTGTTAAATTATTTACAGTTAAGGAGGCACCATTGTTGGTAGTAATTGTATTAATAACCTTTGCAACATCAATTTCTGGTGTCTTACCATCGTAAGTTGCTTCATATGAACCAGAAGTTTTTACATTAGCTGTTCCTTATTAACGATAAAACTACCTTGACCAGCTGATGTGTAAGTGTAGTTCTTAGTACCAAATTTATCTTGAATATTCTTCAAGCCTTGGTCAGAAAGAATAACTTCGTATGTTCCCGAACTAGTTGGCACGCCATCCTTGAATTGAAGGTCGCCTGCTACTGGAGTGTAGTCCATAATGTTGCCATTAGCATCAGTAACCTTAATGTTGTAGTCACTTGGATTCAAAGTAGTGGATTCACCATAAATGACTGTTGGTACATTGTCCTTGTCACTAACAGTGATAGTTAATGGCATTTGCGTAATATCAAATTGGACTGTATTGCCACTATAGTTGTAGTTATAGTGCGTAAGATCTAAACCGGTAATTGAAGAAATCTTATCATTCTTCAATCTTACCTTGTAACTACCAGCATCTACTGGATTAATTACATTTCCTTGATCGTCAACAAATTCAAGATCATCTGGAGTTAAATTGTAAGACTTACCATCAACTGTTACAGTGATGCCATTTACAACACCATCAGTAGATGGAATAACTGCGCCTTGACCGGTGTAAACAGTTGAACTTGATCCACTTAAAACAACCGTAGCTTCAGCCTTAGTAATTTCAAAACTACCTTGACCTTCATAAGTCCAAGTGTAGTTACTGTTTCCAGCAACTGCATCTCGAACTTTTTGCCAGCCATTTCCTGTTAAGCGAACCATGTAAGTGCCAATTTCACTTGGTGCAGTGATCACTTCGCCCTTGTCATTTACAAATTCGTAATCATCGCTAGTTAAGTTCAAATCACTTGGAAAGGCAATTGTCTGCCCGTCACTTGTAATAGTTGGTACGAAGTTGCTTGGATCAATCTTAGCCGGATTGCCTGTCCAAGGCATTGTTTGCTTTTGTGAATCACTGATAGAGATTGTCGCAGCAGCCTTATTAATAGTGTAAGTTGCAGAACCAGTAATGGCGTTGTCAGCAAATACTACATTGGATTTACCTTCTTGGCCTGTACCAGCTAACTTAAGAATATAGTTTTCAACATTTGCAATACCAGCCTTAGTCAAAGTAATTGTGTATTTACCAACATCAGTTGGAGCGGATCCATTTTCTGTATTCCAAGTATAGTCGCCATCTTGAAGAGTGTAAGTCTTATCACTAATAGCAATACCTGGATAGTCTACAGTTACCACAATTCTGCCATTGCTATTAACTTGAGCAGTTGTGATTGCCTTACCGGTGTAAGTTCCAAAGTTAGTACCATCTAGCTTTCCACTTGCATTGGCTTGATTGATTGTATATGTGTAACTGTAGCCATTAATTTCATTAGGAATTGTGAAGTTAGGGTTAGCAGAAGCTAAAGCAGCAATTCCCTTTTCATTTATCTTAAATGTATAAGTACCAACGTTGACAGGGAAGCCTGTAAGTACATTGCCATTTGGATCAGTGATAGTGTAATCATCCAAAGTCAAGGTGCTAGTATTAAGCTTCCAAACTTTGCCTGCACTGTCTGTTGCCTTAAGACTACCAACTACGGCAGACAAGTCAATCTGTGCAGTCTGTCCATTATAAGTCTGACTACCGCTAGCAGGATCTGCTACTAAATCAGCAATATTGCGTGCCCTAATTTCAAATAAAGCACTGCCTTTAATATTGTCAGCTAAAATCTTCATTGAACCCTTGTAATCAGAGTTGTTAGCCATCCAATTGTTTAAGCTCTCTATTACTCTATCTTTATTTAAAGTGATAGTGTAAGTACCCACTTGGCTTGGTGCAGTATTCAACAATTGACCATTACTGCTCCAATTATAAGTACCAGGATCTAAAGGTAAGTAAATGGTATGACCATTAGAAGTTACGCTGACATAAATCAATTGTTGATTGGTAGTTGGATCTTTAGAAACTAGTTCATCAAAGCTTACTGGTTGACCATCATATGTCTTCCAATTTGCACCATCCAATGTAATATCAGGTGTAATTTGGTTGATGTTAAGCGTACCAGTACTATTGTCGTATTGATACTTCACATTATCAGTTGATTGGGTTGCTAGCTTCTTCCAACCTTCTTCAGTCAAACGAACTTTGTATGACCCAACCTTAAATGGGTTAGCAGAAGTTGTCCCGTCCTGACGCGTAAATGACTTAATGACATTACCATCATCATCAACAAATTCATAATCACCAGGAACTAACTGAACACCTGCCGGTAGAGTCAAAGGCTGACCATCATCACGAACAGGGTTAGTAATTAATTGATCACCATTTTCACCACCGTAAACGACAAACTTAGGTACAAATTTAGTTGGATCAATTGATACTCCTTGGTTATCCCAGTCAGCATTCTGAGTACCGTCAACTTCAATATGAACTACTTCTGGATAAATGGTGTACTTGAAATCACCAACTTTAAGTTTGTAGTTAGGGTTGGCATCATCAAGCTCTTTTTGACCCTTAGCGTTTAATCTTAAGTTATAAGTACCAATATCTTTAATTGGGTTAGTTGGATTACCTTGTGTACCGTAGTCCACAGTATCATCGAACCACCAATCGATACCATCAACAGTCAAGCCGTCTACATTATAGCCAGCATCAGTAATTGCTTTCTTATATTGAGCAAACTGTTCGTCTGTTAATGCAGCTGATTGTGCATCAAATGTTTTACCAGTTGAGCCTTCAGTAATATTGACATCTTGACGCGCAATAATTAAATCAGCTGATTGTTCCAAACTTTCTGGAACAATAAAGTTTGCTGACAAGTTACCAAGTTTTGCAAGACCCTTGCTATTCAAGTAAATCTTGTAAGTACCTGCATTAGTTGGATTAGTTACTACGTTGCCTTGGGCATCCTTAATAGTAAAGTCATCAGCGGTTAATGCATTGGCACCTGTCGTTGGAATAGTCGGTACAGTCAAACCATCTGCGCTTATTGTTACGTTAACGCCGTTAGCTCTACCAATATTGATAGTCTTAGCATTACCATCGTAGGTTTCATTTTGAGTGCCATTAACAGTAACCGTCATCTGGACTGCATTAATCGTATATGAACCTGTAAAGTTAATAGTCCAATCTACGTTTTGCTTTGTGATGTTTCCTTGAGAGTCTAATACGTTACCGAGTTGCTTAATGTGATTTTCACCAGCAGTTGTTAAACGAATAGTGTAAGTACCTGCATCAGTTGGATCTGTTACTACAGAACCTGCTTTATTTCCATACTCATAATCACCATCTTGCAAAGTGTAAGTATTACTCTTAGCACCTGGGTAGGTGACATTAACCGTAATATCTTGCTTGCCGATTGGTTGTGCGTTGTATGAACTACTGTTAGAGAATGAACCAGTAGCGGTACCCTTAGCAGCAGTAATTACGTAAGTTGCGTAATTTTGGCTCCAATTGTAATTTTCACCATTATTACCTGTTGCATCTTGAAGCAGCTTAACCATGTAGTCATTCAATCCAACATAGTAAGTACCAACGTCAGTTGGCTTATCTGCTAATTGAGTATAGCTTCCGTCCGCATTCTTGGTAAAGAAGACCAAGTATTGCATATCTCCAGCATTCAAGTATGAACTATCACTATAAATATTTGTTGCTACCGTGACAAAGTACTTGTGATGGTTTAAAACTGCCGGTTGTCCAGTGTAAGTTTCAGTTTGACCACCAGATAAGGTAATCGTACCAGTACCCTTAGTAATCTCATGAGTAGCACTTGGAGATAACTTGTAAGTGTAGTTTGCTGTACCAAATTTTTGTTCCAAATCATTAACGGCTGCAGCAGTCAATTGAACATCATACGTACCGATATTAGATGGTGTTCCATTCTTGTAAGCTAAATCACTATCTTTCAAATCATAAGTTAAAGTAATAGGCTTACCGTCTGCACCATAAATAGTTTCAGTAGGTGTGATTGTCAATGTGTAATTGCCAGCACTTAAGTCATACTTACCAATAACGGAACTTGGAGTTTGGCCATCTTTATTAGTCAAAGATACTGTCAATTCATTCTTATTTACGGTGTAGTTACCGGTCACTGAACTAGCAGTAAATTTGCCATTATCAACTGTAACAACAGAACTGAAATCATAGTTGCTACCTGTGGCTCCATTTGCAAAATCTTGTAGTTTTTGTAGTCCTGCAGAACTAAGACGCACTTGGTAAGTACCAGCATTTGTTGGCGCACCATTTACGAATTCAAAGTCACTTGCATCCCACTTAATAGCATTAAATGCAGTTTGATCGCCACTAAGAACACCACTATTTTAGTTACCAGAAACTGGTCCAAAGCTAATTGAGTAATTTCCATCTTTGATCGAAACTGCTTGACCATTATAAGTATCAGTCTGGCTGCCACTAAGAGTAAGTGTGCCTTTAGCTGGAGTAATATCAAATTGATAGTACTTACTATAGTCAATAGTTACATCATAGTTGGTGTTATCACGTCGCAAGGTATCAATACCACTATTAGTTGATGTCTCTGGCAAGATACCAATGTAGTAAGTACCAACATTGATTGGAGTTTGAACTGTATTACCTTGTGCATCCTTACCAGTGAAGACAGAATAAGTGCCATCAGCATTCTTGACGTACCATTGGAAGTCAGCTTTATCAAAAGTATCGGTGTTTAAAGTTTCACCACTTACAAGACCATTAGCTTTTAAGTGACTGATTAAGTCTTGCAATGGCATTTCAGCACCACTACCTGTATAAACAGCTGATGAATTTCCATCCAGGTAAACAGTAAGTGGCTTCTTATTAATTGTATATGATGCTTGTCCAGCAACTTGCAACTTATCAAGATCCAAATTACCTTTCAAGTAGCTGTAGTTAGAATCTTGGCTGATTAAATCTTCAAGAATAGTCTTTACTTGGTCAGCTTTAAGTTGAATGACATAAGTACCGGCATTCTTTGGCGCATTAATCTTAGTGCCATTGCTGTACCAGTCATAATCTCCTGTGTAATCCATATTAGGATTGAAAGCATAGGTAACTTCAGTGGTTCCGCCACCTTGCTTTGGCACAGTTAATTTAATTGTAATTGTATTGTCTTTATCTTGCTTGATTAATTCAGCAGAAGTTACTACTTGACCATCGTATGTCTTAGAGCCTTCTCCACTCAAATTAAGAGTTGGTACATATTGACTAATTGTCAAAGTACCGCTACCAGTATCAGCTAACTGAACATTAGCAAAGTTCACATTAGGGTTAGCTTGTTCAATTCGATTAAGACCGGCTTGGGTCAAGCGAATAGTATAAGTGCCGGCATTAATTGGTCCTTCGATTTGGCCATTACTATCAATGATTGCCGAAATAGTATTTCCTGTTGAATCTACAAATTCAAAGTCACCAGATTGGAAAGTGTAATTGTTTAATCCTGCAAGTGGTTTTCCATCTGCACCTTTAATTACGATTGATGGTGCAGTGTTAAAGCTAGCACCGTTTAAAATAGCTGAACCATCGTAAGTCTTTTGAACACTAGCATCAAAAGTAACTGAACCAGCTTGAGCCTTATTGATTGTGTAAACAAATGCCCCGTCAACTTTTGAAATACTATAGTTAGGATTTGCTTCATCAAGTGTTGTGATGTAGTCATTGTTTAAGATCAAGTAGTAAACCCCTGCATTGACTGGTTGACCTTCAACCTTGATATATTGGTCGCCACTCTTGGTGTACCAAGCATAGTCATTAGCAGTAATACTGTGATTTAAAGTAAAGTCTTTGTTATTACTTGTATCTCTTCCTGCCCAAGTAATCTTATTATAAATACTTGTACCATTGATTGGTTGACCATCGTAATCACGTTCATAACTTCCACCGATAGTTGCAGTTGCATCTGTCTTGTTAATTATGTAGGTTGCGCTACCACCAATGGTTGAGGTTCCATCTTCATTTACCCACTTGATAGAGTTATTACCGTATTGAGCTTTTATTGCGTCTTCACCCTGAGTGGTCAACCGCAATTGGTAAGTACCGGCATTAGTTGGCAGAGTAGTTGACCAAGTCTTACCACCATCGGATGAAAATTCTAGATCACCAGCACCCACAGTGTAATAGCCAGCCATTGGTCCAGAAACCTGAACTAAAATATCACTACTTCCGCCATTAATATCGTTATAACTAATTGGTTGTCCGTTGTAAGTAGAACTAGCTTCACCGCTTAAGACAGCAGTTGAAGTTGCAGTATAAGTAACATTAATGGTTGTTGGCAATGTATTACCATCAACAGTTTGGGCATCAATTGACTTTAACTTAGTTTCAGTAGTTGTACCATCTGGATTGGTCACAACTTGGGTAATAACAGTTGTGTAGCCAGCATATGACATTATTCTTCTGTAAGCAGTCCAGCTACCAGTATTAGTACTCCAACCACTTCCATTAAAACCATCATATACAACGCCAGTATCATCACTATTCACTCTTACTAGTCTGTTAATAGTAGCAGTTTGTGTGACGCTAGTAGGAGCAGCAATAGTATTTGGAGGAGTAATTGTTATCGTTCTAACAACAGTCTTGTTCACTGATGAATTAGGAACATAGTAAGTGGTTAATTCATTACGTACATACCATTGAGAAGCAGTATTATTAGTAAATACTGTATCTGAATTAAAAGTTGGAGTTGCAAAATTTGTAGTGCCATATGAACCACTAGAATTGAGCATTGCCGCTGTATAGCCGGCAACAGTAGGAGCCTTAACACTAAATTGACCATCAGATGAAATGGTCCAATTCCCAGAAATTATATGGAATCCTGGGTGATCCGTATCACCAGCTGATTTATCCCAAGTCCAAGATCCATAAGTCACCTTATTCGTTGCAGTATTAATAGTCCCTGTCCGCTTGAAGTAAACTTGAATTTGTGTATCGGATGCAACTTTTTGACCATCTTTATCTCCACCAGCATAAACAAACTTAGTGGTTACAGTTCTTGCTTCTGTTTGCTCTGGAACATACAAAATTGTGTGTACCGGCTTAGCTTCATAAAGTGTAGCCGCATCAGTATAAGCAGTTGAACCCTTATCTGTTTCACTAGTACTGCCATCACTACCATTCCAACTTGGGAAAACAAATTGATTAGCAGGAACTTTATTAGTATTTGAAGCAGGACCACCAGTATAAGCGGTGTAGCCGTTTAAGGTAGGTACTTCAGCAGTTACATTTGCCCATTCTGAAGGTAGGCTAGTCCATGTTCCAGAAACCACGTGGTAACCAGGTGTATTAGTATCGCCTTTACTTGTATCCCATTTCCATGCACCGTAAGTAGTCTTACCAGTTACCTTATCTGTTGTAGCAGTTCTAGTATAGTAAACATCTAAGACCGCAGAATCAAAGGCGTTACCATCTTCAGTGTAAGTACCGTCTTCATTTACCTTTGTCTTAACATAGTTTACTGTTACTTGACGAGTTTGTTGTTCGGTAGTTTCTGTCGTTCTGTGGGCTAAGTGAATGACAATGTTAGCGCCGTATAAAGAAGGTGCTGCAGCAGCTGTCCATTTATAATTTGGCACTGTCCAATCAGTTGAACTATTATCCAATGAATTCCAATAATTACCAGCAATAGTTACTCCTGTTGGTACCCCACTTACACTAACCGATTGATAGTTACCTGTTTCTACGCCTGCCGGGAACTTAAGATTATTGCTATAGCCGTCATTACCTGCATTTTGAATATCAAATTTTACAATTTCCTTGTTTTCAGTATCATCCCAGTAAATGATATTAAATTGCATTTGATCAGTAACAGTGACTTTCGCTGTAACTGGACCACTAACTGCAGTATATTGCTGACCATTTACAGTAACTGGATAAGTAGCTGCAATTTTAACATCATATGTTCCAAGCTGATTCAAGTTTGGCTCAGTATTATCAGCAAACTCGAATGTTGTTCCCTCTGGGAAATCAGCACTATTAGTAACTAAGTCCTTAGCTGTTAAGCTACTCCCTTTATAGACAGTCTTATCCTGTACTTGAAGATCTTTCTTTTGATCTGTCGGAACAGTAACAACTTGATACTTAGCTTCAGCATAGTTGATCAAATGATTATTATGACCAGTTAAATCATCAGTTGAGCCAGGAGCCGATACAAATTTCAATGCATAATTATTTGCAGTGGCATAATCCTGGATTTTATTATCTACCATCTCTTTGTAACTATTAATGGCTTCAGTTGCGTTACTTGCTGAGCTTGCATCATAAACAACTGGTACAGAAATAGTCGTAAGCTGACTACCATTAGAATTATTAATAGTGATGGTGTGTGTATTCGTATTGCTACCAGATAAGAGCGTATAAAGCGCGCCACTAGCCAAAATAATCGGGTTAGTTACTTTACCAAAGCCCAATGTGTTCAAATTATTAGCAGTAATTGTCGCATTATCACCAAAATAGACCACCGTTCGTACATTACGTACGACGTCTGAAGCTCTAGTTACTTTACTAAAGTCCCATTTAGAAAAATCGAGATATTGAACACCTGAATTGGCGAACAAATTACGCATGTTAGTAGCATTGCTAGTATTCCAGTTAGCAATTGCACTTGCATCAACTAATGATCCTTCATTTGCAAAAGCTGCCTCAAAATTAGTTACTTTGCTGGTATCCCAATTTTCCAAACCATGAAGGCTAGTTAATGCTTGATTAACATTAAATATCCGATTCATATCGGTCAGACTGCTAGTTTTCCAATTAGCAACTGCACTGATATCAGTCAGGCTACCATTATTCATGAATGCACTGCCCATAGTCGTAACTTTGCTTACATCCCAATTTTCCAGACCGTGAAGGTTAGTAAAACGGTTATTGGCAAAAGCGGCAGTTAAATTTTGTACACTGCTAGTTTTCCAGTTACTAATAGCAGAAAGATCTAGAACATTGCTACAATTGTCCTGACTGAAGATATGGTCCATGTTTGTAACTTTGCTTACATCCCAGTTTTCCAAACCTGTTAAACTAGACAAGCCATTCAAACTGCGGAATGTAGATGTCATCGCGGTCACATTAGAAACATCCCAATCACTGATTCCAGTCAAAGATGACAGCTTTGAATCACCTTCAAAAGTAATGTTCATCGAAGTAACACTGCTTGTATCTAAACTATTGGCATCCAAATTAGTCAAATTCGTATTGTCTTGGAAAGTCGAATTTAAGTCTGTACTTACCAGCTTGATTTTTTTGTCATCAGTCTTACTAAAAGCAATACTGGTTGCAGTCTTCCAACTTCCAATTAAATCTTTAGAAATTGCTACTTGATTACCATTGGTTGATTTACCAGCTAACTCAAAATCTTCTTCGTTAGGCACAATAATGTGAGTAGTATCACCAGTGTAGCCAGTTAATTGGTAGTAAGTTGTTCCATTAAAAGTCGTATTCTGTCCAGTCCAATTAGAAAGATCTAATGTTCCCCAAGTGGCTGAATCGTAACCACCATTCGTAGTGGTTGCAGCTTTGGCAGCAACTTTGCTTTCTGCTAGCGCATTAACTGCAGTCTTAGCAGTATTTTTTACATTAAGTGTATTAGTATTAGTCTGCTCGCTCTCAGTTTCAGTAGTGGTAGACTTTTCTTCATTAGTGGTTTCATTTGTAGAGGATGAATTAGATTTTGAAGGTTCAGTCTTCTGAATAGTATCAATGTCTTTAGACTGATCAGTTGTAATTTTTTGCTCACCAGTTTTAGTATCTGTGGCGCTATTTTCAACATTTGTACTATTTTCATCAGATTTTTGGGCAGACTCCACCCCTGAAGTTTGTACTTGAGCAGATTCAGATGAAGTGGTATCTTTCTTTTCATTTGTATCAGTCTCAGAGCCTGCTTGACTTGTTGAAGTGGTTGATTCTTTCACAATATTTAAGCCTCTGTCAGCATTAGCTCCCTGATCAGAATCGGTCTCTTGCTGTCCATTCTCTGTTGCAGCATGAACAGTCTGATTATTATTTACTGTCGTCAGTAATAGAGTCGATAGTAAAACTGAACATACGCCAACGGTTAATTTCCTGATACCAAACCGTTGTTTACTATCGAAATCCTTCTTTTCAAAATCCATATCAAGTATTCCTCTCTACTTAAATTGTATTTTTAATTATCTTATTACATATATATTTTTATCTCCAGCACTTACTATATCTGTATTCTAGCATTAAAATAACACTAATAAAAGAAACAGGTATTAGCTTAAACTATCTTTATTATTAAGTTAACTATATTTTTATCTTATCTTATTTTACCTAACACCTTTTTTACCCTAATAAACAAAAAGACGTACAAATGTACGTCCTTTTATTATATTGATTTTATTTATTCTTTCTTCTTGCCCCAACTAAAGTTGAACCCACCATAAGTAAGCTTAACAGCAGCAGTTAAAGTTATTGGCAAGATAAAGATTAAGATGATTAATCCGACATCCACAGTTAAAGCAACTTCAATCAAAGTTGGAATACCTGATGGAATTAAGGCTGCAAATGTACCACCAAGGATGACGACAGCTGAGATAACCACTGTACCGATGATACCACATGCCTTAAGGATTCTTTCACTAACATCATGAATACCTTCTGTTTCAAGTTCACGGTATCGAGTCATAAGGAAGATACTATAGTCAACACCCAATGCGATCAACATAATGAAGCTGAAGAATGGTGTATTCCAAGTAAGCATGTCTCTTCCAAGTACCGCCTTAACAATCCATTGGTTGATTGAAAGTGAGCAGAGGTAGGCAATAAGAAGAGTACCCATGATGTAAACAGGTTGAAGAAGTGAACGAGTTACGAAGATCAAAGCAATACCGATACCTATAAGCATAATTGTAGCAGTTCTAATGAAGTCACCACTTGCAGTGTTCTTAGTATCTTCAATCTTAGAGCTTTGACCACCCATTGCTACAGTAGCATTCTTCAAAGCAGTACCTTGAAGTGACTTCTTAGCCATTGCACTCAATTCTTGTGAGCGTCTAGTTGCTTCTTCAGCACTTGGGTTAGACTTGAAGACAACAATTAATTGAGCTGACTTCTTATCTGGGCTGAGGTAAACGTCAATTGACTTTTGGAACATTTCATTCTTGAGATATTCCTTTGGAATGTAGAATGTATTAGCTGCAGCTGAGTTTTGTAAACCTTGAAGGTAAGCACCACCTTGGCCTAAACCGTTGTTAGCTTGGTTCAAACCGTTTGTGATTTTAGGCATACTGCTTGCAAGGCGACCAGCACCTGAAGACAATTGACCAGCACCACTATTAAGTTGACCGATACCACTAGCTAATTGAGCAGCACCAGAAGCACCAGAGTTCAAACCTGCGCTAAGTTGACCTGCACCACTATTAACACGGTTTGCACCTGCGTCAAGACTTGATAAACCGGCACTTAAACTACTAATACCAGTATTAAGTTGAGCAGCGCCACTGTTAAGACGGTTTGCACCAGCACTCAAAGTACCTAAACCGGTGTTAAGTTGAGCAGCACCATTGTAAAGTGAAGCGGCACCTGCGTTCAATCTGTTAGCACCAGCTGCACCTTGTTGAGCAGCAGTTTGAACTTGACTTAAGCCTGAGCTTAATTGGTTAAGTGCAGTTGCTGCTCCAGGAAGTGCCTTGCTTGAAGCAGTGGCTAATTGCTTAGTAGCTGCTTGAAGTTGTTGAATCTGCGTCAATGATGATTGTAGTGAATTAGTGTCAATGTTCTGTGCTTGTGAGCTTGATTGGGAAACTGAACCCATAGCAGCTTTAAAGGCTGCGCTTGCTGCACTTGCTGCTTTTTGCTGATCTTCTGCTGACAAGCCACTTTCAGCTAATTGACTCTTTAATGTAGATTCATAAGCACTTTTTGCTTTAGAAGCAGTTTGTTCTTGTTGCTGCTTAATAGTAGCTTGTAAGTTTGACAAACTCTTCAATAAAGTTTGATATTGTTCAACATTAATGCCACTAACTTGGCTGTTTAATTGTTGAATACCTTGGTTGATTTGTGGTAATGCAGTTTGTAATTGAGCTAATTGAGCACGGTTAGAAGAACTCATTTGAGTTGATAATTGGTTACTCAATTGATTCAAACCAGCAACTAATTGTTGAGTACCGGTTTGAAGGCTCTTAGTACCTGTTTGAAGACGACCTGCACCGGCTTGCAATCTATTAGCACCACTGGCCAATGAACTAGTACCACTTTGAAGAGCATGAGTACCACTTGATAAACGACCTGCACCTGTTTGAAGGCGACCTGCACCACTAGCTAAGGCACTAGTACCACTTTGAAGTTGATTTGCACCAGCTTGCAATCTTTGCGTACCGCTTTGAAGTTGGTTTGCACCAGCTTGTAATCTACCAGTACCTGATTGAAGTTGTTCAGCACCGGTTTGAAGGCTAGTTGCACCGTTTGCAGCTTTTTGGCTACCCTTAGTCAATTTACCTAAACCAGCACGAACTTGGTCAACACCAGAGTTAACAGTCCCCAATTGGTTATCAACGTACAATTGTTTAATTGCTTCACCATATGGTTGAGTTACCGAAGTTGCAAAGTCAACATCTTTTGAATTTTGAAGTTGCTTAGTCAATTGATCAATTAACTTTAAGTTTTCTTCATTGTCCAAACGGTGGTTACTCTTAATGTATAAGTATGATGGTTCTGCAAGACCCTTGGAGAAGTGCTTTTGCACAACAAGCAAACCTTGCTTTGCAGGAACACTATCGGCGATTTCATCAGTATCATCGTAATTCAATTGACCTTTATACATCAACATAAATGGAATTACAACAACTGCCAAGACTACCAAGTAGATAATTGGGTGCTTTAAGGTTGACGCAGAAATACCGTGCCATAGTTTATCTTCGTGTTCACCAGTGAATCTCTTGTCTGGCCAGAACATCTTCTTGCCAAGTACTGCCATGAAGAATGGATTCAAAGTCAAGAGAACTACAAGTAAGGTTGCGACACCTACTGCAACACCTACTGCTGATTGATAAATTGAGAATTTAGCTAAACTTAATGCAGTAAAACCAATTAAGATTGAAGAACCTGAGTAAAGAATGGTCTTTCCGGCTTTGTGCAAAGCATCATGCATCGCTTCGTACTTATCCATGTCTTTACCGAGATCTTCTTTAAATTTGTCATACAGTAGAATATTGTAGTCCGTACCAATCCCGAAGAGCACAATAACCATAAACACTTGTGTAAAGTTTGAGAATGGGAAGTTGAAGTGTTCAACTAAGTTGGTAACAATTGAGAATGATGTTAAGAATGATACCCCAACTGTTAATAATGAAATTAATGGAACGATTGGCGATCTAAAGACAATGATCAAAACAATAAAAATAAAGACAACAGTTATTGCTTCAGTCTTTTTGATTCCTTCTTGGATTGAAGTTGAGAAAGCATTTTGTAAGATGTCAGCACCAGTTACATAAGTTCTGATACCTGAAGTCTTAACTGCATTTCTAATTTGATCTTCAACATAACCGATTCGACCATGTTTCTTAGAAATATTTATCTGCATTACCCAAGTAGTTCCATCTTTAGATTGGAGTTTCTTTCTTGTGGCAATGTTAGAATCAGGAGCTAAAGTATCAGTGATACCATATTTTCCCTTATTATTTTCTAATTTATCAACGGTTTGATTAATTGCCGTTTTATCGTCAGCAGTTAACTTGCCGTTTTTCTTGTTGAAAACGACCGCAACTTCGTAGGTATTCTTTTTCTTCTTACCCCAGTCATTTTGGATCGTTTGTGCAACAGAGCTTTGCACATCACTTGGTAATGTAATTGTTGAGTGTTCGCTAGTTAATTGACTAACGTTAGGCAACGCAATTACCGAGATCAGTAAAATCAAAATCCATGCAATTAGAGAAAAGACATGGTTTTTAATAAACTTCTGCACTTTTTTCCCTCCTAATCACGCTTACTGCAATACTCCTGTTGGTTCAACCAACCTTAGGATCATTTGATGATAGTTTTCATTAGATACTTCTGGACTCTCGTTAGCAAAAGCCGCTGACTTATCTAAAAAGACATATCCTAGAACCGCACCTACCAAGGCGTGGAAAGAAATAGATTCATCCTTCTTCAAGTTGAATTTCTCACCCAAAGTAAAGATATTCTGAATCTCTTGATTGATTGCATCATCTGAATCATATTCATTCAAATGATACAGAATCGCTGACAATGCCGGATCTCTTAAGACAAAATCGCGTGTTATATCAGCAAATTTAAGCAAAGCATCTTTGCCCGATAACCCCATCAGATTATCAACTAGTCTGCGATGTAATACCTTAATTCGACTTGCTCCTACATAAGACAATAATTGCTTACGCCCTGATACATAATGATAAAGCGATTGTGATCTAACACCCAGAGCTTTAGCTAAAGCTGGTAAAGTTGTTCCCGCTAAACCTTCATTACTGATCAGCTGACTAGCGGTTTCAATGATTTTATTCAAATCAAGATTTCTTCTTTGGGCCAATTCTTTTCCCCTCCTTATTTCAGTACTTTAATAATATATCACTACATAATGAAGAATACAATCTACAATGTGTAAATAAATGCAAAAATAAAAAGAAAGCTCTTTCATAAACTTCCTTTATTTTATGTTTGTCTTATCTAGCTTTGTTAAACCATTTTTCAACAGCTTTACCAAGTTTATTCAGGTTTTGTCCAGATTCACTCCAAACTGAAACTGCATATGAATGACCCGTATTTTGTACTAATGCGGTAGCACAATATTTATCACCGACTGAATAAATTGTCCCGTTTAACCCATTAATCAGCGGATTATTATGACCGTGCATAGCCATCAAAACATTTTGTGCGTTTTGTCGATTCAGCACTTTTCCTTGATATAATCCCTTTAATACAGAATCCAAATCATTTGCTGTTGTATGACCAACCGGCTTTTTGGTAAAAGTACCAACCATAGCAGTATCGGTTGCACCAAATTGAGCTGCAACCTTATTAACGTTTGCCTTACCTACTTTTCTAAGTAATGCATTAGCTGCTGTCTTATTGCCAGTCATCATTGCCTGACGCAAGTAGGCAATTCCGTACAACATATTAGTAGTTAAGTATTTTTCACCTTTAGCGCGATCACTCTTCTTGATCTTGATTGAAGTACCGGTCTTAATTTTACCGCTCTGGCGCTGCTTATATAAAGCTGTTAGTAAAAATAATTCCATTGCTGTACTTACATTGTGGCTCTTCTTGCTTGTTGCAACTCTTGCATATCTTGAAGAATTATTTAAATCTTGTACAGCAACTTGGTAATTGCCTTGATTGCCCATTGCTTTTTCAATTGCAGCAACCAATGACTTATTACTACCTTTATCTGCATTAGAGTCTGCAGTTTTCGTCTTCTTTTTATCAGTGTAGCTTGGAGCCTTAGATGCTGTAATCTCTGGTTCTTTTTCCTGTTTCTTGGCGGTCTTAGTTGTTTTTGGTTCAACAATTTTAATTTTGGCATTTTCAATATGACGCAAATTGGCCGAATATAACATAAATGCGAAAAAAGTTACCAAAATACAGCTAATTAACTTTTTATTTTTCATATTTTAGCCTCAATCAGAAGAAATGATGCCGACGCATTAGAATGACTAGCCAAATCATTAACACGACCATAAGTACGATGATCGCAATCCAGTCAAAAGAATTATTCAAAACTGGCAATTTAACATTCATTCCATAAAAACCTGTCAAAATTGTTGGAATGGTAAGCACAATTGACCACACAGTTAAGAACTTCATCGTATCATTCAAGTTGTTGTTCATCATATTGTTTGAAGTAGCGGATAAGGTCTTAGTTACTTGATGAGAAATCGTAACCATTTCTGCGGACTGGTTAGATTCGATCAAAACGTCATCCAGGCGCTCGCGGGCTGCCTTAGTAAATTCCAATTTTGAATGATCCAAACTGTGAAGCATCATTAAGTCAGTTTGAATTGAGCTTGATAAGTAGACCAAACTCTTTTCAATATTTGATAATTCTACCAAGTCCTTGTTGTCGATATCATCAGATAATTTTTGATCTAAACTGTTTCTTTCCACGTCCAATTGTGTTACTGCACGCTGGAAGTATTGAGAAGCATACAAAAGAAAAATCATTAATAACTCGGTAACATCCTTTGCTTCAGAAAGGCGGGAACGCATGCGATCATCATTGAATTCATCAAAGACATAACTGGTCGATTCCGTATGGAAAGTAAAAACATTTTCTCCTACTACCAAAAAAGTGATTGGATGAGAAGTAAAGTGCTTAATTGAGTTAGTTGGCCAAATTGGAACATCATAAACAAGCAAGTGACTGCGTGTATGCAAGTCATAGTCATAGTGGGGACGTTCGTGACGGTCAGAAATATAAGAGATAATATCCGGCGTGAAATTGAAATCGTCTTGCAACTTAATGCTGTCTTGCTCGCTTAAATTGCTGATGTCGTACCATTTATATTTAGTTTCTACTGGAAAACTTTGTTGTCTAATCAACTAGCTCTCACCTCTACCCTTTTAAAAAAACAATTACATCTAACTTATCTATAGTAACATTTTATCATGCAAAAAAAACAGACCTAAATGGTCTGTTTTAAGATTTTATAATTTGCTATTTAGTTTTATTGCTTCCAAGCAGCATCAAATTTTGCCTTGCCTGAGTTAATAGCATTGTTAACATTTTGACCCTTTTGTGCATCAGACAAAATAGTTTGCATAATGCTGTTCAATTGTGAGTATGCAGCGTTTGAGTTCTTTTCTACAGGAACACTGTACAAGTTCTTCATAGCATCTGAAAGCTTAGCTGGAAGCTTGATGCTCTTGTTGCTCTTGTAAGCACTTGAATTGATAACAGCGTTGTTAACTGGGATGTAACCAGTAGCGTTAGCCCACTTAAGTTGGCTTGACTTAGATACTAAGAACTTAATGTACTTAAATGCAGCAGCTTTTTGTTCAGCAGTTGATTGATTGAACATGTAAATGTCAGTACCTTGTTGCATAGTGTATTTACTAGGACGTGGAGCAACATCGTAAGTGAACTTGTTGCCTACACCTTGCTTAACAAAGCCTTCACCTGCAGAGGTACCAATAAACATTGCAACCTTTTGGTTAGCAAATGGACCTGATAAGTAGTGTTCTGAACCAGCTACTCTGAAGTAACCCTTCTTGATACCATCAGCGTAGTAGTTAATAACCTTCTTAGAAGTTGAACCGCTAAAGTTAATCTTGTCTGAGAAGTTAACGCCTTCGTCCTTCATACCAAGAGTGTAGTAGTTAGAAAGGGAATCAAAACCTGCACCTACAACCTTGTGGTTACTCTTCTTGTAGATAGTTTCTGAAACTTGCTTAAGTTCTTCCATAGTAGTAGGAACTTTCTTAATGCCGTACTTCTTAAACATATCAGCATTGTAAGTTAAAGTTTCAATAGACTTGTTAAATGGAATACCGTATTGCGTACCCTTGATCTTAGCACCATCAAGAAGTTCTGTTCTGATGTCTGATGCCTTAGCACTACCCCAACCAACATTCTTGTTGTTGATGTATGGTGTTAAGTTAACAAGCATCTTGTTTTGTGCAGCGTTCCAAAGCCAACCTGGGTAAGCTTGAGTAATTGTTGGCAAGTTCTTTGGTGATTGCAAGGTTGAGTTGATCTTAGCTTGTAAATCGTTGTAAGCACCTTGATTTTCAAGCTTAATGTTAATCTTTGGATTCTTCTTTTCGAATTCCTTAGTCAAACTTTGCAAAGTTGATTGTTGCACACCAGTCATTCCATGCCAGAAAACAACAGTAGTCTTCTTAGTGATCTTTGATGGAATCTTGTCAGAACTACTTGATGAATTACTACCGCCATTTGAACAAGCAGCAGTAACTAGTGCCAAGCCGGCAATTGCAACAGCAGCAAGCTTTTTACTAATCTTCATTGTGGATAAATCCTCCCAAAAAAATAAAACTAAATAACATTTTTTGATTCACTAAAGCGTGACTATTTGACCACGCTCAGGTAAAATCCGTTTTCCATATGGGTTCTCTTCAAGCTCCGGATGCAATGTGTGCACCGGTACTAACAGCTTGGGTTGAACCTCGCTAATGATTTCCTTTAATTCAGCTTCATCTGCGTGACCGGAGCAACGCAAAGCCAAATATTCAATCCCTCTTTGAGCAAATTGCTCAACAAATGGCTTGTAAGCCGGATCAAAATCACCAAGCGGTTCAGCATTTGAGTGAATGTACAAACCGCCCTCTTGAAGTTGATCATAATTTGCAACCGCTTGCCAGAGGTATTGATGATCATCAGCAATCAAGTCGTCATAAGACACCTCAAGTTCAGGCTTTAGATCATCAAATTTTGCTTCCCCTGGCAAGTAATAAAATGGAAAGTCCTTATTCAAACTCTGCTTAAGTAAGTGAGCACGTTTTGCATGCAGCACAACTTTTCTTGGAGAGTCTGAAATAATTCTAAGTAGACGCTCCACATTAGTAGGATAAGTATTAAAAGTAATCTGGCGCTTTGGATTGGCATTTTGCAAGCGAATAATTTCTTCAGTCAATTCATTTTCATTCTTAGGACCAGTGAATTCTTCGCTGCTTTCTTGCTTTCGCTCAGGCCAAGAAACACCAGTACCTTCGATAATGAACATGTCGCTTCCTTTTGCAGCCTGGAGCCATTCGTGCACCCAATCTGGATGATAGCCATGAAGGCGAATATCACCAGTGAAGGCAATCTTCTTATCAGGCGTCTTTACAATTAAGCCAGTTGCGCCATAAGCATCGTGATCACTTGGCCAAATCTCCATGGTGATCTCGCCAACCTCAATTGGTTTCTTGTATTCAGCCGCAATAATGTCACGCGTGTAAGTTTTATCATGACCTGCTGCTGGCAAGAGAAAATCACCATGTTCGTTCAATGCCGGAAGCATATATGCAGTATTGGGACCAGCATAAAGTGGAATACTTGGATCAAGTAAGTTCAAAGCCTTACTGTGGTCTAAGTGTAAGTGTGAAATGTAAGCTGCACTGTGTTTCCAGCGATCAGTATCGATTTTTTTACCAGTAACTTTTTCATCATAAAAGTCTGGCACATCCCCAATCAACTGATACTTGATCAAAGTCTCAAAGTCTTCGTCTTCTAACTTCAAGCCTAATTCTGGACGATAAACCTCGCCAAGATCAAACAAGATATGTGAATCATTGTATGCCACTTCGATCATCGGACCGCCAATGGTTGTTAAGCCATTATAAAAAGTTACTGTTGTTTTATCCTTTAAGGTCATTGCGGACTACCCCTCTAATAATTTGTTTTCTAAAGATGAAGTACAAAATCAAAATTGGCAAGACCGTTAAGGTAGCTGCAGCCAGTTGTAATTGCGTTGAACTACCAGCATCAGAAGCAAATGAGGTCAACCCGTTGTTAAGTAATCTCATCGTATCTTCGTTGGTAACCAATAATGGCCAAAGGAAGGAATTCCATCCTGAAATAAAGCTCAATAAACCAACTGTGAACAAGCCACCCTTTGACATTGGTACTAAGATTTTCCAGATAAATTCCCAATCATTAGCACCATCGATCATTGAAGCTTTGTAAATTGTCTTAGAAATTGAACCAAAGTAACTTTGAAGATAGTACATGTAGAAGATAGAAGTTAAAAATGGTAAAACCAAACCAAGGTAGGTGTTAAGCAGGCCCATCTGAGCAATTGTGTTGTAGTTAGTAAAGATAATTGCTTCACCTGGCACCATTAATAAGGAAAGTAAAATAATTTGAACAAAATTTTTACCCTTAAAGTGCAAGTTAACCATGGCAAATGCACCTAAAATTGAGTTAAACAAACTGACAATTGTCGTTACACTTGCTGTGATAAAAGTGTTTAAGAAATAGCGAGCAAACGGAGCTTGCTGGAAGACCTTAGCATAGTTACTCCATTGCGGATTCTTTGGAAAAATTGTTGGCGGAATTGTAGTGGTTTCTTGGAAAGTCATCAAACCGCCCAAAATCATATAAATGAAAGGAAAGACAGTAATAATTGCAAAGAAAGCAAGGATAATATACGCAATTACTACGCCCCAACGAATTTTTTTCATCTTATTGCTCCCCGATCTTCTTCATCATCTTACGTTGTAAGAAAGTAATGAATAAAATGATTAAGAATAATACTACTGTTGCAGCCATTGCGACACCAGGTGTTCCAACGATTTGGAATTTGTTATAAATGTAGAACACTGCGGTAGTAGCGGAATTTCCGACCCCAGCTTGTCCGTTGAATAAGGCATAAACTGAAGTATAGATCTTGAAGGCAGCAATAATATTCATTGTTAATAAGAAAGCGATAGTTGGCACTAATTGTGGCATAGTGATGCGCCAGAACTTTTCAGTCCCAGAGGCACCGTACATATCAGCAATTGTGTAGTAATTTGGATCGATATTTCTTAAAGCTCCCATCAAGATGACGATATTGAAAGCTAAAGAAGTCCAGATCCCAAAAAGAATAATCGTTGTCAGTGACATCGCCGGATCATCAATCCAGTTAGGTGCTGGCAAATGCAGTGCTCTTAAAACAAAGTTAAGCAGACCATATTCACCGTTGAAGATATAACGAAAGACAATCCCGATAGCGATAGTTGAAGTAACATAAGGCATGAAGAAGGTCGTTTCAAAAAATGACTTATTCTTTACTTTACTAAAAATCAACCATGCCAAAAGAATTGAAATTGCTAAAGCAACTGGCACCGAAATTACGGCATATAAGAAAGTATTCTTAATTGCCAACCAAAATTCCGGATCCTTGAAAATATATTGATAGTTACTGAGTCCGCTCCAAGAGAGGTTAATCAAAGGACCACTTTGAAAACTCATGATAAAGGCCCGCAAAATTGGATAAATGCTAAAACAAGTCACAAAAATAATGGTCGGCGCTAAAAAGAGCCAAGCTCGTTTTTGATTCTGCTTCATTAGTAAACACGCTCTCCTTCTGGGGTGAAAATGAAGACACGATCAAGACGCATCTTTAAGTTAACTTGATCACCTGGCTTAATTGGCTGTTCCAAATCAACTAATGAACGTGCCTGAAGACCATCATGATTAAATTTCAAAATACGTTCACGACCGATCAATTCCACATCATCAATCTTAGCTGACATGTGTCCACTTTCAGCAGGAACAATATTTTCTGGACGAACTGATAACCAATATTCACCATCAGTCAATTCACGTTTGAAGCGATCTGAATCAAGGTCACTAATGTTTAATTCAAAGTTTGAACCAACAATCTTGCCACCTTCAACCTTAATTTTGAAGTTATCAATAACTGGATTACCAACAAAGTTAGCAACAAAGTAGTTATTTGGTTCAAGATAGAAGTTTTGACCTAGATCATCTTGTTGGATGACACCTTCGTTAAACAAGATGATCTTGTCACCAATTGACAAGGCTTCTTCTTGATCGTGGGTAACAAATAAGGTGGTAATCCCTACTTCTTTAACTAAAGCACGGATTTCTTCACGGATCTTCAAGCGAAGACGTGCATCCAAGTTACTTAATGGTTCGTCCATAAGTAAAATCTTAGGTTCTTGCACAAGCGCACGGGCAATTGCCACACGCTGCTGTTGACCACCAGAAAGTTGGCCAGGTTTTTGATCAGCTAATTCGGTAATTTGTGTCAATTCCATGTATTTACGTGCGGTTGCTTCGGCTTCGTCTTTTGGACGCTTATCCTTACCAACAGTTAATGGGAACATGACATTTTGAAGAACTGTCATATGAGGATATAAAGCGTAGTTTTGGAAAACATACCCAATCTGGCGGTCCTTTGACGCAGTATTGACAACGGACTTGCCGTCAAATAGAATTTCGCCACTTGTTGGATTAAGTAGGCCGGCGAGAATGTTTAAAATAGTAGTTTTCCCGCATCCTGATGGACCTAATAAACACACAAGGTCGCCTTTTTTGACTGAAAAGCTAACATCTTTGATTGCTTGATGTCCATTATCGTAGACCTTGCGTAGATTTTTTACTTCGACAAATTTTTCGACATTCATATTTAACACCACAATATCTTGATTTTAAATTTAATTTCTTATCTCATTTTAGGCTATTATTGTCAAAAGCTCAAACATTTTATGAAAAATGATTCGTAATTTAGTAAAAGTTCCATGAAACATTTTGTGAAATAATCATATTTTTCTCTATTTTTCGCGATTATAATTTAATAAGATTGATTTTTGTTCGTCTTTACAAGATATTGTGTTATGCAAACAAAAAGAAGGCTACGATTCTTGTAGTCTTCTTTTATTTTTTTAATATATTCTAATATTTTTTCCGAACAATCTCTTTACAAATTGTCACCGCGTTCAAATTGATATTTTGAACTATTTAAAGCTTGCCGAATTAAGTCACTTATCAATGCTCTTGTCTTATCTGTAATAACTCTAGCAATTTCTTCATTTGCACTAGTTAAGAAACTAGTCAACTGATCACCTGAAAGTTGCTTGGCCTTCTCATCAGCATGATCAATGCTGATAATTCCTGCTTCTTGGCATTCATCACGGTAATTATTAACTTGGTAAACGTATTGATGATAACGTGGTTCAACCAACACTTGCAGCGTCTTGTACATCCAGTATGCACTGCGGTCTGGATCAACAGTGTGTTCAGCCACCTTATAATTTTCTGGGGTGTCTTCAATATTAGTATAGAAAGGAACATATGGTGAATAAGCATAAAAGCCCATGTTAAGCCATTGAATCCCAGCCATTTCCTTTTGCACATCATTTCTGATTTGCAAAATGCTGGACTCTTGATTTCTATCTAAAGCAATTGAACGGAACATCTTTTGCTCTTTTTCATCCCCAGAAGAATAAGTGTCCATTGGATCATATGGAGTACCGTTGTAGTGACTAGTCAAGAATTTTTGCACATCTTCAACGCCGATCTTCTTTTCAGGAACACGAGTGAATGGCATTTCTTGACTGGTTGGGTCTTGTTCAATACTTGGGTTGAACAACTTTTGACCATACCAAGTTCTTGGAGTGTTGTAGAAAGCATCTGCTTCATCTTTGGTTCCAAAAATATCGCGGAAGTTAAAGCTACCATCTTGGCTATTATTCAAATGATGTTTTTCGACAAAATCACGAATAGTCGAAGCATACATGAAGTTATCTGGATCATCAAAGTCAATATTTTGAATCACCATAATGTTAGGGCAAATTGCATATGAATCATCTGGAATTCGTGCAGCAACCCATTGGTGACCAGCTGCAGTTTCAAAATACCAAACTTCATCATGATCTGAAAAGGCGATTCCGTTTGTTTCACCAGTACCGTATTTTTCAATCAATTCACCAAGGCGCTTAACCCCTTCACGGGCAGTCTTAACAAATGGCAAAACGAGGTAAAGCATGGAGTCTTCATTAATTCCATCTTCAACTAATGGGTCGTGGCCCAAACAGCGAGCGTTAGTTGCTTCAGTTTCAGTGGCTGACATAGCAACGTTATATTCGTTAATCCCTTGTTCATCCCAGCGTCCTTCTGAATCATCAGCAGTAGGTACTGCAGTATAGCGGCAGCCATCACCTTCAAGGTGCATCTTGAAGCCGTTGTATTTAGAAACATAGTCTTCATCATAATGACGAGCTTTGTTTACGACGAAAATTTTTTCATTAATGCCTCCGTAGCCATCTTCATCACGGGCGATCATCGTTGAACCGTCAATTGAAGCATTTTTACCAACGAGCATTGCTGTACAGTTATCTTTTTTCATTGTGCTACTTCTTTCTTAATCCTAATAATTACTATTCTACTATTCATTGACCTTCATGGCGCGATCAACTTTTGCGCGGCCATTATTATAGTTGAAAACATATCCAGGTTGCACATTGAATAAATAGACATTGAAGTTTAAACTTCCATCAGTTGAAATAGCTTGCAGGTTGATCCCACGCGCCATCAATTCATTTCCACGGAAAATTGGCGTAGCTTGATAAATAACTTTTTTGTTTTCTCGCAAAGCTTTTCTGACTTTTGCTTCAAAAATCGTTTGAATCTTTTGGTTAGAAAAAGCCGATTGAGTAAACAAGTTCTTAGGATTATTTTGATCACCGGATTGATTATTTGGATTATAGTTACCATCTTGATCGATGCCAGCAGATACTGAATAAGCGATTAAATGCCCACGATTATAAATTTGCGTACCATTTCTACGATTATAATGCCAAGCAGTCGGTTCAACGAACTGCCTTACTCTCAAGCTATCATTAGCAACATTTCTTTTTTCAAGAAAACCGGTATTAGAATGCGATGTCCGGTTTAAACTATCCAAGTTAGAATAGATAACCCGGTTGACAGTCCAAGCATTTTTAATCAAGGTTGAACGATTGTGGTTCACATAGACATATGCCTTGCATCCACTTTTAAAATCAACTTTAGCAAGTTTTTCGTAATCAGTTTTAGATAAGCCACCATACTTACTCTTAGCTGTAGTTGCATCGCTAATTTTATTTGAAATTGAACTAGTCGAGTTCGACAAACCTTGAAATAACTTATCAGTACCGTTAGGATCGGTCCCTCCGCGAGTATAAACACCCCAAGCAATCACGACAATTAAGACTAATGTTGAAATCAGGGTGCTGCCAGTCTTTTTACGTCTTCTCTTTGCCATATTAACTCCTTGCCCAATCGTCTAGCATACTTAAGAAAAAGCTCTCGGATAACCGCTTGATCTGTCCGCCTTCTTTGTTCAATTCGCTTGCCTTAGTTAAGGCTTCATTATTACGATTGAAGAAATCATGATCGCCCATAATCAGATAGTTAGTTGCTGCAGTTAAATCGTCTTGCGCTTGCCCGCCCATGTTGTTGATCATCTTTTCAGCATCATCTTGATCCATATGAATGTGCCCATTTAAAACGACCTTCTTATTGTTAACTGGGTTGCGGAAGCCTAATTCCCAAGGATTGAGTTCGCCTTCAGTTAAATTCAAATTTTTGATCTTATTTTTGGCATTTTCAAGTAATTCTGGGGTGAAATTTTCTCTGAAGTCATCGTAGACTTTCTTAGTATCAATTGAATCGTCTAAACCGCGGTGTTGTTCAACTTGTGCAATTCCCGCTCTTTGCATGCAATCGATCAAGCGATTGTGGCGCTCTTTAGGATAATATGCACGAGCCAGGCGAAGAACATCGACATAGTCATTAGTTAAGAGAGCTTCACCGTATTTTTTAGCTAAATCATAGACAAAATTCAAGTCAAAATTCACGTTGTAGCCGATAATAACGTCATCACCAATAAAGTTTCTGAAATCATGAATTGCTTCATCTACTGCCACACCTTCGTTAACAATTTTTTCTTCAGTAATACCGTTTAACTTAGTAATGAAAGCTGGCACCTTGTTTGAGCCGCTATAAGCTACCAAGTGGCTGTATTCATCAACAATTTCACCATTGCGTACCTTGATGCCGCCAAGTTCAGTCACGCGATCACGAAATGGACTAAGACCCGTAGTTTCAATATCAATTAGGGTATAATCTGACAAAAAATCAGGTTTTTCTTGCCCTTTTTGCCGCAATTTATCTTGTGCACCAGAGACTTTTAACACACCATTTTCAACTAAAATACTCATAAATTAATCAACCAATTCTTTCAAAAAATCGTGGATATTGCTACTACAGGCTAAACTCTGCTTTTGTACATCATCGGGCAAGTCTTCTTCATCTAAGTCCGCAGCCACATAGTGCCATGATGGAAATTGCTTTACTAAATCAACCATTGGATCAAGTAGTTGTGGACTAGTTTCGTCAACGCCTAGTTCTAACACAGTAACCTTCTTATCTTCATTACCAGTCAAGAACCAGCGAAGTCTAGTGTTAGCATCAGTATCAGGGAAGAAATGAGCATTAAGTGGCATATGCAATTCCATTGGGCTATTGCAGACATCACATTTAGGCACTTCACCCTTACCTTCAAGGTACTTCTTTACTACTTCGCGATCATCTTTTTGGCCATGGTTAATGCCACTGGAGCATTGTATCTTAGTCCAATCACCAAAAACATCAAAAATCCGATTTTGGTTAAAGTCCGCATTTTCAAAGAAATGGGCAAACGTACTGGTAGCGATAAAATATTCCTTGCCCTCAAGCAACTGCTTAAGTCGCTTCATGCTTGGGCTGATTTCATAATTCAAAGAATAATCATTAATCAACTTACTCCAGAATTGCCACTGTTCATCCCAAGAATCAAACTTCTTATCAAGAGCATCGCCAATTGTATGAACATCATATTTTTCGGCAATCTCGCCATAGCGGTTATCGAAGTCTTCTTCACTTAAGATGTCTAGCCCTTCTTCTTGAGAGAGACCATTACCTGCAGTTACAATCACTGCATCACTATCTTTAAACCATTTTTTTGCTGTAGAATAATCTGTCATTTTTTGTGTCCTTTTATAAAAAACTATCGCTTAAGTGGCGTTTCATCACGATTTTGATCTAATTTAACATGTTCAGTCACAATCGTAGTTAAAGTTTGAGCTAACAAAATCATATTTTCAACAGTCGCATATTCGTAGCGGCCGTGGAAATTAGCCCCGCCGTTGAACAAGTTCGGCGTAGGGATGCCTTTTTCACTGATAAAGTCGCCATCGGTGCCGCCGCGAAACGGAATATGGTGAATAGACAACCCCATCTTTTCATACGCATGATGAACCAAGTTGACAATGTACGGATTCTTCTTAATAAGATCGCCAGGTGAACGGTATTGATCATGCATTTCCAGTTCGACGCGGTCGCCATATTTTTCATTGAGCTGCTTAACCAAGTTAGTCACTAATTCCTTCATCGCTAAGAAGTGATCGGTGTCAAAATCGCGGATAATCAAGTCGACTTCGGCGTGGTCAACGTTGCCGTTGTTTTTCAAAACTAGAATGTAGCCTTGGTAGTCCTTACTCTTTTCAGGGACGAAATCTTTGGGCAGACCCGAAATAAATTCGTTAGCAAGAAGTGCTGCATTGACCATCAAACCATATGCTTCACCAGGGTGAACTACAGTGCCTCTGAACTTTACTTTAGCACTAGCAGCGTTGAAAGTTTCATAAGCTATATCGCCTGGATCGCCGTTATCAAGCGTATAGGCAAATTCAACTGGAAAGCGGCTAACATCAAATCTTGCAGCACCTTTGCCGATTTCTTCGTCAGGACCAAAGGCTATCCAAATATCACCATGATCAATGCTGGTATTTTCTTGCAAATATTTTGTCATGCCGAGTAAGCCAGCAATTCCGGCCTTGTCATCTGCACCAAGCAAAGTATCACCAGAAGCCGTGATTAATGTGTGACCAATAACCTTCTTGAGGGATGGAAACTCTGCGCTGGACAAAGTATAGCCATGACCTAATTCGATATCCTTACCATCATAATTTTCATGAATCTGCGGTCTGATATTCTCCGCATTGAAGTCAGCAGTGTCAACATGAGCAACAAACCCGATTGGTGCGGATGGATTAGAGATATTAGCTGGAATTTTCCCAACAACGTAAGCGTCTTTATCCGAATAAGAAATTTCTGTTAATCCTAATCTTTTGAGTTCTTGCTCTAATTCTTTTAATAGCGCGACTTGTCCTGGACTAGTAGGAACATCGTTATTTGTTTCGTATGAGCGCGTGTTCATCTTGCAGTAGGAGATAAATTTATCTTTGATATAGTCAAAATCATAATCTACCATAGGCTTTACCTTCTTTTGTTAAGTCTTACATATGTTCTATTTTAACCAAAAAAAGAGAGCAAGAAAACTTCTTGCTCCCTAATATGTATGTTATGAACAAATTTAAGAGTTAATCTTTAACGCTTATTTACCATGTTTTTTGTTTTTTCTATTTCTTTTTGCGGTTACTTTACGTCTTCTAGAAGCTGCAACTAAGCCTGTAAGTCCTAATGCAGCGGACAACCCACTCATCAGCTTAGCAACGTCATCTTCCTTCTCACCAGTAGCTGGTAAAGTTGCCTGATCATCTTGTTTTACATTAGTTTTTACTTGATCAGTTCCACCATTATTATTTGAAAGATTCTGTGGTGAAGTTTGCTTATCGCTCTTAGTAGTGTCAGCAATCGAACCTACTTTTCCATTGTTAGTATCGCTTCTGTTTGTTTCCACCTTATGTGAAGATGAACTAGGATTTTCATCATTGTCATGATTTTCGTTGTCATCTTCAGCTGGATTAGAAGGATTAGTCGGTTCTTCTGGAAGCGGACGTTCTGGATCCGGTGTTGGGGTTGGCGTAGGATCTGGAACAGTAGGCTGTGGATCTGGGTTTGGATCAGTTCCTGGATCTGGAGTTACTGAATTTACCTTATAGGTTACAGTATCTTCTTTATCCAAGTTTTCACCAAAATTGCCATCATTCACAGTTATCTCATATGGACCTACTTCTTTTTTGTCTGCTGTATAACCTGCAATTTCCGGACTTCCTTTAGTTTGGAAAGTTTGAGTCTGCGTCCAATTTTCGTCCCATGTTTCTACACCAGTCACCTTATCTCTCACACCAGTTTGGGTGAAAGTTAACGTTACTGTGTAATCCTCATGAGCTGGATCACCGTTTTCATAGACATAGTGAATTGTTTGCGTCACCGTCTTATCACGGGAGATTGTTTCTGTATCATGGACATAGACTACATAGTCGTGAATAGTGCCACTTTCAGCTTTTACATCTGTATGTGCTCCAGCGGTCTTATCCTTTTCATCTTTTAAAACCCAATTAGTTATATCTGGACTCTCTACAGCATCAAATGCATTTGTCGTTTTTGGTCTCCATTCACCAATTGAAATCGTACGACCATCTACTGCATCTACCACGATATCTCTTTCAAAAACAATTGTAGCTTCATCACTAGGAGTATGGATTTCATTACCTTCTTCGTCCACATAGTGAACTACTCGATGCACTTCATTTGTTTCTTGTTTAGTTTCTGTCCCATTAGCCACATAGATGACATAGATTTCTATATTTTGATCGTTACCAAACGTATCATTAGTTACTGTAACGGTTTGAATCTTTACCTCTATAGTTTCTGTATGACAATTAGTAATTTGGGGACTCGTTACAGCGTCAAATCTCAAAGTTTCTCCCCAGTTAGTATTCCATATCACGGGCATATTAGCATTTAAAGTATCTTTAATACCGTCTTGCTTGCAAGTTAATGTTGCAACGTAATCATTGGCGACTTTATCACCATCTTGACTACCATAAACATAATGAATAGTTTCAGTAACTGTTTTATCACGATAGACTGTCTCAGTTGGATTAGCTACATAGTAGACTGTATATTCTTCATCTAGCCCATCATCATTGAAGTTAGCATTAGTTACTGTTTTTTGAATTGCTGCAACATTTTTATCAATTTCAAACTTTAAGTGATAACGATCAATGATGTCATCACTTTTCACTGCAGCAAAAGTTTCAGTTTGAGTCCAGTCTCCATCCCAAGTATAGGTATTTCTGTCTTTATCCCACTTACCAGTTTGAGTAAATACTAATGTTGCTGTATAATCATCTTTCAATTTTTCTGTAGTGCCATCTACATAATAATGAATTGTTTGATGTACCTCTTTTTTACGCTCAGCATCTACTATTTCGTTAGGCACGTAGAGAACTACATAATTTTTATCTAGAGTTTTTTCACAATTATCATTAGTGACTTCAATTTCAAATGGACCTACACTAGCATCACTATCATTTTTTAAGTGATAATTATTAATAAACTTCGGACTAAGCACTTCCGTAAAGCTTTGCTTTGGTGTCCATTCTCCATCCCAAATATACTCTTGTGTATAAGTATCTATCTTACCAGTCTGAGTAAATGTTAAGTCTGCTTCATACTTGGCATACCCTAAATCAGTGCCATCTTCTGCCTTATATTCAATGACTTGATGAACTACCTTATTGCGACTAACATCACTCATTTGATTATTTGTATAGTAAACCGTGTACTCTTGTTTTGGAGGATTATCAAAATTCGATGTATTCACAATTACAGAAATAGGCCCTACAGTCTTATCTTTATCCTTTTGAACTAAGTGATAGTGATCGATGACCTCATCACTATCTACTCCTGCAAATGTAAGCTCTAATTTCCATTCACTATCCCAAATATCGACATCATCGACCAAATCATGTATGCCATCTTGTCCATAAGTTAATGTCGCTTTATAGTCATCCTTTAATGTTATTGAGTCATTGCCCTTAACTCGATAGTGAATCACCTGCTCAACAGCACCATCACGATGGATAGATTTTGTTTTGTGATCTAAGTAAATATATAGATCCTGCGTACCATCAATAACTTTGAAATTTTCAAGATTATCTTGTTTTACTAATTTGTATCCTTGCGCTTCCCAATTCCATAAATTACTAATGCTATATGTTCCGTTCAAACATAAATCATTAAATTCTTGGAATATAAGTTCATTAGCATCCCTATTTTGCTCATATTCAGTTTCTGATAAACCATTAACATCTATATAGTGAATAGTAACAGAAGATTTATCCATTACGATTTCACCTGGAGTGTAAGTTAAGTTAGCAGTCGGTTGTTCAGCCTTAAAGTTAAGAGATGGAAGTTGGCTTGAGTAGGTTGACCAACCAGCGTTGACATTATTACTAAATCTAATTTTTATTCTATTACCACTAACTTTGAACATCCCTGTAGCAAAGATCTTTCTATTAACAAGACTTGCATAGTTCTTGTCATCAGGAGTTGCATCCCAGCCACTATAATTATCAATTAAGAATTGTCCCTTTTCTTCACCCCAAATTCTTTTAATTGCCTGTTTCTCACTATCTGTAAGATTACCAGTTTTAGCCAAAAGATTAATGTACTCATCAGCATATAAAATATCACCGCCACCAGTGATTCCACTGCTTGAACCATCATGAATATTTACTGCAGATTCTGGTAAAGCAACACCATATCCGCTGTAATCTGAGCCATTAATAATCTGAGCCTTTTCAATGTACTCATATTGCGCACCTTCATTACCTTCACTATTCATTGAATTAAGAACAACATATGCATTATCACCTAAAGTAACAACATGTTGATTCTCACCTTCACCAGAATATAGAACCATTTCCATAGTTACGCCTTTAGTGTTTACATACCAGAAGCCCTTTGATGGATCATTAGAAAAGTAAATACCTGCTGGCTTCCCTTTATTCGATTTATAGTTTTCACTATGTTCCCAACCACTAAATGTTAATTCAAGTTTGGTAATTTTTTCGCCATTATAACTAGTGTTGTTCAGATCAGTATAAATAAGCTTAAAGATATCGCCTTCTACTACATCTTGTTTAATCGCAACAAAGTGATTTAAGAATTTCATCTTATCTGCATCTTGATTCTTATCTCCAATAGTCACATAATTATGGTCCAAAGAATCAATTTCAACTTTAGCGTTAGTTTCTTTACCGAAGACAAGGTCTTGAGTTAATTTATCTGGATTAATATCACTTTCTTTGTTATATAAACCGTATTTTTCAAGATCAGCCATAAATTTTTCATATGCTGCCTTGTTAGTATTGTAATCATTTAGATCAGTAATAAATTTATTTATAGCAGTTTCTAACTTAGAAATTTGATCATCTGTATATTCTGATAACTTACTAATCACTGAATTTAAAGTATCAACATTAGCATTAAAATCAGCTGTATTTGGATCCGTAGGAGTAATAGTTGCTCCTTCTAGATCCTTAACTTTTTCCAAAAGTTCATTGACTTTTGTTTCTAATTTTTCACGCTCTGTGGTATTCGCTTCTTCTGCTTTATTTTCAGAATCAGATTCACCCGGCTTTGGTGTAATTATGGCCGTATGATCCTCATCGCCTGCTCTAGTATTATCAGCAGTTACTTTTTCATTAGCTCCTACTAAACCACCGGAATTAGAAGCTTGGTTCGTTTGAGGATTTACATCAGCTCCATTATTATCGCTTTCACCTACAGAATTGGAAATCTGTTGGTTATCAGAACTTGCTTGTTGTTCACTAATTCCCTCTGTTGATGCAGCTTGCGTATTATTAGCACTTGTAGTTTCAGAACCTTGCACTGCACCTTCATTTACTACGTCATCACTTTGCGTAGTAATTTGTACTTCATTACTCTCTGCAACATCCGCTGCAGTTTCATTAGTATTCAATTGTTCAGTTTGCGTATCTTTAGCTATCTGCTTAACGCCAATTCGTACACTAGCCTTTTCGTTAGATAATACATTCGCAGTCTCTACTTCCGTAATCTCATCTTCACGTGAGCCGGCAGCTTTAACAGGACGAACATTTGCCCCCATCATGATGCCAGTTCCAAGTAGTACTGAAGCTGTTCCTTCGGCAATTTTCTTACTTCTGGAACTCATCTTCTTTGTTCTTTTAATCTTATGATGTCTCTTTTTCTTCTCGTGTCATAATAAAAGTCTCCGTCAAAAATTATATACATCTATATGATCATATACTTTACTCTATGATTATAATTTTACACGGAAGCCCTTTCTTTTTATAGTGACACGTCGTCACTTTTAATTTTTCTTAAAGTTTAATTATTCTAATAGATAACTAGCTTTTTTCGTTATACCTAAACTTCAAATTTTTCTTTTGCTTAAAAATAAAAAAGCTACCGAATTCTCGATAACTTTTGAATTAATTTGCTACTTGCAATTATTAATTTCTAATTTCTTTCAAACCTTCACGACGTCTACCCATATTGAACCATGGTGACACAGTGAACGCTAAAACATCGTTAATTACATAAATAAGTGAGTTAACAGCCATTGCTAAAGTTGCATCGCCTTGTGCAAAGGTAATTCCCCAAAGGATTAATTGGAAAATACCACTGAAAGTCCACCAGAAGTATTGATTGTTGTAACGCATAAAGCACATAATTCCAGCAGTAAGTGAAACGGCGAAACTAATGGCATCAATCCAAGGACGAGGATCGTTGGTAAAACGACCAATTAAGTAACCAGATACTAAGTAAACTGCAATGGTGCCGACAATTGCGACAATCCATTCCTTTGCACCAAACTTACGAAGGTGATTTTTAGTATCGTCATTCCATGATCTAACTGACAAGATAACTGGTAAATCTAAAGTAAGAATGTAAGCTACTTGTTCAAAAATGGAAAGATAGTTCTTAGCTGACCAGCCTGCATAAATAAAGCAAGCTGCGGAAATGAGGCCTAGCCAGCCGTTGATTGCTTTCGTCGCATTGATTGCTAATACGCAAAGTGTTCCAAGTAAAGTTCCAATAAAGGTAATTAGAGTTACCGCATCCATCTTATTTTGAAGCAAAATTGCTAATTGAAATCCGAAAGCGAAGAACCAAAGGCAGTAGTTTTGAACTGGCCACCCCTTTAACTGATTAAACAACCAAACGAAATAATTCTCATGTCTATTTTCCATTATCATACTCTCCTCTATCTAGCTAGGTTCACAATATATTGTGCCTTATCCGCTTCTTTTGAAAAAGAAACATCGATATCTAGTGTACCAGCCTATTTTTTCAATACAAGCATTGACTTTTATTTATTTTTTGTTAGTAGCAAAAAAAGCAGCTTAAATTAAGCCACTTTTTTAAATACCGTTATTTATTTTTGACAAACTCTACTTTTTGTTATTTTTCTTCTTGCGTTTTCTAGTTCCAGCTATGCCACCAAGACCTAAAGCTGAAATTAATGCACTAAGCATTTCACGCACACTGTCATTTTCTGCGCCAGTTTGTGGTAAGGTGTTTTCCTCATCAGATTTCATTGAACTTACTTCATTGAGGTTTTCTTTCTGAGTAGAATTTACAACACCAGATACACTATCATTCTGAGGATTTATTTCTACCGTTTCTTTATCAGCCTTCAGATTTTCAGTTTCTGAGTTAGAATGAACATTTTTATCATAAATTGACTCATCACTAGGTTCACTCTTATCTGGATCCTCGCTATCCGTAGTTTCATTATCAGGAGCTGGTGCAGCTGGAGTAGTAGGCTGCGGATCTGTTGGTTGATCCGGCTGTGGAGTATCTGGAGCAGGCGTTGGCTCTGGATCAGGCTGTGGATTAATTGGATCAGTCGGCTCTGGATCAGGTTTTGGATCGACTGGGGCAGCCTTTTTCTTTAAAACAATCTTGTAGTGAACTGTGCCATCATTTTGAGCAAATTCTGGACTCTTGCCCTCTGAATCATATTCATTTGAAACCACTTCATAGCCTTGTTCTTCTAGTTTTTTTAAAACTTCACTAGATGAGTAATCAATTGTTTTACCTGGTTCACCAGTTAGGATAGAAGAAATATCTACATCTTTTCCGGTTTCTTCATCAACGTAGTGAACAACTGCACTAGGAATAAAGTAATTTTTCCAGTCCACATTTAGTTTATCTTCGTCTGGATTCTCAGTATCAATCGTAAGTTTTGGTACTTTGGTTGTCCAAACAAACCAGGCTGATTGGCTATTCCCCTCTTTACCCAAAGGTTTACCATTTTCATCTCTGACCCGTTCAAACGGCGTACCATCAGAGTTTGCTTTAAAACTCCGAAGAGTAATTGAATTACCACTAATCCAAAATACTCCTGCACCATAAATGCCAGTTTTACTATCACGAACATCCCAGCCAGCATATTTATTATTCGCTCCAGCCATCTCATTATTAAAGATTTCAGAGTTGTTACTACCTGGAGTCGCGTGTATTATCTTGGAATTTTCATCTTCTGGCTTAATTGTACTTTCAAGGATTTTGATTGAATCACCATCAGTACCATTTTCTTTATCAACTTTTAATTCGGCACCTTCATAACCCAAGTCTTCTTCGTGATTTTGGCTATTATAGGTATTTCCTTTACTTGGCCCATATGAATTAAGTGATGAAATTGTCACATATGCATTTTGCTCAAAAGTAACCTGTTTTCCATCTTTATCATAGAAAGTCATCTTAGCTGTAATACCAGACATATTTGAATACCACCAGCCATTTGTCGGATCAGTACCAAATATAATAGAGCTACTCCAGGTATTATTCTCTGGATTCGAAAATGCAATTTTAATACTCTTAATTATTGTATTTCCGTAGTGCCAAATAGTTTCATCTTCAGTGATATAAGTAATAGTTAAAACTTCTTTATCTTTATACTTATCAGCCCCACCACCTAAATAAAAAATATACTTATCTTTACCTAAGGTTGAAGCATATTGAGACTCAGATAATTTTTCAACAGCATTATCTCCAACTACATTAAAATCTACACTCACCGATGACTTAGGATTATCAGGATCTTGATGTTCCAAAAGGAAATCTTGTTTCAAAGTAGATGGATCTATCGCATCTTTATCATTTAAGCCCATAGCATCAAGTTCTTTAATATAGTCTTCTAATTTTTTATTTCTCTCAGATAAAAAATCAGAAATCTTTTTAACTAAATCATCCTTATTTTCTTTCCATTGATCTAAACTAACACCACTAGTACCATCGATCTCAGTTACGTTGATATCATTGATACTCTTCAACTGGTCTTCTAATTGCTTCCAAAGATCTTGAGTTTCTTGATACTTAGTTTTCCAATCTTCTTCAGTCTTAGTTTCTTTAAGTTCATTTAGCTTAGTATCAAATTGGCTACTAAGGTCATTAAATTTATCAGTTTGTTCGGTCCATTCTGACTTTACTCCTGAATCAGCAGATTCCACTGGGCTTTCAACCTCAGTTCCGCTTTCGCTATCACCAGTTGCTTCAATCTGAGCTGCTTTAACTTGAATCACTTCAGCATTTACATTTTCTTTGTCGTCTGAAACAGTTTCTTCAACATTTTCACTAGCTGCTTGCGTCTCAACTTCTACTTCTTCTACTGCAACATCTGCTGGAGCTTCTTCAGTAGCAGTATCTACCTGCACTTCCTCAGCTGCAGCATCTTGTGCTTCAGTTGCAACAGCCGTTTCTTCACTAGCAAATTCTTTAATAACTTCTTGCGGGCTTTCTTCAGACTTATCTACAACTTGTACGATTTCATCTTCCGGACGCGAACCAGCTTTAACTGATCGTGCATTGCTTCCCATCATTAAGCCAGTACTAAGTAAAACTGAAGCTGTTCCTGTCGCTACTTTCTTAGCATTGCGCTCAACTCTTGATTGATCATTTTTACTTTGTTTATTCATCTTCCTTTTTCTATCAGTCATGATAAATGCCCCCTATATCTATATGTAGCATCTGTCTATATTTTAGCTTTTAGTTTGTGACACTACGTCACCGTATAATAAATTTAATATATATAAAAATTGAACGCAAGAAAAAAGCTATAGTTAATTCTGACTAATTATTTACTTTTGGTAAAAATGAGTTTTCTATCTTGAAAAGTGACATTGTGTCATTTAAAATATGCTATATAAATTTGTTTTTTGATAGAACATTAAGAGGTGAAACAAATGTCTAAAAAAATAAAGACGCAATTTGCAATTCGTAAGTTAACTACAGGAACTGCTGCAGTATTGCTAAGCTTAGGAATTCTTTCCAATAATGCTCTACCGATCGTTTCTGCAGCAATTCAAGAAACTCCAAGTGAGCAAGTTGCTGGAACTGATCCTGAAATAGTAACTTCAGATACTCAAGATAACTCTCAAACAAGTGATATAGATATAGATGTAGACGTGTCAAAGAGCGATGAACAACTATCTGTGGATAAAACGACTATTGAAGAAAAGGTAGAACTAAAGGACACACCAGCCTCTAGTCCTACAATCGAAACAGATAATTCTTCTAGTCAAGAAGCAGTAGATTCAGAAGAAAACAAAAAGAAGCCAACAGTTGATACCAATTCACTTGATGAAATCAAACAATTTATGGAAGATCTCGACAAAAATCATCTTTTAGGAATTGCCGGTGCCTTCCACTTGTTTGGGCAAAATGTCTCAATCCAAAACGGAACTCATGTTGCCGGCAACGTTGCCGCTGACAAATTAAATGTTAATGGTAGTAACTTTGGTACAAACAACAACGCCAATACTAACTTAACTTATGGCGATATTTACTATGTCAATTCAATTGACCAAATTTCTAATGGTGCTTTTACTGCTGACAACAAAATCGTAGTTTTTGGCCCAGAAATTGAATATCGTCCTAAACCAAACGAGTCACACCGCTTAGAAGTAATGGTTAATGGCGATTGGGTAACGCTTGATCAGGTTAAAGCCGATCAAGTAATCAAAGCTGAAGAATTAATTGACTTCAAAAAAGAGCTAGATAAATTAAACGATAAAGCAAATAATTTTAGCTCTCAAACTCAAACAGAAGGTGTAGTGGCAGATTTTAGTGACCAAAATAATCGCTACATTGACATCAGTAATGTTAGTGCAACTGAAAACACTGTCTATGTGACAATTGATGCACAATACATTACTTCTGACCGCCCAATTCATATTAAGGGAATTAGCACAGAAGCTGGCGGACCAAATATCGTTTTGAATGTGGTTAACACAAGTCGTGGAGATTTAAACGTTTCAACTCAAGTTAAGTTAACCTATGCAGACGGCTCAAGTCACGGTAGTTCTGAAACTAATCCACTTCATAATAAAGTCTTGTGGAACTTTGGTACTAATGTCAGTCAAGTGACAATTGCTAACCAATCGCCTTTTATGGGTAGTATTCTAGCTCCTAATGCTACAATTACTGCTAAAGTTAATGTGGATGGTAATATTATTGGTCAAACTGTAATTGTCGATGGTGGAGAAACACATCGTTGGGATTTGACTCATCCCCCAACTAATTCAAAGCCTGATCAAGTACCAACTACACCGATCAAGCCGATTCCACCAAGACCACAACCAAGTGAGCCAGAAGAGCCAGAGAACCCATCGGAACCTGAAAAGCCGGAAAATCCTACTGAACCAGTAGAACCTACAAATCCACAACCTTCAGAGCCTCAAATCACTAATCCTGATTCTACAACTTCTCCAATGTTGCCGATCTATCCAATTATTCCGCAGCCTTCTACACCAGTTCAGCCATCAGCGCCTGAACAGTCTAACCCAGAAGAGCCAACGAATCCGGTAACCCCTTCTACTCCAGAAGATACTACTTATCCTGAAAATTCGCTCCAGCCGCCTACTTCACAGGCTCCAACGAATCCATACATGAATCTTCTGTCTAACTCAAGCTCAACTGATCATGAAAAAGTTGAACTACATGATGAAGACACAAAGAAAGTAACTTCTGCAGTGCATACTGCTTCATCTAACAAAGAAGAAACTATTGCTCCACTTGCTCAAAAAGTTAGTTCAAAATCTACTCAAGAAAGCAAAGCTGATAATACTACTTTACCAGCAGCTGGGGGAAAGCAAGAACAAGCTACTAGCATATTTGGCTTACTCAGCATAGCTTTAGTCGCCTTTGCAACATTCTTTGGAGTAAAAACAAAGAGTGATAATTAAATATCTTCACAAAAATAAGCATGTCAACGTTGTAGTGACATGCTTATTTCTTTACATCTTTTTCTCAACAGTTCGACTATCCAAATGGACAATCTTATCAAACATTTTCTTTTCTTCAGGTGAAATCTTATGAGCAACTTCCACTACTGCCACCTTCGGATTCTCAAGCAAAGTCTTGTGAATTGCCAATGACAAGTTAGGATCAAGCGCACTAGTTGCTTCATCTGCTAGCAAAATCGGGCGTCCGGATAATAACGCTCTTGCAATTTCCACCCGCTGAATCTGCCCACCTGACAAGTTATTACCATTTTCACCAACTGAAGAATCCAACCCGTGCTGCTTTACTAGATCATCTAGCCCAGCTTCATGAATTACAGTTGCTAATCTTTCATCAGATACTTCTCTTCCAAGAGTAATATTAAAGCGTAAGGTATCATCGAACATGAATGGTTTTTGGTTAACATAGGAATAGAAATTATGTGCCTTATCCCAATTTCCAGACACATCTTTGTCGTTTAATAAAATTTGTCCTACATCTGGCTTCTTAATTCCCAGCATCAATCTGAGTAACGTTGTCTTCCCCCAACCACTTGGCGCCATAAGTAGAACCTTTTCACCCGGCTTTACTTCCAAGTCTACATTCTTAAAAATACGCTTGTGATCAGAATTAGTTACATAAGACAATCTCTTAATGTACATTCCATCGAAGTGGTCAACTTTTTCCTTCGACACAACAACTTGATAGTCCAGTGCCTTTTTGGTCTTTTCCCACATCGGCACAGTTGACTTCACCTGATTGAATTCGTTGAACAAAGTTACAACTGGTGTGATGAAATTCATCGCTAAATCTACCATCATAACTAAGGTACCAACCTTAAGTTGCCCCTGCATCATTAAGATTCCCCCGATTGTACAAGGAATGATGAAACAGAAAACTTCTGCTGCTGAATAAATTAATTCAAGCGCCCATGCCTGAGTTAATGACATGTTTCGCAAAGCATTTTCCATATCTTGGGCAGCCTTAGCAGCACGAGTAACCACATTAGAGCTAACATTATATAACTTAGCTGATTGGGCACCATTTAATGAATCAGAAACGTTCTGTGTATAATTAGCATTTTTATCAGCCCAGATCTTCGACTTCTTAGTAATTATTGGGCTAGTAATCATCTGTACTAAGGCAGGTGCAATCATTGCTACAACAAAGACAACTGTCATTTGCCAAGAAGAATAAAAGGCAAAGCTGATAGCTCCGATAAATGACAAGCCTTGCAAAATCATGTCTAATTGAGCATTGATACGGTTAGTCTCAATTTGCTTTAGGTCATTTGTCATTAAAGACAAGCCATTTTTTATATCACTGTCTCCCTGGTCTACTAAGTAAGCAAGATTGGCTCTTTTAAATACCAGATTCACATCTCTAACGATCCCCATCTTAACTGTTTCATAGACGAAGTTGCTAGCCATAAAACACATTTGTCCAAGACCCGTTAGAAGCGCTAAACGAATCAAATGCATGTAGTCGCGCGAGCCTGATGAAGCAACATTAAGCATAATTTGAATCATGTAAGCTACAAAGACAATATTGCAGGCTTTAATTGCAGCTAGAATGGCAAAGCAGATCACCTTGCTTTTTTTGGCATATTTTAAACTCATATTTTCCCCTCATTTAGTCTTACTGCCCTATTATACGCGAAACATTCACATTTTCTCAATCTTAGCGCTAAAATGGTAGAATGAACTTAACTATTTTTGAAAGGAAATTATTATGAAAACTGGTACTAAAATCATTACTTTAGATAACGGTTATCACTTGTGGACCAACACTCAAGGTCAAGGCGATATCCACTTATTAGCTCTTCACGGCGGACCTGGCGGCAACCACGAATATTGGGAAGACACTGCCGAACAACTTAAGAAGCAAGGTTTAGACGTTCAAGTTACTATGTACGACCAACTTGGCTCACTATATTCAGACCAACCTGACTACTCTGATCCCAAAATTGCCGATAAGTATTTAACTTATGAATACTTCTTAGACGAAGTTGATGAAGTTCGTGAAAAACTCGGCATCAACAACTTCTACTTGATCGGTCAAAGTTGGGGCGGACTTTTAGTTCAAGAATACGCTGTTAAATACGGTCAACACTTAAAGGGTGCTATTATTTCTTCAATGGTTGACGAAATTGACGAATACGTTGAAGCAGTAAATCGCCGCCGTCAAGAAGTCCTTCCACAAACCGAGATTGACTTCATGCACGAATGCGAAAAGAATAATGACTACGATAATCAACGTTATCAAGACGATGTTCAGATTTTGAACATTAACTTCGTTGACCGTAAGCAGCCTTCTAAGCTTTACCACTTGAAGGATCTGGGCGGCAGTGCCGTTTATAACGCATTCCAAGGCGATAATGAATTCGTCATTACTGGTAAGCTTAAGGACTGGCACTTCAGAGATCAATTGCACAAGATTAAGGTTCCTACTTTGCTCACTTTTGGTGAAAACGAAACTATGCCAATTGATACTGCTAAGACTATGCAAAAGGAAATTCCTAACTCACGCTTAGTTACCACTCCTGATGGAGGCCACCACCATATGGTTGATAATCCAGATGTGTACTACAAGCACTTAGCTGACTTCATCCGTGAAGTAGAAAACGGCACTTTCAAAGGTGAATAATTGAAATTGAGGCTGGTTTTACCGGCCTTTTTTTGACTAAAATTAAGAATTAATAAACTATTCAGCTTGTTATGACACAGCGTCAATATTTTTATATAATATATGTATCAACTTTTAAATATAAATACAGAAAGCAGGTACATATATGAAAAAAACTAATGTTAATAAAATTCTTTCTATCGGTGCTATTTTTACCGCTTTATTAACTACTGCTGCTTGCTCAAATACTAACTCTCAAGATAACGTAGCAACTAAGCCAGAGTCAAAAATTACAAATACTAAAGAAAATAAGACTACATCATCATCTAATTCTGTTAAAAAGACACCGGCAATCAAAATCAGTCAAAAAGAAGCTATTGACACATACAAGAAAACTTTCAAGGCAACTGAATTAAAGGAAATATCTTTGAAGAAGGAGCACCAGCAATACGTCTACGAAATTGAAGGTTTCGACCACTCCAAAGAATACATAGTTTCAATTGATGCGAAAACTGGGAAGGTTCTGCGCAGCTTTTCTCAAAAACTCGAACTTGATGAACGTAATCAAAAGCCAATTAACTTAGACAACGTTATTAGCCGCAAGAAGGCCAGTCAAATTGCAGAAAAACACGCTAAAGGCACCGCCACTGAGTGGACTTTAGAATATGATGACGGTCGCTTAGTTTGGGAAGTACAAGTTGAAAACGGCGCAAACGATACTGATGTTAAGATTGATGCGGTTACCAAAAAAGTAATCGAAGTTGATTAAGCGTATGAGCCATTACTTTATTAAGTGATGGTTTTTCATTTGCCTAAAATAATGGTATAGTTAATTCCTATAATTTATAAATTGAGAGGGTAATAATGAATACATTACATATTATCGGTGTGATTTTAACTTTCATAGTTGCAATCGAACACCTCGGAATTGCTGGACTTGAAATTTTTGGTAAGCCTGAGACTCAAGCTAAAGCATTTGATATGACTGTTAATTTTGTTAAGCAAAAAGAAGCTAAAGTTTCAATGGCTAACCAAGGGATTTATAACGCCATGCTTGGATTAGTAATTATTCTTTCCTACTTCATGTTTTCTGGCGTTGTTTTGACTAACGTCTGGGCAATTCTTCTCAGCTTTATCGTTGTAGTTGCAATCTTCGGTGGTTTTACTGCAACTAAAAAAATATTCGCAATACAAATGTTGCCAGCTTTGATCGCACTTATTTTGATTTTGCTTTAGAAAAAACACCAGCTTGGGTTAAATTAATCCCAATACTGGTGTTTTTTTCTATATTAAACTAATTAGTCATTAGCACGTGACTTGTACGTACCTTCAGCAGTGTTGATAACTAACTTTTCGCCTTCCTTGATAAAGTCAGGAACAGTTACCACCAACCCAGTTTCCATAGTTGCTGGCTTACCACCGCCTGCAGCAGTAGCACCCTTAATTTCAGGTTGAGTTTCCTTAACAGTCAAGACAACAGTTGCTGGCAATTCGATACCGATCAATTCACCCGCATCAGTGAATTCCAAATCAACATTGATGTTAGGAATCAAGTAGTTAACATCATCACCAATTTGATCTTTTGAAACTTCGTATTGTTCATAAGTTTCGGTATCCATGAAAGTGTAGATGTCACCTTCGTTATAAAGGTATTGCGCAGTTTTCTTTGCGATTTCTACCAAGTCTACCTTTTCGGTTGGACGCATAGTCTTGTGAACAACGGCACCACTCTTAACGTCACGCAAATCCATTTGCATAACAGTGTTACCCTTACCAGGCTTGTGGTGGTTAGCTGCCAATACTCTGATCAACTTACCATCTTGACTAAATACCATACCTTTTTTCAAATTAATTGCTTGCACCATGTTTTTTTCTCCTTTGTGTATAAAATTGTGACTAGTTTTTTCAATTTTAATACGCTGGAGGCAAGGCAAATTTCTTTATCAAAAATAAATAGATCGTTTTCATATTATCTAGTATACCAAATTAAAAGCGCTGAAGTAAGATACGATCAATTAAATGATGATCTGTCTTGTGTAGAATCAGATTAGCACGTGACTTAGTAGGAGCAATATATTGCCGCAGGTTAACCAAGTTAACCATCTGCCAGGTTTCTTCAGCTAATTGTAACGCCTTTTCTTTTGGACCATTAGCTAATTCATAATAGTAATTATCTGGCTTATTCTTATTAATAGCCATAATTTTTTCAAAGCGCTGCATGTACCAACTTTCAATTTTATCTTCATCCGCATCAATATAAATTGAAAAGTCGAAAAAGTCACTAGTCACCACTTGACCACTCTCTGGCAATTGTAAGGTATTAATTCCTTCCATAATTAAAATATCAGGGCGCTTCACATGACCGTATATTCCTGGAACTATATCGCTTAATTCCTGGGAATATAGTGGATAGACAATATCTTTCTTACCACTGAATACATCCTCAAGAAAGTCACTTAGCAATTTCATATTATAACTTTCTGGAAAACCTTTATGTGACATTAAATTGCGTCTTTTTAATTCCGCATTATTATATAAAAAGCCATCTGTCGTCATTAAATGTACTTTTAATTCTGGATAAGCCCTACTCAGCAGCAATTGCAAAAGTCGCGCAGTCGTAGATTTTCCTACAGCCACTGACCCAGAAATTCCAATCACAAAAGGAGAAACGCTAACATGCTCTTTTAAAAAGTTCATCGTAGCCTGCTGCTTTTCTCTTTTATTTTTATACATAATGTGTAAATATGAAATTAAACTTGTGTATACCTCATGCACATCAGTTAGATCGATCACATCACCCAAGGCTTTAATATCAGCTAATTCTTCTTTAGTAATTTCAATTTTATGATCAGGCGCCAATTTAGCCCACTCATCTCGCTCAATCGTCAAATAGTTCTTCATAATTATTGCCCATTTCTAAATTATCAATCTAGTTAATTATAGTAGAAAGAAGTTAAGATATGAAAAAAATTATCCTTTTTGGTGATTCTTTATTCAATGGTTTTCGTAATCATCATAATACCACTGTCATTACAGCCGGTTTAAATGAACGTTTAAATAATTTTGCACAGGTGGATAATTTATCCAAAAGTGGCGCTACTACTGTGGAAGGACTAGACTATTTAGCGCAACTGCCGCCAGATTTTGACCTAATCGTAATTGAATATGGCACTAATGACGCGACCGTGTGGGGAATTACTCCAGAAAACTATGCCAAAAACCTCCAAAAAATGATCGATTTTTGTAAAAACCGAAAAATTATCATTGTGGGTCCTTGGAAAGCTAACCCAAATAGTGAAACTGCCGCAAATTTCATCCCTGAAAACCACAAAAAAATCCACAAATTGGCGAAAACTATTGCTCAAAAGAACAATTTACTTTTCATCGATTTGTGGAAATTAACAGATGGTGAAAAAGATGTGGACAAACTTTATCAAGCTGACGGGCTACACCTAACTGACTACGGCAATCAAAAATTGCTTAATTTGATCACACCGGTCATTAAGAAGACCCTACTTGCCTAGATAATTACTATCTTTGCCAAACCATTTTTCATTTAACTTTTCAAGCTCGCCATTTTTTTGGAGGGCTTTTAATGCGGAATTTATTTTTCTTCTTAAAGTCTTGTCGCCCTTACGCATCCCTACTGCAAATAAGTCGCGCGGTACGTCCTTATTTTCAATCACCCGGTAAGAATCGCGATCTTTAAGATGAGCTAAATAATAGTTGGCATAGACTTCATCTAGCAATATTCCTTGAATTCGTCCAGCATTTAGATCTAAAAAGCTATTCGGAATCTGATCATACAAGACCGTACTTTGGGCATGGATGACCTTTTGTTTACTTTCATACCATTGCTCAGCAGTTGAACCAGTTTGCATCCCTAGAGTTTTACCTTTCATCTGAGCAAACGTTTTGATCCCACTCTTTTTCTTCACAACTAAAACCTGGCGGTTTCTCAAATATGGCTCAGAAAAAGCGACCTTCTTCTTTCTCTGACTAGTAATGCTATAGCCATTCCAAATTAGATCAATCGTACCGTTTTGAAGTTCTGTTGCATTCATTGACCAATCGATAGTTTGAAAGTCAACGTGGATGCCATAACGTTTAAAAACTGCTTTAGCTAAATCAATATCATATCCGGTTAAAGTACCGTTTTTTTCAACAAAGCCCATGGGAACAAAGGAATCATCTAAACCGACAACAATTCTTTTTTGTCTTTCACTTCTTTTCCAATTATCTTGAGTTTTAGCTCTACTCTGCACACTTTGACAAGCCGATACGCTGATAGCTGTCAAAAGAATGAGCAAAATTATCTTGATTTTTTTCATACTATGCCTCGCTAAGCGGCTTGACCTTGAGCATTTGATCGGCAACGTTCTCCGCAAAAGCCAAATCGTGAGTAATAATCAATTGCGTTAAGCCTGTCTCTTTCAAACTAACAATCAACTTTTCAACTTCTACACGCAAGTTAGGATCCAAAGCCGAAGTTGGTTCATCATAACATAAAATTTTCGGTTTCATCGCCAAAGCTCTAGCAATCGCCACACGCTGCTTTTGCCCGCCTGATAATTGGAATGGGTATTGCTTTTCGCGCCCTTTCATTTGCAACCGATCAAGTAAGGTCATTGCTTCTTTTTCAGCTTCTTCCTTACTCTTTTTAAGAACAAGTTTTGGCGCTAAAGTGATGTTTTCTAACACATTCAAGTTAGGGAATAAATTATAATCTTGAAAAACGACTCCGACTTGAGTTAAGTCTTCTTTACCGTCGATTAGAATTTCACCACTATCTTTACTTTCAAGCCCAGCAATAATTCTAAGTAAAGTTGTCTTTCCTGCACCTGATGGACCAACGATGGTCATAATTTGGCCATCTTTCAATGTAAAGGAAATATCTTTTAAAATTTGTCTACCAGCGTAAGCCTTGGCTAAATTTTTAACTTCTAACATAGTTCTTCACCTCTACTTGTAATAACTGAAGTGCTTTTCGATTTTCTTTTGTGCGAAAACGCAGATACTGATCAAGAGTAAATAGATTGCCCCAACTAAAATCAATGGAACTAAGGTAACATCACGGGCCATTGCCACATTTCCGGCTCTAAGAAGATCGCCTAAACCGATGACGTAAACTAATGAAGAATCTTTAACTAAGTTGATAACTTCGTTTCCAATTGATGGCAAGACAATTTTTACCACTTGCGGAATCACGACGTGAATCATTGTTTGAACGCGGCTTAATTGAAGTACTTGAGCTGCTTCAAATTGACCTTCGCTGATTGATTGCAAGCCGCCCCGGAAAATTTCTGCAAAATATGCGGCATAGTTTAGTACAAAGGCAAAAAGTGCAGCGTAATATCTTGGAAAGACAATACCGACGATTGGCAAACCATAAAAAACAAAGATTAATTGAAGTAGCAAGGGTGTCCCCCGCATAATCCAAACATAAAATTCTACTAGCCATTTTAACGGCTTAAACTTACTCATTTCACCTAGTGCCACTAATACACCTAGTGGCGAAGCCAAAATTAAGGTCCAAAAGAAAATTTTCAAAGTCATTAAACTACCAGACAACAGTGCTGGCATAATTTGCATTACATATTCCATTAAGACACCCACTTACTTTCATAAATATTTTTCTAAACAAAAAGTCCTCCTGGATTACTCCAAGAGGACGAGATTATCGTGGTTCCACCTCAGCTTCACAGTCTATTTGCACAGACTGCCTCGCTAGGTTTATTAATAAAAAAAATCGCCTTCCTAGATCAATCGATCTAAGAGGGCGATCTGCGTCGCGGTTCCACCTCGTCTTCACAACTGCCTCACGTCAGTTGCCTCGCTAAGTTTATTAATAAACCTTTAGCTATAACGGGCTATCCCGGGCTTCCCTACTAAGATTCAGGAAGACAACTAGTAGATGTGTGTTCATTTAGGCTGTTATCCTCTTCACAGCAACCGAGGACTCTCTGTTAACTTTACCTAAACTACTTTTTCTACTTCATCGTTTTTTCAAGTTTGAAATTATCTTAAACGATTATTAAAAGCTTGTCAATTATTTTTCAGTATAAGTTTCAGATTTTACATCAAGCAGTGGACTCTTTTCACCGGTATAGATGATATCGAGCTTATACATTGCTCTTGAAGTGATGGTATAAACCAATTGGGTTTCATCTAAATTGTGGTACGTTTTCTTAGAAGCATCCCACATAACAACGGCGTCAAATTCAAGTCCCTTAGCTAGGTATGATGGCACAACTAAATCCCCTGGAATCAGGCGCTGGTTAGCCGTCGCAATCAAGTTAACCTTTTGACCTAACTTCTCCATCTCTTCTTTGACATATTTAGCCCCTGCCAAGTCCTTAGTAATAATGGCAGTAGTAAAGTTGTTAGCGTCATTTTCCTTCAAAATTTCTTGAAGAGCAGTTAAAGCTTCTTGATCAGTCTTGCGACCATAAATTGCAGGAAGTGGTCCCTTACGGTTGAAGGCTTCGATCTTTTCACCTTGACGCAAAATTTGCTTGGTGAAGTCAGTAATCTCCTTAGTTGAACGGTATGACTTGGTCAATTGCACAACATCGGTCTTCTTAGGATCAAACAAGCCTGCGATCTGCTTAAGTAAGCTGCGACTTTCGTCTTTAGTAAAGATTGCTTGGTTTAAGTCCCCTAGCATAGTGAATTTAGCACGTGGAAAATTGAACTTCAGATATGCCAATTGAAATGGCGTATAATCCTGGATTTCATCAATGAAGGCGTAGCGCATTTCATAATCAGTTCTTCTACCTGTGATTAAATCATAAAGATAGAGGTAAGCTGAAACGTCATTCATGTGAATATCATGCTTTTTGAAGGCTTCCTTAACGCTTTCAACATGCTTTGCCCAAGCTTCTTCAGTGATATCCCACTTAGACAGATCAGTCATCTTAGGGACTGCTCTTAAGAAACTAATGTATTGCGCTCTTGTATTGATAAAATTATTACTGCGAATACGTTTGAAGACTGGTTGTAATGCTTTAATCACAATTTTGCGTCCCAAAAACTTTTCTTCTTCAGCTTCAGAACTGAATTCTTGATCTGGACGGTCATACAATTCATTCAGTTGTTCTTTACTCAAACTTTCGATTGCCTGACTTACCCAAGTTTTCTTAACTTCTGGAGCAATCTTGCGATTAAGCATCTTAATTAATTCTTCACGCGTTGCATCAATCCGGTTGGCTAACTTGTAGTTTTCGTTGTAAGAATAGTAAATTTCTTTGATCTTTTCTTTGTCAAAATATGGCTTCTTGGGATCGCGGAAGTTAATATTTTTGAAAATTACGCCGCGTCTGTTCAAGCGCTTAGCATAACGAGTCACTAAGTTAAAGAAGTTAACTGAATCTTTGAAGGCACTAATTTTGCTATCAGCCGTGTTATCTTCAAATTGCTTGAACAAATTCTCAACTTGCATCCCTGGAAGACGACGAGAAACAAACTGCCAGTAAGTCATTTGCACCATGTTTTGCTCACCCATCTCTGGCAAAACATTCTTGATGTAATCATTGAACAATTGGTTAGGACTGAACATGATGACGTCGCTTGAAGTCAAATTACCACGGTAGCGATAGAGCAAGTAGGCAATTCTTTGTAAAATTGCACTAGTCTTACCAGACCCCGCTGCACCTTGGACAAATAAAAGATCCGCACTAGTATTACGAATAATCTTATTTTGTTCTTGCTGGATAGTCGTTACGATTGACTTCATTTGCGTGGTTGATTTTTCAGACAAAGCCGATAAGAGCATTTGATCCCCAATTGATTCATTGGTATCAAACATATTCTCAATCTTACCGTCTTTTATTTGAAATTGCCGCTTTTTGGTCATATCAACGGTGATTTCACCTTCAGGTGAATTGTAAGAAACTTGACCCAATTTTCCATCATAGTAGATTGAGGAAATTGGTGCACGCCAGTCATAGATCAAGAAGTTGTCGTCATCATCGGCAAAAGAACCTAAACCAATGTAGATCGTTTCAGTCTTGTCTGCATTTTGCTCTTTAAAATCAACGCGGGCAAAATATGGACTCTTTTCAAGACGTTCAACTGTGTCAAGTTGTTTAGCTGAGTGTTGCCAATCGTGTTCACGTTCGCTTAGAAGTTGTTGTTGCTGGTGAATGGAAAGAGCAGTTTCCATTGAAGTGGAGTAGCCATCATAGTCAAGTTTGACATCGTCAAAGAAATGAGAATTAAGATTTCTTGCTTCGCTTTCAACCTTTTTGATTGATTTGCGTAATTTCTTTTCTTTGTCCTTAATCATTCCCATTACATGATCAAGGTGTTTTTGTTCATATTGTTTATCATCAGCTAATTTTGTCATATCTTCACCAAATTTCTTAAAAAAGTGCTGATTTTCTTAAAAAAACCTGCATATTATTTTATCATGAATCGCTTATGAGTTATAATTTTCTGGCTCGCAAGAATTGGAGATGATAGATCCGAATGAGAAAATTTTTTAGGGTTTTGCGAAACCTTATCCTAATCGGGCTACTTGCCTTCGGAGTTTGGAATTATCAAAACAATGCCAACTTCCGAAACGCAACTAACGACTCGGTTGCCACCTTAAGAAACCGAATCAGTCAGCTGATGACTAATGGAAGCCTCAACGCCCCAACTCTGGGTGATAATCCTACTAGTAAATCGCCTGACTCTAAAAAAGCCACACCCCTAAAAAAGGGCGCTTCTACTTGGGATAAGCCTGAAGCAAGCGTCTATATTGATTTAGAAAACAATCCAACTTTAAGAAGCGCCACCATGGACGCAATTAATATTTGGAATCGAACTGGAGCTTTTACTTTTAAACAAATTAATAATAAAAGTAAGGCCCAGATCGTTGTTAGTGCCGTAAGCGAGAGCGACACTTCAGCTGCCGGTGAAACCTACACCACTTATAATCCAGCAACCGCACACCTGCTTCATGCAAAGATTCAGTTGAATCGCTTCTATTTGCAAAACAGATGGTACGGTTACTCAAATGCAAGAATTGTTAATACAGTGGAACATGAATTGGGACATGCGATCGGCTTAAGCCATACAAATGGCGTTTCGGTCATGTATCCAAAGGGATCTTTTTATACGATTCAACCGGTTGATATCCGGGCAGTGAAAAAATTATATAGCGAGAAATAATTTTATTTTGCAATCACTTCTATTACAATAGGGGTGATTGTTTTTGTATAGGAGAAAATTATGAAGAAGATTTACATTGTTCGCCACGGACAAACTTACATTAACCGCTACAACAAAATGCAAGGCTGGTGTGACACACCATTAACTGAACCTGGAATTGAAGGTGCTGATGAAGCAGGCGAAGCTTTAAAGGATGTACCTTTTGACATTGCCCTTTCAAGTGACCTTAAACGTGCTAGTGATACCTGCGAAATCATTATGAAGCACAATGTAAATAAGAATGAATTGTAGCATATTGCTAGTCCGTACTTCCGTGAACAATTCTATGGCTATTTTGAAGGATTAGATTCTGAAATGGCTTGGCGCATGATTGGCGGCAGCCACGGCTATGCTACTCGTCAAGAAATGTTTGCTCATGAAAGTATCGATACGATCAAAGACTGGATTAAGGAAGCCGACCCATATCACGACGCTGAAAACTCAGAAGAATATTGGGACCGTCTTGATAAGGGCTTCAAGATGATTGGCGAATTAGATGGCGCTGAAAATATCTTGCTTGTGACTCACGGTTTCACCATTAGAAGTATTTGGTATCGTTATGGTGACAACATTCCGTTAGTACCTGGCCCACAGAACGCTTCAATTACGTTGATGACAATGGATGAAAAAGGTAATATTAAGATTCCTTTCTGGAATGAAATGAGCTTATAAAAAAAGTTTGCTTCGTTAGTTTGAAGCAAACTTTTTTTGATTATTCAATATCTACATCTCCGCCTTCGGCACTGACCTTAAGAACATTGGCACTATGAACACTCTTTTTATAAGTGCTACCATCTACATCATCATTATTGACTGATATGTCGCCGCCCTCAGCAGAAATATCGTATCCACTAGCATTATTTCTAGAAATATCAACATCCCCGCCTTCAGAGCTAATGCCAAAGCCAGTTTTGGTCTTTAGATCAGACGCTTCAACGTCGCCGCCTTCGCTATTGGCTTTTCCCCAATTAGTAGTAACATGTTCAAGATCAATATCTCCGCCTGCACTTTTTAACTTCAAAGTCTCAGCCTTGATTGAATCAAGTTCGATGTCGCCGCCCTCACTTAAAGCGTTAATTGAAGACATTTTCTTTGGTACAACAATCGTCACTTCAGCGTCTCCGCTATTGATTGAAAAGTTATTACCAGTTTTTTGACTTAATTTCAAAGTGCCGTTTTGAACAGTTACTTTAGGAATAATCTTCTTTTTACCGTGATACTTCACAGCAAATTCTTTACCAGTTTCAATCTGGATATCCCCACCAGCAATGGTTGCGTCAATTTTGTCAAAAGTTTGATTAGTCAAAGTTTTTCTAACAGTTGGGCCTGTGATTTTCTTACTATGCTTTTCAGCAAATCTCTCAACGCCGCCAGCAAACTTATCGGCTACGTCACCAATTGAGCAAGCTGATAAAGCTGCTGAAGTGGTTAATATTAATGCTCCTACCAAAACTAATTTTTTGAAGCTTTTCATTTTTAACTCCTCCAAAGAGTTTAATCTTTATTCAACACAATTCCTTCATATAATTTTACCGTAATTGCGTAGTAAATCAGATAGAGTACAAGGAAAATTGTAAACGGAATCCATATTCCGTCATATGGATTTGGCAATAATGACTTGAAAAATTGTAAGCCGAATAAAACATCAACAATCCCAAGTACTGCAGGAAGTGCAAACAAGATACCAATTTCTTTTGCAATTGAAGCCTTAAGTAATCTTCTGCGTGTTCCCATTTTCCAAAGCATCTTGTAACGAGGCTTATCGCTATTTGCACCTGATAAAACCTTGAACATCAAAGTTGAAGCAAGCATTGCAAGAAAAGCCAAACCTAAGAAGAAGCCCATGAATTCAAAGCCTGAAGCCATACCAGAGATCAAGCGGTATGAACTAGATTTTGAATTAGTAATATTAACTTGGACTGAATTATCTGTTACCTTTTCATTACCAATCATACTGTTAACAGCTAATTTTTGAAGTTTTTCAACATTGTTGAAATTAGATCTAAAGTTGTTAACTAATAACAAATATGAACTTTGCTGCTGAACATTAATCTTCTTATATTCACTTGCAGATACTACCTTAACTTGAGCATCAGAATATGGGGTAAGATTTGCTAATTGGTAACCCATTTCCACATTCTTATATGCTTTTTGATTCTTTAAACCTTTAACAGTAATCTCTTTAGTTGAATAATTTTGTTGGCCCTTTTTATCTTGGTAAAAATGTTGGAACTTGAGATTATTATCTGCAATTTCATTTTCTGAAACATAGATAGTTTGATTCTTCTTATCTTGAACAAACTTGTAATCAAACTTGGTTGTAGATCTTACAGAAACCTTCTTCATCTGCTTATCAACAGCTGAAGTTTTATTATAAACAACTACATCATAGTAAGTTGCCTTCAAAGCTTGATCAGTAAGGCTGTTAAAGTTAAGACCAACAGTAATTGCACCAAGTGCTAAAGCAAATAATAGCGATACAACTGTTAAGATGCGGTTATATTCACCTAATCTAAAACGTAATTGTCCTAAAGTGAATGAGTTAAGTTTCTTATATTTGAAGTTTTTGTTCTTTCTAAGCATGTTGATAACTGCTGTGAAGAAAGAATCAAAGACGAAGTATGAACCAATTACGATTGTGAAAAATCCAATCACAATTGAATTAGTCATCAAAATCTTGTAGTTGGCCATTGCGAAATAACCAGCTGCAAGTAAAGCAATACCTAAAATTGCTTCAATAACTTTCCAAGTCTTGTTGTAACGTAATTTTACAGGCTTTTGGTTTTCACGAAGTAAATTAATAACTTCTGATTTAACAAGTTTGCGACGGTTCCAAATAGCTGCTAAGAAGAACAAAATTGCAAAGAAAGCAAAAGTCCAAAAAAGAGCTGGTAAGTAAAAACCGACAAATTTATGAATTTGAAGACCTAATTGTGAGATTAATAAATTTGAAACCAGTTGTGTAAGACCGATACCGATCACAACACCTAAAGCTGTTGCAAGTAAACCGACAACTAAAGTTTCAAGGAAGATCAAACGACCAATATTAGAACTTCTTGCCCCTAGCATCATATACATCCCGTAGTCTTTTTGCCTCATACTCAGCAAAAAGCTATTGGCATAAACAATGTAAACAAAGGTAATGATTGCAAGAAGTGCAATCCCAAAACCGAAGACCATCCGCACAATTGAGAATGCGATGACCATATTTCCTTTCAAAAAGCTTGTGTTAGTCGCAATCGACATAAACATGTAAAAAATTGCACTAGCAAATGTTAAGCCAGAAAAAAGAACCATATAGTCCTTAAACCGGCTCTTAATTCCAGTAAGAGATAGTTTCCAGAGCATAATTATTTCCTTTCTTCTGTATTAACGTCGACCTAATTCTGCAATGATTTCTTGGTAAAATTCTTCACGACTCTTGTCGTTTTTCTTAAGTTCAGTTCCAATCTTACCGTCTTTGATAAACAAAATTCTTTGTGCATATGAAGCAGAATATGGATCGTGAGTAACCATCAAGATTGATACTTGATCTTTTTGGTTCAAATCTGACATTGTTTCAAGAAGCTCAGTTGCACTCTTAGAATCAAGCGCACCAGTTGGTTCATCCCCATAAAGAATACTTGGATTGTGGACAAGCGCACGAGCTGAAGCTACACGTTGCTTTTGTCCCCCAGAAATTTCGGCAGGATACTTATCTAAAATTTGCGTAATCCCCAAGCGACTCGCAATTGTTTCCACCTTATCTTGAATTTCTCTTGCCTTCACATTTTGAAGTGAAAGTGGCAAAGCAATATTTTCACGGTTAGTCAAATTTTCAAGCAAGTTGAAGTCTTGGAAGATAAAACCAATCTCCTTACCGCGGAAGTCTGCCATCTGGTTTTTCTTCAAAGTAGTGATGTCTTGATTATTTACAAAAACGTGACCAGTAGTTGGCTTGTCTAATGTGGATAAAATGTTTAAAAGCGTGGTCTTACCTGAACCTGACGCACCCATGATGCCGACAAATTCTCCTTTTTCCACACTAAATTCCACACCTTTTAATGCTTGGTATTGTTTTTCATTCTTTTTCCCATAAGTTTTAGTAATTTTATCAACTTTCAAAATATCGTTCATGATCTTTTCCTCGTTTCAAAATTGTTTTAAGTTTTACTGTATTATTTATATAATACAGTAATATATTTTGAGATCTTTGTCAATTAATATTGTTGAAAATTGTTATAATAAGTGCAGAATGTGAGGTACCTATGGTTGAAATTAACTTTAATTATTTGGAAGATAGCGCGCTTTTAAAAGACGATTACACTACTAGCCAACGCTTGAAGCAACTGTATGAAATTGACGACTACCGTGATGTTTTAATTAACGCGCGAATGCTCGCAGAAAACTTGTGCAAACAGATTTTTAAAATTGAAAACCTGAATCCCAATTATTATGTATCCACAAATGAACCACACAATTTGCGTAGCGACACTAAATATCTACGCCAAAATTTAGATTATCCTCTACTTGTGTTTAACCTATTTGATGAAATTCGCCGTATGGGTAACGAAGCGGTTCATGATTCAAAATATCAAGTTTCAAAAGAACAGGCTTGGCACGTTTTGTGTGCGATCAACGATATCATGGTCTTTTTGCTTAATTCAAATGAAGGCAAAAATTTGAATTACCTGCGTCCTGACATGATCATGGCAAGTAGCGATTTTAAAAAGCGCCAAATTAAGCAAGTTGAAATCAAACAAATTACTAATAACAATGCCGAAATGGCGCAGCAAGTTTTGCAAAAGAAAAAGCGCCGCTCATGGAAGAAGCGTAAGCGTCTAAAAATAAGGTACCTATCTTAGCTCCGTTTTCTGTCATATACTGACC
>NZ_AZFM01000100.1 GCF_001434335.1 Lactobacillus kalixensis DSM 16043
CAAGAAGAACTAAAGCCATTATTTGAAGAATTCTTTGAATGGTGTAGAAACAGTCAACCGACTGTATTACCAGGATCAAAACTAGGTAAAGCTATCGCTTATGCACTTAACCATGAAGATACCTTCAAGAATGTTTTGCTCGATGGCCAGCTAGTCTTATCAAATAATCTAGCCGAACGAGCAATCAAGACTTTAGTGATTGGTCGCAAGAATTGGTTATTCTCACAAAGCTTTGAAGGTGCCCAATCTTCAGCTATCATTTTAAGTCTGATTGAAACAGCTAAAAGAAATAAGTTAGATCCAGAGAAATA
>NZ_AZFM01000101.1 GCF_001434335.1 Lactobacillus kalixensis DSM 16043
GCCAAGTTCCAGGTCGAAAAACTGTTGCATCTCAGGCGTAACATCGCCTTTTGTTCCTGTTGGATTAAGCATAACTAAGTGCGTGTCATTTTGCAACAAAAGACCATCGACTTCGTTAAAAGCGATTCCTTTAGACGTGTATTTCCGGTAACCATATTTAAAGGGATCGGTCTTGAAGATAAAAATAATGTAAGTTTCAATCAGATCGGAATATCTCTTTCCTGGCCTGATGTTGGAAACGTCAAAAACGGACTGATAATATCTGAACCGTTTGCCTAGTTTAA
>NZ_AZFM01000102.1 GCF_001434335.1 Lactobacillus kalixensis DSM 16043
AAAAGCCAGAACCTATAAAGCTTCCAGCTTATTTAGTGCTTTCAAGTTTCAGTAATTTTAAGGAAATGTGAAACTATGAAAAAGAAGCTTACTTTTTCATTTTTAACTAGTCTTGCAGAAGCAACCGTTATTAAAAATGAAATGGGTTTTTAAATGGATAGTGAAAAACGACAAGAATTTCTAGATATATTAGGTCCAGGTTACCAAAATATAAAATATGAAAACCGCAAATTGCAATAATAAGTTGGACACTTTATGCAGCTTGATAGATGTTATCTAACT
>NZ_AZFM01000103.1 GCF_001434335.1 Lactobacillus kalixensis DSM 16043
ATAGTGAATCAATTATCCCGTCGGATAATTAATTCACTATTAAGCTTAGAATGTTTTGAATTAGTAATCTTGTTTAAATTTAATTTCAAAAAATCATTTTCAAAGCTTTTGCAATCTGAACAGGTTGGCCTACCAATATACACTATAAAATCATTATTACGCTTTTTAAGTATTTTAAATTGCGTATTTTAAATTGCTTAAAATTTATTGATTCGCAAATTGCAATAATAAGTTGGACACTTTATGCAGCTTGATAGATGTTATCTA
>NZ_AZFM01000104.1 GCF_001434335.1 Lactobacillus kalixensis DSM 16043
ATCTTTCACCATGCTGGCTAAGGTATCAATTCCGCGGCGCATATCAGTCTTACCGCAGACGATATAGACTTGCCCTAAATCAGATAACTTGATCATAACAAGATCCGATCTACGATATCTTGCAAGACCATTGGGTCTAAAGAAGTATAAGCTTTAAATTCAAGATCATTTCGCTTCAAAGATAAAAGAAGCTGACTATCTTGACCGGAAGTGATAGGAACTATTTGATGTTTTTCAGTCATAACTAACCTCCAAAATAATTGATG
>NZ_AZFM01000105.1 GCF_001434335.1 Lactobacillus kalixensis DSM 16043
TAATGATGCCAAGAATGCAATTAAAGAAGCTACTACTTCAGAAGCAGTAGAAACTGCAAAGGATGAAGGTATTACCAACATTAATAATGTTAAAGTTCCAACAACTTCTGAAACTAAGGACCAAGCCAAAACTGACATTACTAACAGTGCTGATGAAGCTAAGAAAGCCATTGATCAAGACAGCAACTTGACTGATGATCAAAAGCAAGCCGCTAAGGATCAAATTGATAGTGACGCTAA
>NZ_AZFM01000106.1 GCF_001434335.1 Lactobacillus kalixensis DSM 16043
ATATCGCGGGATGGAGCAGTCTGGTAGCTCGTCGGGCTCATAACCCGAAGGTCGTTGGTTCAAATCCAGCTCCCGCAATTTGGTCCATTGGAGCAGTGGTTTATCTCGCCTCCCTGTCACGGAGGAGATCATGGGTTCAAATCCCATATGGACCGTAAAATGGCTCGGTAGCTCAGTTGGTAGAGCAAAGGATTGAAGCTCCTTGTGTCGGCGGTCCGATTCCGTCCCGCGCCATT
>NZ_AZFM01000107.1 GCF_001434335.1 Lactobacillus kalixensis DSM 16043
GACATTACGAGCTGTTCTAATAGTAAAGTTACCATCATCTTTTGCTCGAAATAAGGATGTTTCATTATCAACTGATCAACAATAATTTTTTAAAATGAAAAAAGAGGCATTCCACGCCTCTTTTTCAGTATCATTTAATAAAAAGAAATCTTAAAATCATCAAAATCCAGTAAGCGTCTAAAAATAAGGTACCTATCTTAGCTCCGTTTTCTGTCATATACTGACC
>NZ_AZFM01000108.1 GCF_001434335.1 Lactobacillus kalixensis DSM 16043
ATTCTTGTTTTGTGGCGGAAGCCAAGATAGATTCAAAGCTTTATATTGGGACGGTCAAGGATACTGGTTACTCTATAAAAGATTCGAAAATGGTAAGATGAACTGGCCCAAAAACCATGATGAAGTTAGAGAACTTAGTCCTGAGCAAGTGGATTGGTTAATGAAGGGGTTCTCAATTGAACCGAAAATAAATGAAGCAACTGCACGTAATTT
>NZ_AZFM01000011.1 GCF_001434335.1 Lactobacillus kalixensis DSM 16043
CAAATGACCTTTTTTAATTTAGGACATAGTGTCCAACTTCATTTTACAATCGGCCATTAAATAATATATAATGAAACTAGAAGAAATTGATTATATTAACTATATATAACCAGTAATATGCTTGCTTTTTGAGGAAGAAAGAAGTGAAGAATATGACAGAAGTATCTGAAAGGATTACAAGGTTTCATTTAGGAAAAGAATTTGCAGCACAAGAAATTTTGGGCTGTCACAAAGAAAATGATGAATATGTTTTTAGGGTTTGGGCACCTCATGCACAAAAAATCTGGCTAACAGGTGATTTTAATGATTGGTCAAAATCACTTGAAATGACTCGAAATTCGGAGGGGATTTGGAGTATTACAACTGATTTACCACAAGAAGACCAGTTGTATAAGTATTTGGTTAAACAAGCTGACGGAACGGAAATTATGAAGATTGATCCGTTTGCTATCCAATTAGAGGCAAGACCTGGTAATGCCGCTGTGATTAGAGATTTTCCTCAGAAGAAATGGCATGACGGTGGTTGGATTGGCCGCAACAAACGGTCAAATCACTTTGCAAGACCAATTAATATATATGAAGTTCATCTGAGCTCTTGGAAAAGACATGAAGATGGGGCGCTATATTCATTAAAAGAATTACAAAAAGAATTAATTCCGTATGTTAAGCAGCAAGGCTTTAATTATATTGAATTTTTACCTTTAACAGCGCATCCACTTGATGCGTCGTGGGGATATCAGACAATTGGCTATTATGCTTTAGAGCGGACGTATGGAACTCCTGAAGAATTGCAAGATTTTGTTGAAGCGTGTCATAACGAAAATATTGGTGTAATTACAGATTGGGTGCCAGGTCACTTTTGTAAAAATGATGATGCATTAGCTTATTACGATGGTACACCAACATTTGAATATTCAGAAAGTTGGCGTGCAGAAAATAAAGGTTGGGGCGTACTTAATTTTGATTTAGGAAAACCAGAAGTACAATCGTTTTTATTATCAAGCGCATTGTTTTGGTTAGAACTGTACCATATTGATGGACTTAGAGTAGATGCAGTTTCTAATATTCTTTATCGTGATTATGATCGAGCACCCGGAGAATGGACACCAGATAAGTTTGGTGGGAATCGCAATTTAGAAGGAATTGAATTCTTACAGAAGTTGAATAGAACTATCAAAGGTTGTCATCCAGAGTCTTTGATGATTGCTGAAGAAAGCTCTGCACAAGTAAAAATAACTGGTCGAATTGAAGATGGTGGACTTGGTTTTGACTTTAAATGGAATATGGGATGGATGAATGACATATTACGTTTTTATGAAATGGATCCACTCTTTAGAAAATTTAATTTCAATTTAGCTACTTTTCCATTTATGTATCGCATGAGTGAGAATTTCGTTTTACCGCTTTCGCACGATGAAGTCGTTCATGGCAAAAAAAGCTTAATGGATAAAATGTTTGGTAGCCGAGAAGACCAGTTTGATCAATTACGTAATCTTTATACCTTACAAATGACTTATCCGGGTAAGAAGTTACTATTCATGGGTAGTGAATTTGGACAATATATTGAATGGCGTTATGCAGAAGGATTAGATTGGGACGAATTATCTGATGAGTTAAATCAGAAAATGCAATTATTTGATAAGAAATTGAATGAATTGTATTTAAATCAACCATCACTATGGCAGTTAGAACAAAAGGAAGATTCAGTCGTTATCATTGATGCAGATAATAAAGATGAATCTGTTCTATCTTTTATCAGACAGGGAAAAATAAGGCACGATTTTTTAATTGTCATTCTGAATTTTACCCCAGTTGAACGAAAAGATTTTCATATCGGAGTTCCATACAAAGGAACATATGAAGAAATATTTAACACAGCAAGAAGTGAATATGGTGGTACATGGACTAAACCAAAACAAAAATTTGAAACTAAAGATTCCCCATTCAAAGATTTAAACTATCAAATCCATGTTGATTTACCTGGCTTTAGTGCAATGATTATCAAACCAGTCGATATTCACATTAAGAGAAGAAGAAAATAGTAGGAGAGGAAAAATGAGTACAAGAATGTTGGGCCTAATTTTAGCAGGAGGTAAAGGTACTAGATTAGGCAAACTTACTAGTGATCAAGCAAAACCAGCAGTTCCTTTTGGAGGGAGATATCGAATTATCGATTTTACCTTGAGTAACTGTGCTAATTCTGGAGTTAGAAATATTGGCATTATTACCCAATATGAGCCATTATTACTGAATAAACACATTGGTAATGGAGCAAGTTGGGGATTAGATGGATTAGAAGCTAGTACAACTATCTTACAACCATATACTGATAATGCAGGTAGTAAATGGTTTAAAGGTACTTCCCATGCTATTTATCAAAATATTAGTTTTATTGATAATGAAGATCCAGAATATGTTCTCATCTTGTCAGGTGACCATATTTACAAAATGGATTATGAATCAATGCTGCAAAATCATATTGACAATAATGCATCATTAACTGTTGCTGTTATTGATGTTCCAATGAATGAAGCATCAAGATTTGGAATTATGAATACAGATGTAAGTGGACGTATTACTGAGTTTGAAGAAAAACCGGAACATCCTAAAAGTAACCATGCTTCAATGGGAATCTACATTTTTAATTGGAAGAGATTACGTGAAGTCTTAACAACAGCATTTACAACTAATGACGACATGCTGGATTTTGGTAAGAATGTTATTCCATACTATTTAAAGAGCGATGAAAGAGTTTTTGCTTACCAATTTGCAGGATATTGGAAGGATGTTGGTACAATTTCATCATTATGGTCTGCAAATATGGAATTTTTAGATGGCAGTGATGGTCTCAATTTGTACGATCGTTCTTGGAGAATATACTCTAAAAATCCAATTGCTCCTCCTCAAATTATTACAGATAATGCCCGCATCAATAATTCGATGATAGTTGATGGTTGTTATGTTGATGGCAAAATTAATCATTCAGTTTTATCAACTAATGTAGATGTGCAAAGAGGCTCGAAAATTAGTGATTCGGTAATTATGCCAGGAGTGAAAATTGGTAAAAATGTAACCATCAAGTATGCGATAGTTGGTGAAAATGCTCAAATTGGTGACGGAGCTGTAGTAGAGGGTTCAATAGACGATATTAAAGTGATTGGTAATTCAGAAAGAGTAGGGGTGTTGCCTAATGAAGACTAGAAAAATGGCTGCAATTTTTAGTAATCAACATGAATATAAGGCTTTATCGCCATTAACTGACGAGAGATCTTTGTCAACATTATACTTTGCAGGCAAGTACCGTCTGATGGATTTTCCACTATCAAGTATTGTTGATGCAGGAATAAATGATATATATACCCTGATTAATCAAGAAAAAGTTAGATCTTATTTAGATCATCTAGGTGGCGGCAAGGAATGGGGATTGAGCACAATTGGATCGTATGAATATTTAGATTTTTATCAAAATATTATGCGAAAACAATCATCTGGTGCAAACTATTTTGATGATTTAATTACATTTCTTGAAACTTCGAATTATCCATACGCAGTCTTGATAGAAAATAAAATGATCGGAAATTTTGATCTTCAATCAATTTTACATTTTCATCAGGAAAATAATGATAAGATCACAGCAGTTTTCAAAAGAGTTAGTGAAGATAATGTTGCTAATGATGACCAAATGTTCATTTTGGATGAAAACAATACAATTATTTCCAATCAGCAAACAATTGATGCGCAACATCAAGATTTTTATAACTTAAGCATGAACATTTTTGTAACAGATACAGATTGGTTAATCGCAGAATTAAAGAAAGCTCAAAAGAGTGGCATTTCACTTGATTTAGGTCAAAAACTCACAGCATTAGCAGCAAAATATCGAACTCATGCTTATGAATATACAGGCTATCTACATAATGTTCATGATATTAAAAGCTATTATGACGCTAATATGGAAATGCTCGATAAGAAAAAGAGAGATCAACTGCTTTATGGTAATCAAAAAATTATTACTAGAATTAGAAATGAAGTTGGAACTTATTTCTCTAAAGATTCAAAAGTAAGAAACTCTATGTTAGCTACTGGTTGTAGAATAAACGGTGAAGTTATTAATTCGGTTCTTTCAAGAAGGGTGTCTGTTTCTGAAAATGCCAAATTAATTAATTCAGTGGTAATGGCCAATGTAGTTTTGGAAAAAGGCTGTACTGTTGAAAATGCCATTATTGATAAAAATGTTGTGATTAAGAAAAATGTCACAATTAAAGGAACTAGTGAAAAACCTTTGGTAATCAAAAAAGGTGCAATTATTACGAAAGATATTATTAAAAAGTAAGGAGACATTGTGCGAGTTTTATTTACAGGTGCGGAATGTGCACCATTCTTTAAAACAGGTGGATTAGGTGATGTATTAGGCGCTTTGCCTAATCAGTTAGCTAAAAGTGGCGTCGATGTTGGGGTGGTTTTACCTTTATATCAAGATATGCCAGAAAAATATCGTAAACAACTTGAATATCAAGGTAATTTTATTGTTCCTGTTGGTTGGCGTAACCAATATTGCGGTATTTTTAAACTTGAAAGAAATGGCGTTAAGTATTTCTTTGTTGATAATGAATACTATTTTAAACGTCCTGGAATATATGGATACTACGATGATGGAGAAAGATTTGCATTTTTCCAACAAGCAGTAATTATGATGATGGAAAGATTCGATTTTATTCCTAATATCTTGCATTGCAACGATTACCATACGTCGTTCATCCCATTTTTATTAAGAGAAAAATGGGGTTTTGTGCAAGCCTACCAAGGAATTAAAACTGTTTTGACGATTCATAACTTAGAATTTCAAGGTAAATATAACGCTCAAACTTTACCAGAATTCTTTAGCTTAGGTTATGATTGGTTTGATAGTGGAATCGTTCGTATGGATAATGATGTTAACTGGATGAAGACAGGGATACTGTATGCTGATCGGGTTACAACAGTTAGTTATTCTTATGCGCGTGAAATTCAAACTCCAGAATTTGGTCAAGGACTTGATGGCATATTAAGAATGTGCTCTCATAAGTTAACTGGTATTCTGAACGGGATTGATTTTAACAAATATAATCCTGAAACAGATAAGGATATTCATACCACGTACAATATTCATCATTTAAATAGAAAAATACAGAACAAAACGGCACTACAAAAAGAGTTAAATCTTCCAGTAAAATCAAATGTTCCACTAATTGGGATGGTTTCAAGATTAACTTCACAAAAAGGCTTTCAATTGCTAATTGACGAATTAGAAAATATTTTGAAGTTTAATGTTCAACTGGTAATTCTAGGAAATGGAGATCCATATTACGAACATTATTTGACTGAAATTGCTAATAATCACAAGAATAAATTAAAAGTGATTTTAGCCTTTGATGTTAAATTAGCTCAAAGAATTTATGCAGGTGCAGATAGTTTTCTAATGCCATCTGCTTTTGAACCTTGTGGGTTGTCTCAACTCATTGCCCTTAGATATGGAACTTTGCCAATTGTACATGAGATTGGTGGTTTAGCTGATACTGTGTGGGTATATGATAAAACAAAGAATGCTGGTACAGGATTTGGCTTTAAACAATTTGATGGTTATCAAATGGTTCAAGCAATTAAAAAGATGCTAACCGTTTATCAGCAAAAGAAAAATTGGATTATGATGCAGAAAAAGGCAATGAATTCTGATTTTTCATGGAAAAACTCAGCTGATAAATATAAATGGATGTATGGGGAGTTGATGGGATAAAATGAGAATTACGAAAGAAGAATTTAAACAACGACTAGCGCGAAAAGTTCGGAATTACTATGAAGAAGAAATTTCTGAAGCTTCCAATGCAGAATTATTTGCAGCTTTGAGCGCAATTGTTAGAGATGGCTTTGCCCCACAATGGCGTAGAACAAGAATTTCGGAAAAAGAACAGAAACAAAAACAAGTTTACTATTTTTCAATTGAGTTTTTGCCAGGAACTTTGTTAAAAAGCAACTTGTTAAACTTAGGTTGGCTTGAAACTGTAAGCGAAGCCTTGGAGGATCTAGGATTAGATCTAGATACGATTGCAACAGCAGAACCAGATATGGCTTTAGGAAATGGTGGATTAGGTCGTTTGGCTGCAGCTTTTATGGATTCACTTGCATCAACTGGTTATACTGGCAACGGTAATGGAATTCGTTATAAATACGGTTTATTTAAGCAAAAATTTGTTAATGGATATCAAAAAGAATTACCTAATGATTGGTTGAAGAGCCAAGATTATTGGGAAGTTCGACGTGAATCCAAATCTGTTTTAGTAAGATTTGGTGGGCAAGTTCATATGGTTGACGATAATGGCTGGCTTGTTCCTCAATATGAAGGTGAAGAAGTAGTTCGAGCTGTACCATATGATATTGCGATTGTTGGTTATCAAAATGGTTTAACAAATACTTTGCGTTTGTGGGATGCAGAAATTCCACCAGAGGGAGAATTAAATTATCCTACAATTGAAGATAGACGGCGAATTGAAGATATTACCTCAATTCTTTATCCAGACGATTCAAACTATGAAGGAAGATTATTGCGTCTTAAGCAAGAGTATTTCTTTACCTCTGCGGGATTACAAAGTATTTTGAACTATTATGTTAAAGAAATTGCAAAACATGATTTTTCTGAATTACCAAATTATGTAGCTATTCACATAAATGATACTCACCCTGCATTGGCCGTTGCAGAAATGATGCGTTTATTGGTTGATAAATATCGTGTTAGTTGGGATAAGGCATGGAATATTACAGTAAAAACCATGAGCTATACCAACCATACCATTATGCAAGAGGCACTAGAGAAGTGGGAAATTTCGATGATGAGTGAGCTTTTGCCTCGGATTATGCAAATTATTACCGAAATTGATCGTCGTTATGTTGAGAATTTAAAGAATAAAGTTTCAGATGAAGTAATTGAGAGAACTAGAATCATCAAAGATGGAAAAGTTCGCATGGCCCATTTAGCTATTATTGGATCACATTCAATAAACGGTGTTGCAGAGCTTCATACGCAATTACTTGAAACAGAAGTATTGAAAGACTTTTATAACCTTTATCCTGAACGTTTTAATAATAAAACAAATGGAATTACTTTACGTCGCTGGATTCAAATTGCTAATCCAGATCTATCTAAATTACTCGATAAGACAATTGGTAAAGAATGGCGAGCTAATTCCGATGAAATGCTGAATTTTGAAAAATACCTTCATAATTCAGAAACTTTAAATTCTTTAAAGAAAATTAAGTACGATAACAAAGTAAAGCTAGCTAAACTCATAAAAGATCGAACTGGTATTATTGTTGATCCAAAAGCTATTTTTGATGTTCAAGTTAAGAGATTACACGCATATAAACGTCAGACCTTAAAATTGTTGCACATTCTACACTTATATCAAGATTTGAAGGCAGGAATTGATCATCCAAAGCGTGTTGTGATTTTCGGTGCTAAAGCTGCTCCAAGTTATGTATTCGCAAAGCAAGTAATTAAAGTTATTAATGAAACAGCTAATATGATCAATAATGATCCAGATATTCATGATAAATTAAAGGTCATCTTCCTAGAAAATTATGATGTAACTCTTGCTGAAAAAATCATCCCTGCTGCTGACGTGAGTGAACAAATTTCAACTACTACTAAAGAAGCTAGTGGTACAAGTAATATGAAGCTTATGGCTAATGGTGCATTAACGGTTGCAACAATGGACGGAGCTAACATTGAAATTAAAGATGCAGTTGGTGAAGATAACATCTTTTCATTTGGCTTAGCTAAAGATGAAGTTTATAAATATTATGCTTCCAAGTCGTATCATCCAAGAAATTTGTATGAGAATGATGCGGTAATGAAGAGAGCTGTTGATAGCTTGATCGACGGCACAATTCCAAATAGCAATAGCGAGGGACAAGCACTGTTCAATAACTTCTTAGAAGATAACGAACAATTCTTGGTTTTAGCAGATTTTAGTAGCTATATAAAAATTCAGAATAAGCTTGAACAAGCTTGGGCTCAAGAGAGACTTTGGTACCAAATGAGTTTGGTCAATATTGCGCATTCAGAACGATTTGATGTTGACAAGACAATCAAACGATATGCAAAAGAAATTTGGCATTTGAATCAACTGAAAATAGAAAAGACAAAGTAAAAATGAAAGTTAAATTTGATTCTTGGGATGAAGATTTCAAAAGTGTATTTGGGGCAATCCAAGCAGGAACTACAGTTAAGTGGTGCCTGGAATTTGATCAAGATGTAAGAGAAGTAACTCTTTGGTTGATCAAAAGTGGTGAAGAACCTGTTGCATATCCGATGGGAATAAATACTCAAACTCAACGCTATGAAACTGAAGTTAGAGTTGGAACCTCAGGAATTTATTACTATTACTTCGCCTTTAAAGTTGATAATCAAATGAAATTTGTTGAACAAGGTAGATTTGGCCAAGGAGTTTTGACTGATAATGGTCAGAATATCAACAGTTTTCAATTAACTTGTTATGACTATGATGCCCCAGAAGTTGACTGGTATCAAAAAGGGACTGCGTATCAAATTTTTCCGGATCGTTTTGCCAATGGAAATCCTCATGGTGAGATTTATGGTAAAAAGAAAAATTCTTTTATTTATGCAACAGATGAGGATGTTCCATATTATATAAAGAATTCTCGTGGGGAAATTGTCAGGTGGGACTTTTTTGGCGGAAATTTAGAAGGAATTAGACAAAAAATCCCATATTTTAAGAAGCTTGGAATAAATATTATTTATTTAAATCCGATTTTTTTATCTTCAAGTAATCACCGGTACGATACAATTGATTATTTTAAAATTGATCCAATGCTTGGAGACGAAGAAGATTTAAATAACTTACTTACTGATTTGCATAAAAATAAGATACGTTTGATTTTAGATGGCGTGTTTAATCATGCAGGTCAGGATAGTATATATTTTCAAGCAGCAATTAATAATCCAGACAGTCGTTACAAATCTTGGTTTAATTTCATTAATTATCCAGAAAAATACCAGTCATGGTGGGGAGTTTCGACGTTACCAGAGTTTAATAAAAGTAATCCAGAATACCAAAATCTAATCTATGGTAAAAAAGGAGTATTAGATAAATGGACAACATTTGATATTGATGGTTGGAGATTGGATGTGGCTGATGAACTTCCGATGCCGTTCTTGCGTAATATTCGTAGCCGATTGGCAAAAGATAATTGCTCAGTTCTAATTGGTGAAGTATGGGAAGATGCGTCGAACAAATATGTTAATAGTGAATACCGTCCGTATATTACGGGAGATAATCTGACTGGGGTTATGAATTATCCTATCAGAAACTTTATAGTTAATTTGTTAACTGCGGATAACTATGAAAGAGAAACTCAAGTTTTTGATAACATTTCTCGAATTATCGAGCATTATCCTACGTCTTTTTTGAAAAATTGTTTGAACAATGTTGGTACTCATGATACTGCAAGAATAAAAACTGTTTTAGGGCAGAATGAGTATTTAGTCAGTTTGGCATTTGGATTGTTATTTATGTTGCCTGGTGTTCCTTGTATCTATTATGGGGATGAAGCAGGGCTAATCGGTGATAGCGATCCAGATAACAGAAGATTCTTTCCATGGGATAATATCAGCACTTTTTTACCAAATAGAATTAGAAACTGGATTGACTTTAGAAAGAATAATTCAGTACTAATTGATGGAAAAATTGGCTTTTTTCAAGCAGAATTTGGTGTTTCTGGTATTATTAGATATGATGATAAGAATATCTTTATTTATCTCATTAATAAGAATGAATATGACCTTAAGTTAAATAAAGATCATATCAAGTTTTATTGTTTACCTAAGGATGTTCAAAGTCAGGTTTTGAGTGAATTAAATCAAATAGAAATTAATCACTTCTCTGACTATCAAAAAAACATCAAGAGAATCAACAATTAGGTTTTTATTGCTGATTGAATTAAAGAAATTTCACAGAGGAATATATGGAAGCTAAAGAAATTTTTAATGAGTGGCAACAAGCCACCAATTTACCAGATTATTTGAGTGATCAATTAGCAGAATTAGGAAAAGATCCAAAATGGATTGAAGATGCATTTGGTCAAGATATCAACTTCGGAACAGCAGGCATGCGTGGAAGACTTGAACCAGGTACTAATAGAATTAATTTGTTCACTGTTGGACGAGTTACTGAAGGTATGGCGCGTTTAATTGAAGAAGAAGGCGAAGATGCTAAGCAACGTGGTGTCGCAATTTCATTTGATTCTCGTTACCATTCAAGAGAATTTGCGGAACATGCAGCCCGAATTTTAGGTGCACATGGCATTCACGTTTACTTATTTGATGATTTAAGACCTACACCTGAGCTTTCTTTTGCAGTTCGATATTTACATACTTTTGCAGGAATTAACATAACTGCTTCTCATAATGCTAAACAATATAACGGTTATAAAGCATATGGTGAAGATGGTGCTCAGATGGCTCCAGAGAATGCCGATAGATTGTTTGCTTATGCTCAAAAAGTAGATAATATTTTTGATATTAAAGCAGCTCCTGTGACTGAACTAAGAGCAAACGGAACTTTGCAATTAATTGGTGAAGATGTTGATGAAGCCTACTTTAATGAATTAAAGCAGGTCACAGTTGATACTGAAATGGTTAAGGCTAACGCTAATAAGTTAAAAATCATTTATACTCCACTTCACGGTACAGGTAAGATGCTTTATGATCGTGCATTTAGACAAGGCGGCTTTGATAATGTTATCCCTGTTCCTAGCCAATCAATTATTGATCCAGAATTTCCAACTACCATTAAGCCCAACCCAGAATATCGTGATGTTTTTGAACCAGGGTTTAAATTAGCTGATGAAGTTAATGCCAATGTTATCATTGCTACTGACCCAGATGCTGATAGAATGGGTGCTGCTGTTAGAAAAGAAAATGGTGATTTCCAAGTTTTAACTGGTAATCAAATTGCTACTTTAATGGCATACTATTTATTGCGTCACTTAAAGGAAAGCGGAAAATTAGAAAACGATTATGAAATTGTTACTTCCGTTGTTTCAAGTGCTTTACCATTTAAAATTGCTAAGGACTTCGGTATTAAAACTAAGCATGTTCTGACCGGGTTTAAGTATATTGGTGAAGAAGTAGACCGTATGAATAAAGAACATGATGGAAAATTCCTGATGGGCTTTGAAGAAAGTTACGGCTATTTGTTTAAACCATTTGCACGTGATAAAGATGCTATGCAAGGTGCCTTAATGTTTGCCGAAGTTGCAAGTTATTATGCTTCACGTGGCATGACTGTATTCGATGGATTGAAGGAAATTTGGCAAAAGTATGGTGTTGCTTATGAAGTTACTAAAGCCATTGAAATGCCTGGTATTGGCGGTCAAAAGAAGATGGCTGAATTGATGAGTAAGCTTAGAAGCGAACACTTAACTGAAATCGGTGGTAGTAAAGTTGTTAAGATTCAAGATTTCTTGAAGAAAGAAACCATTGAAAATGGTCAAGTAACTACCCTTGAAGGATTCCCAGAATCAAATGTTTTAAAATACTTCTTAGATGATGAAACTTGGGTTGCTTTAAGACCATCAGGCACAGAGCCTGTTATTAAGGCGTATGTAGGTGTCAATAAAGAAGATATCGAATCTGCTAAGAAGGCAGCTGATGATTATCAAGAAGCTTTATCAAATTTGTTAAAATAAAGCAAATTACGTGCGAAATTACGTTCGTAATAGTACAATTAAAGACGTTAAAATTAAAGTTGGACAGTGTGTCCAACTTTTTTTGCGAGGTGTCTTCAATGATTAAACGACAAAAAGATCGCAAGTTTGAACTTGTATCGAAATATAAGCCAGCTGGCGATCAACAACAAGCAATTGATAAGTTAACAGAAGGTTTTAAAAAAGGATATAAAGAGCAAATCCTTGAAGGTGCTACCGGGACAGGTAAGACCTTTACAATGGCAAATATCATTGCCAAGCTTAATAAGCCAACTTTAGTAATTTCTCATAATAAAACTTTAGTTGGTCAACTTTATGGGGAATTTAAGAGTTTCTTCCCTAAGAATGCGGTTGAATATTTTGTCTCTTATTATGATTATTATCAACCAGAAGCATATGTGCCACAATCTGATACTTATATTGAAAAAGATTCAGCAATCAATGATGAAATTGATCAACTTCGGCACGCTGCTACTAGTGCCTTGATGGAACGTAATGACGTTATTGTCGTTGCTTCAGTATCTTGCATTTATGGGTTAGGTGATCCACGTGAATATGCTAAGAGTGTTTTAACCATCCATGAAGGCGACGAGATTGAACGGAATGAATTATTAAGAGATTTGGTTAATATCCAATACGACCGCAATGATATTGATTTCCAACGTGGACGTTTCCGTGTACGTGGAGATGTAGTTGAAATCTTTCCAGCTGGTAATTCAAATCATGCTTATCGAGTTGAATTTTTTGGGGATGAAATTGATCGAATTGTTGAAATTGACTCATTAACTGGAGAAGTAATTGGAGAACGTGAAACTATTTCGCTTTTCCCAGCTACTCACTTTATGACTAACGATGAGCAATTAAGGCGGGCTTTGAAGTCAATTTCTAAAGAAATGAATATTCAAGTTAAAAAATTCGAAGGTGAAGGTAAATTGCTTGAAGCTCAGAGAATCAAGCAAAGAACCACTTATGATATGGAAATGATGGGTGAAGTTGGTTACACTAATGGGATCGAAAACTACTCTCGTCATATGGAAAACCGCAAAGAGGGTGAACCACCATATACTTTGCTTGATTTCTTTCCAGATGATTTCTTGATTTTAATTGATGAATCTCACGCAACTATGCCAGAAATTCGGGCAATGTACAACGGTGACCGTAATCGTAAGCAAACTTTGATAGATTATGGTTTCCGCTTACCATCAGCTTTGGATAACCGACCACTTAAGCTAGAAGAATTTGAAAAGCATGTTAATAAGATTCTTTATGTTTCTGCAACACCTGGTGATTATGAATTAGAGCGAACTGATCATAAGGTTGAGCAAATTATTCGTCCAACTGGATTGCTTGATCCTAAAGTCGAGGTAAGGCCGATTCAAGGACAAATTGATGACTTGGTTGGAGAAATCAATAAACGAATTGAACGCAATGAACGTGTTTTTGTCACTACTTTAACTAAGAAGATGGCGGAAGATTTAACTGATTATTTGAAAGACTTAGGAATCAAAGTTCGCTATTTGCATTCAGATATTAAAACTCTTGAAAGAATGCAAACATTGCGTGATTTACGGTTAGGAAAATTTGATGTTTTGATCGGAATTAACTTACTTCGTGAAGGAATCGATGTTCCAGAAGTTTCATTAGTGGCAATTTTGGATGCTGATAAGGAAGGATTCTTAAGAGCATATCGTCCATTAGTTCAGACAATGGGGCGTGCTGCACGTAATGCAAATGGTGAGGTAATTATGTATGCTGATACAATTACTGATTCAATGAGAGCAGCGATTGATGCTACTAATCGGCGTCGCAGAATTCAAATGAAATTTAATAAGGAACATGGAATTACGCCTAAGACAATTATTAAACCAATTAGAGAGGCGATTTCAGCCACTAAGAAGACTGATCAAAAAGAAGAAAAGTCAGATAGCTTTGCAGATTTGAACTTTGACGAATTAACTGTCAAGCAGAAGCAAACAATGATTGCCAATCTTGAAACACAGATGAAAGAAGCTGCTAAAAAGCTTGATTTCGAAGAAGCAGCTAATTTGCGTGACGCAATTATGGAATTACAAAAATCAGTTAAAAAACCAAAGAAGAAAAAGGGCAGTGCATTAAATGGGAAATGATAACATTGTAGTTCGCGGTGCACGTGAACATAATTTGAAAGATGTAAATTTAACAATCCCTAAGAATAAATTGGTTGTTATTACAGGTTTATCTGGATCGGGAAAAAGCTCATTAGCTTTTGATACTTTATATGCCGAAGGACGTAGACGCTATGTTCAATCATTATCTAGTTATGCTAGACAATTTCTGGGGCAAATGGATAAACCAGATGTAGATTCTATTGATGGGTTAAATCCAGCAATTTCAATTGATCAAAAGACTACGTCTCATAATCCTCGTTCAACTGTAGGTACAGTTACAGAAATTAATGATTATTTACGTCTGCTTTGGGCTAGAGTCGGTACGCCAATTTGTCCAAATGATGGAACAGTGATTGAACGCCAGAGTGTTGATCAAATGGTCGACATTATTATGGCTCTTCCAGAAAGAAGTAAGATTCAGTTGCTTGCTCCAGTTGTTAGAGCTAAGCGCGGTGAACATAAAGAAGTGTTTAAACGTGTTCAACGTGCTGGTTATGTTCGTGTTATTGTTGATGGAGAAATGCACGAAATAGGCGAGGAATTCAATCTTGAAAAAAATAAGCGTCACTCGATTGATATTGTGGTTGATCGTTTAGTTGTCAAAGAAAGTATTCGCTCGCGTTTATTCGATTCCATTGAAGCGGCTTTGCGTCTATCTGATGGGTATTTAAATGTTGATGTTATTGGTGATAAAATGCTCAACTTTTCTGAATACTACGCTTGTCCTAAATGCGGCTTTACAGTAGGCGAAATGGAACCACGATTATTTTCATTCAATGCACCATTTGGTGCTTGTCCTGACTGTGATGGACTTGGAATGAAATTGTCAGTTGATGAAGATTTAGTTATTCCAGACAAGACAAAGACTTTGGCCGAGGGGGCTTTAGCACCTTGGAAGACTTCTAAGTACTACAGTGAAATGCTAGAGCAGGCTTGCACAGCTCTAAAGATTCCAATGGATAAACCATTTAACAAACTTACAAAACGGCAAAAAGATATCATTTTATTTGGATCCAAAAAAGATATTAACTTCCATGTTACCGGAGATTTTGGTGTTAACGATACAACGCAACCGTTTGAAGGGGTAATGGTAAATGTTAACCGCCGCTACAACAAGCCAATGTCTAAATTCATGCAAGAAGTCATGGGGAAATATATGACTGAATTAACTTGTTCAACTTGTCATGGTATGCGTCTTAATGAAAAAGCTTTGGCTGTCAAGGTTGGCGGTAAAGATATTGCACAAGCATCCGATCTTTCAATTGATAAAGCTCTAGCCTTTTTTAAAGACCTCAGTTTTGATGGTGCTAAAACGACAATTGCTAAGCCAATTTTGAAGGAAGTGCGTGATCGACTCAGCTTCTTAAACAGTGTTGGCTTGGATTATTTAACTTTGTCTCGTTCTGCTAATACCTTATCTGGTGGAGAAGCCCAACGTATTCGCTTGGCTACGCAAATTGGTTCGAATTTATCAGGTGTTATGTATGTTCTTGACGAACCTTCAATTGGTCTTCATCAAAGAGATAATGATCGTTTAATTGCTTCGCTTAAACGAATGAGGGACTTAGGTAATTCTCTTATCGTAGTTGAACACGATGATGAGACGATGAAGCAAGCGGATTATTTAATTGATATGGGACCTGGCGCAGGTGTCTATGGCGGTAAAGTGATGGCTGCAGGAACACCAGAAGAGGTAGAAAAGAACCCCGAGTCATTGACTGGTCAATATCTTTCGGGCGAAAAATTTGTTCCGGTTCCTTTAAAGAGAAGAAAAGGTAATGGAAAGAAGATCACAATTAAAGGCGCTCAAGAAAACAATTTAAAAGATATTAATGTCGATTTTCCTTTAGGGAAATTAACTGTGGTTACTGGTGTATCAGGCTCTGGTAAATCAACTTTAGTTAACATGATCCTAAAGAGGGCTTTAGCGCAAAAATTAAACAATAATTCCACTAAGCCAGGTAAGTATAAGAGTATTACTGGTTACAAGAATATTGAGAAAATTATCGATATTGACCAAACTCCAATTGGTAGAACTCCGCGTTCTAACCCTGCAACCTACACCAGCGTTTTTGATGATATTAGAACTTTATTTGCTCAAACAAATGAAGCTAAGATGCGTGGTTATACCAAGGCTCGTTTTTCATTTAATGTTAAAGGTGGACGCTGCGAGGCTTGTCATGGAGATGGAATTATCAAGATCGAGATGAACTTCTTGCCTGATGTTTATGTCCCTTGTGAGGTGTGTCATGGTACGCGTTATAATTCTGAAACTTTAGAAGTAACTTATCGCGAAAAGAATATTTCTCAGGTTTTGGATATGACAATTAACGAAGCCGTTAAATTCTTCAAGAATATACCTAAGATTGAGCGTAAATTGCAGACTATTGTGGACGTTGGCTTAGGGTATGTAAAACTTGGGCAATCTGCTACCACTTTGTCAGGTGGGGAAGCTCAAAGAATGAAATTGGCAGCAGAGTTACAAAAATTATCTACTGGCAAGAATTTCTATATCTTAGATGAACCAACGACTGGTCTTCATACTGATGATATTAAACGCCTTATGGATGTTTTGCAGCGTTTGGTTGATGAAGGTAACACCGTTTTGATCATTGAACACAATTTAGATGTGATTAAATGTGCTGACTGGCTAATTGATTTGGGGCCAGAAGGTGGCGATGGCGGTGGAACGATTGTTGCTACCGGTACTCCTGAAGAAATTGCTGAAGTAAAGGAAAGTTACACAGGTAAATATTTAAAGCCGGTGTTAGAGCGCGATACTAAATTAACTAAAGAAGCCGAAAATAAATAGATTATTTTTAAGCAGAAAAGTTAAAATTTTCTCAAAATATAGTAAAATACTTGCAGGAGGATAATTATGAATAACTTTTCTAATTACAGAGATAATGGCGGTTTTGACTGGGGTGCCTTTATTGCAGGCGTCCTAATGGTTATTACTTCATTTTTGTTGATTCGTCACCCTGCAAAGGGATTGCATGCTTTCGTTTTGATTTTTGGAATTGTATCAATTCTTCAAGGAATCGTATGGATTGCTGGTTACTCACGTTTTCGTAATATCTTTTCACGTAGTTGGGTAACTTTGATTTCAGGTATCTTAGATATTATTGTCGGTATTTTGTTCTTATGTTCATACGATGTTGGTAGTTTAACCATTGCATATTTGTTTGCAATTTGGTTCTTTGTTGATTCAGTTGTTGGTATTGCCTTTTCATGGCACTTACGCGATTTATCAACTGGCTACTTTATCTTCAGTTTAATCATGAACATCTTAAGTTTATTTATCGCAATTTTGTTAATTTTTAATCCAGTACTTGCAGCTTTAAGCCTTGTTTGGCTTGTAGCATTCTGGTTGTTAGTATTTGGTGTTAACGAAATTGTCGTTGCATGGATGCATAGATAAAAATTGAATCAGAAAATAATAGAAATACTAGTTTTGGTACTAGTATTTTTATTTTGATTAAAAAAAGAAACACCCGGTATGCTATAATTATTGAGACAGGAGAAGAAATTATGGCTAAGGATAAAAAACAACTTTTAATTGTTACAGGGATGAGTGGCGCTGGGAAAACCGTTGCCGCACATGCTCTTGAAGATATGGGGTACTTTGTAGTTGATAATTTACCACCAACACTTTTGGGAAGTTTCTGGGATTTAATTGTCCATTCAAATGACTTCAAGAAAGTGGCAGTTGTTATTGATTTAAGAGTTAAAGATTTCTATAGCGATTTATTGAATGAAGTTAACTCACTTGAAGATAACGGTGATGTTTCAGCTACAATTGTCTTTTTGGACTGTTCAGATGATACTTTGGTTGCTCGGTATAAAGAAACTAGACGCTTACCACCATTAGCTACTAATGGTCGCTTGCTGGATGGAATTCAAGAAGAGCGCCGCATTTTACAACCAATTAAGAATCGATCAAATTATATTATTGATACTTCTGATATTTCAACGAAGGAATTAAAGCAAAAATTGCTCAATGAATTCAGTGAAGGCCAGCGTCAGCCGTTTTCTATCGAAGTGATGTCATTTGGCTTTAAGTATGGGATGCCAATTGATGCAGATATTGTGATGGATGTTAGATTTTTACCTAATCCATTCTATATTCCAGAACTTCGTCCATTTACAGGTTTAGATAAGCGTGTATTTGATTACGTAATGAGCAAAGAAGAAACGAAAGTTTTTTACCAAAAATTATTAGACCTTCTTGAAACAGCCATTCCAGGCTATATCACAGAGGGTAAGGAAAAATTAACGATTGCAATTGGATGTACTGGTGGCCAGCACAGAAGTGTTTCAATTGCTCAGCAATTAGCTCGAGATCTAGCTAAAAAATATCCAGTTGATATTACTCATCGTGAAGTTAGTCGTTATATCAGAAAGTAGGTGATGACTGTGACGTTTTCAGAAACAAGAATAGTTCGAGTGATTAAAGGAAGACGACCACGTGTTGTAGTTATCGGTGGTGGCACAGGCTTGCCGGTTATTTTGAATGCATTAAAGGATCAAAATGCCGAAATCACTGCAATTGTGACAGTTTCAGATGATGGTGGATCATCTGGTTCAATTAGAAATTTTATTAATGTTGTTCCACCTGGTGATATTAGAAATGTATTGGTGTCTTTAAGTGATCTCCCTCAAGAAGAAAAAAACGTCTTTCAATATCGCTTTGATTCATCAGATTCGTTCTTCTCAGGTCATGCAATTGGCAACCTAATTATTGCTGCACTAAACGAAATGCATGGTAATATTTTTGATGCTGTTCAATCTCTCTCAAAAATGATGAAGGTTGATGGGCATGTTTTTCCAGCTTCAAATGAGCCATTAACCTTAAATGCGGAATTTGTCGATGACACAACTGAAGCTGGTGAAACAGAAATAACTTCTAAAGACAAACGAATTAAGCGTGTCTGGGTAACTAATACTAACTCAGATGAGAAGCCTAAAGCTGTTTTAGCCGTTTTAGCAGCAATTATGCAAGCTGATGCGGTTGTTTTAGGACCGGGGAGTTTATTTACCTCCATTTTGCCGAACTTAATGATTTCTGACTTAGGCGAAGCAGTTCGTGAAACTCAAGCTGAAGTAATCTATATTTGTAATATTATGACTCAGCGCGGAGAAACCGATCACTTTAGTGATGCCGACCATGTTCGCGTTATTAATGAACACTTAGGTGGACATTATATCAATACCGCTTTGGTTAACGGTGCAAAAATCGATATGTCAAAGTTTCATCCTGAAGATTATGATGAATATCTTGAGCCAGTTAAGAATGACTTTAAAGGGTTGCGTGAGCAAGAATGCCGCGTAATCACTGATGATTTTATTGATCAACGTCATGGTTTGGTCTTCCATGGTGGGCATAAGGTTGGTCAAGAAATCATTAACCTTGCTTTTGAGGCAATGTCTCGAAAGAGAATGGAAGAAGATAATGGCTAGTTATGCTAGTGATGTAAAAAAGGAATTAACGTCGCTTCCGGTTTATCCAGAACATGCCAAGGCAGAACTTGCGGCATTTTTAAGAATGAATGGTGTTTTAAACTTACACGATCACCAATTCAGTTTGGATATTACGACTGAAAATCCAGCAATTGCTAGAAGGATTTTTAGTTTAATCAAAGTTGCCTTTAAAGTTGAACCTTTGCTTATTGTTTCGCGTAAGATGAAACTAAAAAAGAATAACCAATATTTGGTTCGTTTGCAGCGAAAGGTGAATGAGATCTTGGAAGCTCTTATGATCTGGGATCCAGAAAAAGGGTTAATTACCCGAATTCCGGAAAGAATTATGAATTCTCAAGAAGGTGCCATGTCATACTTACGTGGCGCTTTTTTGGCCGGAGGAAGCGTTAATAATCCTGAAACCAGCCGTTATCATTTAGAAATATATTCTACCTACGAAGACCATAATGAAGATTTGGCAGAATTAATGAATAAGCATTTTCATTTGAATGCTAAGACAACCAAAAGACGTAGAGGCTATATTGTTTATCTGAAAGAAGCAGAAAAAATCGGTGATTTTCTTCATATTACTGGTGCTTTAAATGCGATGCTTGCTTTTGAAGACTTACGAATTATGCGTGATATGCGTAATTCAGTTAACCGTTTGGTAAATTGCGATACTGCTAACTTAAAAAAGACTGCAAATGCAGCCGCCAAACAGGTCGAAGATATACAGTTGATTGAAGAAAAACAGGGGCTTGACTCTTTACCTGAAAAGTTAGCTGGTTTAGCAAGATTTCGCTTGCAGCACCCTGAATTGTCGCTTAAAGAAGTGGCAGAACAGGTACCAGATGGACCGATTTCTAAATCCGGTGTTAATCATCGTTTTAAGAAGTTAAAAGAAATTGCTGAAAATTTAAGAGAGTAACAAAAAATGCGCGGAATTAATCTGCGCATTTTTTACATTTTTTATTATTGAACTGAATTACTTCTTCTTGTTGACCATAATTTCGTCAATCAAACCATATTCTTTAGCTTCTTCAGCAGTTAAGTAGTTATCACGTTCAGTATCCTTTTGGATCTTTTCCAAAGGTTGACCGGTAGTTTCGTGTAAGATTTCGTTGATTTTCTTACGGCTCTTCAAGATCTCGTTAGCTGCAATTTGAATATCAGTTTGTTGACCTTGTGCACCACCTAATGGTTGGTGAATAAGAACAGTAGAGTTTGGAAGAGCAAAACGCTTACCCTTAGTACCACTAGTTAAAAGAATAGAAGCCATTGATGCTGCCATACCGATAGCAATAGTTGAAACATCTGACTTGATAAAGTTCATTGTATCCATAATTGCTAAACCTGAAGTAATAACACCACCAGGTGAGTTAATATAAAGTGAGATGTCTTTAGTGTTATCTTGAGCGTCTAAGAATAATAATTGAGCAATAATTGAGTTTGCCATTTGGTCATTAATTTCGCCGCTCAACATGATAATTCTGTCTTTTAGTAAACGAGAGTAAATGTCGTAGGCACGTTCGCCGCGAGCTGTTTGTTCAATAACTGTAGGTACAAGCATATGTTTACCTCCTGAAATTTTCATTTTTATAATTAGCACTCATTTGAGTACAGTGCTAATTAAATCACTTACTTTTAATACTGTCAATCAAAGTGTATTGATTTTGTATTTTTATTACAAGTCAGTTTATATTACAATGAAAGAGTATAATTTTTAAGTAAATTGCGGGGGAAATATTTTGAATTATAAAAAAATATTAACAGCAAGTTCGGCTGTTTTATTAGGTTTTGGATTATTGGCTGGTGCATCTAGTCATGTATCTGCAGATGATTCTAACAGTAGCGATACAAGCACTAAAAATACGCCAGCACAAACTTCTACTAGTTATAACTTAATGACTAAGGTAGCTGGTAGTAAAAACTACACTATCTGGAAAAATGTTGAAAATGGTAAGCCTTATGGTAAAGTTGCCAACGCCATTAATTTCCGCTATAACCATATTCAATCTAACCAAAGTATTAAGACTAAGAAGTACACTTATTGGTTAGTTTATGTTGATGGTCGCCGTGTTGGTTGGGTTAATGAAAAATTCTTTGCAAGAAATGATATTGAAGTAGCTAAGAGCGTTACTTTGGTAAGAAATGATAACTATTTGTTTGACACTCGTGATGCAATTAGTTATGCCACTGACAGTACAGGTACTGTTGTCGACAATTCAGAAGTTAAAGTTTCAAAAGATGGCATTAGTTGCACAGATCCAGGTACTACTAAAGTTAAATACTCATACGGTTCAGGTAAAGCAACTGTAAACGTAACTGTAAGAAAGAGTACTACTGAGGGTATTGGTGATGCTAACACAGTTACTCCTAAGGAAGGAACTAATAAGTTAACTAGCTGGGATAGTCACTATGGTGCTTCACTTAACTACTTAAGCCCGCATGACTTTACTCCTGAAACTAAGCGTCACTCATGGACTAGTGGAAACATGACCTTATCTACCAGATTGTTCCAACCAGTTCTTCTTAGCGTTAAGACTGATACTAACAATGAAGGTTACATCAACCGTGTAGGTCATATTCCAGAAGGTGTTACTGTTTCAAACGGTTGGGCATACACTAGCTTGCTTTCAAGCACTAAGCTTATTCAAGGTCACATTGTAGGTTACAACTTGGACAAGTTGACTAATCCATATAACCCTCAAAAGCTTCTAACTATGAGTCAAAGTAAGTTTAATACTTACGTTAAGAACATTAAGGTAAGTCCATATATTCCAATTGGCCACGGTCAAGCAATGGGATCAACTAAGGATTACATCTACGTTTTAGTAAATGATAATACTGACCAAGACAGTAATAAGTCAGAAGAATTAGTTCAAATTCGTCGTAGTGATATGTGCATTAACAAGATCTGGACTATCAAGTGTTGGGATGGCGATGAAAATTCACCACGATACTTCAAGAATGCTGTAATCACTTCAGATAAGCAAATGTATGGTGTTTACTACGATAAAACTAATGATCGTTATGAATACTGGGAATTGAACCGTACTGGTGATAACTGGAGACCAACATTAGTTGGTGCAACTAAGGGTAAATTTGTTTCTGATGACTCACCCGTACAAGGTTTTGCTTATGATCAAAACAACCAGAACTTCTACTTAGGATTTAACGACTTAATTGTTAAGATCGGTAGAACTGGTGAATTAAAGGATTCATACTCATTCAACACTGGTCGTGAAGTTGAAGGTCTTTCAGTAAATAACAACAAGTTGTATGTGAACTTAGCACAACGTGCAGAATTACTCGAAAGTAATGAGCTTAATTAAAAGTAAAGAAAAATAAAGGCTGCAATTAATTTTGCAACCTTTATTTTTTTATATTAAGTTTTTCCTGACAATTTGGACATAAACCATATATTTCTAAATGGCTTGAAGAGGCGAGATAGCCAGTTTGTTCTTGTGCTTTTTCTTTCATTTTTTCTTCTATTGCATCAAAGTTAGGGTAGAAAACGTCAGAAATTTTGCCACAGTTTTTACAAATGATATGAAAGTGTGGCTCGACAAAATAGTCATAATGGGTCGAATTATCTCCATTCTTAATCTCAATCACGATTCCAACTGAAATCAAGCTATTTAAAGTATTGTAAATTGTAGCTTTGCTAGATTGTTCATCTTCAGCTAGGTCATGGTAAAGCATTTCAGCAGTGGGATGATTATGATTTTTGATTAGATATGAAAGTATCTTAATTCGGGGCTTAGTTGCATTTAAATGATGCTTGTGTAAAAGCTCTTTAGCTTTCTCATCATACAAAATTATCCCTCCTTAACTTATCTTTGTAATTTTAGTTTAACACAAACATAAAAAAACACCTTTTCAGGTGTTTTTATTTATATTTGTGTTAATAATTTTATTCTGCTTTAGCCATTTCACGTTTCTTAATAGCAGGCAAGATTAAACCTAAAGCAATCAAGACGATTGGTGTGATAATATTCAAGAATAAAGTGAACGGATCTGGTGAATAGATTCCGAGTAAGCAGCAGGCTGCAGTAACTAAGAAACACCAGTATCCAGCTGTATATGCTAAGCCTTGATGCTTAGTCATTTGATAACTTGTTTCAAATTGCTCTTGGTGTTTTCTCAAAGCGATATATGCTGCGAATACCCAGAGGTAACGCATTGGCATAGTAGTTGAATTTAATTTAACAAGTTGTGCCATAACGGTTTGAGCGTCTGGAACAAAAGCTTGAATAGCAATTAAACCACCGGATAAAATGACAACCATCCAAATACCATTAATGTAGGCACCATGCTTATTAAGCTTGAGCAATTTCTTTGGAATGAAGTTGGCTGCTTCTTTTGATCCTAAAAGCATTCTCAATGGAGCATCGATACTTATTACCAATGTGGAGAATTGACCGATCACGTTACACCATGAGTATATGTACATGAATAAACCACCAACGTGATAATATTCACCGAGACGATCAAAAGCCATGTAGGCACCATTTGAGATATATTCATTCAAGTTGTTGTTAACAACCTTTGGATCAAACATTAAAGCCATGGCAAATGTTCCCAAAATAGCTGAAATCATAACCATGATTGCCAAGGCCATCATTGCCTTAGGGAAGTTCTTTGATGGATCTTTAACTTTATTTACATAAGGTGAGATCTTTTCACAACCACCAACGGCAAAAACTAAAATTGACAATGAAGTTAAATATTTAATGTTGAACGTTGGCATTAAATTCTTCCAATTAAAGTTGAGTGAGTAATATGAAGCGTGTGGGTTAATTGCTGGTGCAGCAAACATCATGATAATGAATAAAATTGACATGATGAACATTGAACTACCAGCGATTGTTGCTAAACCTTTTAATACAGGAATACCACGACTAGCAACCCAGCAGAAGAATAAGAAAACTACTAAAGTAGCAAGTTGAGTGTAGGCAGTTGGCAAACCATCATACCATTTGGTATTACCGAAAATTCCCCAAGCCATTGCTCTCAAGCCACCGGTTCCTTTACTTGAAATATAAACAACGTGGCAAGCCCAGTAGGTCCATCCAGCGTAGTAGGCCCATTTTGCTCCCATTGTGGCATTAACCCATGAGGAGACACCACCTTCAGAATTCTTGAAGGTAGCCCCTAATTCCCCAACCATTAATGCGTAAGGAACAAAATAGAGTAGGAACATGATTACCCAGCTAAAGATGACTCTAGTTCCGTCAAAATAAACAAATCCGTTAACAACGTTACCGAATCCCCAAACAGTGGAGAATGCCATCATTGCTAAGGTAGTCCAGGTCATCTTTTTCTGATTGTTTGTTGTTTCAACCATAAAAACATTTTCTCCTTAACTAATACAAAACAAATACAAAACAAATAACTATTTAATTATATACTAATTAGGTTATGAATGCTCTTACATATGCAATATTAGCAAGAAAAAAGCCACAAGCTTTAAACTTGTGGCTCAACTTATGGGTCCCCTGGGAGTCGAACCCAGATTTTAAGAACCGGAATCTTACGTGCGATCCATTACACTAAGGACCCAATATTACAGCAAAGATAAGTATAACAGAAAATAGGAATAAATAGAAATGTTTTCTCTTTTTTAAAATAAAGCACGTTTTTTCTTGAATTGCGAAAAATAGATTGTTATACTAACAGTGTCGATTGGGAAATGTTTGAGTAAACAAATTAGTGTGACTCCACGTTTCTCTTATATTTTTAAGCAATCTGGGACAGTAAGTGACAATGCGATGGTCGCCAAGTGTCCCAATAGGAAGGAGAAGCAATGAACACGGATTTTTCCTTGCTCGAAGCTTTTGTTCCTGATCTCTTAAAAGTACTTCGACAAAGATATCTTGTTCTTGAACAGATTTCTGAAAATGCTCCAGTCGGAAGGAGAAATGTCGCTCAACGGTTAGGGCTTTCGGAAAGAAACGTTAGAACTGAGACTGAGTATTTGAAAAAACTGGGTCTGATCGAAATTAAGAGTTTCGGAATGTTTCTTACGGAGAAGGGCAAGAAAGCATTAAAAGATGCAGCACCATTAATAGATCTTATCTTTAACGCAGGTGAGACTGAGGTTGAGCTTGCAAAGCAACTTGGAATTGAAAGAACTATTATTGTTCCAGGTAATGCTGATTTGCAAGATAGGGTTTATCAAGAGCTTGGGGAAGCTTTGAGTTCAGCACTTGATTTACTTCTGCCACTTGGACACTCTATTGTCACTATCTTAGGTGGGGATGTAATAGCAAAATCTGCTCGTTTTCTTTCAAAGAGCTTAGGGAATAATCGTCAACTGGAATTTGTTCCAGGGCGAGGAGCTCTAGGTGAAAACGTAGCAACTCAAAGTAACACAATAGTTCAAGAAATGGCTGAAAAAACTGGTGGTACTTATAAAACTTTATACTTACCAGAACAAGTTTCAGAAGTGGCATATCGATCGTTGATTCGTGAAGATACAATTGCTGATTTGCTGCAAGATATTTCTCAAAGTGATGCTGTGATTCATGGCATTGGCTTGGCACAAGAAATGGCTAAGCGTCGCGGATATGGTTCAGTTGAACTTTCAAATCTGCGAGAGAAAAAAGCTGTTACCGAATGTTTTGGGTGTTTCTTCGATAGCAATGGAAAGATTGTCGACCGTATTACTCAGGTTGGATTACAGTTCGAGAATCTAAAGAAAATACCTCACATATTTGCTCTTTCTTGCGGTGCTAAGAAAGCAGAAGCAATTAAGGCATATATGCTCAATGCACCTCGTCAAACCTGGTTAATTACTGACGAGGGTGCCTCAAGTATGATTTTAAAGGGGAAGTAATTCCCGTTTAAAATAAATGTTGTTTATAGTTCTTAAGGAGGACTTTTAGATTATGACAGTTAAAATTGGTATTAACGGTTTCGGCCGTATCGGTCGTTTAGCATTCCGTCGTATTATGGACTTGGGCGAAAAGTCAAAGGACATCGAAGTTGTTGCAATTAACGACTTGACTACTCCAGCACTTTTGGCACACTTACTTAAGTATGACTCAACTCATGGTACTTTCGACCACGAAGTTTCTTCAACTGAAGACTCAATCGTAGTTGACGGTAAGAAGTACCGTGTTTACGCTGAACCACAAGCACAAAACATTCCTTGGGTTAAGAATGATGGTGTTGACTTCGTTCTTGAATGTACTGGTTTCTACACTAGCAAGGCTAAGTCACAAGCTCACCTTGACGCAGGTGCTAAGCGTGTATTGATCTCAGCTCCAGCAGGTAACGACTTGAAGACTGTTGTTTACTCAGTAAACCAAGACACTTTAACTGCTGACGACAAGATCGTTTCAGCTGGTTCATGTACTACTAACTCATTGGCACCAATGGTTAATGCTTTACAAAAGGAATTCGGCATTGAAGTTGGTACTATGACTACTATCCACGCATACACTTCAACTCAAATGATCTTGGATGGTCCTGTACGTGGTGGTAACTTACGTGCTGCACGTGCTGCTGCCGTAAACATCATTCCTCACTCAACTGGTGCTGCTAAGGCTATCGGTCTTGTAATTCCAGAATTGAACGGTAAGTTGAACGGTCACGCACAACGTGTTCCAGTTCCAGATGGTTCAGTAACTGAATTAGTATCAATCTTGAACAAGAAGGTTACTGCTGATGAAGTTAATGAAGCAATGAAGAAGTACGAAAGTCCTTCATTTGAATACGAACCAAACAATGTTGTTTCAAGCGACATTTTAGGTAGAACTGCTGGTTCAATCTTTGACCCAACTCAAACTATGGTAACTACTGCAGGTGACAAGCAATTAGTTAAGACTGTTGCTTGGTACGACAACGAATACTCATTCACTTGCCAAATGGTTCGTACTTTATTACACTTCGCTACTCTTTAATTTTTAGTTTTAAAGATTAGATTTTAAGTGATAATTGAGAAGGCGGAGGGAAATTCTTCCTTCCGCCTTTTTTTGAAGAAAAAATATTATCTGGAGGATAATAATGGCTAAATTAATCGTTTCAGACCTTGATGTTAAGGGTAAGAAAGTTTTAGTTCGTGTTGACTTTAACGTTCCTATTAAAAATGGTGTTATCGGTGATGATAACCGTATCGTTGCTGCACTTCCTACTATTAAGTTCATCATCGAACATGGTGGTAAGGCAATTTTGCTCAGCCACTTAGGCCGTGTTAAGAGCGATGCTGACAAGAAGGAATTGTCATTAAAGCCAGTTGCTGAACGTTTAAGCGAATTGCTTGAAAAGCCTGTAACTTTTGTACCATCAAATGAAGGTAAAGAAGTTGAAGACGCTATCAACAACATGAAGGATGGCGACGTTATCGTTCTTGAAAACACTAGATTCCAAGATATCGACAACGACTTTGGCAAGCGTGAATCAGGCAACGATCCTAAGCTTGGCGAATACTGGGCAAGTCTTGGCGACATGTTCGTAAACGACGCTTTTGGTACTGCTCACAGAAGCCACGCTTCAAACGTTGGTATTGCAACTGCTATGAAGGCAGAAGGTAAGCCTGCAGCAGCTGGTTACTTACTTGAAAAAGAAATTAAGTTTTTAGGTGATGCTGTTGAAAACCCAGTTCACCCATTCGTAACTATCTTGGGTGGTGCTAAAGTATCAGACAAGATCGGTGTTATCGAAAACTTAATTCCTAAGTCAGACCACATCTTAATCGGTGGTGGTATGGCTTACACTTTCTTAGCAGCACAAGGCCACAAGATTGGTAAATCATTATTTGAAGCAGACAAGGTTGAATTAGCTAAGAGTCTTTTGGAAAAGGCTGGCGACAAGATTGTTCTTCCTGTAGACAACGTTGCTGCTACTGAATTCTCAAACGATGCTTCTCATGAAGTTGTTGGTGATGACATTCCTGACAACATGATGGGTCTTGACATTGGTCCTAAGACTATTGAAAAGTTTAAGGACATTTTAAAGGATGCTAAGACTGTTGTTTGGAACGGACCAATGGGTGCATTCGAAATGCCAAACTTTGCTGAAGGTACTTTGGAAGTTGGTCGTGCTTTGGCAGACTTAACTGACGCTGTAACTATTATTGGTGGTGGTGACTCAACTGCCGCTGCTAAGCAATTAGGTATTGCACCTAAGATCAGCCACATTTCAACTGGTGGTGGTGCATCACTTAACTACCTTGAAGGTAAGGAATTACCAGGTATCGCTTGCGTTTCTGACAAGTAATAAACTAGGAGGAATAATTTAATGCGTACACCAATTATTGCTGGTAACTGGAAGTTAAATATGAATCCAGAACAAACTACTGAATTCGTAGAAGCTGTTAAAGCTAAGTTGCCAGATCCAAGTAAAGTTGAATCACTTATTTGTGCCCCAGCAGTTGACCTTGATGCTTTGAGAAAAGCAGCTGAAGGTTCAAACTTGCACATTGGTGCAGAAAACTGCTACTTTGAAGATGAAGGTGCTTTCACTGGTGAAACCTCTCCAAAGGTTTTAAATGAAATGGGAATTGACTACGTAATTATTGGTCACTCAGAACGTCGTGGATACTTCCATGAAACTGATGAAGATATTAACAAGAAGGCTAAGGCTATTTTTGCTAATAACATGACTCCAATTATTTGCTGTGGTGAATCACTTGAAACTCGTGAAGCTAACAAGCAAGAAGAATGGGTAGTTGCTCAAATTAAGGCTGCTTTAGAAGGTCTTACTGCTGAACAAGTATCATCACTTGTAATTGCTTATGAACCAATCTGGGCTATTGGTACTGGTAAGACTGCTTCTTCAGATCAAGCTGAAGAAATGTGCAAGACTATTCGTGAAACCATTAAGGACTTGTACAACGAAGAAACTGCAGAAAATGTTCGTATTCAATACGGTGGTTCTGTAAAGCCAGCTAATGTTAAGGAATTAATGTCTAAGCCTGATATTGATGGTGGTTTGGTCGGTGGTGCTTCACTTGACCCTGAATCATTCTTAGCTTTGGTAAACTACCAAGACTAATTACTGTCATAAAACAAAAAAGTTCATGCATTTTGCATGAACTTTTTTATTCAATAATATTTTAAGGCGTTAGGGTAATTAGGACGCACAATAATAAGTGCTTTAAAATAACACTTAATACTTGTCCTTTTTGGCTAATGATTGTATAATATCAGTGGAGATTGAGTTAGACATTGACTCATCTCCAAATATTCAGTCTTTGCCAGTTCCTTATTACTCAAAAATATTATGGCAGATACATCTATATCTATATCTATATCACTTTCTGGGAGGGCAGTTATGAGAATCTTCATAGCTGTCTTCTTTTTGTTGCAAAAAAAGTACTAATTCATTATTCTAAATAAAGAAAAGGAGCCGAACAGAATGATTAGAAAAGCAGAAAAATCAGATTTTCCATTTGTCTATCCAATCCTAAAGCAAATATTTGATGAAATGCAGATGGAAACTATTAATAAATTACCAGAATCTCAATTCTATGACTTAATGCGTTTAGGCTATATTTCAGAAGATTATCGCTATTCATATCGTAGAATTTGGGTTGATGTTAATGATCAGGGTGAAGTATTAGGCATTTTAGATATGTACTCATACGATGACCAAAAGATTATTGACTTTGTGTTAAAAAATGCATATGCGAAGGTAGGCTTGCCGATTGATACAGTAATTTTCTCTGATCAAGAGGCTTGGCCACACGAATGGTATATTGACGCCATTGCAGTTCATCCAGATCATTGGGGAGAAGGCGTAGCAAGTCGATTGATGGATACTGCAGTCGAGATTGCAAAAAAATATGGCTATTCAAAGATTAGTCTAAATGTTGATAAAGAAAACCCTCGTGCGCAAAAATTGTATGAGCACAAGGGTTATAAGACTACAAATTCAATGACTATTGGAGATAGAACCTACGATCATATGGTTAAAGAAATTTAATTAGGATCTGTTGAGAATTTCTGTCCAATTGGTGGAAAAGTTGGTAGGCGCAGCGGTGTAACGTGCCATTGTGTAAATAGAATGGAAATTAATAAAATAAAAGGAATGTCTTCAGGCCGTGCTACATCACAAACTAAAGTGACACCAGTATTGCCCATAATTGTTTTGACACTTGCAACGTTCTTAACTCCAGAGCGGAACTTGTAAGTGCCTTTTTTTATGCTTCCAGTAATCCAATAGTTTAATCTTGTTACATAAAAAAGATTGGTAAGTGGACTATTAACTTTTTTTACTCGAACCAAAGAATGATTAATTACATCGACTGTAAAAGAAGCAACAAGCCCGCCACCATCAGCAAATAACCGTCCAATTTCCTGATTGTCTCTATTGTAAAGATAAAGAGTATGATTAGGGTTATCTAGATTTCCTCGAATAATATATTGAATTTTTCCATTGGGACCAGTTACTGGAATTTGCCCGTAATTTTTTTCATTATTAAGTTGTAGTAAGAATTTCATGATTCTCACCCCTCGTGACGATTTTCAGCGATAAACTTATTTAAAATCTTTGCCACGCCATTCTCGTTATTAGTGGTTGTTTCAATATCAGCAATTTGTTTAATGGCGGAAACAGCATTTCCCATTGCCACACCCACTCCAGCATCTCGGATCATTGAGATGTCATTAAGATTGTCACCAATGGCAGCTGTTTCACTTATTTCGATTCCTTTTGCTTTTGCATAATCGAGTAGAGCAATCCCTTTTTGAGCTTTTTCAAAATTAATCTCGATATTATTAATTGAGCTTGAAGAAACAACTAGCCCACCCAACTTGTCGATAAAATCTTTGGTTTCTGTGAAAGCAGCAGGTCCGCGAGAATCAAAGACAATAATTTTCATTATTTCTTCTGCAAAGTTATTATAAAAATCATCAAAACTATTAACTTGTGTGATATTCAAAATTGATTTACTGCTTGCAGTTGATGCAACAGCCTCTTTAAAAGTCATGCCAGGATTTAGATTAACCATTACATGAGCTACATTTGCAATTCTTTGTGATAGGTCTTGACTATAAACATGTTCAGCAGTCAAAATTTCGTAATAAAAGCCTGCATTATTTAAATACGAAATTAATTTATTTGCTTTTTCCTGAGGTAACGGATGCTTAACGATTAGGTTGTTATTAACATCAAAAACAAGGGCACCGTTTAAGTTGATGAAACCTGTCTGAATATTAGCATCCTTCAATAAAATTTTCGACTCTTTTGGAGCTCGGCCAGTAGCTACTAAAAACTCAATCCCATTATTTTGCGCAGCAACTATAGCTTTTCTATTTTCCTCAGAAATTTCCATGTTGCTATTAAAGAGTGTGCCATCTAAATCACAAGCGACTAATTTAATCATGCGTTTCCTCCCATTAACGTTCATTTTTATGATAACATAAAGATAATTGAAAAAGGGGCTGTAAGTACTGATGAAAGAGCTAATAGGTAATGATTGGGATGGAATATTAGATCCTGTTTTTGCAAGTGAAGAATATCACCAATTGCATGACTTTTTAAAAGAAGAATATTCAACAAAACAGATTTATCCGGATATGTACCATATTTTCACTGCTTTTAAGTTAACACCTTTTAATAAAACAAAAGTTGTAATCTTGGGACAAGATCCATATCACAATCCTGGTCAAGCAAATGGAATGAGCTTTTCCGTCATGCCAGGAACTAATCTGCCACCATCCTTAAAAAATATTTACAAAGAATTGTACGATGATGTTGGTGCAAGACCTGTCAATCACGGTTATCTGAAGAGATGGGCAGACCAAGGAGTCCTTCTCTTGAATGCTGTTTTAACGGTCCCTTGTGGTCATGCTAATGGACATCAGGGAAAAGGCTGGGAAGCAGTAACAGATTCTGCGATTAAAGCTCTGAGCCAAAGAGGTAAAGTTGTTTTTATTTTGTGGGGTCGTTTTGCTCAAAAGAAGATTCCGCTTATTGATCAAAGCCGTAATTTTATTATTAAGTCCGCCCATCCAAGTCCATTTTCAGCAGACCGTGGATTTTTTGGGTCAAGACCGTTTTCAAAGTGTAATGAAGCATTAGAAAAATTTGGTGAAACTCCAATTGATTGGCAATTACCAGAAACGGTAACGAAAGATGATCTTGCATAGATTTTAAATGTTTATATGAGAGGAACTGTAATGAAAGTATTTGATGTTTTAAAGAAAACTGCAATGAAAGAAAAAAAGACAATTGTTTTTCCTGAAGGAGAAGACAAGAGAATTCTTGAAGCTGCAACTCGACTTGAAAATGAAGGGGTAGTATCAGCAATTTTACTTGGTAATATTGATAATATTAAGACTTTAGCTGAAAAGATGGATCTTGATATTAGTAAAGTAAAATTAATTGATCCAAAGGCATACCCTGATTTTGAAAGATTAGCTGAAGATTTGTACAAAATCCGTAAAGACAAGAATACTTTTGAACAAGTAAAGGAAATGCTCTGTCAAGAGACATTCTTTGGTACGATGCTTGTTTATGAAAAAATCGCTGATGGTATGGTTTCAGGTGCTGCGCATTCAACTGCAGATACTGTTCGTCCAGCTTTGCAAATTGTTAAGACAGCTAAGGGTATGCACAGAGTATCAAGTTCTTTCATTATGGAACGTGGTGATGAAAAGTATATTTTCGCAGATTGTGCAATTAACATCGATCCTGATGCTGAAACTTTAACAGAAATAGCTTATCAATCTGCTCAAACTGCTAAAGCGGTTGGAATTGATCCTAAAATTGCATTCCTTAGCTTTTCAACTAAAGGTTCAGCTAAAGGTGAAATGATTGATAAAGTTGTTGAAGCAACTAAATTATTTAATAAGAAATACCCAGAAATTCCAGCTGATGGTGAGCTTCAGTTTGATGCTGCGTTTGTTCCAAGTATTGGTGAAGCTAAGGCTCCTGGTTCTAAAGTTGCAGGTCATGCAAATGTCTTTATTTTCCCAGAATTACAATCAGGAAATATTGGCTACAAGATTGCTCAAAGATTAGGTAACTTTTCTGCTGTTGGTCCAATTCTTCAAGGACTCGCTGAACCAATCAACGATCTTTCAAGAGGTTGCAGCACACAAGATGTCTATGACTTAGCAATCGTAACCGCAGCACAAGCGACAAGGGATGACAAATAATGAAACTTGAGATTAATTCTTCTGAAGAGATGCAGAATTTAGGTGCGACAATTGCCAAAACAGCTCAACCTAATGATCTCCTTTTGCTTACAGGTGATTTAGGCGCTGGTAAAACGACAATGACGCAAGGAATAGGTCGTGCACTTGGAGTTAGAAGACCAGTTAAAAGCCCAACTTTTACTATTGTGCGTGAATATCGTGAAGCAAAAATTCCCCTTTTTCATATGGACTTTTATCGTTTAGAAAATGATGACTTGTCTTCAATCGATTTGAATGCTTACTTACATGAAGATGGACTTGTAGTGATGGAATGGCCACAAGTAATTATGACTGAACTACCTGATGAATATTTACAATTGAATATTAAACGGGTAGACGATAGTTGGAACTCAACTAAGCGTGAAGTCGAAATTCAAGCAAAAGGTAAACGCAATGAAGATTGGGAAAATGATATTTTAACTAAATTTAAAGCTTAAAAATAAGATCTGGTCATATAAAGCCAGATCTTATTTTAGATTTGATAAATCATATTTTTAATTAATTCATCACCAAACTGTTTATTTTGTTCAATCAAAATTCCAGCGCATGCCTCACTGTCACTTAAAGCGTTGTGGTGGTGCCAAAGTTCTACTTGCAAGGCATCTGAAACGGTATCAAGTTTATGATTTGGTAAATCAGGTTCGAATTTTTTGCTAGTTTGTAAAGTATCAATTACCAAATAATGTGGTTCAGGGATACTATAGCGAGCAAGAGACTGCTTCATTACGTTTGTATCAAAGCGAGCATTGTGGGCAGCTACAAGCATTCCCGGTTGATATAAATCTTGGATATGAGGCCATACTTCAGCCATTGTTGGTGCGTCTTTAACGTCATCAGCTGTAATTTGGTGTACTTTAATATTTTGTGCATCAAAGGGCATCTGCGGATTGATCACAGTATAAAAACGATCAACAATTTCATTATTTCTAACCATCACTAGTGCAAGTGAACAAGCACTTTCTGGATAATGATTAGCAGTTTCGAAGTCCATTGCGATAAAGTTCATTTTTTCTCCTTAATAAAAACAAATTCAGTATAACATATGGTGAAGCAGAAAGCTTAATGCGGTAAAATAAGAACAACAGATTACGAGAGGAGCTAAAATAGTGAAGTTGCTTGATTTAAAGAAAAAAGGAATTAATATACAGGAACATATTCCTCTGAGTAGATATACTTTTACAAAAACAGGTGGAGAGGCTGAATATCTAGCTTTTCCTAAAAATTTACAGGAATTAGAAGAACTACTTCAAGCAACCCGTGAAGAAAAGATGCCACTAACGGTCATCGGTAATGCTTCAAACTTGATTATTCGTGACGGTGGAATTGACGGTCTAGTTATTATTTTAACCGATATGAATAAGATTAAAGTAGAAAAGAATCGTGTAATCGCCGAAGCTGGTGCCAAGATAGTTGATACTGCTTTTACTGCTGCAAATAATGGATTAAGCGGGATGGAATTCGCTGCAGGAATTCCAGGCAGTGTAGGTGGAGGCGTATTTATGAACGCTGGAGCTTATGGAGGCGAAACCTGCGAAGTAGTTGAAAGTGTCAAGATTCTCACAAAAGACGGTGAATTGAAGTCTTATTCAAATGAAGAAATGGAATTTTCATATCGTCATTCCAAAATTCAAGAAACTGGAGATATTGTTGTTGAATCAACTTTTAAATTAAAGCGAGGAAACAAGCACCAAATTCTTGACCAAATGCATTATTTAAACGCCTTACGCCGCTTTAAACAACCGCTTGAGTATCCATCCTGTGGTAGTGTTTTTAAGCGCCCAAAGGGACATTTTGTTGGCCCAATGATCATTAAGGCTGGTCTTCAAGGTAAGCAAATCGGTGGAGCACAAGATTCAACTAAACATGCTGGTTTCATTGTTAATAAAGGTGGAGCAACCGCGACAGATTACTTAGATTTGATCCATTATATTCAAAAGGTAATCAAAGAAAAATACGACATTAATTTACATACCGAAGTAAGAATTATCGGTAAAAAATAGTAGGCGGGCTACAGGTTTGAAGCTTGTAGCTCTTTTAGTGTGGGTGAAAAAATGGACATCATTCAACTTAAAAATGTAACTAAGCGTTATGATGACGGTTTTGTAGCGCTAAAAAATATCAATTTAACAATCGAATCGGGAAAATTTTATTCATTACTCGGTCCAAGTGGTTCAGGAAAATCTACAATTTTGAGAATTATTGCTGGCTTTAGTAATCCAACTGAAGGGCAAGTGTATTTTGATGGAAAAGATATCACAGAGCTAGATCCTGCAAAGCGACAAATTAATACTGTTTTTCAAAATTATGCTTTATTTCCACATTTAAACGTATTTGAAAATGTGGCTTTTGGTCTGAAAATTAAAAAGAGATCAATAAAAGATATCAAAGTTGCTGTTAAGGATGCTCTTCATATGGTGCGATTAGATGGCTTTGCTAATCGTGAAATTTCAGAACTTAGTGGTGGGCAGCAGCAGCGAGTAGCAATTGCTAGAGCGATTGTTAATGAACCAAAAGTATTGCTATTAGATGAATCGCTTTCCGCTTTAGATAAGCGTTTACGTAAGGAAATGCAATTTGAACTACGTGCAATTCAAAAAAAGCTGGGAATTACTTTTATTTTTGTTACTCATGATCAAGAAGAAGCCCTTTCAATGAGTGATGAAATTTTTGTTTTAAATGATGGCAAAATTCAACAAAGTGGGTCACCTGTTAATATTTATGATGAACCCATTAATGATTTCGTTGCAAGATTTATTGGAGATTCGAATATCTTGCCTGGAAGAATGATTAAGGATTTTGAAGTTGAATTTGCTAATAAGCATTTTCAATGTGCCGATGCAGGGATGAAGGAAAACGAAAAAGTTGAAATCGTCATTCGTCCTGAAGATTTAGATATTGTTGTTCCAGAAAAAGGAAAATTAGTTGTTACTGCTCAAACCCAATTATTTTTAGGAGATCACTTTGAAATTAAGGCACTTGATGCAGATGAAAATGAATGGTTAATTCATTCCACTAATGCTTGTAAATTAAATGAACGTATTGGCTTGTTTTTTGATCCTGAAGATATTCATGTTATGCGTTTACACGAAAGCCAGGCCGATTTTGATGCTCGTTTAGATAGTTATGAAGAGGATAGAGAGAATGATTAATAAAAAAACACGTACCTTTTTTATGATTCCATATCTTCTATGGATTTTTCTATTCGTTATTTTACCGATTCTATTGATTCTTTGGTATTCATTAACTGATAGTAGCCATCATTTTACCCTTGATAATTTTGCTCTTTTCTTTCGGAATGGCACTTTTCTAAGGATGATGTTAAATTCATTCTGGTATGCTTTTGTAATTACCTTAATTACGCTACTTATTTCGTATCCTGCTGCTTACTTCTTGACCAAGACAAAAAATCAGCAATTTTGGTTATTATTGATCATTTTACCGACCTGGATCAATTTATTGCTAAAAGCTTATGCTTTTATTGGAATATTGGGTAGCAGTGGTTTAATCAACAAATTTTTGCATTTATTTGGGTTAGGACCGGTTAATATCTTGTTTACTGATTTTGCCTTTATCTTTGTAGCAACATATATTGAAATTCCCTTTATGATTTTGCCAATTTATAATGCAATTAGAGAAGTTAATCCTGCAATAATTCAAGCTTCAGAGGACTTAGGAGCAAATAAATGGCAAACTTTTAAATATGTCTTGTGGCCATTATCAAGACCAGGAGTTGAAAGTGGCGTTCAAGCAATTTTTATTCCTTCTTTGTCACTATTCATGCTAACTAGATTGATCGGTGGTAATAGGGTAATTACTTTAGGAACTGCTATTGAAGAATACTTCATGACAACAATGAATTGGAATATGGGGGCAACTATTGGCGTTGTTTTAATTGTTTTGATGGTGATCGTCATGTTGATTACCGGTAAAAAGCCAAATAGAAAGAAGGTTCAACTATGAAAAAATCTATTGGTAGAATCTATTTAGCTTTGGTATTGGTAATTCTTTATGTGCCCATTTTCTATTTGATATATTTTTCATTTTCAAGTGGGAAAAATATGAATAAATTTCAACATTTTACTTGGGCTCACTATCAAACTTTATTTCAGGATAATCGACTACTTGCAATTTTTTTAGAAACAATCTTACTTGCACTTTTATCGAGTTTGATTGCAACAATCATTGGCGCCTTTGGTGCAATTGCAATTAGTAATGTAAAGAAAAAAACAAGCCAAAATACTTTGCTATCATTGAATAATGTTTTAATGGTTTCACCAGATGTCATTATTGGGGCAAGTTTTTTGATTTTTTTTACAGCGCTTGGAATGGGCTTGAATTTTTATTCAGTTTTACTTAGTCATATTGCTTTTTCAATTCCGATTGTTGTTTTGATGGTTTTACCGCGTTTAAAAGAAATGGATTATTCTTTAATTGATGCCGCAAGAGATCTAGGAGCTAATAATTATCAGGTTTTTAGTAATGTAATAATTCCGGCAATTTTACCAGGAATTCTATCTGGCTTTTTCATGGCGTTAACATATTCACTTGACGATTTTGCTGTAACTTTTTTTGTTACTGGTAATGGTTTTTCTACATTGTCTGTTGAAATTTATTCTCGTGCCAGACAAGGGATTGATTTGGAGATCAATGCACTAAGTACAGTAATGTTCTTGTTTGTTTTGGTATTGGTAATCATCTATTATTTCATTACTTCTCGAAAAGGTCGTAAGAATAGAAAGATGGTAGGAGGGATGATTAAATGAAAAAAGTGTTTTGGTCAATCCTTGCTATTATTTTATCATGTTTAGCCCTAGGTTCTGGCGCATATCGATTGCAAAAGCCATCAGATGAAACAAAAAAAGAAAGTCTGATTATTTATAATTGGGGAGATTATCTTGATCCAAAATTAATTAGTAAATTTGAAAAACAAACTGGTTACCATGTTGTTTATGAAACGTTCGATTCTAATGAAGCGATGTTTACTAAGATTAAGCAAGGTGGAACTGCTTATGATATTACTTTTCCGTCTGAATATATGGTTTCAAAAATGCGTAAGGCAAATTTACTAGAAAAATTAGATCTAAAGAAAATTCCAAATTTAAATAATATCGGACCATATTTTTTACATAAATCTTTTGATCGCAATAATTCTTATTCTGTTCCATATTTTTGGGGAACTTTGGGAATTGTTTATAATGATAAATTTGTCAAAAAGGGCAGCATTACAACTTGGGATGATCTCTGGAAAAAGAAATATCACCATCAGATTTTGCTAGTAGATTCAGCAAGAGATGCGATGGGAATGGCACTTGCATCTTTAGGGTATTCGATGAATACCACAAGTTCTCTACAGTTAAAATTAGCCCAAACTAAATTGGAAAACTTAGGACCAAATATTAAAGCAATTATTGCAGATGAAATGCGGATGTACTTAGTCCAAAATGAAGCAGCAATTGGTGTTACTTGGTCTGGTGAAGCTCATGAAATGATGGAAGATAATCCGCATTTACATTATGTAGTTCCATCTCAGGGATCCAATTTATGGTTTGATAATTTTGTCATTCCTAAGACTGCGAAAAATAAAAGTGCAGCCTACAAATTCATTAACTTTATGCTGCAACCTCAAAATGCAGCCCAAAATGCAGAATATGTTGGCTACGCAACGCCAAATATTGCGGCGCAGAAGCTATTACCTAAGAAGATTCGCGATGATCGTCAATTTTATCCAGATGAAAAAACGTTGAAACATCTACAGGTTTACCGCGATTTAGGAAATAAAGTAACACAGGAATATAACGATTTATTCTTAGAGTTTAAAATGTATGCACGATAAAATGCTAATTGGTTATAATTAAAAGGTAATAGAAAGGAGTAACAATGAGCAATTTCAATATATCAAACCTACTAACTTGGAATAACCTTTCAATTGTCTTAGATGTATTAATCATTTGGTACTTGGTTTACCGACTGATTATGCTTATTCGAGGCACAAAAGCTGTTCAACTAGCAAAAGGGATTGTTCTTATCTTTCTAATTAGAATTATTGCTGGCTTTTTGCAGCTTCATGCATTAACTTATATTGTTGATCAGATTGTTTCTTGGTCTGTACTTGGAATTATTATTATTTTCCAACCAGAAATTAGACGAGGACTTGAGCGTTTAGGTCGAACCCCAATTTTCGGTGGTAGAGAAAATAGTGAATATGATCGGTCAATGAAGCTTGTTAACGAATTAGATAAAGCGATCCAATATATGTCTAAGCGTAGGATTGGTGCTTTGATTACGATTCAGCAAGAGACAGGACTAGAAGATTATATCGAAACAGGAATTAAACTTGATGCCGATGTTACTGGTGAGTTATTAATTAATATCTTCATCCCTAATACGCCATTACACGATGGGGCAGTAATTATCAATAAAGATCGCATTGCCGTAGCGGCTGCTTACTTGCCACTATCGGATAGTAGCATGATTCCTAAGCGTCTTGGGACTCGGCACCGCGCAGCTGTTGGTATTTCAGAAGTAACTGATGCTATTACAATTGTTGTTTCTGAAGAAACTGGTGGTGTGACAATCACAAGAAATGGTCGTTTCTTGCTTGATTTGACTCAGGAAGAATACTTGAAGTATTTAAGAGCTGAACTAGTTCCTAAGAAAGAAAAGAAAAAGACTTGGTATCAAAAGTTATTTGATAGAGTATGGAAATGGGGTGTGGACAAATGAAAAATTTTTGGAATAAATCATGGTTTGTTCGTATTGTTTCTCTATTATTAGCGATTTTAATTGTAGTCTATATCGATTCAACTCAGACGGGTTTTATGACCCAAGGTGAAGATAGTAAAACTAGACAAACGGCTAATGAAACAGAGACTATCCGTGTTCCTTTACAAGTATCTGTTGATACTGATAAGTATTATGTTGTTGGTTACCCTGAAAAAGTTAAAGTGACTTTGGAGGGACCAAATGCTCTTGTTACTTCTGCTGTTAATACCCAAAATTTTAGAGCTTTTATTGATTTGACTAAAAGAAAAGTTGGTGAGCAGACAGTAAGAGTACGAATAACTGGTTTAAATAAGCAAATTTCTTACTCGATCAATCCAAAGACAATTAAGGTTAATATTCAACGACGAAAATCTAGAACTCTACCTGTACAAATAAGGTATAATAAGGATGCTGTTGCAAACGGCTATCATTTTGGAAAAGCCACAGTTGATCCGAGTCAAGTTGAGGTTACGGGAGCAATTGGTGAAGTTAATCAAATTGATCAGATTGTAGCTAAGGCTGATTTGCCAAATAATATCAATCGTGATTTTGAACGACAAGTGATACTGGTGGCGGAGGATAAGAAGGGTCGTCAGTTGAATGTAATTATTCAGCCGTCTACAGTTAAAGTTAATATTCCAATTTCTATTTCTAAAAAGAAAGTAAAATTGAATTTAAGCTCCAAGAATGAATCAAGTAATAAAGTTTATTCTGTTACTGCGAAACAAGATGAAATAACTTTGTATGGTGATAAGAATAAGCTGGATAAAATTAAAAATCTTAATCTTGATGTTGACTTAAGAGGAATAAATTCTTCAACTAGAAAAGTTATTCCGCTTAAGTTACCTAGTGGCGTGGTTCGATCAGATCCAAGCGAAGTTATGATTCAAATTAGAGTGAAAAATACAAGCAGTTCAAAACAAAGTTAAAAGTTGGGAAGGTAAAAATAAATGTTAAAATATTTCGGAACTGATGGTGTACGTGGTGTTGCTAATGCTGGCTTAACTCCAGAAATGGCTTTTAAATTAGGTCGTGATGGTGGTTATGTTTTAACTAAAGAAAAGTCAGATGATAAGCAAGCTCGCGTTTTAGTTTCTCGTGATACTCGTATTTCAGGCCAAATGCTTGAATATGCTTTGATTTCAGGTTTGCTTTCAGTTGGTATTGAAGTACTTGAAGTTGGTGTAATTACGACTCCAGGTTTATCATACTTAGTTCGTGCACAAGGCGCTGATGCTGGTGTTCAAATTTCTGCTTCACATAACCCTGTTGAAGATAATGGTATTAAGTTTTTTGGTAGCGATGGGTTGAAGTTATCAGATGCGATGGAAGAAGAAATTGAAAAGTTAATTGACGCTGAAGAAGATACTCTTCCTCGTCCATCTGCAGAAGGTTTAGGAACTGTAACTGATTTCCATGAAGGTAGTTCTAAGTACTTACAATTTATTGAAAATACCATTCCTGAAGATTTAAGTGGTATTAAGGTAGTTGTTGACGGTGCTAATGGTGCTTCAAGTGCTTTGATTTCAAGATTATTCGCTGATTGTGGAGTAGACTTTACTACTATTGCAACTCACCCTAATGGTTTGAACATTAACGATCATGTTGGTGCTACTCATACTAAGAAGCTTCAAGAAGAAGTTGTTAAGCAAGGTGCACAGCTTGGGTTAGCCTTTGATGGGGATGCTGACCGTTGTATTGCTGTTGATGAAAATGGTAATGAAGTTGACGGGGATCACATTATGTATGTTCTCGGCACTTATTTACAAGACCACGGCCGTTTGAAGAAAGATACTATTGTTACTACGGTAATGAGCAATCTCGGCTTTACTAAGGCCTTGGAAAGAAGAGGAATTAAGAATATCCGTACGCAAGTTGGTGACCGCTCTGTTTCAGAAGAAATGCGTGCTCATGGCTATAATCTTGGTGGTGAGCAATCAGGTCACGTTATCATGAGTGACTACCACAACACTGGTGATGGTATGCTTACAGGTCTTCATTTGATGCTTGTAATGAAGAAGACTGGAAAGTCATTATCAGAGCTTTTAGCTGACTTCAAGGAATATCCACAATGCTTAGTAAACGTTCCAGTTAAGGACAAGAAGTCTTGGAAGGAGCACCAAGCTATTTTGGATGTTATCAAAGAAGTTGAAGACGAAATGGGCGGCGATGGTCGTATTTTGGTTCGTCCTTCAGGCACTCAATCACTTCTTAGAGTTATGGCAGAAGGTCCAACTCAAGAAGAAACTGATGCATATGTAGACCGAATTGTAAAAGTTGTTAAAGATGAAATGGGTGAATAATTAACTTTTTCGCCCGAAGGCCCTGGTATATCTGGGGTCTTTTATTTTACCAAAATTTAATATACCAATTTAGAGAATTATTCCTTGACCAATTTTATTAAAAAGGCTATCATTGCACTTGTAACAATAAAAATTAACTAGTCCACTAAATGAAAGTGAACTAGACCAAAGGAGAAAAATATATGTGTGGAATTGTTGGTGTTGTAGGTAAACCTGCAAGAGATATCATTTTAAATGGTTTAACTAATCTTGAATACCGTGGTTATGATTCAGCTGGTATTTACCTTAATGATTTAAATGGTAATGAATACTTAACTAAAGCCGTTGGTCGCATTAGCAACTTAAAGGAAAAGTTAACTCCTGATGAACAAGGTCTAGTTGGTATTGGTCATACTCGTTGGGCAACTCACGGTAAGCCAACTGTTGATAATGCTCACCCTCACTACGATGAAACTAAGCGTTTCTACTTAGTTCACAATGGCGTTATTGAAAATTACACTGAGTTAAAAGAAAAGTACTTACAAGATGTTAACTTCCATTCAGATACTGATACTGAAGTTGTTGTTCAATTAATTGGTAAGATTGCGCGTGAAAAGAACTTAGATGGTTTTTCAGCATTCAAAGAAGCTTTGAAGCTTGTTAAAGGTTCATATGCATTCTTACTTGTTGATAATACTGAACCAGATCACGTATTTATCGCTAAGAACAAGTCACCAATGATGCTTGGTTTAGGTGATGGCTTCAACATCATCGCTTCAGATGCAATTTCTGTTTTGGACCAAACTAAGACTTTCGTTGACTTACAAGATGGCGATGTTGGTGACATTACAAAGGATAGCTACACTATCGAAACTGTTGATGGTGAAAAAGTAGAACGTGAACCACACGTATTGAACATCGATCCAAACGCCGCTTCAAAGGGTGCATACGAATTCTACATGCTTAAGGAAATCGATGAACAACCTGGCGTAATGCGTAACATGTCTCAAACTTACCTTGACGACAATGGTGAACCTAAGGTTGATCAGGATATTATTGATGCTGTTTCTAAGGCAGATCGTCTTTACATCTTTGCTGCAGGAACAAGTTATCACGCTGGTCTTGTAGGTAAGACTATTTTTGAACACTACACTGGCATTCCTACTGAAGTTGGTTATGCTTCAGAAGCTGGTTACCACTTCCCAATGATGAGTAAGCACCCATTCTTCATCTTCTTAACTCAATCAGGTGAAACTGCTGACTCACGTGTTGTTTTGAAAGAAGCAAACAAGCGTGGTATTCCAAGTTTGACTATGACTAACGTTGAAGGTTCAACTTTATCTCGTGAAGCTAACTACACCATGCTTTTAGGTGCAGGTCCTGAAATTGCTGTTGCTTCAACCAAGGCTTATACTGCCCAAGTTGCTTTGCAAGCAGTACTTGCTAAAGCTTTAGGTGAAAAGTTAGGTGTTCAAGAAGCTAAGGATTGGAACTTAAAGCACGACTTAGCTATTGCCGCTGAAGGTATTCAACAAGTTGTTGATGGAAAAGAAAAACTTGAAGAACTAGCTGTTAAGTACCTTGTTCCATCAAGAAATGCTTTCTACATTGGACGTGGAATTGACCATGCTGTAGCTCTTGAAGGTGCATTGAAGCTTAAAGAAGTTTCATACATCCAAACTGAAGGTTTTGCTGCTGCTGAACTTAAGCACGGAACCATTTCCTTAATTGAAAAAGACACACCAGTTATTGCTTTGATCAACGATCCAGTTACTGCAGATCTTACTCGTGGTAACATTCAAGAAGTTGTTTCTCGTGGTGCCAACATCATTACTATTGTTGGTAAGGACTTTGCCAGAGAAGGCGATAACATTGTTTTACCAGAAATTAATTACTACATGTCAGCACTTTTGACAGTAGTTCCAACTCAACTTCTTGCATACTATGCTTCTAAGAACAAAGGCTTAGATGTTGATAAGCCACGTAACTTGGCAAAGAGTGTTACTGTTGAATAATTAATTTGGTAACTTATATTAAAAGAACAGATTATGTCTGTTCTTTTTTTTATGCATTTCGGTATAATCATTTTAGAAAGATTAGACAGGACTTGAGCAAAGATGATTTATTTAACTGATCGACAAAAACAAATTTTACAAGTTTTATCGGATTGTCCGGATGGAATTAGTATCAAAGAACTTGAAAATAGAGTTAGCGTTAGCCGAAGAACTATTTATCGTGAATTTAAAGATTTACGTAGCGTTTTAGAAGCAGAAGGGCTAGAAATTAATAATAGTAATCGTAAATATAGTTTATTAGGTGATCGGGTAGCTCAAGAAAAGCTTCGTCAAGTTGTTAAACAGGTTAAAAGCCAGCAAGTAATGTCAGTAGCAGAGCGCGAAAATGCGATTGCAGCTAAACTCTTACTAGAAGATGAACCTTGTAAAATAATTCAGTTAGCTTTGGATTTAGGTGTAAGTGAAGCAACTATTCAAAACGATTTAAATGCAGTTGAGAAGTCGCTTAAAGAGTATGGTATTGAACTTTTGAGAAAAAAAGGCGTGGGTATTTCTACAGAGACATCTGAAAGTGAACGCCGTCAAATCTTAATTGGGATTCTTTTAAGTGAGATTAATGATTATGATTTTTTCAGATTTGTCCATAATAAGAAAGTAAATGAAAATTTCTTTTTGAAATTATTAGATCAAGACTTACTAGTAAAAGTTGATCAAGCGTTAAAAGAAAGTGTTTTTGATAAAGTCGATCTTGATTCTGATTATCAAATTATGGAGTTGCTCCTATCATTCACTATTTCGATTATTAGATTGCAAGCTCAACATCCAATTGAAAGCATTAAGCCTGCAGCGGATTCTTTGAAATATCAAGGATATGTTTTTCATTTTATGGCATTAATTTCAGAGAATATGAAAGTGAATATCCAGCCAAATGACGCCATTTATTTGGCAAATAAAATTTTGAGTTGTGACCATCAACAGAGCTTTTTATATTATGATAACGATCATAAATTAATGATATCGATCAAAGTGAAAAATATGGTTAAATCTGTGTCAGAAGCGATGCATTGGAATTTTCAAAAAAATACCAACTTTGTTAATCGCTTAACTGAACACATTTTAAGCTTGACTGAACACCGTGTTACGCCACTACCTAATGCTAAAATTGACATGTTGATGGACTTAAGCGAAAGGTTCCCAGAATTGTATTGTGTTGTCAAAGATGCTTGGCAAGAGTGTTTCCCTCAAGAAAAGCTCACGCGTCCAGAATTACAATTGCTGCTCTTGTATTTTGCCAATGAGTATACTAGTAGTCACAATCATCCACATTTAAATGCTTTGGTGATTTGCGAAAATGGTATTGGAACATCAGCCATCTTAGGGGCAAGATTAAAACAAAAATTTGCGGAAATTAATGAAGTAAAGTTGAGCCGTGTGTCTAATATTCCTAATCTTGATTTGCAAAAATATGATTTGGTGCTTTCAACTTTAGAACTGAAGGGCTTTTCTCGTGATTATCTGTTAGTTAGTCCGCTCTTAATTGATGACGAGATTAGTCACATTGAACGCTATATTCAAGACTATGAACGAAAATATCCTATTGACAGTAGAAAAGAAAATCAAACGCATGAAGTGGTTAAATCACATTCAGTTGCCAAATTAAATGAACTGTCGATTAGTAGTTTGTTTTGTAATGAATTAGTAAATGACATTAAGCTGCAAAGACTCTACTATAATGCTGATAACTTAATTGCTGTTGTTCAAGAATGTTTAGCTCATACTGATAAAAGTATTATTAAGCATCAACAACCTGTAGCTAAGAAATTACTTGAGAGAATTAGACTAGCACCAGTAGGTATTCCTAATAGTAATTTAGCATTACTTCATACTAGTACTAATGAAATTACCCGCTGCAGTTTTACTATTTTTGATTTGGATAATGAAATTAAACTACCAGCAATGGATCATAACGAAATTCAAGTGAAGAGAATTTTGTTAATGTTGGGGCCAAAAGATCTGTCTGAACCTGAAAGAGAAGTCATGAGTTTAATATCAAGCATGATAATTATGAATGATGTCAATCTTCATTTGTTTGAAAATGGCAGTCAAGATGAAATAAAAAATGCTATTTCAAGCCAGTATATAAGCGATTTGAAAAGAAAACTATAAAATAACGTGAAAGCCTTAACAAACTCTGGCACAAACTAGTGTGCCAGAGTTCTATTTTGATTTCATTGAAACCGCTTGCACCATATCTTATGATAGAACCATAAGATAAATGAGAGAGGAAGAAGAAAATGAATCAAGCAAAGAGTAGCTCTTCACTTAAAGTGAAAGTGCAAAAATTTGGTACAGCTTTGTCTGGTATGATCATGCCAAACATTGGTGCGATCATTGCTTGGGGATTAGTCGCAGCGATCTTTATGTCACCTAACGGTTGGTTCCCTAACAAAAATATTAATAATTTAATTCAACCAATGCTTCACTACTTGCTTCCATTATTAATTGGATACACAGGTGGTCGTATGGTTCACGATGAACGTGGTGCCGTCGCTGGAGCAATTGGTACTTTAGGTGTAATTGTTGGTACCACTCAGCCAATGTTCTTAGGTGCCATGATTATGGGACCATTAAGTGCATGGCTCTTAAAGAAGTTAGATAATCAATTCCAAAGCAAGATTAAATCTGGTTTTGAAATGATCTATAACAACTTCTCACTCGGTATTTTAGGTATGATTTGTGCAATCTTTGCCTACTTTATCATTGGTCCTGTTATGGATTGGGGAAGTCACTGGGCAAGTGTAGGTGTTAATGCAATTATTAATGCTCACTTATTACCACTTGCTAACATCGTTATTGAACCAGCCAAGGTATTGTTCTTAAACAACGCTATTGGTAATGGTATTTTGGTTCCATTAGGTATCCAACAAGCTGCAGAAGCTGGTAAATCAGTTCTGTTCTTGATGGAATCAAACCCAGGTCCGGGTCTTGGAATTTTAATTGCTTTCATGTTATTTGGTAAGGGTAGTTCTAAGAGTTCCGCTCCAGGTGCCGCAATTATTGAATTCTTTGGTGGTATTCACGAAATTTACTTCCCATACATTTTGATGAAACCTTCATTAATCATCGCAGCTATCGGTGGTGGATTGAAGGCTGCTGCTTCACCAGGTTCAATCTTTGCTATTTTACTTGTATCAGCTAAGGATGCATACTTTGGCAACATTGTTGGTGTGCTTGGCGCTGCAATCGTCTCATTTGTTATTGCTGCAATCATTCTTAAAAATGATAAGAGTGAAGGCACTGACTTAGCTACTAAGCAAAAAGAAATGCAAGCAATGAAAGCAGAATCAAAAGGTCAAACAATGCCTACTGAAGAATCTGCAAATGAATCAGTTAAATCATACTCTGACATTAATAAAGTAATTTTCGCTTGTGACGCTGGTATGGGTTCATCAGCAATGGGTGCTTCCTTACTCCGCGACAAATTCAAAAAGGCAGGAATTAACATTCCAGTCACTAACACAGCTGTTAGAAACTTAAAAGATGAAAATGGATTATTAGTTATTACTCAAGAAGAATTAGCTGATCGTGCTTTACAAAAGAGTCCAAATGCAATGCATGTTTCAGTTGGTAACTTCTTAAATAGTCCAAAATACGATGCAATTGTTGCTAATTTTAAAGCATTAACTCAGGTATCTGATAAACCAACTGCTTCTAATCAACCGGCTAAGAGTGTTGGTAAGCTTGAAAATATCGATTTCGCTAAAGTTAAGGAAGTTGACTTTATCCGTCACGATCAACACCTAGGCACTGCAACGATGGCAACTAGTTTATTCAATGATGCAATGAAGAAGGCTGGTAAGAAGATTCCAGTTAAAGCAATTCGAATTAATGAACTTGAAGATGATCCAAAGCACTTAGTAATCATTACCCCGGCTGTTAAGAAAACTTTAGCAACTCGTTATAGTGATGTTCAGGTAGTCGTAGTTGATGACTTACTTAAAGATAAGAAGCTTGGCGAAATTATCAGTAAGTTGAATTAGAAAGGGATGAGATAAATGCAGTTAGAAGCAAGTATGATTAAGTTGAATCAAGATGTTCCAACACGTGATCAAGCTATTAGAATGGCAGGGCAACTGCTTGTTGATGGAGAATGTGTTGAACCAGATTACATTGATTCAATGATCGCTCGTAATAATGATGTTTCCACTTACATGGGGAATTTTATCGCTATCCCTCACGGAACTGATGAAGGAAAGAAATTCATTAAGAAGACTGGTATTTCAGTTGTTCAAATTCCAATGGGCGTTGACTTTAGTGATCCTGAGACTGAAGGAGAACAGTTAGTTACAGTAGTCTTTGGGATTGCTGGTTTGAATAATGAACACTTAAATATTTTGTCACAGATTGCTATTTTCTGTAGTGATGTTTCAAACGTTGCCAAATTAGCTGACGCACAATCACCACAAGAAATTATTGATTTATTAAAGAACGTAGGAGATTAAAAATGAGAGCAGTACATTTTGGTGCAGGTAATATTGGTCGTGGATTTATTGGTGAAACTTTAGCAGATAATGGCTTTGGCATCGATTTTGTTGATGTTAATGAAACAATTATCGACGAATTAAACAAGCGCGGTGAATATGATATCGAGCTTGCCGCACCTGGTAAGAAGAGAATCCATGTTTCAGATGTTGATGGTATTAATAATGCCAAGAATCCAGAAAAGGTTATCGAACAAATTAAGACCACAGACATGATTACTACTGCCATTGGCCCTAAGATTTTGGCAATTATTGCTCCATTAATTGCACAAGGCTTAACCGAAAGAATTAAGTCAGGCAATACGAAGCCACTTGATGTTATCGCATGTGAAAACATGATTGGTGGTTCAGAACACTTAAAAGAGGAAGTTTACAAACACTTAGATGATGATATTAAGCCAGAAGTTGACAAGTACATTGGCTTCCCTAATGCAGCTGTAGACAGAATTGTTCCAATTCAACATAACGATGATCCGCTCTTTGTTTCAGTTGAAGACTTTAAGGAATGGGTTATTGACGAAAGTCAAATGAAGAACAAGGATATCAAGCTAAAGGGTGTTGATTATGCCCCAGACCTTGAACCATATATTGAAAGAAAGTTATTCTCAGTTAATACGGGTCACGCAACAGTTGCCTACACTGGTAAGAGTCTCGACTACTCAACCATTGGGGATGCAATCGAAGATCCATTTGTTTTAAAGCAAGTTAAGCGGGTTTTAAGTGAAACTAGATCACTTCTTCATAATAAGTGGAACAAAGAATTTACTGAAGAAAGCCTTGAAGAATACCACAACAAGATCTTAAGTAGATTCCAAAATCCATATATTTCTGATGACATTGCTCGTGTTGGTAGAACTCCAATCCGTAAGTTAGGATATAACGAAAGATTCATTCGCCCAATTCGTGAATTAAAGGAACGTGGTTTGTCATACGATGCTTTGATGGAAACTGTTGGTAGAATTTATCACTTCGATGAACCTAACGATAAGGAAAGCGTTAAGTTAATGCAAATGCTTAAGGATGAAGACTTAAAGGACGTTATTGTTGAAACTACTGGTCTTAAAGACGATCCTGAATTAGTAGATGAAATTGCCCTTTCTTACAAGAATGCTGACAAAGATGTCAAAAAAGCTTAATTAAAATATTTCTTCTCCAAAATTGATTGAGTATAAAAGTGCGAGTTTACTCGCACTTTTTTTTACCTAAAAGCAAGTAATAATCGTAGTTCATTGCATTATTTTGTATAATATAACCATATAAAATGTTAGGAGTACGTAATAATGGCAATTAAAATGATCGCAGTTGATTTGGACGGAACTTTATTAAATAGTGGAAAGAGAATCTCCTCAGAAACTTTACGAACTTTACAAGCAGCTCACGGACAAGGAATTAAAATTGTTTTAGCATCTGGTCGTCCTCTATCAGGAGTTCTACCTTTTGACGAAGAAATTGGTTTAAAGGGTGAAGATGAATATGCCGTTGTTTTTAATGGTGCGGTTGTTCAAGATTTGGCTGGTAATGTCATGATGAGTCAAAAGCTAGACTATCGTGATTTTGAAACTTTGTTGCGTTTTCAAAGATTAAGTCATGTAAACTTACATTTTGAAACAACTGAATGTTTTTACACCTTAGATCGTGATCTTTGTGTTCAATTATTAATTAGTGCTGCTATGACTGATAACGAATTGAAGGTGCGTGAGCGCAGTGACATACCTAAGGACTTTATTTTTAATAAAGCTGTCTTTACTTGTGATCAGAATAGTGATCAAATTGGAAAATTATGGGCATCACTTCCAGATTGGGCTTTTCAATCATATGATATCGTTCGCAGCTTAGATAATTGTATTGAATTAAATGCTATTGGTGCTTCAAAAGGGAATGCTTTGATGGAATTAGCTGATCGCTTAAAGATTAGTCAATCTAATGTCATGGTTTTTGGTGATCAAGGAAATGATATTTCAATGTTTGATAATCCCGAATTCAAGAAGATTGCAATGGGTAATGCTATTGAAGATATCAAACAAAGAGCAGATTATGTGACTGATGACAATGATCATAATGGTATCGCAAAAGCATTAAAGAAATTTGTCCTTTAACCTTTCTTAAAAAAACGGGTATAATAAATTTCAGAATGTTCGGGAGAAACGAGGAGATTTTTTGTCTAATAAAATAAAAAACTACCTTAGCGTAGCTTTTTTTGCGTTTTTTGGAGGCGCATTTAGGGCAGCATTAAATACTAATTATGGTTTCTATGGAACTTTTTGGGGTAATATTATTGGCTGTTTTTTATTAGCCTTTTTGACATATTTTTTTATTGAATTTAAAGATTTCTACGAATGGTTAACAGTAGGATTAGGTACCGGTTTTATTGGAGCTTTTACCACTTTTTCAACCTTCACACTTGACACTTTGAAGCAATTACAAGCAGGTCAAACGATTAATGCACTAATTTACTTCTTTACATCAATTGTTTTTGGCTTTTTATTTGCTGAACTGGGTTCAAAAATTGGCACAAAGTTGGGTAAAACAATAATAGGGATGGAGTAAAGATGAATTTACTACTAGCAGGGATTGGTGCAATGATCGGTGCAAGTCTGCGTTATGGCATCACTAATTACGGTAAAAAACATTGGGAAAAATTTAAACAAAAGTATAATAACTTACCTTTCCCAACTTTGTTTATCAATTTATCTGGCGCATTTTTATTGGGACTTATTTTCGGTATCGGTAGCAATGTTTTTTTCTACGCTTTGGTAGGAACTGGTGTAATGGGTGGATATACTACTTTTTCGACTTTAAACACAGAACTACTAGCCTTATATCGAGATAAAAATTATCGTGCGCTACTTTGGTATATGCTCACTTCCTATTTAGGCGGTTTAATTCTTGTCTATGTAGGATTTTGGATAGGAAGTTTATATTAATGAGAAAATTTATTCCGAAAGTGGTTAAGATAATCGCGGTTTTATTAGCTGGATTATCTTTATATTTACTTTTGCTCAGTTCGGCAACCGTGAGAGTTGATGACACTCACAAAATGGCTAAAGAAGTCATTGATAAAGTTTTGAAAAATTCTGACCAACCTGAGTTGACTGATGCTATTAAGATGGTGAGAACTTCTGGACTTGAAGATGATTTGATTGCAAATTTAAATCCACGTATTAAAATAGATTTTTCCTATGCAGACGTTTATCAGTTAAGCACAAAATATGACAATAATGGTAAGTTAACAGTTAAAGATTTTCCTTACAAGCCACACAATAGCTTAGAGGAAGTTATTGAAAAGTTCTTATTAGTTCAGGTCAATAAAGAATTAAAAAAAGAGTCAGAACAAGTTTCTCATTTGATTAGTATTTTTCGCTATTCAATTTTTGCGATTGTTCTTCTCTATATTTTAGCGGCAATTTTATTTATTTTTGGTCGCTACTGGGCCTCTATTCCGCTTTTAGTTGGTTCACTAACATCTTTTGGAGCTCTATGGCTCTTCTGTAATTCGATGACTAGACAGCTTCAAGCTGAAGTATATAGCGGTATTACAATTGATGTTAACTCGGGTATTTGGATAGGGTTGATTATAGGGCTAGTTACTGCAATTGCTTGGCCATTTTTGTTAAAATTAACCCAAGATAAAAAGAAAGAAGAGAATTAATGCATAAGATATTATTCGTTTGCCATGGTAATATTTGTCGCTCACCAATGGCCGAATTTGTTATGAAAGATATAGTTTATCAAAATAAACTAGGGGATAAGTATATAATTGAATCGGCTGCAGCAACAAATGATGCAGTTGGGATGACAATGGATCTACGGGCAAAAAGAGAATTAGATAAACATCATGTTTCTTATACAACTCACATCGCTCGAAAGATGACACGTGAAGATTATCAAAGCTACGATTATTTGGTTTGTATGGACGAAGAAAATTTTTTGGATATGAATCAAATTACTGGCGGCGATCCAGAGCAAAAAGAATATAAATTATTGGCGTTTACAGGGAGTCATAAAGATGTTGATGATCCTTGGTACACCGGTGACTTTGATACAGCTTATAAAGAAATTAGACAAGGCTGTGAAGCTTTATTTAATCAAATTGAAAGCAAAAAAGAAGAGGAGTAAAAAAGCTCCTCTTTTATTTTTGCAATAATAATCTAACAATATTTTCGCAGGTGCGACTGACATTTTCCGGACCATTAATCAGTGCTTCTTCTAAACTACAAGGTCGATCAATAATACTAAAGAAAGCGGTGAAACCGTATGAATAAAGCTGCTCAATTCCTTTTCCAAGAGTTCCAGCTAAAGAAATTACTGGAATTTGATATTTTTTGGAAATTTGTGCTACTCCAAAAGGTGTTTTACCATATTTCGTTTGAAAATCAGTTCCACCCTCACCAGTGAAAACAATATCTGCATTTTTGATCTTATCTTCTAAGTGACTTTCTTTGGCAACAACTTGCACTCCAGGAATAAGTTGAGCATTAGTGAATGAAAGCAGGCCAGCTCCAAGCCCACCAGCAGCTCCAGCACCTGGAAGTAGAGCTATATCTTTATTAGTTTCTTTTTTGATTATTTGTGCATAATGAGCTAGGTTTTGATCTAATAATTCCTGCGTTACTTTATCTGCACCTTTTTGTTTACCAAAAGTGAAGGAGGCACCAGTAGGTCCAATTAATGGATTTGTGACATCACTTGCTATAATAAATTCTACTTGTTTTAAGGCAGGATTTATTTTTGATAAGTCTAGGCTCGCTATTTTGTCTAAATCACCACCGCCAAGATGGTGAGAAATAAGCTGTTGATTTTTATCAAAAAACTTTACCCCTAAAGCTTGCGCCATTCCAGCACCGCCGTCATTTGTTGCACTACCGCCTAGACCGATAATAATTTTATTGACTCCTTTTTTGAGAGCGGAATTAATTAGTTGTCCTACACCATATGTGTTGGCTATTTTAATATTATCTGGATTACGTTCTTTTTTTGTTAAAAAGGTAAGTCCACTGCTAGCTGCCATTTCAATAATTGCGGTTTTTTCATTATTGATTAAGCCGTAAGTTGCAGTAACTTTATTATTAAGTGGATCAAATACTTCTTCAGTAATATAATGTCCATTTTGACTGTCAACTAAAGCAGCTGTTGTTCCTTCCCCTCCATCAGCCATTGGCACTGCGATAATTTCTGAATTTGGATCGGCTTTTCTAATACCTTTTTCCATTGCTTGGCAAACTTCTCTTGCCGACATGCTGTCCTTGAAAGAATCTGGCGCTAAGATATATTTCATAATTTTCACCATTCATTGTTAAAGAATTAATTATTTCGCTGTACATTGCAATTATAACAATTAATTTATATTAAGATTGATAACTTTAAATTTTCATGAGTATCTATTAAAATTATTTAGTGGATAAATGGACATATGCTAAATTAAGATTAATGGGGATTAGACAATGATTTTCAAACCTGGTTATTATGAAGCTGAGATAGATAACCCGGCACGAATTAAGACCGAAGTAAAAATAGAAGATAAGAGAATTGTTGACGTAAAGTTGTACACTTTAAAAGATGAACGACCAATTGAACCCGATCTTGCAAAAGAGTTCAAAGGTCAGATAATTGATGCACAATCAGTTAATATTGATGGTGTATCAGCTGCAAGTATTCTTACCAAGGCTGTCAAGTCTGTTGTTGGTAAGGCTTTGGCAGATGCTAGAATATAGCTTATAGGGGGCTGGATTAATGACAAAGAAAATTTTATTACTATCAACGGGAGGAACAATTGCGTCCGTAGTTTCTGAGTCAGGATTAGTACCTAAAGAATCTGGTGAAGAATTAATAAAGCTATTAGGTGATTTGCCTTATGAAATCGATGTTAAAGATATTTTGCAACTTGACTCTTCAAATATTCAACCAGAAGAATGGAAATATATTGCAGAAAAGATTTATAAGTATCGCTTGGATTATGATGGTATTGTAGTTTCTCATGGTACTGATACTATGGCTTATACTGCTTCAATGCTTTCATTTATGCTTCAAAATATTGAAATACCTGTTGTATTAACGGGAAGTCAGGTACCAATCAATGTAGTTTTAAGTGATGCCCCAGATAATTTACGCTTAGCATTTGCAGCTGCAGCAAACTGTCAAGCTGGAATATATTTGGCTTTTGATCGTAAAGTAATGCTGGGTTGCCGTACAGTTAAGGTGAGAACCATTAACTTTAATGCTTTCGAGAGTGTGAATGTCCCGCCTGTAGCTGAAGTAACTTCTGATGGACTGGTTTTTAAGCATAAGATAGCTGATAAGCAAAAAAAATGTGTCTTAAATACCAACATTGATACCCATGTTTCATTGGTTAAATTATTCCCTGGTTTTGATCCTAATCTCTTATTTGCTATGGCTGATAGTGGTTGCCATGGAATCGTTATTGAAGCATATGGAATGGGCGGAATGAACTATATTAGACGAAATATGGTTGGAGCTGTTGGTGATTTGATTAAACGTGGAATTCCAGTTATTGCCAGCAGTCAATGCTTGTATGAGCGTAGTGACCTGACTAAATACGAAGTTGGGCGTTTAGCTCTTCTTGAAGGAGCAATTAGTGCTAGAGATATGACTTCCGAAAGTGCTATAACTAAGTTGATGTGGGCTTTAGGACAGGGAATGAATGTCCATGAAGTGACTGAATTTTTCAACCAAGATGTGGTAGGCGAAGTTACAATCGAAATTGAAGAATAAAAGCTATCAATAGCAATTCTGAAGTTGAGTTGCTACTGATAGCTTTTTGTTATTTTTCGGCTTTATCTAAATATTCTTCTAGAACTTGTAAAACGCCACTATCATTATTACTTGGTGCAGTGTACTTGGCTAATTTGATTATTTCAGGATTACCGTTAGCCATTGCATAGCTATAACCAGCAAGTTCAAGCATTTCTTTGTCATTTAAACCATCACCAAAGGCAATTAACTGACTGGGTTCCAAATTGAAGAATCGTAAGAAATATTTTAATCCTTGAGCTTTATTAACACCATAAGCAATCACATCGATATCATCAAAGCCGCTGGTAGTGCAGTGAATTCTCTCAGTATGTTTTGAATTGAAAGTATTTTCCATCTCTTCAGCTAAGCTAGAATCTATATTCAAAGTTAACTTGATAATTCGTTCCCTGGTTGGAATTTCATCAAAACTGTCTACACCTTCGTTATTTGGATAATAGAAGTTCATCAAGCGTTTGAAATCAGTAGGGTATGAATTTAAGTAATAAGCCCCTTCACGGCCACTTGCACAAATATGAGCTTGTGGGTAGTTTTCTTGAATAAAATTAATTAATTGGATCCCGGTTTGATAAGTTAAGTAGTGACTTGAAATAATTTCATTGTCCTTAACTAAAAGTGCTCCATTTTCTGCGACGATATCAATCTTGTCCAAAAAGCCTGCAAAATCTCGCTTGAGGCGCGCTAACGGACGCCCACTAGAAACAATGAAGTGAATGTGATGTTTTTTGAGTCTAGTTAAAACTTTGCTAAATCTTTCATGATCATAAGTTAAATCATCATTCATGAAAGTTCCATCCATATCAACAGCAACTGCTTTAAAAGGAATATCAGTCATTTTTTTCTCCTTACTTAATAAAGTATGTATTTTTATTATACCGTAAGCGATTACATATGAGTAGAAAAAAAGAATGCATAAGCATTCTTAAAAAGTTGAGTTTAATTATCGCCATCTTTTTCAGCTTTAAAAGCGTCGTTAAGATTTGGTTTACGACGGCCAATTATCCAAACTACAAATAATGCAATAATACCTTCGATTAGGATATATAGACCGCGTAAGGTAATCTTGCTACCACCCATGTATAAGCCGAGGATAACGGCAATTAAGATGATTGCAATGATTGAAATCCATTGTGGTTTATCAAAAGCAACACCATACTTAATTTCACGTCTTCTAATACTTGGTAAGATTGTTCCTAATCCAACTAAAACAACAACAGCAACGATGTTAATAATCAATTCGTACCACCAAGTACTGCTTCCTTCTGGCACATCTTGAGGGGTGATGCCCATAAGAGTAGCAATAGCTGTTACAGCAAGTAAGATAAAACCAACAGCATATGCGATTTTATCATTTTTGATGAAGACATAATCTGATGGAAACTTTTGAGAATCTCTTCTAATTCTCATGAATGAGTAAAAGATCCAGCAAGTTACACCTGGAGAAACGATTGAGTTTAAGTTTAAGAGCCAATTGAAGATATCATTCATGTCTGGAAGGAAGATACCAAGCAACATGATAAAGGCAGATAGTGAAACAGTTAAAATGTAACCGTTAATTGGCAAACCGTTTTTGTCGGTTTTTCTCAAGAAACTTGGCATGTAACGCTTACCAGTATCGGAGATGAGCATTCTAGTCATAGCATCAAGTAAAACAGCCAACATTGCACAGTTAAAGAAGAGTGAAGTCCAAGCCCAGATGAAGAGCAAGGTATGTCCAATTCCGTATTGTTGACCAATCATGTCAAAGACGTAGTAGGCACCGTTCATCTTCAAATCATTTGGAATATGGTAAGCATTGAAGTAGATTCCTAATGCGAATGAGCCGAAAATAGTAACAAATGCAGTTACTGCTGCAAGCATCATCATTGACTTAGGGAAGTCACGTTTAGGATCTTTCATCTTAGTTACGTATGGTGCAACTAGTTCACATCCGTTCATGGCGTAAATCAACATGGCAATTGTAGAGAAGTAGTGCCAGTCAAATTTAGGGATAATAGTTTTCCAAGTAAATGGTTGAGTTGCCATGTGTCCACCGGATTTTGCTAAACCAACGAAGGCTAAGATAACCATGACAAACTCCATAATTACCATCATTCCACCGCCAATTGTAGATAGAATTTCCATTGAATGTGAGAAACGATTCTCAACAATAATGAACACAATAAAAGTCACGAAGGTTAAAATTGCAAACATACTATTAGAAATACTATGTTGGAATTTTTCTGAACCAGTAAAGGCCCAACCAATATCAACGATGACTTCATTAGCTGAGTCAACTGCGTAAGGAATTGATGCTGCCCAGTATGTCCAAGCAGTGAAGTAACCAAGAAATTCTCCGTCAGTACCACGTACCCATGAAGATAGACCACCACCTTCTGAATTGAAGACAGATCCTAATTGACCTACCATCAATGAGTAAGGTAAAACATAAAATACACACATTAGAATCCAGGAGAAGACAACTGACATTCCTTGGTTTTGGAAGTTGTACATGATATCATCTATTCCGATAACTGTACATAAAGCCATTAAGAACATAGTCTGCCAGGAGATATACTTCTTATCTGGATTTAAATCTTTAATTTCGTCCACTTTTAATAATCACCTTTCTTAAATCCACAACATTGAAAGTGAAATTTATGCAGGTGACTTATTTTTGAATATTTCATTCATTAATTAATACACTCCCTGTTAGTAACAGTTCAATTTTACATATAATATTTGAGAAAAACTAGGCTAAAACGCTTTCTATATCCAATATCATTTTAAACTTGATGTTTGAAGTGTAATATTTAACATTGAATAAGCAGAAACTAAAAAAGAAGTGAGCATATGAACAAATTTCATTTTACAAAAAAAGAAAAAATATATTTAATTTTAGCTTTATTAGTGCTGATTGGCTTATTCATTTCTAGCTCAATGACTTACCATGAACAGGAAATGAAACCAGGATTCATTGATACGCATTTTAAATTTGTTGAAAGAATTGTTGGCAATTGGAATATTTATTACGGTGGCCGCTGGCATAATAGTCAGATGGATGGCGGAGTAGCAGGAATGACACAGTTTGTTTTGAGAAAATTTGCCCATTTTTCTAGTTATTTCTTACTAGGGATGTTTGGTTATTTGGGGTTAAAGCGAATTTTTCGTATTAGTTGGATAGCACCAATTGCTGCCTGGCTTGCTTCAATTGGCTTAGCAGCCTTTGATGAATATCACCAATATTTAACTGGGGATCGTACTCCAAGTGTCCATGATGTTATTTTAGACGGTGCTGGAGCATTCTGTGGAATCATAGTTTGTTTATTAATAATTTGGATTAGAAAAGAAATTAAGAAAAAAACAGTTTAAATTACTGATAATATTGAATTTTGTATTTCTGTGAGTTAAGATAATTAACGTTAATATTATAGAAAAAAGAAAGAAGGATTCTTATGTCAGGACATTCAAAATGGCACAATATTCAAGGCCGCAAGAATGCGCAAGACGCAAAAAGAGGTAAAGTCTTCCAAAAGTTATCTCGTGAAATTTATATGGCTGCAAAGAGTGGTGGTCCTGACCCTTCAGGGAATCCAGCATTGCGTTTGGTTATGGATAAGGCTCGTGCAGCTAACATGCCAAAGGACAACATCCAACGTGCTATTAAGAAGGCTGAAGGTGGCTCAGAAGAACACTACGATGAAATTACTTACGAAGGTTACGCACCAGGTGGTGTAGCTGTTTTTGTTGAAGCATTGACTGATAACAAGAACCGTACTGCTTCAGATGTTCGTGTTGCCTTCACTCGTAACGGTGGTTCACTTGGCGCTACTGGTTCAGTTGCTTACATGTTTGACCGCAAGGGTTACATTGTAATCGACCGTTCAACTACTGATGCTGACGAAGATCAAGTTTTACTTGATGTTATGGATGCTGGTGGTGATGACTTACAAACTAGTGATGATGCTTTTGAAATCTACACTGATCCAAAGCAATTCGCTCAAGTTCGTGATGCTCTTGAAAAGGCTGGCTACAAGTTGGCTGATGCGGAATTAACTATGATTCCACAAAACACTACTCCTGTTCCAGCAGATAAGAAGGAACAATTTGAACACTTAGTTGATCAACTTGAAGATAGTGACGATGTTCAAAATGTTTACACTGCTGCAGCAGATGAAGATTAATTTTTGAAATTAATAAAAGGACTATCTTGTTTCATTGCAAGATGGTCTTTTTTCTTAAGGTGATTATGATGACACGAATTGCAGTTTATCTTAGTGGCGGTATCGCGGATTACAAGGCGGTAGAAGTAGTTAGAAATTTACAAAAAATGGGTCATGAAGTCAGGGTGGGAATGACAAAAAATGCTGAGGCGTTCGTGGGTAAGCAAACCTTAGCGGCCTTAACTAAACACCCTGTATTAGATGATTTATGGGCTGAAGAAGTTATTCATAAGATTAGTCATATTGAACTTGCTGATTGGAGCGAATTGGCTTTGGTAGTTCCAGCAACTGCAAATATTATTGCTAAACTTGCAAATGGAATTGCTGATGATGCGGTTTCGACTACCCTTTTAGCAACATCCAGTCCGATTATGGTAGTTCCAGCAATGAATACTCATATGTGGGAAAAAGCCGCAACTCAGCGTAATTTGCATAATTTAGAGCAAGACGGAATCTTAGTGATGGAACCGGCAACCGGACGATTAGCGGAAGGATATAGCGGCAAAGGTAGAATGCCTGAACCTGATGAAATTTCTTCCTGGATGGCAGATTTTTTAAATAAAGAGGATATCCTGAAAGGAAAGAAAATTATTGTGACAGCTGGTGGTACGATTGAAGCGATTGATCCAGTTCGTTATATTGGCAACCGCTCTAGTGGCAAAATGGGAATTGCAATTGCTCAAGAGGCAGCTAAATGTGGTGCCGAAGTCAGTTTGCTAGTTGGCAACATTACTGCTGCTTTGCCAACAGATCCACATATTAAGATTTATCAAACCAAGTCAGCGCGTGAAATGCTGGCTAAGCTTCAAGAAATTTTTCCACAAAACGACGGCTTAGTAATGGCTGCGGCTGTCGCAGATTATCATCCAAAAGAATACGTTGACCACAAGATAAAAAAGAATCAGGCTAGCGATAATTTAACGATTGAACTTGAAGAGAATCCAGATATTTTAAAAACTATTGCTCAAACAAAACGATCAGATCAAATTGTGGTAGGATTTGCTGCAGAAACAAATGATTTACTTGAAAATGCTCATCGAAAATTAGAAAAAAAGCATGCTGATTTTATTGTTGCTAATGACGTTTCAAAAAATGTTTTCGGTAGTGATGAAGACCAAGTGACGATTTTGAGTAAGAATCGTGAAAATGACGTTTGGCCACTGATGACTAAGAAAAAAGTGGCAGAAAAAATAGTCCAATTAATTGCTGATCATCTAACAAAATAAACTAAAAATTCCTCAGTTTTTGATAGCTGAGGAATTTTTTTGCACTTTTTTTATTTTTCAAAAAATTTTTGGGCCTTTTTTGCGAATTTAATATATAGAGGGTAAAAAAGGAGGTTTTATTATAGAAACAAAGGAAAAGGTGGCACAGATTATTGAAGATGCCATTAAGGTGCAAGCAAGCGACATCTTCTTGATGCCGAAAAGAGAAGGATATCTCTTAAGCTATCGGCAAATTGAGGGCTTGAGAGAAAAAGAAAGATTAAGTTTAAAGCAGGGGAAGGAACTGATTAACTTCTTCAAATATGCGGCGCAGATGGATATTTCTGAGCATAGAAGACCTCAGGTTGGCGCCATGACATACTCTTTTGAAGATGCGGAATATTATTTGCGTTTTTCTAGCCTTGGGGATTTTGATGATCAAGAATCTTTAGTCATTCGCGTGATTTATAAAGTGAACCAAAGTCAATATTTTCTTCCAGATCAATTAGCGGAATTAAAAGAACTAGCAAAAAGACGAGGATTAATTATTTCAAGTGGTCCAACTGGATCAGGCAAAACTACGACAATGTATGAACTTGCTAAGCAGATTGGTCAAGGAAAAGTTGTGATGACAATTGAAGATCCTGTTGAAATTCATGAAAGTAGCTTCTTACAAGCTCAAGTCAATAATGAAGCTGGGATTGACTATGTCAGTTTGCTTAAAGCGGCATTGCGGCATCGACCGGATATTTTGATCATTGGAGAAATTCGTGATCAGGGAACTGCCAGACTTGCAGTTGATGCAGCTTTAAGTGGACACCTAGTTTTTGCGACATTCCATGCAAAAAGTACTTTACAGACGATCTCACGTTTAGAAGGGCTTGGTATCACTAATGATGAATTAGCAAACTGTCTAACGGCAGTATCTTATCAGCGCTTGATTTCAAGTAGACAAGGACTTTCATGCTTACTTGATGTGGCTAGTAAAGAAATTTTGCAAAAAAGTATTAGTGCTAAGACGCGAGCGGATTTTGTATCATGGCAAGCTAATTTAGAAGAATTAAGAAAAAGAGGTGAAATCGACGATGCAGCTTACTTGGACTTCCAAGCCGGATAAGTTAAACAGTGAAGAACAGTTAGAATTCCTTGATTATCTGAAGAGCAGTTTAGAAAATGGTTTTTCTTTAAATAATAGTGTGGAATTAATGCCAGCGCTTTGGCCCAAGAAGAAAGATTTAATGATTAAACTTGATCAAGAAATGAAAGCTGGTGGAGATTTTTCAAAAGAGTTATTAAGTCTCGGTTTTTCAAAAACTATTTCAACCCAAATTAATCTTGCTCTGCAGCAAGGATCATTAGTTGAATGTTTGCGGCAATTAACGATTTTGAATCGGCTAAAAAATGAACAAATCAAAAAATTACAGGCAGAATTAGCGTATCCCTTTGTCTTGGCGGGGATGATGGTGCTGCTATTGGTCTTCATGCAAAGTTTTGTTTCAATGCAGTTCAGTGATAGCCATGAATATACCGGTGATATTTTACTTAGTTTGTTAATTGTCTTCGTCATTGGCGTTAGTTATTATTTTGCAAGAATCGTCAAACTATTAGCTAAGCAAGACTACGAATCGATGAAAAAATTGAGTAAATATTGGTTCATTGGCAAAGTGGTTCAGACATATGTGAGCTATTTAATCATTTATGATATTGGATTGCTGCTTTCTAGTGGCTTTTCATTGCAAAAGATGTGTGATTATGCAGCTAGCCAGGAAAATGGCTCTTTGCAGCAATATTTGGGTGTTAAAATCGGTGAAAAATTAGCTTTAGGAAATAGTTTAGAAGAAATTATCAAAGAAGAGGAGTTTTTGCCTGATACGTTGTTGATTTTACTGAAAACTGGATCAAAACGAGAAAATCTCAGTAAACGCTGCTTAATTCTAGGAAATAATTTGTTTACTGAGCTAACAAGAAAAATTGAAAAAATGGTTGTTAACGTGCAACCAGTGTGTTTTGTGTTATTAGGTTTATGCATTATTGGGATGTATTTGAAACTGCTTTTGCCAATGTATTCAATAATGCAGGGAATTTAGGAGGAAAAAGAATGAAGAAGAACTTAATTGATTTATTAAAAAAGAATCGCAAGCAAAAGGGATTTACTTTGATTGAAATGGTAATTGTTATTGCTATTGTTGTTATGCTCTTGGTGATTATTGCGCCTAACTTGGTTCAGCAAAAGCAACGCGCACAAACTAAGACTGACGAAGCTTTTAGAACCACTTTGCAAACGCAGGTTGAACTATATAATGACGAACACCCTTCGAAGAAGTTAACAAGTAGTTTAGAAGACCTAGCTACTGCAAAAGACAGCCAAGGTGATTCGTATTTGTCAGAAGATCAAAAAAAGAAACTATCAAAATATCGACTGGAAAACGGAAAAGTTGTTTTGATCAATGAAAAGAAGTAGAGGATTTACGATTTTAGAAGCATTAATCACGCTTACAATCGTATGTTTAATTATGGTAATTGGAACTCTGCAATTAAAAGAATATCAAACCAAAATTATTTTTTATAATTCGATTGAACGCTTTAACGCAGCATTAGAACAGGCAAGCAGAGTGGCAACGATTCGAAAAGAAAAAATTGATATTGAATATTTTAGCGAGTCACATCTAATGTATCTTGAAGGTGAAAAAGGCTATTATCGCAAGATAAAATTCGATGACAAGATGAAAATTAATCAAATTGTTGATTATTCAATTTCAAGTAGTGGGATGTCTAAACCAAAGCGGATTATTTTCTCTGATGGAAAACATCGAAAGGTTGAAAATGTTCAGATGGCGTGGGGGAAAAGAATTGATGAAGACTAAAGGATTTATGATGCTGGAGAGTATGGTTGCGTTGACGGTTGCCTTTTTAGGGATGATGATCTTTTCAGTCGTGTTTTTGGATAGCCAAAGAAATGAGCAACGAATTGAAGAAAAGACGGACAGAGCTTTAGCTGAAAGGATTATGCGGGACAATAATTTAAAGCAAGTGATGATCCATGATCAGGTCTACCGGGTTGAGAATGATGAAGAGAACTAGAGGTTTTTTGTTAGCTGAGGCGATTTTTTCTGTTTTTATTACCGTCATAATTGTATTGATTTTACAAAATTTAATGCAAAATTTACGTAACGCCCAAAAAATAGGACACAAAACTGATGAAGTAGCATATGCTTATGTTCAATTTGATCGTTTCCTTCATGATGATGGGGAATCTTACACTATGCCGGATAAATCACATTCATCAAAGGCTGTGTTTAAACATGTTAATTCAAGAGGCAAAGAAGAAAGCTATTCGCTGGAATTTTATGTAAAAAATGGTAATAAAATGCTGAGGACTTCAACTTCTTCAGGTGGGCACATGCCTTTACTGGTAAATTTGAAGGATGCAAAGCTCAAAACTGATGATGAACACATTGAAATTGATTTAATGGAAAAAGATGGTCGCAGGAGTGTGCTAACTTTTAGGTTAAATAAAAAGGCAAAGAAAGCAGAAAAAGACAGTACAAAAGAAAGTGATAATAAAACTGAAGGTGATAATGAAGATGAAGAAACAGAAGAAGATGAAGGGTAGTGCCTTATTAAGTAGCATCTTAGTTCTTACGACTACTTTGATTTTTTTAAATCTCTACCAAGAGGTTTATCAAGACAGTGCTGAGAATAATTTAATGCTAATAGAACTGAAACTTGAAAGCACTAAATAAGCTGGAAGCTTTATAGGTTCTGGCTTTTTCC
>NZ_AZFM01000012.1 GCF_001434335.1 Lactobacillus kalixensis DSM 16043
AAAAAGCCAGAACCTATAAAGCTTCCAGCTTATTTAGTGCTTTCAAGTTTCAGTTAAGTAAGGTGGCACTAACACTTGCAACAACGATACCGTTACCTAAGAATAATTGCACTGCTTGAGGTAGTGCTTGGAAAATTTGTGGATAAACAGTCACGCCTAATCCTAAGCCAATTGAAATAGCGATGATTAACATATTGCGGTTATCGTTAAAGTCGACTTTAACCAGCATCTTTATTCCTTGAACAGCAATCATCGTGAACATGACCAGCATTGCTCCACCTAAAACAGGGTCTGGAATAATAGTTACTAGACCACCGATCTTTGGAAGAAGCCCCATTGCCATTAATAAACTAGCTGCCCAGAAGATTGGACGCTTGGTTTTAATACCAGACAATTGAAGAAGGCCGACATTTTGAGAGAAAGTGGTGTAGGGGAAGGTGTTGAAGATCCCACCAAAAATTTGAGCAAGTCCTTCAGCACGGTACCCTCTCTTGAGATCGTCTTCAGTGATGTCTTTATTAAGTAAATCACCAATTGCAAAGAAGACGCCAGTTGATTCAACCATTGAAACTAGGGCAATGATAATCATTGTTAAAGAAGATGACCATTCAAATTCTGGAACACCGAAGTAGAAAATTTGAGGTAGGTGGAACCAGGCAGCTTGTTTAACTGGTTCTAAGGAAACCATCCCCATTGCACTAGCAAGTAAAGTACCAGCAACTAAACCGATTAACACTGAAATTGAACGAAGGAATCCTTTAGCTAATATTTCTACTAAAAGAATAATTAAAACAGTTACAAAGCTAAGAACTAAATTTTTAGGATCTCCAAAATTTTTAGCACTAGCATTGCCACCACCCATGTTTTGGACGGCAACGGGGATTAAAGTTAACCCGATAACTGTGATTAGCGTTCCAGTTACAACTGGTGGAAATAGCTTTTTTACTTTAGAAAACCAACCGGCAATACAGAAGACAAAAATTCCGGCAACAATGATTGCACCATACATGGTATTGATCGAAAACTTCTGACCAATCATTTCAAGAGGTGCAACAGCTTGAATGGCACAGCCAAGTACTACAGGAAGTCCAATTCCGAAGTACTTGTTACGGAATAATTGAATAAGTGTTGCTAAACCGCACATGAAGATATCAATTGAGACAAGATACGTCATGTGGGTACTATTAAAGTGCAGGGCATTACCAATTAACAATGGTACTGCGATTGCACCGGAATACATTGCTAGAAGATGCTGCAAGCCAAGAACTGCAGCTTTTTTATGATTAACTTCTTTTTGCATTAATCCTCACCTAGGAAATGAACTTGTCCATCTTTAAAGCTATCAATATTAGCTAAAGCTTCAAAACGGTAGCCGTGGTCTTTGATCCAGTCGCTACCACCTTGGAAAGTCTTAGCAACAACTGCACCGATACCAGCTACACTGCAGCCAGCTTGTTCGGCAATGTTGACCATCCCTTTGACTGCTTCACCGTGAGCAACGAAATCATCTAAAATCAATAGAGTATCATCTTTTGACAAAAACTTTTCTTCAACGCAAATCTTGTTTTCAACTTTTTTAGTGTAGGAGAAGACATCAGCCCAGTAGACAGCATCGTTCAAAGTTGAAGGTTTCTTCTTTCTAGCAAAGACCATTGGCACATTCAATTGATATGCGGCCATGATACTTGGTGCAATACCAGATGCCTCACAAGTTAAGACCTTGGTAACGCCACCGTCTTTGAACAAACGGGCAAATTCTTTACCAACTTCCATCATTAATTGGGGATCAACTTGGTGGTTAAGAAATGAGTTGATCTTTAATACGTCGCCTGGTAGTACCTGCCCGTCTTTTCTAATTCTGTCTTCTAATAACTTCAACTGAAATCCTCCTCAAGCAAAAAAGCTTGCTTCACCTAAATTTAGGTAAAACAAGCCGTTAAGAAACTATCTTAATTTTCGTTTACCTATAGTCCACTATTTACGGTAGTGGGTAGAAACTGTTGCCCATATTGCAACTTTATATAGATATTTGTGTTGGCTTAATCTTAACAAAATAGGTTGCCGAACACAAGAGGAAAATTATTGAATAACGTTCGATTATTCTTTAGAAGGAAGATCCTTATAACTAAGAGCAAATATTTTTTCTATAATTACATATAGAATTCCGGAGATGGGCCAGATAATCCAGCTGTGTGCCCAATCATTAGTGATGAAGCTGTAGCTTAAGTATAAAAGAGATGCGATCATCCAGTAAAGTGCAGCGTATTTTTCCATTTTTTTACGCCCCAGTTTGTTTTTGACAGTATAGTCGTCAGTCTGAAGTAAAACGTTGTAGCTGTTCATAATGGTGTTGCATTTAACTAGTAAGAAAACTCCGATTGAAATTGGGATTAGAGTAATGGCGATTAGACTAATCATGATGTTTTCAAAATCAGCTACGTCTTCAAAGAATGCACCAGAGATGACAGGAATTGCGGAAAGAATGAAAATCACAATAGCGGATATAGTCATTGTAGCGTATGTCTTTGTATATTGATCTTTTGCTTTTTGCACTTTATTGATCAATTCAGTGGATAGATTGAAATTATCGTATTCGAGCTTTTCAAAAGAATTGAGCTTAAAACCCGCTGAAACAAATAAGCCAACACTGATAGCAATAATAACAAGTAAGATAATGATGCCAATTGCTGATGCTGCATTGCTGGGGAGCGTGATTAAGTCTGATTTAGATAGACTTAGCAAGACTAGTAATGACATAGGGGATAGAATACAGAGCATCACACCAGTAGCAATAGTAGTAGCTGCTTTTTTGCGAGCTTGCAAGAATTGATCGACTTTTTCTTTAGTTAAGTTCATGATTGGACACCTCTTTCGTATATATTAGACAAGTGATATAGTTTATATTTCAATTATATCTAATTACTAAAAGAGGGACTAGTTTGCGGCTTAATGCGCTTTCTTTTTGAAAAAGATCAAAGTAGCGACTACATAAGCAACTAAGGAAAAGCAGAATAATAGATTGGCCAGACTATATGAAATGTAGTGGCTAAATAGAATGTAACTGGAGAAGATAATTACCCAGGAAATGACACTATTAAAAGTTAATAGATCTCTATCTTGTTTGGATAGTATTTTTTTACTTAAAGAAATTCTAGATAGAGCAGATGCTTGAACTGCGTAATATGTAAGTTCATAACTGGCTAAGCTAAGTAAAATGAAAATTACTGCTACTAGCGGCACTGATAAATTATCACCAGTATGCATTTCGCTGATAACGATTGGCGGAATAAAGGCCAAGATCGTGAGAACAACTGCAGAAATGATGCGCTTATTATTGTTTTTCCTGAAATCTTGTTTGATAAATGTGAGATTATCCTTTTGCTTATTAGTTAAAGTGAACTGGTTTTGATTAATGTCTTTAAATTCACGCATTATTAGTTTCGCATTGACAAATGAACCCACACCATAGGCAATGGTGATAATCGCGAGAACAAAACCAATAGTTTGAAAAATTCTATCTACATTACTGAATATTACTTGTAGAGTTAAAAAAGCTTGGAAGACGGCAAATGCTAAGAAGAAAAGGGCAGGAGCTAAACTTTCGTAATGATTGGCTTTCTTTGCAACTTTAAGATATTGTTCAATCTGTTCATCTTTTAAAACGGGGAGACTTTCATCTTCTTGTTCATCTTTAGAAGTATTTGTCACTTCAAAAGAAGGTGTTCCGTTCTTCAAAAGATAATCAGTAGTAACGCCAAATAGTTCAGATAAATCGACAATCTTTTCAATATCAGGGATGGATTGATTTGATTCCCATTTTGAAACAGCTTGACGACTAACATTCATTTTTTGAGCTAAGGCTTCTTGAGAGAGATGATTCTTTTTTCTTAACTCTGAAATTTTTTGACCTAATTTCATGATAGGTGATCCTTTCTGTTTTTCGATGTTTTTAATTTACAAAAAACTTTGGTTGCTAACAAGAACTTTTTGCTTGCACCTTAGGCAACTAACGGTTGCAACTAGTAGTTGACAGGTGTTAAAGCTGAACATTTACGCATATTTAAGAAATATTGATTGACCTTTTAAAAAATTCCTAGTAGAGTTAATTAAAAATGTGTAGCTAAAAAGAGGGAGAAGAGTAGTGTCTAAGAATCTAGATGATTTTGATAAGATTATTGTTCTTGACTTCGGTAGTCAATATAATCAATTAATCACCCGTCGAATTCGTGACTTCGGTATTTATTCTGAGCTTTTACCACACGATTTAAGTATCGACAAGATTAAAGAAATGGCACCTAAAGGAATTATTTTCTCAGGTGGTCCTAACAGTGTTTATGATGAAGGCGCATTGAAAGTAGATCCTAAGATTTTTGAATTAGGTATTCCAATTTTGGGTATCTGCTACGGGATGCAATTAATGAGTTACGACTTGGGCGGAAACGTTGAAAAGGCTGATAACTCTGAATACGGTCGTGCTGACATTGAAGTCACTGATCCAAATGCTGTCTTGTTTGAAGGTTTACCAGACAAGCAATACGTTTGGATGAGTCACGGTGACTTGGTAACTAAGGCACCTGAAGGCTTCAAGGTAACTGCATCAAGTAAGAACTGTCCAATTTCTTCAATTGCTAATGATGAGAAGAAGTTCTATGGTATTCAATTCCACGCAGAAGTACGTAATTCTGAATATGGTTTGGACATTTTGAAGAACTTTGCCTTTAAGGTCTGCGGTGCTAAGGCTAACTGGACCATGGATGACTTCATTGACATGCAAGTTGATGAAATCCGCAAGGAAGTTGGCGACAAGAAGGTTATCTTAGGTCTTTCTGGTGGTGTTGACTCAAGTGTTACTGCCACTCTTCTTCATAAGGCAATTGGTGATCAATTGACTGCTATTTTCGTTGACCACGGTATGCTTCGTAAAGACGAAGGTGATCAAGTAATGCAGGCTTTGAACAAGGACTTAGGTGTTAACATTATCCGCGTTAACGCTCAAGAACGCTTCTTGAATAAATTAAAGGGCGTAACAGATCCTGAACAAAAGCGTAAGATCATTGGTAAGGAATTTATCGAAGTCTTCAACGAAGAAGCCAAGAAGTTAAAGGATGTGGACTTCTTAGCGCAAGGTACTTTGTACACCGATGTTATTGAAAGTGGTACTAATACTGCTCAAACGATCAAGTCACACCACAACGTTGGTGGTTTGCCAGAAGACATGCATTTCAAGTTGATCGAACCACTTCGTAAGTTGTTCAAGGATGAAGTTCGTGAACTTGGTGAAAAGTTGGGTATTCCACATGACTTGGTATGGCGCCAACCATTCCCAGGTCCAGGTCTTGGTATTCGTGTTCTTGGCGAAGTTACTGAAGACAAGCTTAAGATTGTACGTGAAAGTGACGCAATTTTACGTGAAGAAATCAAGAATGCAGGTCTTCAAGAAGAAATTTGGCAATACTTTACTGTTCTTCCAGGTATTCGTTCAGTTGGTGTTATGGGGGATGGTCGTACTTACGACTACACTATTGGTATTCGTGCCGTAACTTCAATTGATGGGATGACTGCAGACTTTGCTCAAATTCCATGGGATGTGCTTGGTCACATTTCAGATAGAATCGTAAACGAAGTAGATAACGTTAACCGTATCGTTTACGATGTAACTTCCAAGCCACCTTCCACTATTGAATGGGAATAAAAATAAGTTTAAAACGCTGCTTTAATAAGCTTTAGAAAAAATCTAGCGTATTTTAACGAGCTCTTGGTTGTAATGACCAAGGGCTCGTTTTAGTTCATAATCAAAAGTTTTTCTTGATGTCATTAGCTGAGCTATCCTATTCAAGAGGAAGAATAACAAATTCCTGAAAAAAACTATTCAATTGTTGAATCTGTAATTTAGATAACGTTTTATTGTTATTGTAATAATAAGATACTTATAAATAGAAGCCTCATTTAACCGCTTAAAAAGTCAGCTCTTACAACTCATCTTTTTGTAAAAATGCTATACTATACATAACAAAGGTGTTATTATTTTGGAATATAACTGAACATTTTTTAAAATCTGACGAGTTATAGTATTAATAAAATTTCGAGGAAAGGAACAGGTATATATTATGTTCTTTAACAAAACAGATAATGATAGTAAGCAACGCTTTGGAATCAGAAAGCTGAGTGTCGGGGCTTGCTCAGTACTTCTCTCCACTTTGATCTTAGGAGTGGGAGTTCAAGAAAGTACACCAAAGGCTCACGCTGCTACAACAGATTCTTCAATAGATTCTGACGCTACCGATGCGGCTGATAATCCGCAAAATAAAAATAACTATGTAACTGCAAGCGAAGTTAAGGCTGAATCCGCAACAGAAGCTACTTCTTCAAGTAGTGAAAGTAATGAACAAAATGATAGTGTTAAGCAAGAAGATAAAGCTGTAGATGCAAAAGCTACTATCGAAACTAAATCTTCAGAAACTACTGATGATACTAAGAATGCGGTAGTTTCTAATGAAGAAAAATCTACAACTGAAACTAACAATGCACAAGCTGATTCTGAAAAGTCTGCTACAAAAGCTGCTGAGCAAACTTCTAATACAACGGATCAGTCTGTTAATGCTGCAGAAAATAAAAAAGCCCAAAACGTTGATGATACTAAGAATGCAGAAACTGCTGATAAAAGTAAGTCAGATTTAAACGATCTTCAAGAACTTATTGAAAAACAAGTTAAGGGGAAAGATGGAAAAGAATTAGACGTTAATACTCTTAATTCTATGCTTAGAACTGCGGGTGTATCTAATTTCCAAGTTTTAGCAGCGACATCTGCAACAGAAGCTCTAGCTGAAGCTGATGAAATTAAAGCAAACGCAACAATAACAATTCCAAGTACTGATGGACGCTATACTCTCTATATTTCAAGAGATGCTTGGGGAAATACTACGGATGGTACTCAACCTGTTAAGGTTCTTCTTTCCGGAAATGTTCTTGCTGGTGATACTGTCACTATTTCTATTCCAAGTTATGGTATAGTCCCTGCAACTCCACATACTATGGATTCAAATTATGGGAGTGCTTCTATAAAGGATGTTGGTACTAATAAGGTGGTTACTTATAACTTCACCGCTTCTGGTGTGATTAATCCAATTATTACAATTAATCCTGATAATGGATATGGTGCTAAGTCAACACCAATGCAAATTACTCAGCCTACGGTGAAGGATATTACCTGGACAATTAATGGTGTTGAGCAAACATCCGCAGAATTTCATATTGATGTTAACCCTGCCTGGAATCCAAAATTTTCTTTAAGTAAACCTGATCCAACTTCTTCTGATCAAAATGCTTTAAAGAAGATGATTCCTAATTATGAGTCAATCTATCAGCTCGCAATTAATGAAACTAACGGTGTTGCACCAGCACAAGATGGTCAATCTACTCTTCCATATCCTTCTCAAAAAATTAATAGCGCTGTTAATTATGGTACGACAATTACTATCCCAATGCCTAAAGGTTATGTGCTAGATCAAAGTGCTACAATGCAGCTCAATAATTTTGGGGATAAGACTACAATTACCCAAGAAGGCAATAATGTAATTATCACTGTGCCAAAAGGTTCAGGTACGCAAAACTGGAATAGTGGACCTGCCTACCAACTCGTCGGTTCTTATGATATTGCAATGCCAGAAACAGCTACTACTTATACGGCTGATGCTCCAATTACGATTGTTCAAAAACTTAATGATGATGGCAGCCAAACTAAGACTTGGAATGGTCCAACAGTAAGTCAAGATTTCTATGGTGCTAATGATCAGATTCCACTAGGTCAGATGCCGCTTTATGGTCAAGCTGCTTATGGTGGCAATCAGATTTTAAATAATGGAAAGAAACAGATTGTTGCTTACTTTGGTGCTACTAATGAATCAATTGGATCATATACTGATTATAGTAGTAACTTTACCTTTGATTTTGATAAAGGATTAGGTGTAACTGAACTTAGAACACCAACTATTCCTGGCACAAGTAACTATAAGTACACCATTACTTACGCAGATGGTACAACGAGTCGAGGACAAGTAAATGCTGGTGAAACCATTACTGGAACCGGAGTAATTACTAATATCGTAGTTAGTCCGGATGACTTTGAACGAGATCAAAGTACAGCTACTACATTGCCACTTAATAAATTTGCGGAGCAAACTACCCAATCAGTAAATGCTTTTGAAGCGTATGGTGCTGTACCAGATACGGTTAAAGCTAATACCAAATTAGTTGCCAATATGACTTTTACCGGAACAGTTCAACAAGGAAATGTAACGAGATATTTGACTAGTAAAACATAAGTCGATCAAACTGTTGTTTCAACAGATAGTTTAACCTCTAGTACGGGTATATATGGATATCAAAGTATCACATCAACTGGTCAATCTAATGTCGGGTATTTATCTGTCTATTCTGGTGGTGGATTAACAAATAATATCTATGAGCCAACTTTTTACTATGTTTTGCCAGAGTGGTTCACAGCTTATGATTTTTCAACTGACTATACTAAGATGTTTCAGTTCACGCCTAATACTAATAAGGGAGTAACTGGTGCGCCTAAGTTATCACTATTTACTGTTCCAACAGAAACTCCAGGTTTATCACGACAAGTTGTAAAGATTGATTATTCTGGTACTGGCTATAACTTTCTTGCTGGACTAGGTGCTAATAATCAAATTCACCTTAATACACTACCTGATGGAACCAATGGTACTTATCAAGGGATGATCTATGTTGTTAGTCCAACGACAAAATTAACTAATACTGCTTATAATCCTGATAAAACAAGCGACTTTGCTCCAAGTGGCATAACTTTTAATCCAGATTGGGTACAGGGTAACACGTCTAATCTTTATTATGTCGGAAAATCCGATTTTACTATTAATCAAGTCGGTGGTGCTAATACGGCTAGCGTTGCTAAAGGTAATCAGAATGATATTTTGGTTGATTCTGGTATCTCCAATCTTTATGGCTCTAGTGAGATGGAATATGCTGTTCGTTTGATTAATGGATCAGGTAGTAATTTAACTAATGTAGCTGCTTTGGTAAACTTACCTCAAGCTTCAGATACTAGTTTTACTTTCCAATTAAGTGGTAGACCTGTTTATGATGGTGATAAGTCAGGTTATACATTCTTATACTCCACAGAATTGGGTGACCTTAAGAAGAACAGTGACCCTGATGGTACTAAGCCAGATGAGACAGGATATGTGACAGCAGATCAAGTAACAGATTGGTCTAAGATTAAGTCAATTATTATTAAAGTAGCATCATTGAATAATAATGGACGTTCCGATCGCTTGATTTTTACAGGTACAGATCCTAACTTGGTAAATGATGCAGGTAAGACTGGATATCTAAGTACTGGCTTCTATTCAGATACTACTAAGCCATTTATCAGCAGTGAGGCAGTATATAATAGCAGTACTGCAGCTAATAAAGTTAAGCCCGGTAATATTACTATTACAGGGGAAGCTAAGATTAACTTCAAGCTTCAATATACTGATTCAGATGGTGTGGAGCACATTGTAGATCTTCCGGATTTAAGTACTAGTTATAATCTCGCTCAAAATAATACAATGTTAACTGAGCAACAAGCTATTGATTTAGCTAATAAGAATGCGGCATCTTCTATTCCAGAAAACTATGAAATTAAATCTGCAACTCTGCAATCAGGTGGTAAGACTTGGCAAACTGATGCTCCAGAAGGTACACCGGTCTTTGGTGGAAAGGTTCAATACTTCTATAACGGAGCAACTGTAATCTTACAAGCAGTACCAATTCAACGTAAAATTACTTACCAGGTAATTGATGAGAATGATCCTGCAAATCCAACAACCATTCAAGCAGAAACTGATTTGTTGAACAATGGTCAAGCAATCACTGGTACTCAAGGTAGCAGTGTTCCAACTGATGCAACTACTGCTTATGATGCAATTAAAACTGGTCTTGAAAAACAAGGATATGTAATCAGTTCAAACAGTTCAACACTTCCAACAACTTTCCCTAATAGCAATATCGCTTTGACCATTTACGTCACTCACGGAAAGACTAATGTAAGTACTCCTGATCAATGGCCAACAAGTGTTGAAAGTGGTGATCGCGTTGATTTGAGCAAGACTATCAGTCGTACGATTACCGTTGAAGGTCTTCCAACTCAAGTTGCTGGTACAACTCAAGAAGTAACTTTCACTAGAACTGCAGTTGTTGATAATGTTACTCATAAAGTTATTGGTTATGTAGATCCAAGTGATACTACCAAGACGATCACTAACGGTGATGATGCTTGGACAAGTAATAATAAATGGGATGAATTTATACCATCAAACGTTCCAGCAGGCTATTCAATCAAATCAATTACAGATGCAAATGGAAATTATGGTGATGTTACTAGTGCAGATGGCAAACTAACAGGAGTAGCACAGACAACTGTTTTAGCTAATGCAAGTGATGTTAAAGTAACGATTACTTACCAAGGAGACAAAGTAAGCAATACCATTACCTTTGTTGACGCAGATGACAATAATAAGCAAGTTGGATCGACGATTACTATTAATGGTCTCGTTGGAGAAACTGATAGTAATTTGAATCTAGCTGTTCCAGAAGGATATGAATTAGCTAATGGAGTAAGTTTGCCAACAAGTTACACGTTTGAAGCAACAAACACTCCAATTGTTATTCCACTTGTTCATAAGCATAAAACTGTGGGACCTAATGATACTTGGCCAAGTTCAAGTACAGATGCAGATAAGGTCTCACTTTCTAAGACCATCACTCGTACGATTAATGTGAATGGTTTACCAACCCAAGTTCCATCTGTTGAACAAAGTGTTACCTTCAATAGAACTGCAATAGTTGATGAGGTAACTGGAAAGGTTATTGGCTGGGTAAATCCAGAAGGTGGCAATGATCTTGATGCTACTGCTGGAGATAGTGCATGGAAATCTGAAAATAGTAGTTGGCCAGCATGGAGTAATTCAAACGTTCCAGAAGGTTACTACATTTCAAGCGCTAAATTGAATGATGGCAATGACTATTCAGAAGTAGTAAAAGATCAAAACGGTATTATTACTGGTTTGAAGGGTGTTTCAGTCACATCAGCTAATAGTTCAATCGTTGTCAATGTTGAATATAGTAAGGTTGATCTAGATCTCACTATTAAGCATGATAAGATCACTAATACTTATAATGGTAAGGAGCAACCAGTTGCTGCCGATGTGATCAGTGCAATTACTCACACTGTTGAATCTTCAAATACTAATATTCCAGTTGAAAATATTGCCAATGCTATTAAAGATGCTCAATTAACTTCAGAAGATTATTCATACACAGATAACCAAGGAAATGTCTTATCAGGTGCGCCTACTAACATTGGTGATTACCGCATTATTTTGAACCAAAATGGTTTGGATAAATTGAAAGGTGTATCTGGTGGCTTGACGATTAACTATGATCCAACTAAATCTTACGTTGAATACGAAATCGTCCCAGCTAAGATCAATGTAAGTGGTGATGGTACTCAAACTAGCAATTACAATGGGTCAACACCAACACTTGATCTAAGCAATTTCCCACTTACTTTGACACCACAAGATGAAGCACCAACGCCAGATATTTCTAATATCTTAACGAGTGGTGATTATGTAATTACTGATGATAATGGCAAACCAATTACCCCAACTGATCACGGTACTTACAAAGTTACTTTGACTGAGGGTGGCTTGAAGAAGCTTCAAGCTAAGCTACCTAACTATACTTGGCCAACTGGTCCAATTAACATTGGTAATTTAATTATCAACTCAGTTTCAACGACTGCAGCAGTAAGTGGTTCAAATAGTAGAATTTACAACGGTCAAAGTGTTTCTAATGCTGATCTTTACACAGATGGTTCAACGATTAGTGTAAAAATTAAGGGCTTAGATCCAAATACTGAAATTACTTATGTATTGAAACAAGGCGACTATGATTGGGATAGTGCCAATCCAACTAATGCCGGTAAATATACTCTTACTTTGAATAGTACTGGTGTCGCAAACTTGCAAGCAGAACTTGATAAACAATACGGTTCAGGTAACGTTACAATTGCTGCTGGTCAAGTAACAGGTAACGCAAGCTTCACTATTAATAAGGCAACTGCAACCGTTGCCTTTGCTGGTAAGGGCCAAGATCCTGTTGAATACACTGGTCAAACTGGTAAGTTCAAAGCTAGTGATTACCAACCAAAGATTTCAACTAATAATGGGTTAACCTTAAGTATTCCAGAAGGTGTTAACTTGTCAGTAGCTGATGGTGATTATGAATTTACTGATAAAGATGGTCATACCATAACTACTGAACCAACTGCACTTGGTAGTTACACTGTTAAGTTGAGTCAACGTGGATTTGAAAAACTTCAATCACAAACCAACAACTATAACTGGGAAAACAAGGCTATTGGTACATACTCAATCACTAAAGCAACTAACGTCAGCGTCACTCTTTCTGGTGAGCAAGTTGAAACTTATAAGGCTGCTGCATACAACAATGGCAACATCAATGTTGATAATTACAGCGTTAACCTTGGAAATGGATTAACTTACAAATTAGTTGATGGTGATTTGGAATTTGTTCCAAACCAAGATCCAACAAATGTTGGAACATACAAGGTTCAATTATCAGATAAAGGTAAGCAACATATTTCTGCTGTCCAAGGTGATAATTACAGTTATAACTTTGATAACGTTGGCACTGTTGACTTCAAGATTGGCAAGGCAACGCCATCTGCAACCTTCACTGGTCAAGGTGAAAAGACTTACGATGGTACGCCAATTAATGGCTACAAACCAGCTATTACAATTACTGCACCTGGTACAAATAATGTAACTCTTGAAGCAGGTACTGATTATGTTTGGACTAAGGATGGTGTTGATTACACTACTGCACCAAGCGATGCAGGTAACTACACAGTCAAGTTGACTCAAACTGGCATCAACAAGGTAAAGGCAGTTAATGCCGATAACCTTGATTGGACTAATGTGACAATCACTGGTACACCAACTTACGATATCAGTAAGGCTCAAGCTACTGTTAACTTTGATAAACCAGCTAAACAAAGCGTTGAATATGGCAAAGGCTCATTTGATACAAATGATTTCAAGCCTGGTATTTCAACAAACAACAATGTAACTGTTAATGTTCCAGATGGCGTAACTCTTTCAGTTGAAGCAGGTGACTACATCTTTACTAAGGATGGTCAAAGTCAAACTACTGTGCCAACTGAACTTGGTACCTACACTGTAACTTTAAGTGACCAAGGCTTTAAGAAGCTTCAATCTCAAACTAACAACTACGATTGGGTAAATAGTGCAACTGGTACTTATACAGTAAATTCAGCAACTGATATTTCAGTAACCTTAACTAATATAGGTGATGGTCAAAAGGTAACTTACACTGGCAATAAGTTTACAAATAGTGATATTAATGTTGCTGACTACAAGGTAACTCTTGGAAATGGTCAAAGTTACAAGTTAGTTGCTGGCGATTTAGAGTTTGTTCCAAATCAAGACCCAACCAATGTTGGAACATACAAGGTTCAATTATCTGCACAAGGTAAGGAAAATATTGCTAAGGTTGATTCAACTCACTATAGTTACAACTTTGATAATGCTGGTACTGGTACTTTTGAAATTCAAAAGGCTACACCAAAAGTTGAGTTTAATGCTAGTGCTGAAAAGGTATTTGATAATACCCCAATTCCTCTTGATAAATACACTACTAAACCAAGCTTAACTATTACTGCTCCAGGTAATCCAACTCTTACTTTAGAAGCTGGCGATTATGTCTGGGTAAAAGATGGTGTTACTTACACAACTGCACCAAGTGGCGTTGGTAGTTACACTATTCAATTGACTGAGGCTGGTAAGAATAAGATTTTGCAAAATAGTGATAACTCAGACAACCTTAATTGGGCTAAAACGACTATTAGCGGTGAAGGTAGTTATGTAATTACTGAAGCAAGAGCTACTGCAAATCTTTCAGGTAAGTCATCTAAGACTTATGATGGTAAGCCAGTAACTACCGCTGAAATCAATAGCAAAGATGGCTCAGTTGAAGTAACTATTAGCATTCCAAATAGTACTGAAACTGTAACTTACAAGTTACAAAATGGTGACTACACTTGGAATACTCCAAATGGGGATGCGCCAACTAATGCAGGTGATTACACATTCAAGTTAAGTCCAGACGGTCTTACTCACTTGCAAAGCGAAATTAATGCTAAGTGGGGTGAAGGTAACGTTAAGATCTCAACCGATGATCTTAAAGGAGAAGCTAGCTTCACAATCAACAAGGATGACATCACGATTTCAGGCGATAATACGCAAACTGGAACATACACAGGTAATCCACAAGTAGTTGATCCAGGCAATTTCCCAATTAGTTTGAAGCCTAATGGTAATGGTCCGGTTCCAACTATTCCAAGTGGCACTTTAACTAGTGGTGACTTCACTGTTAAGGATAAAGATGGTAAGCCAGTAGACCCAACCGATGTTGGTGACTACACAGTTTACTTAACTCCAGATGGTATTGCTAAGCTCAAGAAGTTGAATCCAAATTACAACTGGCCAACGACTGAACAAGAAGTTGGTAAGTTAGTAATCAATGCTGCTCAAGCAAGTGTAACTGTGAGCGGTGAAAATAGCCGTATCTACAATGGACAAGTAATTAGCACTGATGATCTTTACAAAGGTGGCAACATCACTGTGACGATGACTGGCATTAATGGTGATAAGATTACTTACACATTGAAGGATGGAGATTACACTTGGAATGTAGCAGATCCAACCAATGTTGGTACTTACACTTTAACTTTGAGTAGTACTGGAATTGAAAACTTGCAAAAGCAACTTACGGAAAAGTACGGTGCAGGAAATGTAACTTTAGCAAGTGATAAGGTTACTGGAAATGCTAAGTTCACAATTACTCCAGCTTCAATTACTATTTCAGGAAATGGCGGTCAAACTGAAACATACACAGGTAATCCACAAGTGATTGATCCAGGCAACTTCCCAATTAGTTTGACATCTCCAGATGCTAAAATTCCTGAAATTCCAGCTGGTACTTTAACTAGTGGTGACTTCACAGTTAAGGGCAAAGATGGTAAACCAGTAGATCCAACCAACGTCGGTGACTACACAGTTTACTTAACTCCAGATGGCATTGCTAAGCTCAAGAAGTTGAATCCAAACTTTGATTGGCCAACTACTGACCAAAAAGTGGGTACTTTGACTATTACTCCAGCTACAATGGATGTAACTTTGTCAGGTAACGGTTCTAAAGTTTCAGATGGTCAGCCAGCAAACGTTGATCTTCCAACTTTGCTTAATAATTTGTCTGGTGCAAACCTCAATAAGGATGGCTTAACACTAGATGACTTCAGCTGGAACACACCAGATGGTAAGGCTCCAACTAATGTTGGTAATTACACCATTACTTTGAACGAAAATGGTTTGAAGAAGCTTAAAGATAATAATCCAAACTACACAGTCAATGTAACTGGTGAATTTACTTACACAATCACTGCCGCTAGTCAAAAGATTGAATACGTTGATAGCGAAGGTAATGTCATCAAGACAATCGACAATATCGGTACAGATTCATCTAACTATGGCGACAAGGTTGACTTCAATGTAAGACAAAATGTCCCAGAAGATTACAGATTGGTAGATTCTGACGTGTCATCACAGATCACTATTGAAAATGGTGTTACTAAATTTGTTGTTGAGAGAATTGATGATACTCCAGTAGTACCGCCAACTCCAACACCTACCCCAGAACCTGAACCAAATCCACAACCTACTGAGCCGAAGAAGGATAATCCAGGTTCACTTACTCCAGATAAGAAGCCTGATAAGCCAAGCAAACCTTCAAAGCCAAATGATAATCAGAATAAGGATAAGAAGCCAGCTATTCCGAACAAGCCGAAGAAGACCAGTGAATCGGTTTTTCCTAAGAATGATGATAAGGATAAGCTTAAGAAGGAATACAATGAATCAGTTCCTGCAAAGGAAGCTAGCTATTCAGAAAATATCGGTGCTAAGCATAATGCAGTGGCAAATACAAATGAAAATGCACATACTTTGCCACAAACAGGCTCACGTAAAGATAGTTTCGCAGTTATTGCAGGTGTTCTTGCAGTGGGATTAGGATTATTCGGTCTTAGTACGCGTCGTAAAAAGAGAAGATAAAACTATCAATTATTGATAGATATAAAGATATAAAGAAACACGAAATTTTCGAATTTCGTGTTTTTTTTAACTTGTCTAGCCATGCTATGATGAAAGCAAAACTGTACTTGATTTTAGAAATACGTGAGGAAGGGATAACAATGTTAACTAAGACTGAAGTTAAAAATACTCGCAATGAATTACAACAAAACTTTGATCGCTTAGGATATGAAAAAGACAGGATTTGCCGTGAAGCTGAAATTTCTCCAGCAGCATTAGATGCAGCTCTACAGATGAATAATCCTGTTCCGAATGATGTGTGGAAAGTTCGTGATTATTTAGAAGATATGTTAGTAAAAGAAGGAAAAGAAGTTTATCCTTGGACACGCTTAGCGGATCATAGTGCTAATCGCTGGTTTGACTATGATACACCGTGGAGAAGGTAAAAATTTCAATGTAAACAAAAACGATGTTCTGTAATTCATTATGAATTATGAAACATCGTCTTTTTTAGTTTTCTTCACTGTCATCATTAGATTGCGTTTCGTTAGAAGACTGAGTTGATGATTGATTATTTTCTTGTTTATTATTCTGCTCGCTACTTTGAGATTGACTACTTTGTTTATTCTCGTTAGTAGAAGATTGTTTTTTGGCAGAATTCTTGTTTTCTTGCTTTGTATTCGAACTGGAACTTGAAGAACTGCTACTTGAATCTGAATTTGATGAATCAGATGAGTTAGAAGAGTTATCGACTTTATCATTCATACTATTGGATGTTGAATTCTGCTTGTTAGATTTGCTGTTGGTAGCACTTGCAGGCGGATTTTGGTGATTATTATTACTAATATAAACGCCGGCTCCGCCACCTCCTATGACAAACAACGCAAAAATAGTACCCCAAAGAATTAGTTTTTTCACTTAAATCACACTCCAGTATATTAGTTCTACTAAATTTTGGGTTTTATTGGTAACTAATAGTTTAAATTATCCTGTTAGCACAGTAATTATAAAACATTTAATTTTAAGAAATGTTAATGTTTTTGATTTTTCTATCTCGTGTTAGACTGAAAATGAAAACGTCAAATTAAATAGGGGATCATAATGCGAAATCTAAGAATATTGAGAAAAATCACTACAACTACCGGCTTTAATAAATTTACGGCGTCTTTTGTGACCTATCTACTTGTTGCAAGCGGGATTTTGTATTTGGCAGAGCCGAGCCTCCATAGTTATGGTGATAGTTTGTGGTATGCCTTTGTCACAGCAACGACTGTTGGGTATGGTGATCTTGTCGCAACTACGATTTTGGGACGGATTATCTGTGTTACTTTGACGCTGTATGGCTTGATTTTCTTTGGCTGCTTGTCGGGTGTAATTGTCAATTACTATAGTGAATTGAATAAGAAATAGTTAATGAAAAAGGAACCCCCTCGGAGTTCCCCTTTGAAACAGGCCGCTTTAAGAGCGGTAGTTAAATTTGCTTTTTACTTACGCTACTCAATAACCTGTCAAAGTTTATAATTGAGCGGCGTTTTTTGTTTAACTCATCTTTTCTTTCTTCTCTTGTCTTTCAAGAATATCATCAATCACATCTGCCAAAGTAATCTGCTTCATTCGCATATAGGCAAAGTCTTCAATTTCATCATAGAAGTGATTAAGTGAATCTTGAATGTTACTACCAACTACACATCTTGGATTAGTCTTAGGATCAACGTGAAGAAGCGTATGGTCTATATTGATCGCCTGATAGACATCATATAAACTGATATCTTTTGGCTTCTTCTTCCACACAGGAGCAACCTTACCTCTTTGAGTTTCGATAATGCCAGCATTACGCAATTCTGACATCAATAGACGCACAATACTTGGATTAGATTCAATACTTGCAGCAATTGCTTTACTTGAAAGATCGCCATCTTTAACAATTTCTAGGTAGCTGAGTAAGTGGATGGCGTCACTTAATTTATAAGAGTATTTCATATGGTTATTGTAACTTGTCGTCAATTAACGAGCAAGAATTTCTTTAATTGCATCTTCGATTGGAGTTAATTCATGGCCTAATGCTTTTTCTAAATCATCTGAATTTTCATCAAGTGCGCCGGTATCAATTGGTGATTGAAATGATGCAAAGAGGGCAGCAGTGTCATGGTCTAAGCCAGTCTTCTCAAGTGCAGCAATGTAGTCATCTTCTGAAACTTGCTTAATTTCAAAATCGTTGCCAGTTGCCTTTTGAAGAGCATGACCTAAATCATCGTAGGTTCTAGCTTTTCCAGCAAGTTCGTAAACTTCTTGTGGATTATCGTTTGCAACAATCTTTGCAGCAGCTTCGGCATATTCACGCTCAAGTGCCCAACCAGCATGGTTATTTGCCCAGTAAAGGACAGGTTGGTTAGCACTGCCGCTTTGCAAGAAGCCAATTTCATTTTCAAGGTACCAGTTGTCGCGTAAGAATGAGTGCTCGATTCCAGCAGCCTTAATGGCGTTTTCGGTAATTCTGTGATCTTCAGCTAATGGGGTAGTTGAATTTTGTGCATCAGGGAAGCTGGTATAAGCAACGAATTTAACGCTGTTGTTTTTCATAGCATTTATAACGTTTTGATGCTCTTCAGCACGGCCGATCTTGCCACCGGGTTGTGAAGAAATAAAGAGGACGCGGTCAATGCCTTTAAGAGCAGCATTCATTGATTCTACATCTTCGTAGTCGCCGCGGCGAACTTCATTGTTAGGGAAAAGTTTAGCAGCTTTTTCTTCATTACGTGCGATAACAACAACGTTGTCAGCACCAACCAACTTGTTTAATTCCTTAACAGCAGCTTGTCCTAAGTTACCAGTTGCGGCAGTAATTGCATATTTTGTCATAAGTGAAGACTCCTTTTTAAAACCTGTTTGTTTAAAACTTACATCAATTATCATAATACATGTATTTTTAATGTCAACATGTTTTTTAGAATTTTAGTCCTTTTTGGAAAATTGGCTGCTGACGTAAGTCATAAATTGAACCGCTAATTGGGATAATTGCAAAAGGACGTAAGATCTCGCGGCGCTCAGAATGATTAGCCGAAATTTGTTGCATTTCGGGCCTTTTTGCAAAGATTTCATCCAAGTATTTTTGATCAACTTCTTGAACCAAACCATCTAAAGTAAAGCCGACACTTGATAAAGTTTCATCGCCCTTAAGCCCAGTAATTGAAATGCGGGGATGGTTCTTCAGCCGGTTATAGAAAGCTTTTTGATAAGTGGTGGCAAAGATTAACTTATCGCTGTTCTTTACTTCAATATCGGCAACATTAGTATGGGGATCACCATTTTCATCAACTGTACCGAAGATTACTGATTGAAATGAATCAACAATCAAGGATAAGAACTCATCATTTGTAATTGGATTATTTAACATTGGAACTTGTTTACGCATAAATTTCACCTCAAAACGACTGTAATATGTTGAAATTATAAAAACAAGTAAAAAGAAATATTATTTTGACAATCATTTTGGAAGATGATAAACTTCCATTAATCAATTGAAATCAAATACAGAAAGAAGTGTTCGCCGTTGCGTCTTTAATCTTACAAATCAAGCATAGTCAAATAAAAGTTCTTTTTAAATAAGGGATACTATGCACTTTTTAGCAAGATTTAAAGATAGGCGAGATGCTTCTTTTTTCATACACCGAAATTAAGAAGAGAGTCTGTACTTTATTGCTGAAAGTGCGGACTCTCTTTTTGCGTGAGGTGATTTTTGATGAGCAATATTAAAGTGATTAACCTTTCCTTTGGGTATGAAGACGCTAGTGGCAACATTTTTAACAACTTGAATTTGGACTTAGATAGTTCATGGAAGCTTGGACTTGTCGGTAGAAACGGCCGGGGTAAGACGACTTTCTTAAATCTTCTGCGAGGAAAATTGCGCGGACTTGGGGAAATCAGAACAGATCTAACATTTTCTTACTTCCCACTTGAAGTTAACGATCCGCAAAATATCGCACTGTATGAATTGCAAGAGCAGCTTGATTTTCAGCAATGGCAACTTGAAAAAGAACTGCGCTTAATGGGCGTTAATCCAGATCTTCTTTGGCAGCCTTTTGCTACATTAAGCGGCGGAGAACAGACTAAAGTGCTCTTAGCGACATCGTTTTTGGAAGAAGACAGTTTTCCATTAATCGATGAGCCAACTAATCATTTGGACGAACATAGCCGTTTTCAGATTGCTGATTATTTGAAAAAACATGATAAAGGCTACATTGTTGTTAGCCATGATCGCGACTTCCTAAATCAAGTGACTGATCATGTCTTAGCGATTGAAAACACTGAGATTCACTTATATCAAGGTAATTACGCTAGCTATGAAGGTACCAAAGACCGACGCGATCAATTTAACCGGGATAAAAATGCGAAGCTAAAGGGCGAGATTAAGCAGCTTAACAAGACCTATGTTCAGTTCAATAACTGGTCTGACAGTATTGAAGCGCAAAAATATTCTGGCATGAAAACGCAACATGTTTTGAATCGCCGCACTCGTTTGAATAAAGGTGCGATTGGCCATGCAGCAGCTAAAATGATGAAAAAAGCCATCAATACTAGAAATAGAATCGATAAAAGAATAGATGAGAAAGAAAACTTGATGGTCAACATTGAAGACGTGCCAAGCCTTGAAATGAATTTCGAAAAGAATTACCACTCAACTCTTTTTGAAGTGAGAGATTTTGGTCTAAAAATTGGCGACAAGCAGCTTTTTAGCGATCTCACACTGATTATGCAGAATCAAGGTGTAGTAGCCCTAGAAGGTGATAATGGCTCAGGAAAAACCACTTTATTAAAGTATCTGCTAAGTAGGCAAGAAGGAACCACTCATCAAGGAAGTATTGAAAAGATTCAGGGCTTACGCATTTCCTATTTGCCGCAAGGTTTCACAGAATATACAGGTGATTTGAAGGCATTTTCTGCTAAACACAAGATTTCATATGAAGAGCTCTTGAATAATTTGAAAAAGATGGGCTTTCCTAGGAGTGACTTTAATACCCCGATTGAAAAGATGAGCATGGGTCAGCAGAAGCGGGTGGCCTTAGCTAAATCATTAGTTGAACCAGCCGATCTCTATTTCTGGGATGAGCCAGCGAACTATCTTGATGTCTTCAACCAAGATCAATTAGTTAAGTTACTCAAAGAAAAGCAACCGGCAATGCTTTTGATTGAACACGATCAGCACTTCATTAGTGAAGTAGCCAAAACAAGAATTAAAATCTAACAAAAAATCTCCCAAAAGCTTCGTAATGGAAACTATTGGGAGATTTTTTCTATTTAGTCAACTTATGTACTTTATGAGCCAAAACCATTTCTTTGTTACGGTCTTCATAAATAGCGTCTTTCACGTAATTCCAAGGTGCAATCAAGCGGCCCTTGTTGTTTTTACGGAATAAGAAATCAGCATGGTGATTATCTAAGTGACGCAAATATCTCTTGGCATTTTGAATGTGCGTATGATGTTTTAACGCAAGTCTTGGTTCAAAATCGATAATTTGATGGTCAGAGTTGAAAACGGGTCTTACTTTATGGTGCCAGCTTTTGGTATCGGAAATATGGCGACTAACTTTCTTACCGGCCTCAACGATGTTTTCCTTAGTGGCAGGACTATTCTGATCTTTCAGCTCGGCATGTGGATCTAAATAGTAGTTCCCTAAACCATCTTGACGATAAAGTCTTAACTTCTTGAAAGATTTATTCTTTTTGTCCATTCTAACTTCGATAACATCGCCATTTTCATGATTCATTAAATACATGTGATGCTTTTTAACATAGTTTACTTTTTTCATGATCAGAATCTCACCTCTATTAACTTTAAAATTATAAACATTTTTGTTTAAAATGTATAGGTGTACAACATAATAACACAAGATTTGTTTAAAGCAAGGCTTACGTACTTTCTATTATAAGCTATTAACTTTTCAAAGACTTCTCAAGTTCTTTACTGAACTCACTTTTTTGTAAAGTGGTGGTTAAATAATAGACTGTCGCTTGCTGATGGTGAACAGTGAAGGCGATTCGGACAGAACCGATATTGCCCAGATTAAGCCGCATTTCGTAACAAGGCAGCTCGTTTATTTTTTGACGAGTAGCAAGTTTTACTTTACTCATCCCAGTTTCGACTTCTTTTTCAATTGCTTGCGTAATCTTCTTTTGAGCAATTTTTTGAGTGTTGGGATGTTTTTTGAAGAAGGCTTTGCAGCCGTTTTTATCGAAATCTAACTCCAACTAAATCACTTCACTTTTCCTATCCACAATAAGATCTTAATACAAATTTACCATTAATTATAGCGAAAGGATTGTGACTAACAAGTCATGCGTTTAATTTCAGTTAAACAAGCTAAGGCGCTTCTAAAGCAAATGTGTACAAATAAAAATAAGTATCATGAAGTGAAATTGTTAACTGCTAAAAAAGATCGCAGTATTACTGTTAAAAATGATGGTGAAAAAGTCACTTTGATCGAAGAAGGCTACCTTCATTTAGAAGAAAAGTATTCACTTGAAGATATTTCAGAATGCCGCCGTGCTATTCAAGCAGCTTTTAAGAAGGAATTTCCACGCAGCAACCGGGCATATCTAATAACAGGATAAGTTGAAATTATCTACCTATATAGTTTGTTTTTTTGATATAATTAACAACTAAATACCTAGAGATAGAAGTGATTATTTGGAAAACAATAAAAGACAAAAAATCGGCCTCTTTTCAGCCGTTATGCTTGCTCTTAATTCTCTAATCGGATCGGGCTGGCTATTTGGATCAGGATCAGCTGCCAAAATTGCAGGGCCAGCTGCCATTCTTTCCTGGATTTTGGGAGCGATAATTATTATTGCAATTGCCTTAACTTATGTTGAACTTGGGTCAATGTTTCCCGAAAGTGGTGGGATGAGCCGGTATGCTCAATATAGTCACGGACCATTACTTGGTTTTATTGCCGCCTGGGCTAACTGGATTTCTTTAGTGACTTTAGTACCTATGGAAGCAGTTGCCGCAGTTCAATATATGTCGTCTTGGCCATGGTCCTGGGCTAATTGGACACGCAATTTTATGCATAAAGATACGATTACTGGTGAAGGGTTGTTAGTCGTTTTCTTATTTATGATTATTTTCACTTTGATCAACTATTGGTCGGTGAAGATCATGACCCATTTCACTAACTTGATTTCAATTTTTAAAATTGCTTTGCCAACTTTGACCATCATTATTCTAATGTGTTCAGGTTTTCATGCCCAAAACTTCGGTAGTAATTTCCATGAGTTCATGCCGTATGGAACTAGATCAGTCTTTGAAGCAACATCTGTTTCAGGAATCATCATGTCTTATGATGCCTTCCAGACCATAATTAATATGGGGGGAGAAGTTGAAAATCCACGTAAAAATATTGTTCGCGGGGTTTTAATTTCGATGTTAATTACTGCCGTAATCTACGTGATGCTTCAGGTAACCTTTATTGGAGCAGTCGAACCACAAATGCTAGCAAAAGTTGGTTGGCATGGTATCGACTTCACTTCACCATTTGCAGATTTAGCAATTTTACTTGGAATTAATTGGCTAGTAATTTTACTTTACCTTGATGCCTTTGTTTCGCCATTTGGAACTGGGGTTGCTTTTGTAGCAACAGCTTCTCGCGCACTTGCTGCAATGACGCACACACGCCACTTGCCAAACTGGTTAGGCCGATTAAATCAAAAATACTTTATCCCACGTGCTGCAATGATTGCAGACTTTGTTTTAGCAGCAATTTTGGTTAGTGTCTTTAGAAATTGGAATTTACTTGCTACAGTTATTGCAGCATCAACCTTGATAGCATACTTAACCGGTCCGGTTACAGTAATGACTTTAAGAAAGATTTCTCCAAGTTTAAATAGACCTTTTAAGCCCAAATTTATGGTTTGGCTTGCTCCAGTAGCTTTCGTTTTAACTAGTTTAGCAATTTACTGGTCAATGTGGCCAACTACAATCCAAGTTATTTTTGTAATTGCCTTAGGCTTGCCTATTTACATTTATTATGAAATTCGTTACCAACATTCAGATTTGAAAGAACAACTTAAGCATTCTTGGTGGCTTATTGGTTATATGATTTTTATGTCAATCATGTCATATGTAGGTAGTGAAGGACTTGGCGGGCGCAATTTTATTCCTTATCCAATTGATTTTGTTGTTATTATTATTGCCTCGCTTGCTTTCTATTACTGGGGTATTAATAGCAGTATGAAGCATGTTGATGAACGTGCTGAAAAAGTAAATAAAAAAAGTTGGTAACAAAGCTGAGTGAATAACTCGGCTTTTTTGATACCGTTAACATTTTGGATATATTTGTAAAGCGGTTACATTTTGTTAGATAATAATTTTAAAAGAAAGATATATAGAAATGAGGAAAATGTAAATGACGCCTTGGTGGAAAAAAGCAGTAGTTTATCAAGTTTATCCAAAATCTTTTCAAGATAGTAACGGTGATGGAATCGGTGACTTACAAGGAATTACCAAACGCTTACCATATCTTGAAAAATTAGGTATCGATGCAATTTGGCTTTCTCCCGTTTATCAATCACCTCAAGTGGATAACGGTTATGACATTTCAGATTATGAAGCAATTGATCCGCAATATGGCACAATGGCTGACATGGACGAATTGCTTAAAGAAGCAAAGAAACACCACATTAAAATTGTGATGGACTTAGTTGTTAACCATACTTCCGATCAACATGAGTGGTTTGTTGAAGCAAGAAAGAACAAGGATAATCCTTATCGTGACTATTATATTTGGCGTGATCCAGTTGATGGGCATGAACCTAACGATATGAAGTCCGCTTTTTCCGGTTCTGCTTGGAAATTCGATGAAAAAACTGGTCAATATTACTTACACTTATTCGCTGAACAACAACCTGATTTAAATTGGAAGAATCCAGAATTGCGTCAAAAGATCTATGACATGATGAACTTTTGGATTGATAAGGGGATCGGCGGCTTCAGAATGGATGTAATCGAGCTGATCGGAAAGGATCCAGACAAGAATATCCGCGAAAACGGTCCGATGCTTCACCCATATTTGCAAGAAATGAACAAGAATACTTTCGGTGGCAAAGACTTAATGACTGTTGGTGAAACTTGGAATGCGACACCAAAGATTGCGGAAGAGTACTCTGATCCAGCACGCCATGAATTATCAATGGTCTTCCAATTTGAAAACCAAAGTCTTGACCAACAAGCAGGTAAAGAAAAATGGGACTTAAAGAAGCTAGATCTAGGCGAACTTAAGAAAGTTCTGGTTAAATGGCAAACAGAAATTGATTTTGATCATGCTTGGAACAGTCTTTTCTGGGAAAACCACGATATTCCTCGAGTAATTTCGCGCTGGGGTAATGATAAAGAATATCGCGTGCAATCAGCTAAAATGTTTGCAACCGTTCTTCATTTAATGCACGGGACACCTTACATCTATAACGGTGAAGAAATTGGGATGACTAACTGTCCAGTTAAAGATATCTCTGAAGTTGAAGATATCGAAAGTGTCAACATGTACAATGAGCGCTTGGAAAATGGAGCAAATAAAGATGATTTGATTCACGCAATCAACGTTAAGGGTCGCGATAATGCTAGAACCCCAATGCAATGGGATGATAGTACAAATGCTGGCTTCACAGATGGCAACCCATGGTTGCACGTTAACCCTAACTATAAGGACATTAATGTTGAGAAGGCTTTAGCTGATCCAGATTCAATCTTTTACACTTATCAAAAATTGATCAAATTGCGTCATGAAAATGACATCGTGGTTGATGGTGATTTTGAATTAGTTGATACTAGCGATGAAGTCTTAGCATATTACCGCAAGTTAAACGGTGAAAAATGGTTGGTAGTTGCTAACTTGTCTGGGGAAGAACAACAATTTTCAAGTAACGAAGAAATCGCGGATGTTTTATTGAGCAATTATCCAGAAAGAGATAATCTAAATGCTCTTAGCTTGAAACCATATGAAGCATTTGCTGTTATCTGCAAATAATTAATAGTTATTAAAAATATTTGAAAAAGTTATTTGACAAAAAGTAAGTATAAACTTATGATGATTATAGTTGAAAAATGACTTATTTGAAGTAAGGAGAAAATAATGGAACTTTTAGCTTCTGTAAAAGTGAATAAATGCTGCTGCAGTTGTATGCAGTTTATTTCACATGCAGAAAAGTTTCAGTGATCGTTCTTCCAGGTGATTTTTCTTAACTAACGATATTTATCAGGGATCTACGTGCTGAAAGAGTACGTAGATCTTTTTATATTGAAAGACCTATGGAATATGGGTCTTTTTGTTTTGGTTAAAAAGGAGGATATGAATGGATTGGACAGTTATGCAGAAAGCATTGCCAGTGTTTGCTCAAGGCTTTGAGTTGACCTTATGGTTATCCATACTTGGGATTATCGGTTCAATTATTGTGGGAGTAATTGCGAGCTTAGTGCAATATTTTAAGATTCCAGTATTAAGTCAAATTTTTAGAGCTTATGTGGAATTAGCGCGTAATACACCGTTGTTAATTCAACTATTTTTCTTGTATTATGCCTTTCCAGTAATCGGCTTAAAAATGTCAGCTGAAGTTTGCGGGATTGTCGGTTTGATCTTTTTAGGCGGAGCATATATGGCAGAAGGCTTTAGCGGAGGATTTGACGGTGTTAGTCGCAGTCAAATTAATAGTGGAGCAGCTCTTGGTATGAATCGCTATCAATTAGCTCGCTATATCGTACTTCCGCAAGGCTTTGCTTTGAGCATGCCGGCTTTAGCTGCTAATATTATTTTCTTGATTAAGGAAACGTCAATTTTTTCAGTGATTGCAATTCCAGAATTAACTAATACTGCGCTTGATTTGATCGGGATGTACTATCGTTCCAATGAATACTTATTAATGCTGGTTATTGCATATGCAATTATTTTAATTCCGGTAATTTTAATTTTGACTTGGCTTGAGAGGAGAGTTCGCTATGGTGCATTCGGGGATTAATGTTTTATTTGAAGGGAAAAACTTTGCCCGTTTGATGGCGGGATTGTGGACTTCAACATGGATTGCAGCAGTTTCATTAATTATTGGCTTAATTTTGGGGCTGATTTTTGGAATTCTAAGAACTCGTCCTAATAAAGCAGTACGTTTTATCTTACGGTTATATTTAGAGTTTTTCAGAATAGTGCCAACAGTTGTACTACTTTATTTGGTTTATTACATTTTGCCTAGATCGTTTCACATTAACTGGTCAGCTAGTTGGATGGCGGTCTTAGCCTTTAGCTTGTGGGTTGCAGCAGAATTTAGCGATATTGTCCGTGGTGCAATTGAATCTGTGCCGAAGAGTCAAAGAAATTCTGGTTTAGCTTTAGGACTCAATCAAGTGCAATTATTCAGATATGTCTTATTGCCACAAGCAGCTAAATTAGAATTACCAGCAACAATTAACTTGGCAACGCGGGTTATTAAGACAACTTCATTGTTAATGTTGATCAGCGTCATGGAAGTCATTAACGTGGGGCAACAAATTATTGAAGCAAATAATCAGCGCTACCCAACCGGTGTTTTCTGGGTATACGGTTTTATCTTTATTTTGTACTTTATTATCGATTATCCTCTATCAGCATGGGCTAAGAGTTTAACAGCAAGACAGAAATAGGTGAAAGACAATGACAGAAGAAATTTTAAAAGTTGAGCATTTAAATAAGTTTTATGGCAAGCGGCAAGTTTTGTTTGATATTAATTTTGATTTGAAAAAAGGTGAGGTATTAACCTTGCTTGGTCCTTCAGGGTCAGGTAAGAGTACTTTGCTTGAAACTTTGAACGGACTTGAAGACTATCAAGGTGGATCTATTTATTTTCACGGTAAAAAAATTAATCCAACTCCTAAGGAATGGCAATTACTTAGACAAAAAATTGGCATGGTCTTTCAAAGCTATGACTTGTTCCCTAACTTAACAGTAATGGAAAATATTTTACTTGCTCCAGTTAAGGTGCAAAAGCGTAATGAAGATGAAGTCAAAAAAGAAGCGCTGGATTTATTAAAGCGTGTAGAGCTTGATCAATATGTTGATGCATATCCAAGAGAATTGTCAGGTGGTCAGAAGCAAAGAATTGCGATCGTGAGAGCTCTTGCGATGCATCCAGAAGTAATGCTATTTGATGAAGTTACTGCTTCTCTTGACCCAGAAATGGTACGTGGAGTTTTGAAAATTATCCAAGCTTTGTCTGATAAAGATCACATGACCATGATCATTGTTACTCACGAAATGAATTTTGCTGCTAAGATTGCGGATGAAGTTTTGTTCTTAGAAAACGGTAAGATCGTAGAAGACACACCCGGTGAAGAATTCTTCGCTAATCCTAAGACAGATCGAGCTAGAGCATTTTTAGAGAGTATGGATTTTTAGGGTAAAAACAAATGAAAAAGAATCTTTTTAATATCATTATGAGCTTCCTAGCCGTCATTACAATTGCGACTGCAGCTTTTTTCGGTATCAGTCAGCCTAATTTAACAAGCTCTGCTTCAGGAGGCGGTTGGAGTAATGAAAATAGTGTGTCGGCCATTAAGCGTCGTGGCTATATTCGCATCGCAGTTTTTGGCGATTTGCCGCCTTATGGCTGGGTTAACTCTCAAGGAAAGCGTGTGGGGTATGATGTTCGCTTGGCCAGAAAAGTAGCCAAAGATATGGGGGTCAAAGTTAGATTTGTTCAAGTTAATGCCAACAATCGAATTGATACTTTGAATTCAGATAAGGCTGATTTGGTTTTAGCCAACTTCACCTTAACTCCTGAGCGCCGCAGTGTTGCTAGCTGGGCTAAGCCTTATATGAAGGTGTCTGTCGGAGTGATTTCACCCAAAAATAAGCCAATCACTGAGGCTAGTCAATTAAAAGGTAAGAGTGTAATTGTTACCAAAGGTACCACTGCAGAGAATTATTTCACAACGCAAAAAGGAGTAGGCTTACTCAAATTCGACTCTAAGACTCAGCAATTTAATGCTTTTAAAAATAATCGTGCTGCTGCCTTAGCAGATGATAATTCATACTTGTATGCTTGGGTTAAGAAAAATCCAAAGTTTACAGTTGGTATCAAGAATATCGGACCAAATCAATATATTGCTCCAGCAGTAAAGCGTGGAAATAAATCTTTGCAAAATTGGATGAACCGAGAAATTACTAAGCTTAATCGTCAATCTTATTTTACTTATGATTACAACAAAGAATTAAAGCCATACTTTGGTAAAGAAATTAGACCAAGCGATATTGTCTTAAAGCAAGGAAAATAGGCTTGAAACTTATGCTTGAAGGTGGTATCCTAATAGACGTTAATCGATTAATCTATGATCTGAAATAAGATCATGGCAAAAGGAGTAAAAAATTATGAAACAAGGTATTCATCCAGATTTCCACCAAGTTGTCTTCATGGACTCAGCAACTGGTGCTAAGTTCTTAGCAGGTTCAACTATGGAATCACAAGAAACTGTAGATTACGAAGGTAACACTTACCCATTAATTCGTGTTGAAATTTCTTCAGATTCACACCCATTCTACACTGGTAAGCAAAAGTTTGCTCAAGCAGATGGTCGAATCGAAAAGTTCAACAAGAAGTATGGCATGAACAAGTAATTACCGACAATCTGGTGAAAGGCAGTCCCGTTCGGGGCTGTTTTTTGTTTTTGTACAGTTAGCTATTTGGCAGATGAGACGAAAGAACGTATAATGGTTGCTGTACTAAAATATGTTTTATGGGAGTAAATAATCGATGAAAATGCAACTGGCTGAAATTGCCAAAGCTTTAGATACAACGTGTGAAGGCGACGACCAAACTATTATTACTTCAGTTGCCTTTGACTCCAGAAAGATTACTGAAGGTGGTCTTTTTGTACCGCTTGATGGTGAAAGAGATGGACATGATTTTGTAAACAGTGCTATTTCTAATGGTGCTTCTGCAACTTTATGGAAGAAGGATCACCCTAACAAGCCAGATAATATTGCTGTTCTTGAAGTGGATGATCCACTAACTGCAATGCAAACTCTGGCACATTACTATTTGCGCAAGGTTAATCCAACCGTGGTCGGGATTACTGGCTCAAATGGTAAGACTACCACTAAGGACATGTGTGCTGCTGTTTTATCTAAGCGGTTTAACGTGCATAAAACACAGGCTAACTTCAATAATGACATCGGTGTGCCAATGACCATCTTAGAAATGAAACCAAATACTGAAATTTTGGTTTTGGAAATGGGGATGGACCGTCCAGGGCAATTGCACCACTTGAGTGAATTGACTCATCCAGATGTTTGTGTAATTACCATGATTGGTGAAGCTCACATTGAATTCTTTGGCAGTCGTGATAAGATTGCAGACGCTAAGATGGAAATTACTGACTTCTTACGTGAAGATGGTGAATTTATCTACAACGGTGATGAACCATTGCTTGTTGAAAGAGCACAAAAACTTGATCAAGTGAAGTCAACTTTTGGCTTCAAGGATAATGACACTGTTTATGCAACCAGCTTCAAGAGTTACAAGCACCACGCTACTTTCACAGTAAATGATTCTGAGCAAAATTTCTCAATTCCAATGATTGGTAAACATAATGTATCAAATGCGATGGCAGCCTTAAGTGTTGGTCGTCATTTTGGCGAAAGTGATGAAGAAATTGCGGCTTCTTTGTCAGACTTTACTCCGACTGCTAACCGAATGGAATGGGAAAAAGGTGACGTTGGCGAAGATATCATGAGTGATGTCTACAACTCTAACCCAACCGCCGTTCGTGCAGTACTTACTAGTTTTGGTCAAATCGTGATGCCAAGAGGTGGCCGCAGAATTGCGGTCCTTGGTGATATGTTGGAATTAGGTGAAGCTTCTGCAGCTCTTCATGCAGGCCTTAGAGACAGTCTTGACCCACAAGTAATTAATGAAGTTTACTTATACGGCACGGAAATGAAGAACTTGTATGATGCCTTGCAGGATAAATATGACGCCGCAAACTTACATTACTATCCTGTTGACCGTATGGAACACATGATTAATGATTTAAAGAATGATATTAAGCCGGACGATATTGTGGTATTAAAGGGCTCTCATGGGATGCACCTTGAAAAAGTAGTGGACCGGCTTAGATAGGAGAAATTTTTTAGTGAAATTTTCGGAATTAGGATTAAACGATGCGTTGCTGAAAGCAATTAAGCGATCAGGGTTTGAAGAAGCTACTCCAATTCAAGCAGAAACTATCCCGCTTGCTTTAGAAGGTAAGGATGTAATTGGTCAAGCTCAAACTGGTACTGGTAAGACTGCTGCTTTTGGGTTGCCAATTTTACAAAAGTTAGAAAAAAAGAAGGCAATTCAAGCAGTTATTATTGAGCCAACCCGTGAACTAGCAATTCAGACACAAGAGGAGCTTTTCAGACTTGGCCGTGATGAGCACGCTCATGTCCAAGTTGTTTATGGTGGAGCAGATATTGGCCGCCAAATTAGATCGTTGAAGCATACTCCAGCTATTTTGGTAGGTACTCCTGGTCGACTTTTGGATCACTTGAAGCGTAAAACCATCGATTTGTCCGAAGTTAAAACAGTTGTTTTAGACGAAGCCGATGAAATGCTTGATATGGGATTTATTCAAGATATCGAAAGCATTTTGAACTACTCAAAAAATCGTGAACAAACTTTACTCTTTAGTGCAACTATGCCTAAGCCAATCTTGCGTATTGGTGAAAAATTCATGCACGATCCAGAAATTGTTCGTATCAAGGCAAAAGAGCTGACTGCTGACTTGATTGATCAATACTTTGTCCGCGCAAAAGAATCAGAGAAATTTGATATTATGTGTCGCTTGATCGATGTTCAAGGACCAGACTTGGCGGTTGTCTTTGGGAGAACTAAGCGCCGCGTTGATGAATTAACTCGCGGTTTGCAAGCTCGCGGCTATAACGCAGCTGGAATCCATGGTGATTTATCTCAAGCACGCAGAATGAGCGTTTTGAAGAGATTCCGTGAAGGAAAGTTAGATATTTTAGTCGCTACTGATGTGGCAGCTCGTGGTTTGGATATTTCAGGAGTTACACACGTTTATAACTACGATATTCCACAAGATCCAGATTCATACGTTCACCGTATTGGACGTACTGGTCGTGCCGGTCAAAATGGAATCTCAGTAACTTTCGTTACACCAAATGAAATTGGCTACATGAGAACCATTGAACAATTGACTAAGAAGAAGATGTCGCCACTTCGCCCACCAACAGATGATCAAGCTTTGCACGGTCAATTAAAGCAAGCTAAAGCTGAAATTGAAAACTTGATGAATGGTGATTTAGGCAAGTATGAAGATGATGCTAATGAATTATTGGAAAATTATTCTGCATTGGACTTGGTTTCTGCCTTCCTAAAGAACCTTTCTAAAGATGCTAGTGAAGTTAAGGTTAAGATTACTCCTGAAAAACCATTACCATATAAAGGCAATGGACGCAGAAATAATCACGGGCGTGGCCGAGGTAGAAATGATAATCGTCACTATCGCGGACGCAATAACAACCACCGTGATCATAACCGTAAGGACCGCAATTTCCGAGGCCGGGGCAATAAGCACGATTTCGTAATAAAGAAAAAAGATTAAGATTTACTACTTAATTGATGAGTTGCCATGTGCAACTCATTTTTTGGATTATAATTATTTTTGTGTGAGGTGAGAAAAAATGATTAAAGGTGTCGGAATAGATACTATTGAAGTTGAAAGAGTTAAAAAAATCGTTGAACGTGGAGATAGTTTCGCAAAGAAGGTTTTAACTCCGAAGGAATTTGAACAATACAAAAAAATGAAAGGTAAGCGCCAAGTTGAATACTTAGGAGGTCGTTTTTCCATTAAAGAATCTTTTTCAAAAGCAATGGGAACAGGTCTTGGCAAGACTGTAGGCTTTCAAGATATAGAAACACTATGGGATGAACTTGGTCACCCAGTGACAACATCTACTAAGTATGATGGTCGCATTTTCCCAAGTATCTCACATGATAATCATGAAATTGTTACATTTGTAGTTTTGGAGGATCCAGAATGATCGCAGGAATTCACCGTCCAGCAGTTGTCAAAGTTAACTTGGGCGCAATTAGACAAAATATTGAAAATGAAATAAAGAATTTACAACCTGAACAAAAGTTGTTTGCCGTTGTTAAGGCAAATGGTTATGGACACGGTGCAGTTCCAGTCGCAAAAACAGCACTTAAAGCAGGTGCTAGTGGTTTTTGTGTAGCTATTTTGGATGAAGCTCTTGAATTAAGAAGAGCTGATATTGTGAAGCCAATTTTGGTTTTAGGAGTAGTTTCACCAGAATATGCTCCAATTGCTGCTGCTAATGATATTTCTTTGACGGTGCCTAGTCTTGAATGGCTCAAAAAGGCAGAAAAGGAACTTGAAAATACTGATTTACAGTTAAAGATTCATTTAGGTATAGACTCAGGGATGGGGAGAATTGGCTTTTATGAAGATGAAGAATTTACAGAAGCCAATGATTTTTTGAAAGACAATCCTCACTTCTTTGTGGAAGGGATGTTCTGTCACTTCGCTTCAGCTGATAGCGCAGTTGATACTTACTTCCAAAAGCAAGTTGCTAAGTTCAATCATATGAAGAGCCTGCTTAAGATCAAGCCTAAATGGATTCACTGTGACAATACTGCTGCCAGCATTTTTGGTAAAGATATTCCAAGTGATATAGTTAGATACGGGATTGGTATTTATGGTTTAAATCCTTCATCTAATCCAAGTAGCCCAGATTTGAAGTCTAATGTTGAATTAAAGCCAGCTTTATCTTTTGTTAGTGAATTAACTGAAGTTAAGACGATTCATCAAGGTGACGGGGTTGGTTACGGCTCAACTTTTGTCGCTGATGAAGATACTATCATTGGGACTGTTCCGGTTGGTTACGCTGACGGCTGGATTCGTCACTTCCAAGGCTTTAAAGTTAAGGTGGGCGACAGTTATTGTCCGATTGTCGGCCGCATCTGCATGGATCAATTTATGGTCAAAATGCCAAAGAAAATGCCAGTTGGCACCAAAGTTGTTTTGATTTCGGACAAACCTGAAGATCCTAATAATATTAAGGCCGCAGCTGATTATGTTGATACTATTCATTATGAAGTTGCATGCCTTCTTAGTGATCGTTTACCAAGAGTTTATTACGAAGATTAAGCAAAAGAAAAAAGGAGTTGTGAAAACTCCTTTTTTTTTTACTCTAATTCATCGGGTGTCCCTAAGGTTTTATATCCAATTAGTGCAATGAGCAAAAAGATAGCTGCAGCACCAGCAACACCGCTCCAACCGAAGATGCTCCAAGCGTTAATACCGATCATTGTTCCGATAGATCCACCAATGAAGTAAGAAAACATGAAGATGGAATTATTTCTACTATTTTCTTTTCGGCTAAGGGATTGAATAATTGCCTGATTGGTAACTTGGCTGAATTGGGTACTAAGATCTAAGATAATAATTCCAATCATGAGCATCCAAATATTTTTAATAAAAATACTAAAAATAATGAAAGAGATAGCACCTAATAGCCAGCTAATACGGATGTTGGTTTTGGGTGAGTATTTATCCACCATCTTTCCAATGAATGGTGCCGCAAAAATAGAAACTACCCCGAGCAATCCCATGCTTCCTGCAACTTCACTACCAAAGCCGTAGTATTTTTCAAGTAAGAATGAAAGTGTCCCCCAGAAGAGATTAGCAATCCCAAATAAGGCAAATGCATTAAGGGCTGAACCGCGTAAGTAGCGGTATTTTTTGAAAAGCTTAGGCAAAGATGAAATGATTTCTCCATAATTATTTGCTGCAGGCTTAATGCGAGGATCTTGAGGAATTAAATAGTGCATGAAGATAAGTAAGAGAATGTTTAAAACGGCAGCAACGCCATAAACTGCATGCCAGCCAAGGGATGCGGCGATAATCCCACTGAAAGTTCTAGCAAATAAAATTCCAGTTAGCATACCACTAATTAAACTTCCTAGTAGTGGACCTTGTTTATCAATAGGGGTTAAGTATGCTGCATAAGGAATGACAATCTGACCACCAATTGAAGTAAGACCGATGATGAAAGTGGCAATTCCAAATAAATAAACATTAGGTGAGATAAAGGCCAAAAGTAGCGCTAGTGATGATATTAATTCCATTATTTGTAATAAGTAATAGCGATTAAATAGATCACCAAGCGGCACTAAAAAAAGTAAACCTAGCGCATAACTTGCTTGTGCTAGCATCCCCAAAATCGAAGTGGTGCTGGCAGAAACTCCAAAGCTTTGCGTAATCATCGGTTCGATTGGTTGAATGTAGAACATATTCGCAACAATAATCCCGATGCTAGTGGCCATAAATATAATTTGTAGACCAGAAAGGTTAATATAAGAATTTTCTGTTTCTTTGATTTCCATATTATTTTCCCCCTCAATTCATTGATGTTTTCATCATAGAGGGAAAGTTTAAAAAGCTGAAGTGAAATTTTGAACAACGTGCGTATGCAAAAATGTCATAGCGAGGATAGCAGCAATTCTTGAATTGATTTTTCACGAGTGAAAAGTGCGATCTTTCTTGCTGGGAAATCAATTAGGCGACTGGCAGAAAAGCGGCTTTGGTTCTGCGTGATGTTTTGGATCATTTTCCAAGGCAGAATTGTTGCGTAAGTGGAATTTGCAACTAATTCAAGTAAAGTGTTAGTGTAGCCAACTTCTGTAAATTGTCGACCATTTAAAAGCTGACGAAGTTGCCGTCCAACGGGACAATATTCTGGCGCAATGAGCAGTTGGCGATTATCTAGATCTGTGATTGATAGTTCTTCGGGTGATTTTGGTTTACTAGTCAGCAAGCCGAAACTTTCTTTAGTCAATGTGGTTGATAAGAATTCACCAGTGATTTGATCAATAGAGTCTTCATTAACGATAATGCTATCAAGAATGCCATTGTTAAATGCGTCAATTAAGTCAACGCCCTTATCTGATATCTTGACTTGCCGCATGCTGTCTAAATTATCACGTAAGAATTCACTGTAATGGTAGGCGGCAATATTGTCTAGAATTCCCAATCTAATATCCGCCAGTGAAATTTCTGTTTGAGCTAAATCATTATAAGCGTCCATGATCTTGATAGCTTTTTGCTTAAAATCATATCCTGCGGGTGATAGCTGCACGCCTTGTGAAGTGCGAATGAAGAGAGAAATATGGAAGGCTTTTTCTAACTGGCGGATTTTCTTACTAACGGTTGATTGATCTAGATAGAGAAAATTGGCTGCTTGGCTGAAGTTGTTAAACTTACTGACGGTTAAAAATACTCGTAAGAGTTCGATGTTAAAGTTGTTCATGATTGATTTGCTTTCTATTTACTTGATATGAAAATGATAACACATGAAGTTGAATGTAAAATGAGTGAATAAGTTCATGATATACTATTGTGGTCGATTTTGATGAGGTATAAAAATGAGAAAAGTAATCTTATTCATTGCCATGAGTCTTGATGGCTATATTGCTGATGAAAATGGTGGCGTTGACTGGCTTCGTGGACAAGGTGACGATCAAGAAGTTCCAGATACATATCCAAGCTTTATCCAAAATATTGATACAGTCATGATGGGATGGAACACATATCATCAAGTGGCTACAGAATTATCACCTAATGAATGGGTATACAAAGACCTTCAATCGTATGTTTTCACACATCGGAATCAAAAAGATACTGAGAATATTAAGTTCTTGTCTGAAGATCCAATACAAGTAGTGAAAGATTTGAAAAATGAGCAAGGTAAAGATATTTGGATCTGTGGTGGTGCAAGTTTAGTTCAACAACTTGAACAAGAAAACTTAATTGATCAATATTACATCACTATCATTCCAACACTTCTAGGTCAAGGGACGCAGTTATTTGGTAAATTGCCGAAGCCGATTGATTTACGATTAATTAAAAGTCAAAATTACGACGGTATTACTGAATTGATTTATGAGCGTAGGTAACATATGAAGATTAGAAAATTTGAATTAGACGATCTTGATCAAGTAATGAAGATTTGGCTTGATGGCAATCTTGCTGCACATGATTTTGTTCCCAAAAAATATTGGTTAGATCACTTCGATGAAGTTCGTGAAGCATTGAAGAATGCCGATATTTTAGTGGCTGAAGAAGATGGTCAAGTTGCTGGCTTCGTAGGGATGCAAGGTGATTATCTTGCAGGGATCTTTGTAGATGAAAAATTCCAACATCGCGGAATTGGCAAACGTCTCTTAGATGAAGTTAAGCAGAGCCATGAGTCTTTTAGCTTGAATGTGTATGCCAAGAATACGCCAGCTTTGAATTTTTATAAAAAGCAGGGGCTGGAAAGTGTTAAACGACAGGTTGATGAATTTGGTAATGAAGATTGTTTGATGGCGTGGAAGAAAGAGAATAAAAAACGAATCACCAATAAGTGATTCGCTATAAAATTATTTAGTTAATTAAGTTTATTCGTGTGGATTGGTAATAAAGACACCTGGATTTTCATCGCTCATGATGTTCATCCCAGCCTGTAAGTCTTCAATTTCAGAAACGACGAAACCTTTCTTGTGAAGTTTTTCAACGATAGTCTTCATTGTTTCTTCTGAAACACCAGAAGGTAAAGTGAACAAGGTTCTACGAACAAAGTCACCACCAAGTTCACCAGCAGCGGCATCCAAAGTCATAACACTAGCCATATTAGTATATTTTGAGATGGTCTTAGACATTTTAACTAAGTTACCACGTGAATTATCAGATAAAACAGTTAAAACGTATGAACCATGCTTGATGTTCCAAGCGTCTGATAACATTCTAAGTAAACTTGCGTGAGTCAAAATTCCGTAGAATTTATTTTCTTCATCAAGAACAGAGATATATGGCAAGTCTTTAATGTTAAAGAAGACTTTAAAGAATGGTGAGTTCACCTTAATTGTCTTAGTAGCATTTTTAAGCAAGTAAGTAACTGGTAAACTCATATCGCCGCCTTGTGATTTATGACGATAAATGTGCATTTTATAAATGTTACCACGGAAAATTGTGCCGGTGTCGTCTAGAATAGGCACACATCTGAAACCTGAATCTTCAAGTATCTTTAAAGCTTCTTCAAGAGTGGCTTTTTCATTTACTGTTGTCAGGTAATCTTTTTTAAGAACAAGAGATTTAATGAGCATTCGATTGCCTCCATACATGAAAAATATCTAACTAATTATAGCATAGATATTTAACAAAATTAAAGGTTAATTAAAAGTGAGTAAAGAAAAAAAGCGAAGAATTTTCTTCGCTTTTTTCTAAATATGAATTGAAGATTATTGACGAACCTTAACGCCAGTTTCTTCGAAAGCCTTGTCCATAACCTTCTTCAATTGGTTAGCAGAAGCTTCCATCAATTCTTGTTCATGAGCAGTTAATGGTAATTCAATAACTTGTTCAAGACCCTTGCGGCCAACAACAGCTGGAGTACCGATGTGAAGACCACTTAAACCGTATTCACCATCCATTGGTACTGAAAGTGGAAGTACACGGTGTTCATCGTTCAAGATAGCCTTAGCGATCATTGCTGAAGCAGTACCGATACCGTAGAAGGTAGCACCCTTCTTGTTGATGATTTCGTAAGCCATGTTAGCAACTTCCTTGTGGATGTCTTCAAGCTTAGATTCATCCATACCGTGAGCCTTAACCCAGTCGCTAACCTTAACGCCACCAACATTGTTGTAGCTCCATACTGGGAATTCAGTATCACCGTGTTCACCAAGCATGTATGCATTAACTGAACGTGGGTCAACGTTTTCCAACTTACCGATAACCTTTTGAAGACGACCAGTATCAAGTGAAGTACCTGAACCGATAACACGATCCTTAGGGAAACCTGACATCTTCCAAGTTGCGTGAGTCAAAATGTCAACTGGGTTAGCAACTACTAAGAAGATACCTGCGAAACCTGATTCAACGATTGGTTCAACGATTGATGATAAGATCTTCAAGTTCTTGTTTACAAGGTCAAGACGAGTTTCGCCTGGCTTTTGTGGAGCACCAGCAGTAATAACTACCAAGTCTGCGTCCTTGCAGTCTGGGTAATCAGCTGCGTAAATGTTCTTTGGAGCAGTCCAAGGAGTAGCATCGGCTAAGTCGATTGCGTCACCTTCAACGTGTTCCTTAGCAATATCAATAATGCCTAATTCTTCAGCAATACCTTGTTGCACCATTGAGAATGCAAAGGTAGAACCTACGGCACCGTCACCAACTAAAATAACTTTACGAGGTCTTTCGTCTCTTGACATAAAATAAATCTCCTTTGTATTGTGATACACTTAACAAAGCCAATTGTACCACGAATTTACTTGATTGTGCTATTATAAATTAGATTGTTTTTTAGAGGAGTTAGAAATGAAGATTATTGCAGGTTTAGGAAATCCGGGTCAAAAGTACGATAAAACCAAGCACAATACAGGTTTTATGGCACTGGATAATTATCTTGAAAAAAATAATTTAAATTTTGATAAAGATAAATTTGAGGGTCATTGGACTAAGCAAAAAATTAATGGTGAAGACGTTATTTTGCTTGAACCTCAAACCTTCATGAATGAATCAGGTCGCAGTATTGCCCAAGTAGCCAATTTTTTTAAGGTGAAGCCTGAAGATATCCTTATTATTCAGGACGATATGGACATGCCAATTGGTAAAATTCGTATTCGTGCTAATGGTAAATCAGGTGGTCATAACGGCATTAAGAGTATTATTCGTGACCTAGGGACTGAGAAATTTAATCGTTTGAAGATAGGAATCCGTCATCCAGAAAAAACTAGTGTGGTTTCATGGGTGTTAACTCCATTTAATAGTGACCAACAAAAACTGATGGATGATGCTTTTGAAACAAGTGCTGACATCATTGATGACTTTGTTTCGGGAAAAGATGCACAGTACTTGATGAACAAGTATAACTAAAATGCGTTTAACAGATTTTTTAAGCAAAGATCAAGAATTAATCAACTTTATTGATAAAACTAAACAAGTAAAAAACTCACTAATCACTGGCGCTAATGCCGGTGCTTTTAGTCTACTTTTAAAAGAAATTGTAGATCAAATTAAGGCACCGTTGATTTTGGTAGAGGAAAATGAAAATAAAGCTCAAAATCTTTTTAATGAATTAAGCGGGATTTTTGAGCAAGAGCAAGTGCATTATTTTTCACTGGATAGTACGCTGGCAACGCAATCAGCAACTGCTTCTGCTGATGAATTAAGTAACAGAATTCAAAGTTTGAATTTTTTGTTAGAAAAAAAGGCAGGGATAGTCGTTACAACTCCGCAAGGCTTGCAGTATCAGCTATCACCAGTTGAAGCATTTGCAGCTTATAAAAAAGAATTTACGCGCGATCAAGAATATGACTTAGGTGAATTAAATAAGTGGCTGGTTAAAGCAGGCTATCATAAAGAAGCCTTAGTTGCGCGAGCAGGTGAGTTTGCCATTCGCGGGGATATTTTGGACATTTATCCACTTGATAAGGAAAATCCGGTAAGAATTGAATTTTTTGGCGATGAAATTGATACGATCAAAGAATTTGATTTATCAAGCCAGCGCAGTACCCACGAAATTGATCAACTATCCATTGGACCAGCACAAGACCGCGTTTTTTCAGATGAAGCGATTATTGAAGCCGCTGAAAAAATTAAGGAAGAAATGGACCAAAGTCCTGCAGACAAAGAAGCAGTGAAGGATCACTTTACCCAAGTTCTTGATGAGCTTAATGCGGGAGGTTTGCCACAGAATTACGCCTTTTTAGTAGATTATTTGTTGCCAAACCCTAGTAGCTTAGTTAATTATCTTCCTAAGAACGGCTTACTATTTTTGGATGATTTTCCATTAATTAAGCAATCTGTCGAAGCTATTGACAAGCAAAACGCGGCTTTTATTGATGATGAAATCAAGATTGGTGGAATGCTGGCTAGTCAAAAGATGCGACTTGACTTTACCAAAGTCCTTTCAAAAGATCAGCACCATCGAATATACTTTTCACTGTTCCCAAGAAGTATGGGGCGAGTTCGATTGGGGCAAAGCTTGGATTGGAAGACTCGTGAGCCAGAGCAATTTTTCAGTCAAATGCCTTTGATTAAGAGTGAAATTGAAAGCTACATCAAGACTGGACAAAGTGTCATTTTGCAAGCAGATAGTGAAAAGCGTGCTGAGCAGATTAATCAGACAATGACCGAATTTGGTTTAGAGGTACCAATCACTGAGTCTGATGATTTAATGCCTGGTAAGTGTCAGATTATCTCTGCGGGCTTTAGTAGCGGTTTTGTTTTGCCAAGTGTCAACGTGGTTTATTTAACTGAGCGCGAACTTTTTAATAAGCGTCCTCAGAGAAAGCGCCGCGTTAAGACTTTGGAAAATGCGCAACGGTTGCGTAATTACACTGAATTAAAGCCGGGAGATTATGTTGTTCACGTAAACCACGGTATTGGCCGCTTTGAAGGAATTAAGACCCTTGAAAATAATGGCGTTAAGCGTGACTACATCACTATTACTTATCAAAAAGGTGACCAGCTTTTTGTACCAGCAGATCAATTAAGTTTAGTTCAAAAATATGTGGGTTCAGAAGGTAAAACGCCACATATTAACAAATTAGGTGGCAGCGAGTGGGCTAAGACTAAGCGTAAGGTTCAATCAAAGGTTGAAGATATCGCTGATGATTTAATTCAACTTTATGCCAAGCGTGAATCAGAAAAAGGCTTTGCCTTTTCTCCAGATGATGAATTGCAGCGTAAGTTCGATGATGCCTTTCCATATGTTGAAACGCCGGACCAACTCAGAACAATTAATGAAATTAAGCGTGATATGGAAAAGCCTAAGCCAATGGACCGCTTGGTAGTTGGAGATGTTGGCTTTGGTAAAACTGAAGTAGCATTAAGAGCGGCTTTTAAAGCAATTCAAGATAATAAACAAGTTGCCTTTTTAGTACCAACCACGATTTTGGCACAGCAACACTACGAAACAATTCTAGATCGCTTTAAAGATTTTCCAGTAAACGTCGCAATGCTGTCGCGTTTCCAAACTCAAGCAGAAGCTAAAGAAATTGTTCAAGGCTTAGAAGATGGCAAGATTGATTTAGTTGTCGGAACGCACCGGATTTTGTCAAAAGATGTTAAGTTCAAAGATCTTGGCTTGTTAATCATTGATGAAGAGCAGCGATTTGGGGTAAAACATAAAGAACGGCTTAAAGAGTTGAAGGCTAATATTGATGTCTTAACACTAACAGCTACGCCAATTCCGCGGACCTTGCACATGTCAATGGTTGGTGTGCGGGATTTGTCAGTAATGGAAACGCCGCCGCAAAACCGTTATCCAATTCAGACTTATGTTATGGAGCAAACGCCTAGCGTAATTAGGGATGCATGCTTGCGTGAAATGCAGCGTGATGGGCAGGTCTTTTATTTACATAATCGTATTGGCGATATCGATGAAGTGGTGAGAAGATTAGAAAAGCTGATGCCAAATGCTAGAATTGCTAGTGCGCACGGGCGAATGGGTCAGAACCAGCTTGAATATATTTTGTATCGCTTCTTGAACCAGGAATTCGATATTTTGGTTACGACAACAATTATTGAAACGGGTATTAATATGCCGAATGTTAATACCATGATTATTGAAGATGCAGACCACTACGGGTTAAGTCAGCTCTATCAACTGCGTGGTCGAATCGGTCGTAGTGCTCGACTTGCTTATGCCTACTTCTTGTATAAGCAAGATAAGGTCTTAACTGAAGTTGGTGAAAAGCGGCTGGATGCTATTCGCGACTTTACAGAACTAGGATCAGGCTTTAAGATTGCCATGCGTGATTTATCAATTCGCGGCGCTGGTAACATGTTAGGTGCTCAGCAGCACGGCTTCATTGATAGTGTTGGATATGACTTGTACTCACAAATGCTGAGTGACGCCATTCAAGAGCGTAAGGGCAAGAAGAAAGTTAAGAAGTCTAACGCTGAAATTGATTTAGGGCTTGAAGCATATATTCCAGAAAGCTATATTGCTGATCAAGAAGAAAAAATTGAGTTCTACAAACGAATTAAGTCTGTAAATAATCAAGATCAACTTGATAAGATTGAAGATGAATTGATTGATCGTTTTGGCGATTATCCTGAAGCAGTTGAAAACTTGCTAGCAGTGGCTGGCTTGAAGATAAATGCTGATTATGCTCAAGTTCTTAATGTGATTAAGGACAAGAAGAAGCCACAAATTAAAGTTGAATTTAATTTAGCTGCTTCTAGAGAGTTAGAAGGACCGAATATTTTCAAAGCGCTAGAGCATGTTAATTTGAAAGCAAGAATTAATTTGAATCCAGAGAGACGTTTGGTAGTGTTATTACAGCTACCTGACAAAATGAATAATCGAATGATGTTTAATGAGCTGACGACTTTTTTAGAAACAGCCAGTGACATTATTCAGAGATAATTACGAGGTTAAAAAATGAGAATCGATAAATTTTTGAAAGTCTCACGTTTAGTTAAAAGAAGAACTGTTGCCAAGGAAATGGCTGATCAAGGCCGAATCAAGGTTAATGATCGCGTTGTTAAATCTAGCTACGATGTTAAATTAGGTGATGTGATTGAAGTGGGTTACGGTACTAAGCAAATTAAAGCTAAAGTAACTGATATTCGTGACACTACTAAAAAAGCAGAAGCAAGTGATCTATACGAAATTATTGATTAATAAGGTTAAAAGCTGTTATAATTAAGGATAATAATTTATACATTTTCACAGAGTTTTTTTGCGTAATAAGGGATCAAATAAATGAACGGACCAAGAATTTACAACTCAGAGAGTCCACAAGCACGTGAGGCTAGACTTAGAAAGAAACAAGCACTTAGAATTAAATTAATTCACCGTAGACGCCGGAACACAATTATGGCTTTTTTTGCCATTATTTTTGTGATTTTAGGAATTCAAATGGCGATCAAGGTTGCTCAAGTGCACAGATTGAATGATCAAGTTGGAGCTTCTAAGCAGAATTTAGTTAAAGTTGAAGCTAGAGAAAAGAAATTGACAGTTCAACGTGATAATTTGGAAGACCCTGATTACGTAGCAAAATTTATTAGAAATAAGTTTATGTATTCAAAATCCAACGAAAAGATTTACAACCTTCCAAATGGAGGAAAATAGATGAAATATCAAGTTGGTGACCGTGTAAATGGTGTAATCAACAATATTACTGATTTAGGGATCTTTCTTACTTTGCCGGGACGTCATTCTGGATTAATCCACCACAACGATTTTGGTAATAATTGGCTAAGAGAACGTCAATATCGCCGAGTTGGGGATGAATTAAGAGTGGTGGTTGTTCATAACAACAAGGGGAAGATAGGTTTATCATTAATGAGAGTGAATGATCCAATGCTAGTAGATCACCACAATCAATTTTCAAAGACCAAACCTGAGCAATTTGATGAAGTGCTGAATAAAACTTCTCAAGATGCTAAAAAAGAAATTGCCCGTTTAAAAGACGTGTTAAGTGAAAACTAACGAATGACCCGCAAGGGTCATTTTTTTTAGGAAAAATGAAATTAGAAGAATTTTTTAAAGATCATGAAATTCCATTAACTGGAAAAACACTGGTCGTTGCAGCAAGTGGTGGTCCAGATTCAATGGCTTTAATCGACCTGCTTTGTAAATTAAGAGAAAAATATCAATTTAAAGTAGTTGCAGCTCATTATGACCATCAATTACGGGCAGATTCTGATAATGAAAAAGATGTTTTGAGTTATTATTGTCAAGCTAAAAAGGTGCAGCTGATTAACGGAACTTGGGACAAAAAAGATCATCCAAAAACTGGCCTTGAAGCTGCAGCAAGAGCGTTCCGCTATCGTTTTTTGATTAAAAGTGTTCATGAAGTTCAAGGCGATTATTTACTTACAGCTCATCATGGCGATGATTTGTTAGAAAACATCTTGTTAAAATTGATCCGCTCTGGTAATCCTGAAGAGATGAATGGTTTGCAAGCAGTTGGCAAGATGTATGGTGTGACACTTCTTCGGCCACTATTAGCTTATTCAAAGCAAGAATTGCTCAATTATAACGTAAAAAATCAGATTAAGTTTGTTGAAGATGAAACTAATTTTGAAGATGAAACAATGCGTAATCGCTTGCGCCATCACGTTATTCCACTGCTTAAACAAGAAAATGAGCACCTGCTTGATAACGGTTTGCGGTTTAGCCAAGCTATGGCAACTCTTTCAGATTTAAGTAAACAAAAAGTGGAAGAAATAGGACCAGCAGAGCACTTTCTTGGTCAATTTTATCGCTTGCCTGTAGAAAAAATGCACTCATTCACAGAAAAAGAGCAAAATTATTATTGGCAGAATTTTATTTGGCAAAAATATGGTGTTCGCAGCGGGGATGAACTGAGCGGTTTTACTTTGAAGAAATATCAAAATTATTTTTATTTGTGGTCCAACCAAGTCAAGAGTGTGGCTAGTTTTGAAAAAATTAAGCTAGATCAAGAATTTGAGTTTCAGAATCGAAAATTTGTGTTAACTACTAATAAAAAAGCTTTGCCACTTTATGGTGATTTTTGGTCAAGTGAGACAGAATTTTTTGCTGGAAATTTACCAAGTGGCAGTCGCTTAATTATTAAAAATGGTCAACATGTAAAGAGCAAAAAAATGTTTGCACAAGCTGCTATTCCAGGCTTCTTGCGCTCCTTTTGTTTAACGATTTTTGATCAAAAGCAAAGGCCAATTTTTGTTGAAAAAACTTACCAAAATCAAACTTATGATCATTTTGCCAAACACTACTATCTTTATGATTTAAAAAAACAATAAGAACACACAAAATATTAGAGCCTCAGGCGTATTTGTGTTACACTTTAAATCGTATATATTTTAGAAACTTTGCGGAGGTTTTTTATGAAGAATAACCGGAATCGGCTGTTATCGAATGGCCTTTTCTATATAGTTGTTTTCCTTCTGCTTTTATGGGGAATCAACTGGGCTCTAGGCGGTTCTAACAATTCAGGTAGCAGTGAAAATATCAGCTATTCACAATTTGTTAAGGATTTACGTCAAGGCAAAGTTAAAAACTTTAGCGTTCAACCTGCAAATGGTGTCTACACTGTTTCAGGTACATATAAGCAAGCACAAAAGACTAAGAACCAATCAAACGGCAGTTTTGATTTCTTCAATGGTAGCTCTAGTCGCGAAGTATCACGTTTCTCAACTACAATGCTTCAAAATGACTCTACCGTTTCTAATGTGCAAGACTTAGCTCAAAAGTCTAATGCTAAAATGACTACCCAAGGCGAATCACAATCTGGAAGTTGGATTTCCACAATTGTGATGCTTGTGCCAACTATTTTGTTCATCGTAATGTTATATATGATGATGAACCAAAGTGGTGCAGGACGTGGCCAAGGCGGGATTATGAACTTTGGACGCTCCCAAGTTAAACCAGAAGATCCATCAAAGAATAGAGTACGTTTCTCTGATGTAGCCGGTGAAGAAGAAGAAAAACAAGAATTAGTTGAAGTTGTTGAATTCTTGAAGAACCCTTCAAAATACACTAAGTTGGGTGCCAAGATCCCATCTGGTGTTCTTCTTGAGGGTCCTCCAGGTACTGGTAAGACCTTACTTGCTCGTGCCGTAGCTGGTGAAGCTAACGTTCCATTTTACTCAATTTCAGGTTCTGACTTTGTTGAAATGTTCGTTGGTGTTGGTGCCAGTCGTGTACGTGACTTGTTCAATAATGCTAAGAAGAATGCACCAAGTATCATTTTCATCGATGAAATTGATGCCATTGGTCGTCGTCGTGGTAACGGCATGGGCGGCGGTAACGATGAACGTGAACAGACTTTGAACCAATTATTGGTTGAAATGGATGGTTTCGAAGGTGACGAAGGCGTTATCGTTATTGCAGCTACTAACCGTTCAGATGTGTTGGACCCAGCTTTGCTTCGTCCAGGTCGTTTCGACCGTAAGGTATTAGTGGGTCGCCCAGATGTCCGCGGTCGTGAAGCTATCTTGAAGGTTCATGCACGTAACAAGCCACTTGCTGATGATGTTGACTTGAAAGAAGTTGCTCGTCAAACACCAGGTTTTGTAGGTGCGGATTTAGCTAACGTTTTGAATGAAGCTGCTTTAGTTGCTGCTCGTAGAAACGGAACTGAGATTACTGCATCAGATATTGATGAAGCTGAAGATAGAGTAATTGCAGGTCCTGCTAAGAAGGATCGTCTAATTTCTGAAAAAGAAAGAAGACGTGTTGCCTTCCATGAAGCTGGTCACTCAATCTGTGGATTAGTCTTAAGTGATTCAAGAACTGTTCGTAAGGTTACTATCGTGCCACGTGGTCGTGCTGGTGGTTACAACATTATGCTTCCAAAGGACGATCAATTCATTTTGACCAAGAAACAATTATTCGAACAAATTGTTGGTTTGATGGGTGGTCGTGCCGGTGAAGAAGCAACTCTTGGCGACAGATCAACTGGTGCTTCTAACGACTTTGAACAAGCAACTCAAATTGCTCACAGCATGGTAGTTAACTATGGTATGACCGATGAATTGGGTATGGTTGAACTTGAAAAAGAAGGTGAAGCTAACCCATACGGCGTTAAGCCATACAGTGAAGCAACTGCTGCTAAGATTGATGAAGCTGTTAAGAAGATCTTAGATGAAGCTCATGCTAAGGCAGTAGAGATTGTTAAGGAATACAAGGAAAAGCATCAAATCATTGCTGAAGCTTTGCTTAAGTACGAAACTTTGAACGAAAAGCAAATCCTGAGCTTGTACAAGACTGGTAAGATGCCAGAAAAAGATGATGACGAGTATCCTAGCGAATCAAAGGCTTCAACTTATGAAGAAGCAAAGGCTGCTGCAGAAAAAAGAGAAGTCTTAAAGGCTGAAGAAAAAGATAATGAAGAAGCAAATAAAAAAACTGATTCTTTAGAAACTCCTTCAGAAGACAGTCTTGAAGATAAATCAACTGAAGCAAAGCAAACTGATTCAGATCAAGCTCCTTCAAATAATGAAGAAAATCAAGATCATCAAGATCAATAATCAATGAAAAATAGGGCCGGTTCGGCTCTATTTTTTTAGGGGGAATACTTAATACATGAGCGATTATTTAATTAAAGCAATTGATAAAACAAAGAACTTACGACTTTTGACAATTACTGCTAAAGATTTAGTAGCAGAAGCTCAAAAGTGCCACGATACTTGGTCAGCTTCGTCTGCAGTATTGGGTAGAACAATGGTAGCCAGCTTATTACTAGCCGGTGCAGAATTAACTGATAAAGAAGAATTAACTGTGCGTCTTTTGGGTAATGGTCCAGTTGGTGCAACAGTTGTAACTGCTAAAGCGGACTTAACTGTTAAAGGCTACGTTCAAAATCCACATATCGCCTTGCCACCACGAGAAGATGGGCATATTGATGTGAAAAAAGCGGTGGGTCAAGGCTGGCTTGAAGTAACTAAAGACTTGGGACTTAAGCAACCTTATACTGGTGAAGTACCAATTGTTTCTGGTGAAATTGCAGAATACTTTGCTTACTACTTGACTAAATCTGAACAAATTCCATCAGCTGTTGGTTTGTCAGTTTTCGTTAACCCAAATAACACGATTGGAGCTTCTGGTGGTTTCATGCTTCAAGCCTTACCTGGTGCAAGCGATGCTTTGATTGATCAAACGATTAAGCGCATCAATGCTTTGCCAGCACTATCTAGCTCATTTCTTGACGGGATGACTCCAGAAGATTTGGCAAGAAAGATCTTAGGTACTGATTGCAAGATTCTAGAAAAAGATGACGTTGCCTTCAAATGTGACTGTTCTAAAGAAAAATACGCTGATATTTTAGCAACTTTGAAAAATAGCCAATTAAAAGATATGATTGAGCAAGATCATGGTGCTGAACTTACTTGCAACTTCTGCGGTAATAAATACAACTATAGTGAAGACGAATTGAAAGATATTTTGGCTCAAAAAGAAGCTGATAACGCTTAATTAAGTCCAAAATTAAAGAATTTGCTTTTCTGAAGCCCCTATGGTTTTCCATACAGGGCTTTTTTGTTACAATATTGGAGTATTTGAAAGGATGATTTGGTGGATAATAGCTGGAAGATCCGTGATATTGTCATCCCTAATAGGGTAGTTGTGGCTCCAATGGCTGGAGTTTCTAATTCTGCATTCCGTGTTGTCTGTAAAGAATTCGGCGCCGGTCTTGTAGTTTGTGAGATGATTTCAGATCACGGAATTATTTATCGAAATAAAAAGACACTGCGCATGATGGAAGTTGATCCGCGTGAACACCCAGTGTCAATCCAAATTTTTGGTGGAACTGAAGAGACTTTACTTCAGGCGGCTCAATATGTCGATCAAAATACTGATGCTGACATTATAGATATTAATATGGGTTGCCCGGTTCCTAAGGTTACTAAAACTGATGCTGGTTCCAAATGGCTTCTTGATTCAAATAAGATTTATCAAATGGTCCATGCAGTCGTGCAAAATGTGTCTAAGCCAGTTACTGTGAAAATGAGAATTGGTTGGGACCAAAAGCATAATTTTTCAGTTGAAAATGCTCTAGCTGCACAAGAAGCAGGGGCATCAATGATTGCTATGCATGGTAGAACTCGTAAGCAAATGTATCAAGGTCATGCAGATTGGGAAACTTTACACGATGTAGCTCAAGTTCTTGATGTTCCTTTTGTAGCAAATGGTGATATTACTACGCCAGAACTTGCTCAAAAAGCATTGGATGAAATTGGCTGTACAGCTGTAATGGTTGGACGTGCTGCTCTTGGGAATCCATGGATTTTGAAAGATATGGTCCACTATCTTGAAACAGGCGAAAAATTAAAACCACAAACTGTTCGTGAAAAGATTGAGACCGCTGAACATCAACTCGATGGTCTGGTAGAATTAAAGGGTGAGAAAATCGCCGTACCAGAATTTCGTCAACAAGCTGCATACTATTTAAAGGGAATTCCCCGCTCAGCTCGTACTCGTGCTAAAATAAATGAAGTCTGGACACGTCAAGAAGTATACGATTTGCTCGATAATTTTGTCGATGACTACGAAAAAAGGCAAGCTGAACGCAGCGCAAGACGTGTAATTGTGAACGAATAATGGAGGAATTTAAATTGGCAAAGAATGAAATGAACGATCAATTAATCGCTCGTCGTCAAAAGATGGACGAATTGCGTGAAGATGGTATTGAACCATTTGGCGTAAGAAAATACGATCGCCAAGATTTAGCTCGTACTTTAGAAGAAAAGTATCGGGGTGAAGATAAAGACGAATTAAACGATGACATGCCTAAGACCAAAATTGCAGGTCGTATGCTTGCAAAGCGTGGTAAGGGTAAGGTAGGTTTTGCAGACCTTTACGACCGTACTGGTAAGATTCAAATTTATGTACGTAAGGACATCGTTGGTGAAGATAACTACAAGATTTTCAAGAAGTCAGATATTGGTGACTTCCTTGGAATCGAAGGCGAAGTTATGAAGACTGACACTGGTGAGTTGACTATCCGCGCTCAACACGTTACTTTCTTATCTAAGGCACTTCGTCCATTGCCAGATAAGTATCACGGTTTGAAGGATGTTGAACAAATTTACCGTCAACGTTACCTTGATTTGATTACAAATCACGATAGCTACATGCGTTTTGTTCACCGTACTCAAATTATTCAAGCTATCCGTAACTACTTGAACGAACGTGACTTCTTGGAAGTTGAAACTCCAGTCCTTCACAACATTCCTGGTGGTGCTGAAGCTCGCCCATTCATTACTCACCACAACGCTTTGGATATTAACCTTTACATGAGAATTGCGTTGGAATTACCACTTAAGCGTCTTATCGTTGGTGGTATGGAAAGAGTATATGAAATTGGTCGTGTATTTAGAAACGAAGGTTTAGATACTCGCCATAATCCAGAATTTACTGAACTTGAAACTTATGCAGCATACTGGGACTTCCACGATGTAATGGACGAAGCAGAAGGCATTATTCGTGCTGCTGCTAAGGTTGTTACTGACGATGGTAAGGTTAACTACCAAGGCACTGAAATCGACTTAGGCAAGCCATTTAGACGTGTTCACATGGTTGACTTGATCAAGGAAAAGACTGGTGTTGACTTCTGGAAGCCAATGACAATCGAAGAAGCAAGAAAAGTTGCTGACGAACACGGTGTTCACTACGAAGAATACTGGAAGGTTGGTCACATCATTAACGCCTTCTTTGAAGAATTTGGTGAAGGCTCAATCGTTGACCCAACCTTTGTTTACGGTCACCCAGTAGAAGTTTCACCACTTGCTAAGAAGAACGCTGACGATCCTAGATTTACTGACCGTTTCGAAATCTTCATTATGGGTGCTGAATACGGTAATGCCTTTAGTGAATTGAACGATCCAGATGATCAACGTGGACGTTTTGAAGCACAAATGGCTGAACGTGAAGCTGGTAACGATGAAGCTGATATGATTGATGAAGATTACCTTCGTGCAATGGAATTCGGTATGCCGCCTACAGGTGGTTTGGGAATTGGTATTGACCGTTTGGTAATGCTTTTGACTGATGCACCAGCTATTCGTGATGTTCTTTTGTTCCCAACAATGCGTCCTGAAAGAGACGAAGTTGTTGAAGCTGAAGTTAAGGCTGATATGGAAAAGAAGAATAAGTAATTTGATGATAATGACTCTCACTTTGAAATAGAGTGGGAGTTTTTTGATGCGAAAATTTATTTCGATTTTTTTCAAAAAGCATATTGAAAACCAACAATATATATTATTGACACATTAGTATATTTCTTGTTTAATTCTAATAAAAAATAGCAGATTTATTTTATGCTCTTCACAGAGTTAGTGTAAACTTTCATTATTCTAGGCAACATCCAACACATATACATGATGTGTTGGGTGTTGATAAATTATGGCAATATGGTGGCTTAGCCGGAATTGCAAATGATATTGGTTATTTATCTCAGCATGCACATGCTTTAAATCCTATTGAAGTGAATATTTATTTCTAAAAGTAATCTTATGAATAAGAAAAAATTGACCTTTTTAATTGGTATTGTAGGTACAGTTACAGTCTTAGTATGTTTTGTTGGATTTAAGATGTTAAACAATAACGTACACACAATTATAAAAATTTAAACTATTTCTAAAGATTCAGATGATACAAAAAAAGTAATTCAAATAACCTTTCTACGTATGATGTTCTATCAAATGGCAAACTTAGAGAAGCTTCATCATTTAGCACTAATAAATCAGCAGAAAAAGTTACTGTTGATCCAACAATTTTTGATGATTATATAAAGGATCGTCAAGTACATCTAAGAATTATCAAAAGACCTAAGTTAGTTAATCAATATAATCAAAAAATTACTGATCCCAATTACTGGAAGCTAATTGAATCAATTGTAAAAAATGTTCATTCAGGTTTATATAGACTAACCCTATTTAAAATTGATAGTAAGCATTACTATGCATTCTTTGAGATTAATCAAGGAATTATTGATGGAGGTACGCTATATAGTTACAATCCGAAAGATGATAAATTAATAAAATTAATTGACATAGATCGTAAGATTGTTGTAAATGTTGGAAAATATTAATTTAAATATCTTTATGGTAAAAAACTGTTAGTAATCTACCAATAAGGATAGATCATCAACAGCAAAAATTATAGAGCCGTAATTTGAGGATAATTACTCTCACTTCGAAATGAAGTGGGAGTTTTTCGATGTAAAAAATTTTCGATTTTTTTCAAAAAAACTATTGCAATGTAAAATGTGTTTGCTATAATAATAACTGTTCTGCGGAAGTAGTTCAGTGGTAGAACACGACCTTGCCATGGTCGGGGTCGCGGGTTCGAATCCCGTCTTCCGCTCTAAAGAATGAAAGCTCACGACCGTGAGCTTTTTTTGTACTCGGGAAGTGGCTCAGCTTGGTAGAGCGCTACGTTCGGGACGTAGAGGTCGCGCGTTCGAATCGCGTCTTCCCGATATGTATTTGATGAAGAAGCATCTGAATAAGAGGTGCTTCTTTTTTTGATAAGTAGTCCTTATTAAAAATAAGTAAACTTCTGTCATAAATACATTGTCTTTGTTATAATGATACAAATGCTTAAAGCTTTTCAGTTTACAAGCAGTTTGCAATTGATTAGAATATTTAAGCTATTTAAAAAGGTGGTGTCTGTATGGAAATTTCTTATAGCAATAGTGCCAACCAGGTTTTGGAGATTGCCCGTGAACAGGCGCGCAATTTCCATCACCGCCTCATTGGTACAGAACATGTTTTATTAGCACTAGTAATTGAATCAGATGGGGATGCAGGGAAGATCTTGCGTTCCTGGAATCTGACACCAACTTCCGTTCGTGAGGAGATCGAGCGCTATACCGGTTATGGTTCAGCTGCCGATACTGATTACATGGAGATGTCTCCTCGCTTAAATTTGGTGCTTGATTATGCAAAGAGAGCGGCAGAACAAGGTGGCTATCATGAAATTCAAACTAACCATATTCTTTTGGGATTAGTGGCTAGCCAACAAGTTCTGTCAGCTATGATTTTGAAAAATCAAAATGTTGATCTTGAACGTTTAAGACAAGATGTTGAAGACAGCTTGAACCAATACCAAAACTTCGGTGATTCAGAAACTTGGTTGAATAATACACCAGATGGTAGTAACAAGAAGACCAAAGTATCAACTACTCCTACGTTAGATGATGTTGCAATTAACTTGAATCAGCGCGTAATTGATGGAGAAATTGATCCGGTTATTGGACGTGACCGTGAAATTGCTCGTGTAATTCAAATTTTGTCACGTCGAACTAAGAACAATCCAATTTTAATTGGTGAACCAGGTGTCGGTAAGACAGCAGTAGCCGAAGCAATTGCAACTGAAATTGTGAAGAAGAAGGCTCCGGCCGATCTTCTTGATAAGCGTGTTATGGCTTTGAATATTGCTAATTTGGTTGCTGGTACTAAGTACCGCGGCGAATTTGAAGACAGAATGAAAAAGGTCCTCAAGGAAATCGCTAAAGATGGTAAGGTCATTCTTTTTATTGATGAAATGCACACTTTGATCGGTGCCGGTGGTGCTGAAGGAGCAATCGATGCATCTAATATCTTGAAGCCTTCCTTAGCTCGTGGTGATATCCAAGTGATCGGTGCAACTACTTTTGATGAATATCAAAAATACATCGAAAAAGATCAAGCTTTAGCTCGTCGTTTTCAACAAGTGCGCTTGAATGAACCATCAAAGGAAGATGCTTTAGCAATTTTGAATGGTTTAAAGCCAAAATACGAAAAGTTCCACCATGTTAAAATTGATGATTCAAGCTTAGAAGAAGCGATCAACTTGTCAACTCGCTACATTCCAGATCGCTATTTGCCAGATAAGGCAATCGATTTGATCGATGAAGCAGCGGCAGCAGTTAAAATTAAGAATAATGCTGGCTCAGACAAGCGCATTCTTGAACTTGATGAACAAGTGAAGAAAATTATTACGCAAAAAAATGCGGCTGCCGCAAATCAAAACTTTGTCGAAGCAGCTAAATTACAAGATCGTCAAAATGCTTTGAACGAGCAACGTGAGCAAATTTCTAACAGTTTAACTGATGGTTCAAGAAAATCAGCTGTTGTTGAACCGGAAGATATTGCTAAGGTCGTCTCAAGTTGGACTGGCGTTCCAGTAACTCAAATGAAGACTAACGAAACTCGCCGTTTAGCTCGCCTTGAAGCAATCTTACACGAGCGTGTAATCGGTCAAGATAAAGCTATTTCAGCAGTTGCGCGTTCTATTCGTCGCAGCAGAAGTGGAATCAAGGACGAACGCCGTCCAATTGGTTCATTCTTATTCTTAGGACCAACTGGTGTTGGTAAAACTGAACTTGCTAAATCTGTTGCTGCAGCAATGTTTGGCTTAGAAGACAACATGATTCGAATCGACATGTCTGAATACATGGATCAAATTGCTTCAAGTAAGTTAATTGGTTCAGCTCCAGGCTATGTGGGTTATGAAGAAGGTGGTCAACTTTCAGAACAAGTTCGCCGTCACCCATACTCAGTAGTTTTACTCGATGAAGTAGAAAAGGCCCATCCAGATGTCTTTAACTTGCTGCTTCAAGTACTTGATGAAGGTTTCTTAACTGATTCTAAGGGACGCAAGGTTGACTTTAGAAATACAATCATTATCATGACTTCTAACTTGGGTTCACGCAGTTTGTTTGAAGATAAGTCTGTTGGCTTTAATGCTGGTAATGAAGATGCTAATAAGGTTCGTGCTGATAGAATCAAGCAAGCCTTGAAGCAATTCTTCCGTCCAGAATTTTTGAACAGAATTGATGAGACCATTGTCTTTGATGAATTAGATCAAAAGCAACTTCGTCAGATAGTTTCACTTTTGACTAATAAACTCGCGGTTCGCTTAAACGAAAAGGGAATTGAATTAAAAGTCTCTCGTGCAGCTCTTGATAAGCTTGCTAAAGACGGCTTTGATCCAGAAAATGGTGCTCGCCCACTTAGACGTGCGATTCAAAATGAGCTTGAAGATGAAATTGCAACAATGCTGATTAATGGCGATCTTAAGAACGGGGATGTTTTGAAGATCGGTGCTAACCGTGGCAAGTTGAAATTCGATATCGATAAAAAACAAGAAAAAGTTAACGCATAAGGCGTTTGCTATTGACAAACACTTTTAAAAATAGTATATTAGTTGCTGATTTAAAAGGCTGAATTTCAGGATTTTGCTGATCTATTGTCCAGCAAAATGATAAAGACAAAAACGACAAGTAGTTGTTTTTGTCTTTTTTATACCTAAAATTCATGTTTTTTGATTTTGTAACAGAAATGTAATATTTGCTTTCTCTAACAGAAAGGATGTTTTCCTTGTTAAACGGACACGTAGTGAATTACGGTAAACACCGGACAAGACGTAGTTTTTCAAAAATTAAAGAAGTTTTGAAGTTACCTAACTTGACCGATGTACAAACCCAATCATATAAGTGGTTTCTTGACCAGGGTATTAAAGAAGTCTTCGATGACATTATGCCAATCAGTGACTTCTCAGGTAAGCTTTCATTAGAATACGTAGGCTACAAATTACAAAAGCCTAAGTACACTGTTGATGAAGCTCGTGATCATGATGCAACTTACGCTGCACCAATGCACGTAACCTTGAAATTAACCAACCAAGAAACTGGTGAAATTAAGACTCAAGATGTTTTCTTTGGTGATTTACCATTGATGACTGAATCAGGTTCTTTCATTGTTAACGGTGCTGAAAGAGTTATCGTTTCTCAATTAGTTAGATCACCTGGTGTATATTACTCAGGCGAATTTGACAAGAACGGTCGTCAAATTTTCGGTACCACAGTTATCCCAAACCGTGGTGCATGGCTTGAATACGAAACTGACGCAAAGAACGTTTCTTACGTTCGCGTTGACCGTACTCGTAAGCTTCCATTGACTGTTTTAATTAGAGCAATGGGTCTTGGCTCAGACAGTGAAATTCTTGAAATGTTTGGTCAAAGTGACACTTTGCAATTTACTTTGGATAAGGATGTTCACAAGAACCCTGCTGACTCACGTGTAGCAGAAGCTCTTAAGGACATTTACGAACGTCTTCGTCCAGGTGAACCTAAGACTACTGATTCTTCACGTTCACTTTTGTTTGCACGTTTCTTTGATCCACGTCGTTACGACTTAGCTCCAGTTGGTCGTTACAAGCTTAACAAGAAGCTTTCACTTAAGAACCGTCTTTATGGTCAAACTTTGGCAGAAACTTTGGCTGATCCAGACACTGGTGAAATTATCGCTAAGAAGGGTACTGTTGTTACCCACGCTGTTATGGATACTTTGGAAAAGTACCTTGATCGCGATGACTTCAAGATGGTAACTTACGAACCTTCAAAAGAAGGCGTTCTTGGCGGCGAACCAATTACTGTTCAAGAAGTTGAAGTATTCTCAAAGGTTAACCCAGAACGTGTTGTTAAGCTTATTTCTAACGGTCACATTGATAAAGACGTTAAGAACTTAACTCCTGCAGATGTTTTGGCATCAATCAACTACTTCTTTGTACTTCAAGATAGTATTGGTACCACTGACGATATCGACCACTTAGGTAACCGTCGTATTCGTCGTGTTGGTGAACTTCTTCAAAACCAATTCAGAATTGGTTTAGCAAGAATGGAACGTGTTGTTCGTGAAAGAATGTCAATTCAAGATCCTTCAACTGTTACTCCACAACAATTGATCAACATTCGTCCAATTGTTGCAAGTATCAAGGAATTCTTTGGTTCATCACAACTTTCACAGTTCATGGACCAACACAACCCATTGAGTGAATTGACTCACAAGCGTCGTATGTCAGCCTTAGGGCCTGGTGGTTTGACTCGTGATCGTGCCGGTTATGAAGTTCGTGACGTTCACTACACCCACTACGGTCGTTTGTGTCCTATCGAAACTCCAGAAGGTCCTAACATCGGTTTGATCAACTCACTTGCTTCATACGCAATTATTAACAAGTACGGTTTCATTGAAACTCCATACCGTCGTGTATCATGGGAAACCCACAAGGTTACCGATAAGATCGACTACTTGACTGCCGATGTTGAAGATAACTACATTATCGCTGGTGCCAACACTCCATTGAACGAAGATGGCTCATTTAAGGAAGACCTTATCTTAGCTCGTCACAAGGAAGATAACGTCGAAGTTTCACCAGACAAGATTGACTACATGGACGTTATTCCTAAGCAAGTTGTGTCTGTTGCTTCAGCATGTATCCCATTCCTTGAAAACGATGACTCAAACCGTGCATTGATGGGTGCCAACCAGCAACGTCAGGCAGCTCCACTTATTAATCCACACAGTTCACTTGTTGGTACTGGTATGGAATACCGTGCTGCCCACGATTCAGGTGCTGCACCATTAGCTAAGGCTGCTGGTACAGTTGAATATGTTGACGGTAACGAAATTAGAATTAGACGTGAAGATGGTACTTTAGACAAGTACATCCTTGAAAAGTACCGTCGTTCAAACAACTCTAAGTCATACAACCAAACTCCTAACGTTAAGAAGGGTGACAAGGTTGAAGTAGGTGACGTAATTGCCAACGGTCCTACTATGGATCATGGTGAACTTGCATTGGGTCAAAACCCACTTATCGCCTTCATGACTTGGAACATGTACAACTATGAAGATGCCATCATGCTTTCAGAACGTATGGTTAAGGATGATGTCTACACTTCAATTACTATCGAAGACTTCGAATCAGAAGCTCGTGATACTAAGCTTGGACCTGAAGAAATCACCCGTGAATTACCAAACGTTGGTGAAGATGCTTTGAAAGATCTTGACGCTGAAGGTATTGTAAGAGTCGGTGCTGAAGTTCACGATGGCGACATCTTAGTTGGTAAGGTTACTCCAAAGGGTGTAACTGAATTATCAGCTGAAGAACGTTTGCTTCACGCAATCTTTGGTGAAAAGGCTCGTGAAGTTCGTGATACTTCACTTCGTGTACCACACGGTGGTGGCGGTATCGTTCAAGACGTTAAGGTTTACACTCGTGAAGCTGGCGATGAACTTTCACCAGGTGTTAACACTATGGTTCGTGTTTACATTGCCCAAAAGAGAAAGATTCAAGTTGGGGACAAGATGTCAGGTCGTCACGGTAACAAAGGTACTGTTGCTGCAGTTATGCCTGAAGAAGATATGCCATACTTGCCAGATGGTACTCCAGTAGATATTTGTTTGAACCCAATGGGTGTGCCTTCACGTATGAATATCGGACAGCTTCTTGAATTGCACTTAGGTGCAGCTGCTCGTCAATTGGGTATCCACGTTGCTACTCCAGTATTCGATGGTGCTAATGAAGATGACGTTTGGGATACTGTTCGTCAAGCTGGTATGGATAAAGATGGTAAGACTGTTCTTTACGATGGTAGAACCGGTGAACCATTCCACAACCGTGTATCAGTTGGTGTTATGCACTACTTGAAGCTTACTCACATGGTTGATGATAAGATCCACGCTCGTTCAATTGGGCCTTACTCATTGGTTACTCAACAACCACTTGGTGGTAAAGCACAATTTGGTGGACAGCGTTTCGGTGAAATGGAAGTTTGGGCCCTTGAAGCTTATGGTGCTGCTTACACATTGCAAGAAATCTTGACTTACAAGTCAGATGATGTTGTTGGTCGTGTGAGAGCATATGAAGCTATTGTTAAGGGTGAAAGAATTCCTAAGCCAGGTGTTCCAGAATCATTCCGTGTTCTTGTTAAGGAATTGCAATCCTTAGGTTTGGACATTCGTGTTCTTGATATGGATCATCATGAAATTGAATTACGCGATATGGATGATGACTCAAATGAACATTTGAACATCGATTCATTATCACGTATGGCTGAAGAACAAGAAAAGAAGAAGTTAGCCAAAGAAACTGATCAATCAGAAGATAAGGATAAAAATACTGAAGATGCTCCACAAGAAGCACCAGTAGATGAATCCGACGATAAAGTTTCTAAGTAGTAGGAGGTAAACTTTTGATCGACGTAAATAAGTTCGAAAGTATGCAAATTGGTCTTGCATCACCTAACAAGATCAGAAGCTGGTCATATGGTGAAGTTAAGAAGCCTGAGACCATCAACTACCGTACTTTAAAGCCAGAAAAAGATGGTTTATTTGATGAACGAATCTTTGGACCAACTAAAGATTGGTCATGTGCGTGTGGTAAATACAAGGGTGTTAGATATAAGGGTATCGTTTGTGATCGATGCGGGGTTGAAGTAACCTCAGCTAAGGTCAGAAGAGAACGTATGGGTCACATTGAATTAGCTGCCCCAGTTACTCATATCTGGTACTTCAAAGGTATTCCATCAAGAATGGGTTTGGTTTTGGATATTTCACCAAGACTTCTTGAAGAAGTAATTTACTTCGCTGCATACATCGTAATTGATCCAGGTGATACTGATCTTGAACCTAAGCAACTTCTTACTGAAGCTGAATACCGTGAACAAAAAGCTAAATACGGCAACCGTTTTGAAGCTAAGATGGGTGCTGAAGCTGTTCGCGAATTACTTCAAAAGGTAGACCTTGAAAAAGAAGTAGCTGATTTAAAGAAAGAATTGCAAAGTGCTACTGGTCAAAAGCGTACTCGTGCAATTAGAAGATTGGATATCTTAGACGCATTCAAGAATTCTGGCAATAAACCTGAATGGATGGTTATGGATGCTGTTCCAGTTATTCCACCAGATCTTCGTCCAATGGTTCAATTGGAAGGTGGACGTTTTGCAACCTCTGACTTGAACGATTTGTACAGACGTGTTATTAACCGTAATAACCGTTTGAAGAGATTGCTTGACTTAAACGCACCAAACATTATTGTTCAAAACGAAAAGCGTATGCTTCAAGAAGCCGTTGACGCTTTGATCGATAACGGTCGTCGTGGTCGTCCAGTTGTTGGACCAGGTAACCGTCCACTTAAGTCACTTTCACACATGCTTAAAGGTAAGCAGGGACGTTTCCGTCAAAACTTGCTTGGTAAGCGTGTTGACTACTCAGGTCGTTCAGTTATCGATGTTTCACCATTATTGAAGTTCTACCAATGTGGTGTTCCTCGTCCAATGGCATTGGAATTGTTCAAGCCATTCGTAATGCATGAATTAGTTAAGCGTGGTATTGCTTCTAACATTAAGAATGCTAAGCGCAAGATTGATCGTGAAGATGACGATATCTGGGATGTACTTGAAGACGTTATTAAGGAACGTCCAGTTCTTTTGAACCGTGCACCTACTCTTCACCGTTTGAGTATCCAAGCCTTCGAACCAGTTTTGGTTTCAGGTAAGTCAATCAGACTTCACCCGTTAGCTTGTGAAGCTTACAACGCCGACTTCGATGGGGACCAGATGGCCATCCACGTTCCATTGTCAGATGAAGCTGTTGCTGAATCACGTTTGTTAATGCTTGCTGCTCACCACATCTTAGCACCTAAGGATGGTAAGCCAATCGTTACTCCTTCACAGGACGTTGTGCTTGGTAACTACTGGTTGACTCAAGCTGAACGTGGTCGTGAAGGTGAAGGAATGATCTTCAGTTCACCAGCAGAAGCAACTGTAGCTTACGAAAATGGTGATATTCACTACCACACTATGATTGGTATTGCTGCTGATTCAATGCCTAAGAAGCCATGGCCAAATGATTTTAAACACGGCATTTTCGTAACTACTTATGGTAAGCTTGTCTTCAACCAGATCTTCCCAGAAGATTACTACTACATCAATGAACCAACTGAAGCTAACTTGAACAACCCAGTTGACGTTAAGTACTTCTTAAAGGAAGGCGAATCTATTCAAGATAAGATTGATCAAGTAAGTTCAGACTTGATCGACACTCCATTCAAGAGTGGTTTCTTGTCAGATTCTATTGCTACTATTTACAAGTACTACAAGGTTCAAAGAACTTCTGAATACCTTGATGACTTGAAGAAGTTAGGTTACGTAAGTTCAACTACTTCCGGTATTACTATCGGTATGAATGATGTTCCAGAAATCACTGACAAGGATGAAAAGGTAGACAAGGCTCACAAACAAGTTGACATTGTTTCTAAGCAATTCAGACGTGGTTTGATTACTGAACAAGAACGTCACGACCGAGTAATTAGCATTTGGAATGCATGTAAGGACGAAGTTCAAAACGAAATCGCTCAAATTTACGATCCAAGAAACCCAATTACTATCATGGCCGACTCAGGTGCCCGTGGTAACATTTCTAACTTTACTCAGTTAGCCGGTATGCGTGGTTTGATGGCCACTCCTAACGGTGGTTTGTTCGAAATTCCTGTTACTTCAAACTTCAAGGAAGGTTTGTCAGTACTTGAATTGTTCATGTCCACTCACGGTGCTCGTAAAGGGATGACTGATACTGCCTTGAAGACTGCTCAGTCAGGTTACTTGACTCGTCGTTTGGTTGACGTTGCTCAGGACGTTATTATCCGTGAAGATGACTGTGGTACCGACCGTGGTATTACTGTCAGCTCAATCATGGAAGGTGACGAAATGATCGAACCATTATTCGATCGTTTAGTTGGTCGTTTCACTGCTGAAACTGTTAAGAACCCTGAAACTGGTGAAACCATCGTTGCTAGAGACGTTATGATGGATGAAAACTTGGCACACAAGGTTGTTGATGCGGGTGTAACTCATGTCAAAATTCGTTCAATCCTTACTTGTGACACTCCACACGGTGTCTGCCGCAAGTGTTACGGTATGAACCTTGCTACTGGTGAAGAAGTTGAAGTTGGTGAAGCAGTAGGTACTGTTGCCGCTCAATCAATTGGTGAACCAGGTACTCAGCTTACTTTGAGAACTTTCCACAACGGTGGTGTTGCCGGTGCTGAAGATATTACTCAAGGTTTGCCTCGTGTTCAAGAATTGTTCGAAGCTCGTAACCCTAAGGGTCGTGCTACAATTTCTGAAGTTGATGGTGTAATTGATTCAATCCAAGAAAACCCAGCAGATCATACTCGTGAAATTACTGTTAAGGGTAAGATTGATACTAGAACTTACAGTGTTGCTTACACTGCTTCAATTGCCGTTTCTGAAGGCGACTTCGTTCACCGTGGTGACAAGTTGACTCTTGGTTCTGTTGACCCTAAGGAATTGATCCAAGTAACTGATACTTTGACTACTGAAAAGTACATCTTAGCTGAAGTTCAAAAGGCCTACAGAATGCAGGGTGTAGACATTTCTGATAAGCACGTCGAAGTATTGACTCGTCAAATGCTTCAAAAGGTTCGTGTTCTTGATCCAGGTGAAACTGACATCTTGCCAGGCGAAATCATGGATATTGGTCAATTCAGGGACCGCAACAAGGAAGTTATTATTTCTGGTGGTATTCCTGCAACTGCTCAAAGTGTCATCTTGGGTATTACTAAGGCTGCCCTTGAAACTAACAGTTTCTTGTCAGCTGCTTCATTCCAGGAAACTACTCGTGTTCTTACTGATGCATCAATCAGAGGTAAGAATGATCCACTTCTTGGTCTTAAGGAAAATGTTATTATCGGTAAGATCATTCCAGCTGGTACTGGTATGCCTGTTTACCGTAACATGGAACCTGAATCAGACGTTAAGAAGCCAGAATCTGTTTACTCAATTGCTGATATCGAAAAGCAAATGAAGGAAGATGCTGAGCATAAAGACGCTGAACCACAAAAATAAATAAATTCTGTTAGAGAAACTTAAAATAAGAGTTCCTATCCAAGTGATAGGGGCTCTTATTTTTTTGCTTACAGCGAAAGTAAAATCTAAGAAATATTAAAAACGCAAATTGCAATAATAAGTTGGACACTTTATGCAGCTTGATAGATGTTATCTAA
>NZ_AZFM01000013.1 GCF_001434335.1 Lactobacillus kalixensis DSM 16043
ACTGGTTCGTCCGGAGTTACCTTAGTTGGATCTGTTGGATCTGTTGGGTATTGTGGTGTTGGCACATTTGGAATTGGCTTACCACTTGGATCAACCGGAATAATCTTACCGTTTGGTGTGTAAGTTACAGTTACTTCAATATCGTCTTGAGTTACTGCAGTTGCGTTAACTTGACGCTTATCTGCATGGTAGCCCTCAACTACTGGAGTATCTACTTGATCGTAAACTGTCTTTTCACCCTTAGCGATTGACCAATCAGTAGTGTATTGACCGTTTTCAACAACCTCACCTGTTACTGCATCAACAGTAACGGTTCTAGTCCACTTAGAAGTTTGAACAACGTCAGCTGGAGTCTTGTCACCTGCACCAACATAGTGAACAGTTTCCTTAACGTCCTTAGACAATTCGTTTGGATCTACGCCATGCTTGTCTGGAGTATCTGGACCTACTGGAATTTGACCATGACGGAATGTTACCTTGAAGATTTGTTCATTACCATCAACATTATCAAATACTGGGTTGCCGCTGAAGCCATCGTTTACAAGAACATAACCTTGTTTTTCGTATTTAGCGATTTCATCAGCAGTTGAGTAATTAATTGTCTCTCCAGCCTTACCAGTCAAGGTATTAGATTCAGACATTACCTTATCATTATCATCAAGGTCAATGTATTGAACCTTAGCCTTTTCTTCCTGATTCTTAGTGTAAATAACCGGAGTATCTTCAGTTGGAACACTTGGAGTTACTGTTGGAACGCTTGGAGTGTAACCAGGAATTTCTGGTACTGGTTCATTTGGTGTTACCTTAGTTGGATCAGTTGGATCGTTTGTGTAAGGCTTGTTTGGAACATTTTCACTTGGATTCGTTGGATTTGGAATTGGAGTCTTACCATCTGGTCCTACTGGAACAATGTTACCAATCTTCTTGTAAACAACAGTGAATGTTCTATTACGTTGAGCTTCAGTTGAGTCGTAAGTAGTAGTAAATCCACCGGCTGTGTATTTACCATCGTTGTTTGTGTAACCAGATACAGCTACATAACCATTAATTACTGGAACATTTTCAGCAGTAAAGTTGTGATTAGTTGCAGACCAAGTTCCATCACTAATCTTTTGATCAGTAGTAGTGTCATAGACATCACCAGTGTAATGGAAGCTAAAGTCTTGTGACTTAGAATCAGCAAGTTTATTACCTTGTTCATCTACGTAGTTAACTATTTGTGAAGCCTTAACATCACGTTCGCCACGAGTTTCTGTACCGTTCTTAGCGTAAGTTACAGTAATGTTGATGTTGCTACTGTCCTTAGTCAAACCAGTAATTTCGGCAACGTTGTCGCCATCAGCATGGCTTGAAACGTTAGTTACGTGATAGCCACTTTCTGCTGGAGAAATTACTGCATCAAATGAAGTCTTACCGTCCTTAGCAGTCCAAGTAATTTGTGGAGTTGCGGTGTTGTCAGTATCAATTACCCATTTGCCATCTTCTTGCTTAGCATTTACCAATTGACCGGTAATCTTATCAACGTAAGCAGTACCAGTAAAGATTACGGTTTGCTTAGCGTTTGCTGGAACTATACCAGTAAATTGAGTACCATCAGCATTTACATAAGTTACATTCAAGTCAACGTTCTTAGTTAATTGATCTGGTTGTGCATCTGCTGGGGTATTCTTTGGTACATCTGGAGTTGGTGTATCTGGAGTAATTGGTTGTACACCATGCTTCATGTGAACAGTTACAGTTATATTTTCATTTGCTGGAATTTCAGCTGGAATAGTACCGTCAGTTCTTACATATACGTAACCTTGTTTTTCAAGATCAGTAATAGTTGAAGTGGTAGTGTAGTCAACCTTAGTACCTGCATCTAAATCACCAGAGTTGTATCCAACGTTTGGAATAGTGGTGTTAGTAGTGTCATCGTGGAAGATTACTTGTACTGCACCTTGATCCTTAACGTATGGTACCTTCACATCTTCGCCTGGATTACCTGGAACTGGAGGAACTTCATCCCCTGGTTTACCAGTTTCTGGGTGGTAGCCTGGAACATCTGGTTTAGTACCTGGAGTAGTCTTAGTTGGATCTGTTGGATCGTTAGGGAATGGAGTAGATGGTACGTTTGGAATTGGGTTGCCATCTGGACCTACTGGGATAATGTTACCAACCGGCTTGTAAGTTACAGTCTTTTCAATGTCATTTTGAGTTACAGCAGTTGCTGGAACGTTGGCTTGATCAGCGTAGTAACCTTCTACTACAGGAGTGTTTACTTGATCGTAAGTAGTCTTTTCACCATTTGGAATTGCCCAATCAGTAGTGTATTGACCGTTAGGAATAATTTCATTAGTTACTGCATCAACAGTGACTGTACGAGTCCACTTAGAGTTTTGAACAACATCTGCTGGAGTCTTGTCACCTGCACCAACGTAGTGAACAGTTTCCTTAACGTTCTTGGTTAATTCGTTAGGATCTACACCATGCTTGTCTGGAGTATCTGGACCTACTGGAATTTCGTTGTGATCGTAGTAAACATTAACAGTAGTGTTAGTAGTATTTTGATCTACATTTTGTTCTGCAACTTCTGCTGCTGAACTGCCGTTTTCAAAGCGTGGAGCCTTGTAACCATTGGCTGTCAAATCTGGTGAAGTTACGCTTGCCCAGTTGCCATCAATGATGTAGTCATTGTTAATAGTGTATGACTTTCCATCTTCACTTACAGTACCATAACCGAGTACATTTCCATTGCCATCAACAATTTCAGTACGGTGCATGTTTACAGTTTGTGAAACTGGGTTGTTTTGGATCAAGTTAGATGGAATCTTGTCACCAGTCTTACCGTCTAAGTAGTTAATAGTACGAGTTACTTCTTTGGTTTCAGTCTTGCCAGTGTGGTAAGTTGCTTGCTTGTTGTAAATTACGTTTACAGTCAAGTCTTGTGGGTTAGTAGTTGAAACTAAGTAACTTGAAACTGAACCATTACCAGCGTTGTAATTGCCTGGGTTTACTGAAGTAAAGTTGTAAGTTGAACCATTGTAGTCAATAGTTTGGCGTTGGTTAGTTTGACCAAATGTGTAAGTAGTACCATCTTGTGCAGCACCACCGTCTACTGAGTAAGTCCAAGTAAGTTGTCCGTTTTGATCCTTGATTGTACCATCTGGGTTCAAGTTTACTAAGTTACCAGTTACAGTATCTACAGTACCAGAAGCAGTGAATACTACAGTTGAAGTTACTGGGTCAGCAATCTTGTTACCTTCACTATCAACGTAGTTAATAGTACGAGTTGCTTGCTTTTGTAAATCGTTCTTAGTGTACTTGTCAGTTGGATTATCTGGGTTAACTGGCTTAGTACCGTGTACCAAGTGAACTGTGAAGCTTTGGTCAGTATTTGGATTGGTATCAAAGTTACCAAAGTTTGCACTGGCGTAGTTAGTAGTTGATAATGTTTGACCATTTTGATCATTTACAACACTAACAAACTTGTAACCACTGTTAAGGTAATTTTGAACAATTGAATCGCCATTAGTAAAGCTAATTGCAGTGTTTTCATCACCTTGAGCATTAAGGGTGTTCAAAGTTTGACCAGTAGTATCATCAACGATCTTCAAGTTTGCCTTTTCTTCAGCGTTCTTGTCGTAAGTTACGGTGATGTTGATATTTTGGCTATCCTTAGTCAAGCCGGTAATGGCTGCAACGTTGTCGCCATCTGCATGACTTGAAACGCTAGCAACATGGTAACCAGTTTCTGCTGGTGAGATTACTGCATCAAATGAAGTCTTACCATCCTTAGCAGTCCAAGTAATTTGTGGAGTTGCTGTGTTAGTTGAATCAACGACCCATTTACCATCTTCTTGAGTGGCATTTACTAATTGACCAGTTACCTTGTCAACGTAAGCACTACCAGTAAAAGTTACAGTTTGCTTAGCGTTTGAAGGAACAGTACCAGTAAATGTTGTGCCATCTGAATTTACGTAGTTAACAGTTAAGTTAACGTCCTTAGTTAAGTTAGCTGGATCAACAACAGTCTTGCCATCTGGAGTCTTAGGAACGTCTGGAGTTGGTGTGTCTGGATTTACAGGTACAACACCGTGCTTCATGTGAACAGTTACAACAGTGTTCACATTACCAGTAATTTCTGAAGGAATAGTACCATCAGTAGTTACGTATACGTAGCCCTTCTTTTCAAGATCACTAATAGTAGTTGAAGTACTGTAGTCAACCTTTGTTCCAGCATCTACTGAACCAGTGTTGTATTCAGTGTTAGGAATTTCAGTATTAGTTGTATCATCGTGGTAAACAACCTTTACTGAACCCTTTTCTACAGCTTTCTTATAAACAACAACTGTTTCATAGTTAGCTGGGATTCCAGTAGTACCGTTGTTCTTATATGCATCAGTTAATTCACCATCTTTAACAAGTGCATCATTATCTATCACTAATTTTGCAGTTACTGAGGAACCGTCTGCACCTGCAGTAATTCCAGGCGCATTTGAAGATTCAATAGTAGCTGTATAGCCATCCAATTTTGGAGAAGTAACTGTAGAATAAGGATCAGTGACAGTATTACCCTTAGCATCAGTATATTCCCAACCTGAATCTTGGGTTACTACTTGACTATTTTTAATGTACTCTAAAGTTTCATCTGCAGTATGGCTTAAAGCATATTTTTGAATATCTTCAATCTTGTCTGTAGTGATATCAAGTATTAAATTACGCTTCAAATCAACTGATTGAGTACTTTCTGGGAAGATTTCATTTCCATCTTCATCAACATACTTGATTGTATTTGTATGACTACCATCAACTTGTAATGTTGTTCTGTGTGGGAACCAAATTTGATGGCTAGCACGTTGAGTAGAAATTCCATAGTAAGGGGCATCTTTTCCAGTTAATGGAGTTCCATCGTAATTATGAACTTGGTTGGCTTTAATTCCACCAGTTAATCCATTACCGCTAATGGAAACATCTGGATTGGCACCATTATTCCAAATATCTTTGGTTTGGAACCCGTTCATTGGAATGTTAACGTCATTAACATTGAGCCAAATTTGTTTTGAGCCATCTGACTTAATTTGTTGGTAAACAACAAAACCTGAACTAGCAGGATTAGATGGATCATAATCTCCACCAGTAACACTAAATACTCCTTTATTACTAGACATGTAAATCAAGTTAGCAGTGTATTGTGATGAAGTAGTATTGATCATGTCGCCACCAGTTGCCATCCAACCAGTAGTAGCACCACCATTAGAATAACGTTGTAAGTTCAACATCAATGGATCATCAATAGTGATCTTTGAGTTTGCTGAACCCAATGGGAATGAAATTAATTCAGCATAGAAGTTGGTATTATCATCACGAAGGTCAACAATAGCACCTTGCTTAGAAGTAAAGGCTGCTGTTGTGCTAGATTGTCGTGAGTCAAGAGATACTACGTCATCCCATGCATTATCACCACGGTCTTCAAGGATTACACGGAAAGTTGCACCTTCACCGATAGTGATATTACCGCCTTCGTTAACCCCAATGTAGTTGTAACCGTCATAACTACCAGAAGGTCCAACGTTTTGACCACGGGCATTAGTTGTATTCTTACCAACTGAGTGGAAGTAAGTTACAGCGTGGTTACCGACATTAATGTTAGCATTATTTGCTAAATCAAGCGCAACACCACGACCCTTGTTTTCAAAGTGAACATTAGCGTAATCACCAACGTTAAAGTTAGAGTTATTACCTAAGATAACACCATCACGACCAGTAAAGTTCATTGTTGAGTACTTACCCAAATTAATTTGACCAGAACCGTTAGGACGTGATTGAGCAGCTGTATAACCACCGAAGCGGTTATTATCATAAGCGTTAGGACGCGTACCAGTCATGGCAATACCTTGACCAATACTGGTGTTAAGAGTAACAACTGACTTGTAACCAGTAGTGAAGTTACCAGTACTTTCAGCGAAAATACCAGCATCGTGGTAACGAGCTTGAGTATTCAAGTCGTTGTTAGTGTTCATGTTAATAGTTAAGCTAGCATTGTCACCAACATTAACCGCTGCATTACTATTTACTAAGTGAATACCATCACCAACAGATGAACGGTTAACAGTTAATGAAGCACCAGCTTCTACATTAACTGTAGAAGCTTGGAAGTTATAGCCTTTAGTTTGACTCCAATTAGTAAACTTTTCATTCTTCTCACTCTGAGTAAGATTATAACCATTGCTATCACTAACGTTTGAAGTAACTTTACCATTAATATTAACAGTACCAGTACCCATAACTGAACCATTAACAGTAATGTCTTCAAGGGTTAAATTACTTGTATTGTTAATCTTGTAAGAACCAAGGTTTAATGTAGCATTGCTGTCTGTACCCTTGATAGTGAAACCTGAAGTAATGTTAAGGTCACCTTGTGCAGTAATGTTACCACTAACTGTTACTTCACTTTGTCCACTATTAATGGCACTGGTAATACCGTTCCATGTAGTAACAACATTAGCATTAGCACTTACTGTTGAAGTAGCAGCAAGCTTCATCGCCTTAAGTTGATCTTCAGTAATTTGAGCACTTCTAGTACTTAATTCTCTAACTTGGCTTTGTAAATCCAATGCTTGAGTTGCACCCAAAGTCTTGTCAGTAGTAAGTTGACCCTTAAGTCCAGCTTCACTCAAGTCCATGTTGTTAAGATCTACCTTAGAAGTAGCAGCAGTTTCATCCTTAACTGAACTTGCTACTTCAGCTACCTTACCTGCAACATCTAATGAAGAACTATCAACTGAAGCAATTGCCTTCTTAATGTTGTCAGCAGCTACATCCTTAGTAGTTGTAGCCTTAGTTTCAGTAGAAGTCTTGGAACTACTATCAGTTGAAGTAGTATTATTGCTTGCTTCTTGAGTTTGAACATTCTGTTTAACTGCTTGACTATTGTTGTTAATAGCAGTTTCGTTCTTAACTGCAGCTTGTTCAACATTCTTATCTGCTGCTGCTTCAAGATTTGCGTCAGCAGCGCTTGTAATCTTTTTGTCGTTATTTGTATCTGTATTAGTTTGGGCAGAAGTAGCAGCGGCCGCATCTGTTTGCGCAGTCACAACGTCGCTGCTTGCTTCCTTAGTTGCAGCAGCATCAGTTGATGCATCTTCTGTCTGTGTACTATTAGCAGATTCTTCAGTTTGCGCATCCCCAGTGTCACTGTTTGTGTCAGCTTTAGCAGTATTTGCGTTATTACCTAAGAAGAAGGTACTACCAATCAATACTGAAGCAGCACCAACAGAAAGCTTACGGATACTAAAGCGATTTTGCTTATCCGCAGCTTTTTGTGCTCTGTTCAATGCATTCTTACGTGAACCCATATCTCTGTCTCCTCTTTGTTTATACTCAAAAACTGTATGCCGCATATGAAGGCGTGAAAAATACATCTTTTTTAATTTCCAGCTATATTTATATACGGTCACTACATTTTTCCTTCACAACTATAATAACACGTGTGATATTATTTTCAATACGTTTTGTGTTTTTTTATTTTTTTATTTTTGTCTACATCCCTATTAAATCAACAATTGTAAGTATTTTTTAATGTCACGTTTTGTAATTTTATTTGTTATTTTTGTATAAATTCGATAACAATATTGCAAAATTTCACAAAGTTTTCTATGATTTTATTTCCCATTTCGCCTTATGAAATGGCTTACATAATCAATACGTAGCTAGATATGAGCTGCTTCATCGCATAACTAATTGCAAAACATTCAATAACAAAGTAAAAAAATATTTTAATAAATCGTTTGTTATTTTACCTATCTCATCAACATTTTCTTTCTTCTCCATATTTTTTAACGGCTATTAACTAAAAATAACTCCTAAAAAACTTTAAAAAAAGATTGCATTTTTAGATTAAAAAATACAATCTTTTTTCTTTATTTACTAATTTTTAATTTTTCTTCCGACGCTTTTTATCAGCACCAGCAAGCAGAGCTAATGCAATTACATTAGTTAAAGCCAAACCCGCAGCAGTTAATACTTCATTATCATCTTCGCCTGTCTGTGGCAAGGTTGCTCTCTTGTCTTCAGAAGTAGCAATCGTCTTATCAGCTGCAGGAGTCTTCTTATCAACTGCAGCATGAGGTGTCACATCCCCATCCCTATTAGTAGTGGCGTGAGGAGTCACAGTGGCTGGCTCATCCGGAGTCTTATCATCAGTAGCATGTGAAGTTACTGTGTCATCTGGCGTTGGCGTATCCGGAGTTTCATCAGGCTCACTTGGTACATCCTGCGGATTTGGAGTAGGTGCCGGTGTATCTGGAGTCGTTGGATTAGTTGGCTGAGGTGCAGTTGGTTGTGGAGTTGGAATATCTGGCTTATCTGGAGTTGGCGTGTAAGGTACCGGTGTATCCTTACCTGGATCAGTTGGAGTAACTGACGGAGTTTGTGGCGTCATACCAGGAATATCCGGAACTGGTTCGTTTGGAGTTACCTTTGTTGGATCGGTTGGATCATTTGTGTAACTTGGAGTTGGCACGTTTGGAATTGGCTTGCCACTTGAATCAACCGGGACAATCTTGCCAAGCTTCCTGTAAACTACAGTAAGCGTGCGGTTTAATTCTTCTTTAGTGCCAGTATTTTCAGCAGTAAAGCCACCAGCTGTGTATTTGCCATCCTTGTAATCAAATCCTGATATAGCGTAGTAGCCATTGATTACTGGAACACCTTCTGAAGTAAAACCATGACTCGTAACATTCCAAGTACCTTTAGAAATCAACTCGCCTGTTTCTTTATCGTAAGTATCACCTGTGTAGGTAAAAGTGAAACTTTGTGAAGCTGATGGGTGAAGTTCATTACCATCTTCATCAACATACTTAACCAATTGAGAAGCTGGAAGTTCTTGCTGATTTCTTAATTCATGTTCATTCTGAGCATAGATTACAGTAGTTTCACTAATTGGATTATCCACTGTAACAGTTGCGCCATCAACCACCTTCTTATCTGGATGGTAACCAGTAATTGTTGGTGAAGTTACATTATCAAAGGTGTGGTTCTCCTTATTCCATTCTTGGCTGATCACTTGCTTAGTTACAGCATCTGTCTTGATAGTTTGGACAAATTCAGTGCTTTGAACACTATCATCATGAGCTGTTGTTCCATCTGTAAATACATAATGAACGATTTGCGATCCATTCTTAGTTACAGTGCTAGTAAGAATATCGTGAGCTAAATGAACTTCAAAGTTATTCTTAGTGCTATCTTGATTGAAAATATGTGTTGCACCAGAATAGTTATCTGAAACAAGCTTATAACCTTGCTTTTCATAGCCAGCAATTTTATCAGCAGTACTGTAATCGATTGTAGAATCGATTGTGCCAGTCAAATCATCAGTCGTTAAGACTTGATTAGTATTGTCATCAATATAAGTAACCTTACCAGCAGCTTCATTCGTGTAAACATAAGTTACATTGTAAGCAAAAGTAGTAAACTTACCTTCAGTAGCACCCTTTACAGTCTTGAGAGTATAGCCGTCAAAGCTCTTTTGTTCACTCTTCCATTCACCATTTGGATACCAGTTTTGTTTAGGATTGATACCATTATTAGTTTGATCTGGGTTATCTTTATTAAATGAAATAATCACAGAATCAGCCAATTTATTACCATTTTGGTCAACGTAATTCACAGTAACATTCTTATGTTGTAAGAAGTGAACTGAAATATATAATTCAAGTCGGTTAGTTGGATCACTATCGTCGTGATTATTCAAGACACCAATATAGCTGAAGCCTTGCTTAGTATATCTGTCTTCCATCTTCTTGATAGTCTCTTCATAAGAGTTTTGACCATAATTATCCTTAACAAGGTCAATATTTACACCGCCCGGGAGTTTACTCCAGCTAATACCATAATCTTCTCCAGTACCAGTGATCCCGCCGCCCTGTGGTAAACCATCTTCAGCGTGTTCTGCAATCTTCTTGTAAACAAACTTAAGAACCATTGCATTTACGTTATCTTTAGATGAAACCTGGGTAATTGGCTTTTCAATCTCCGGTTCTGAAACTAGTTCATATCCAGGAATATCGATTGCACGAGCTAAGAACTTGGAATCGTTAATTCCATCTTGATCACTAAACGGACTCTTTGAAGTAGAAGCTTTAGAAGAGTCGCTGAATTTAGTTAATAAGTTACCATCAGTATCAACATATTCAACAACTGTTGGGGCAAGCGGTGCAAAATGCAAGGTCAAATTAACATCGTGATCTGGAGCAGTCAAATAGGCATTACCAAAACCTGGACTAGTAAATTGATATCCTTCTAATGCTTCTGGATTCATCAATTTGTAACCAACATATCCGGTGTAAATCTTTTGCTTATCGCCTGCTTTTACTTTGTAAGTACCAGTGCCATATAATGTTTCACCAGTTACATCATCAATATTTGTGATAGAAATATTGTATTCTTGTTGATCATCCTTAGCAGCTTCTGACTTATTTTGATCTTGAACAGCTGGAGCCACCTTATTTTGATCATTAGTTTTCTTTTCAGCTTCCGTCTCAAGAGCTGCTTGATCTTCGCTTGGCTTATTTTCTTCAGAAGTAGTCGAATTTGAGGTAGAAGTTTCTGTTTGGTGTTCAGTTGCAGAATTTTCTGTTGAATGATCTTCTACATTAGTTGCTACTTTTTCTGCAGTTTGAGTTTCAACGTTATTTTCTTTTGTGTCGTTTTCAGAAACTACACTAGCTTGGTTTTCTACATCAGAAGTTGCAGAATTAACCCTTGCGGCAGCCGCTGCAGCACGTTGGTCGATTTCAGCAGCTTCTTTGTTTGCTTTTGAAGTCGGAGTTTCTTGAGTAGGATCAGACAGAACGTCAACGTTTTGATCACCACTATTGTTATTACTATTAGTGTTAGTATCAGCCTTAGCTAGAGTATTAGGCAAACCTAATGAGAGCCCTCCTAAAAGGACTGAGGTTGCACCAATTGTCAATTTTCTAATTGAAAAATGATCTTTTCTTTCCATTTTTTCAATCTTTTTCTTTTTTTCCATGATTTTTCCCTCTACTTATATCTATACACCAAAATAATTCTAAAATAACATCTGTTATTTACCCTTCAAATACTATGATATCACAAATTAATAGGCTTTATATGTTGTTTACACCTTAAATAATAATATGAAACTAATACTTTTGCATGTTTATTGCCTAAAGAGCAGAAAAAAAGACCAGAAAAAAAGTTTCTGATCATCATTTATTATTCATTTTTATTCTGCATAAGTTTCCTTAATAGAAACAACCGAAATTGCTGCTAAGAATGCGGAAATACCAGTAATTAGCATCATAGCTGGCATTGAATTACCTACCATTGGGAACAAGATGAAACTTACTAATGAAGCAACAATCTGTGGTAAACAGATTGAGCAGTTGAACAATCCTAGGTATGCACCCATGTGTTCACCAGAAATCGCATTTGACACCATCGTCAATGGATACGTGTTCATCCCTGCCCATGAAATACCAATCAAGATGAATGATAAAATCAGCAAGTTTTGATCATGAATCAAAAAGATTGAAGTATAACCAATTGCTCCAAGTAATAAGCTGATACCATAACCAGCCTTGTGGTGGTTATTAGGTACTTTAGCCAAAACATATGACCAGACTACTGCAGCAATTGATTGAACTGCTGTTAATACTCCAAACCAATTACCCGCGATTTGGTAACCAGATGATGAAGCATTAGTAGTGTTCCAAACATTTTGAGCAATCGCACCAGTTGCATAAGTTGATAAATATTGGAATGAAATCCAGCTAAAGAATTGAACTAAGCAGACTTGCCAGAAAATCTTAGGTGCAACTTTTAGCAAATGAATCCAGCCGCCATCAGACTTTTTAGTAGTACTACTTAAGCCATGGTACTTAGCATATGTATCAGGATCATATTCGTGAACCTTTGTTACTGTTAACAAACTAGTAATAACAAGAATAGCAGCACCAACATAAAATGAAATAATTACTGATTGTGGTACAACACCCTTCTTAGCGGTGTTAGCCACCCCAAGCGTAGTTAACAAGAATGGGAAAAATGCGGCAATTACGGAACCAGAGTTAGATAACATACTCTGAATACCATAAGCATAAGACTTCTGCTCGTCATTAACCATATCACCGATCATCATCTTAAACGGCTGCATCGCCATGTTAGCAGCAACATCCAAAATTGCAATCGCAACCGCACCAACCGTCAAAGCTTCAATTGACCCATATCCCAGACCAAAGCCACCAATATTAGGCAAAATCAGCATTGTGATTACCGCGAAAATCATCCCTACTAATAAATATGGAAGACGACGGCCAATTTTAGGAATCCAAGTACGATCTGACATTGTACCAATAGCTGGTTGAACGACTAACCCTGCAAGTGGTGGTAATATGAAGAACCATCCTAATTTAGTAGGGTCCGCACCTAAAGTCTGAAAGATTCTACTCATTTGGGAAGTTTCAAGAGTAAAGGCAATTTGCACTCCTAGATACCCCATATTAATCATCCAGATTACATTGCTTGCTAAAGTAGGCAGACCCGTGCCTCTTTTTTCCTCTGTCATAATGATATCTCCTCGTATTAAGCGTTTACATTGATAAATTATATCCTTTTGGTAATCGCTTTCAATATGCAAAACGCTGTTACCGGTAACTAAAAAAGCGCATTCAAGAAAATAATTATTAAGAAATTTTCAAGAAGTAAGCTTTTCTCTTTTAAAAAGTGACACTGTGTCATATTATACTTTTAGAGATAATAACTAATGTCGCAGGAGGTCCTTATTTTGTTAAAATCCAATTTTACTGTCAAAGAAGTTAACTACTACGATATTTTTGGTACAAAAATCTGCCAAAAGCATGTTTCAATGCCGTATAGTCTAAACCAATCCAAGATGGTTCAAGCAGTTGAAGAACACCTTCCAAAAAATTATCGTGTAATTTCTAACTTCTTCTATCCACACTTCAAACAGAGTCAACTCAACATCGCCATTGAGCGTATTAAAGAGTTTGATGAAAACTAACAAAAAACGACAAATTCCTTCATAAGAATTTGTCGTTTTTGCTTTAATTATCTTCTGCACTGCCAAGAGAAAGATTTGAAATTGGGGCATTTCTTAAGAAAACTAGGATGTTCTGACGAACATCATAAGGTGATAAGCGATCACTATAGTTAAGTAAAACTCTAATAAGACCAATCATGCTATGAACAAATACTTGAACACTAATTGTCAATTTCATTTGCTCTTTTTCAGTCATATTCAAGTTCTCTATGTCATTCACCTCTCCCATTCGCTTGATGAATTCATCGCAGCCAGCCTTGAAAATTAAATTGTAAAATCTTATATCACCGTTATCTGATAATAAGACTTGAATTTCCTTCTTGCGTTCAAAGCAAAAAGCAATTGTATTCTTTGTAGAGTTAAGGACCGCTTCAAGTTGTTCTTGGACTGGCAAATTTAAGTCAATATCTGCCAAATTTTCACGATCTTTTTCTACACTCTTTAAATAATCAGTAATAAAAGTATCTTCCGCATCTTTTAGCAAACTATTCACATCAGAGTAATATTGGTAAAAAGTACGGGAACTAACTCCAGCGGTTTTAATAATGTCTTTCACTTTTAACTCATTTATTCTCTTTTCTTCAAGACATGTTAAAAGTGCAGAGATTAAATTACTCTTAGTATTTTGAATTCGAATATCTACCATTAAATTTTGCCAACCTCACCATCTTTTCTAGATTATAAGTAGTCATTTTCTTCATTTTCCATTGCTTAGCAATATTATATAACAAAGAAAAATATTTTTTACTTATGGCTCTAACTTTTTCATTTTTTCGTTTAGACTTTAGAATAATTGTACGCAAATTATACCAATTCTATAATGAAAGTAAAGAAAAGTGCGATAGGATAACTAAAAATGATTAACTTAGAAAATAATTATTTACCAAGTGAAAAGGATAATGTATTACTAGATAAGTTCGAAGAAATGCTATTGAACCAGAACATTTACTATCCTTTTCAACCAATGAAACACATTAATCAAGAATTTATCAATTTCATCAGTAGCCTAGGAAGAGATCTCTTGACCAATTTTGCTGTGAAGTCGAAGTCACGACAAGTGATCTTTAATAGGTTGATGAATATCAGTTATCAGTATTTAGCAAAAAATAACGTTGCTATTGATAATTATGCTTTAAGTCAAAATTGGATCAATTTAATTAATGTAACCTACTGCAATTATGGCATCGACATCAACATGGCTTCACTTCTCGAAAAAGTTGAAGAAGCCAACAAGATGTTTAGTTAATTAACCTTGAGCGAAAATATTATTTTCTTCCTAACTGCAACAAACCCACTAGACTAATTACGAATCTAGTGGGTTTTATTGTTTATTTTTCAATCCTAGCACAAATTTCTGCATCAAACTCCGGATCATCTGGCAAATCAATATCTTGATCAAAGTTAAATTCTGCAGTGTGTTTATTTTGTAATTTAACTTTATGGTCAACCCCCATCTTGAACCATTCATATTCCCCAATATCAATCATTTGCTGGTGTAGATCAAGCAAATCATCGACAACAACTTTAGCTGTAGGTCCAAGCATTAGTAAGACAAGACGACCTTGGCAATTTTCCCTAATCGCATCTTCAATTTCGTTAAGTTTAGCAAAGGCGTTGTGAGACGGACAAATAATCCGCTTGATTGATTTAGCGTTGTTGAATAAATCATTACCTTCACCGGATCGAGTCAATTCACCTTCAACAATCAAAATGTCCTTATCTTGCCACAATTCTTTTAATTTATCAAAATATGTAGCTGATTTACTCTTATCAGCAAGATCAATATAAGGCCGTGAAATGAAAGTCGAAATATAGAAATTATCTTTGTCAGCGATGTCTTTGAATAAATTGGTGTACTTTAAAAAGGCATCACTCAACTTATTACCAAAGATATCTGGCAAGCCGACAGCCAATCGTTTATCACTGCCGCGAGTCATTAATAATTTCAATCTTCTAGCTAAACTTGGATCATAATCTTGATAAGCAATATTTTCGCCGTTCATTAAACGAAATTCACTCTCACCTAAATTAACTACTGAAGATCTTTTTTTGAGCAAATAAGCTATCGACTGATCACAATTCATGATTCTGATTTTTTCATCAAATTTTTTCCAATCAGCCAACATTGAAATAGCATCAATCATTTCGTCAACATCGTCATCCGAAAATACCTGATAGTAATTGTCGAAGCTTTCAGTTTTTACATTTTCAAATGTTAAAATCGGCTTACCTTGTTTATCTATCTGATTCAAAATATTATCTATTTTTCCTGATTGATCATTAATATCAAGATAAATATCGGTATTTTTAATTTCATGATCGACTCGCCAATTTGTAGAACTTTGATCCAACTGAATATTTGGATATTTTAATAACGCCTTTAACACATGAGACATCTCAGTATATGCACCAATGACAAATTTAATATTAGGTAATTTTTGAGCTAATTTTTCAATAAATTTAATATCATCAGTATTGGTTAAAGTGTAAGTCGTTAAATCGAAATGTGGGTCGTGAATTTCACTTCTATCAAAATTGGCCCATTTATTTACAATTTCTGACCATTCTAGGAAATGATAGTGCCACCAATCTTCTCTCATTCTAACGGAAGATAAAAAGTTAAACGGTTTGTCGGCAGTAACATAATGAACAATCACTGGATTCTTAATAGAATTTATTTTATCTAAGACATCTTGTCGATCTTGCATTCCAATTAAAAGATCAAACCCTACTTGATCGTTATATTCTAATGGCAATTCTCCAATTTCGCCTTTAAAATAGTTATTAAATACAGTTTGATCACCATTAGATAAATTTTTTTCAGCACCTAAATTAAGTAATTTTTTTGTTAAATTAGGATCTTTTTTCAGTTCTTTATTATTCATCAAAATGACGCCTGTATTTAACTCGAACTTTTCTTCAATATAGAAATCTCTGACGCCTAACAGTTTATTATCATCAAAATCATATTTAAATAAATCATTTAATGAATGAACAACTATCGTATCGGAATCCAAATAAAGAACCTTATCTTCCGGCACAAGCATGGGAATCAGGCAACGAGCATATGAAAGCAAATTGATATGATGCCAGCTAACAACTACATCTTCAAGCAGATCCGGATTAAACTTCGCATCCACAATTTCTGCACCCATCTGCTTAGCATATTGATTAACGCGAACGAACCACTCTTGTGGAATGTCAAAATTGAGTAGATAAATTTTAACATCATCATTGTTCCACAAAATTGACTTAATCGTAGTTTCCGCATTATTTAAATATTTATAATCTGCACCTAACGCGATTGTTTTCATAATTTTCACCTAGTTAAAAACTCTGTAGACTGCTTCCATCAATGCTTGCTTTAAGAAATAACCATTTCTAGTCAATTTTCCCATCTTATTAACGTTATCAGCTAATTCCAGATACTCGTCTTCGGTTGTATGATCGATAAAATCTACAGCTTCATCTTCGGTTTCAATAACCTTACCCAAATGGTACTCACTCACAATTTCTTGTTGAGCAATACCTTGGTGAACAAGAATTGGTAAGCCTGCTGACAAATATGTTCCAAACTTCATTGAGGAATTCATCTTCCAATAAAGTTTCATCTCAGGTGGTTCCCACAAAACACCATATCCACCGATTTTGTGCATTTTTAACATTAGTTCTTCATTGGGAAGCGGATGATGTTGAATTAAATTAGGATTACTACTTTGGTCTTTTGAATAATAGTGAAGTGGAATGTCGTGACTTGGCCATGAATTTGCAAATTGGAACTTATTTGGATCACTTGGAAATTGAACAAGCTTTTTCATCTCGTGAAGTGGCTGTTGGAGTTCAATAATATCCGTTGGATTATCCCAGACATAATGATATACGAACTTCTTAACAGTGCAGCCGTGCGCAATTAAATGCTCTTTCATCACATGATTCGGTACAATCAACACCTCTGCTTGGTTATAAATTTGGATCCACTCATCCAATTCATCCCAGTGGCCAAACATATACGGACCAATATCATGGATAAAAATTACAACGTGAGCACTATTCATCCGTCTCTTAACACCTTTAGCTAACTCCATATCAAACTTAGAAGTATTCCAAGAAGGGAGTTGCAAAACTACCACATCATTACTTTCAACAGCAGATAAAGTTCCACTAATGCGCGCTCTTAACTGGTCCTCAGGTTCTTCAAAATTGGGACCCGTGCAATATATGCCAATCTCGTTAAATCCTAATTCTCTACCAATATCGACTGACATCATCTGTGCTAAGCCAGCCGTTCTCTTGATCCCGTGCAGACCTGTCATCCATACTTTCATATTTATTCACCCGCCTTACTAATCTTAGGAAGATTTGCGTCAAAAACAGAGCGAATCAGTGCGTTTTTAATCGAAATACCATTTCGCGTATCTTGTACCATTTGCTCCACGTTCGTTAGCAGTTGTTCATATTCAACATCAAGAGTTGCAGGCAGGCGGTTAGCTGCTTCTTCGATACTGTTTACGACCCAGCCAATTTTTTTATTAATAACTAAATTTCCGGCAGCAGTACCACTTAATGCAATGACTGGTAGACCGGCGCTAATAAACATACTGAGTTCAAAAGGAACAGTATCTATTTTTTCAGGTGGCATAACTAAGCCAAAGCCACCTTCTTTATTAAGTTTGTAAGAAAGCAAGTCATCATCAAAATCGCCAGCATATTGCAGACTTCCATCATCAACAAAGCCTTGATTTTGATAAACCAAAAAGTTAGTAGCTTGATTTCTCATCTGATCAAAATATTGATCACTATTTGTGCTATTCAGGTAGTTAATTGATACTTGAAAGTTTGCCTTTTTATTCCCCGTAAAGTGGACTTTTTCAGTCACCAAACGTGGTGCAAAATCATAAAAGTTGAAGATTTCAACAGTATTGTTAGTTAATCCGTGATTTTTCAAATAATTCAAAACCGATTCATTCTCAACGATTAAGCTGTCGCAATTATTATAAAAATCGATCAAATAGTCTTTAACTTCATGGATAAAAGCAACTATCTTCACACCCATTACTGCGCGCAAAGTTGTTAGCTTATCTAAAAACATATCAACATAATTCTTGCTCATTTCAATTGGTGTCTGAACAATAACTGTGTCACCCCAAGTGATCGAGCTCATAATTCCATCTAATCGACTGCTTAATTGTGCATCCGGTTCATTTTCTGCAGAAAACTTGAATAAGCTAATTGGTAAAATATTTACTTCCTGGGCAAAATCAGCGACAGTTTGTTGTCTAAGTGAAGCCACGCCTTCAGTATATCCATACAGCCGCGTTATATATGCTTTCATAATACGTTCCTTATTGTTTTAAAATCACTAATCATTTACTTTTAATTATAGCATTTACCGTTATCCTATTAACAAAAAAGCCACATTGAGCTCGCTTAAACGAACATAATGTGACTTCTTTTTATTTCGAATTTTTAATTGTTTTCTTTCTTATCTTCTTTGTTCTTTTTTCTTCCTTTAGCGAACAATCCGAGCAACCCACTTAAAGCAAGAGCCCAGATCCCGGCTTTGGCATCATCACTCATAGCTTCACCAGTAGTTGGTAATTCTTCTTTAGTCTTTCTACCTTCCAAACCTGAATGCTTAATTTGTTCATTCTCTTTCTCAGTTTGACTTAGAACGTGACTGGTTTCAATGTTTTCAGTTGTCTTAGATACGTGATCTAGAGTATGAGTTTTAGCATTTACACCACTCTTGTGAGACTTAGTCTTGTTTGGCTTGGTTTCAGACAATGGACGAATAGTTTGATCCGTGTTGTTATCTGAATCATTAACAACTGAAGCACTAGGTCTTGTAGTGGTCGTAGACGGGGTTTCGGTTGGCAATGGAGTGATAGTAGTAGGAGCTTGTGAGTTATTTATGTCGCTTTGACTACTGTTAGATGCAATGCTGGTGCTATTGATAATTGAGTCACTAGCGCTTTCGTATGTACTCTCACTTGCGGAAGTTGAGCCAGAACCACTTTGGAATTGGCTTTGAGTTTGGCTATCGCTTTCACTAGCAATCATTGAAGCGATAATGCTTTGTTCAATACTTGCGCTTTCGCTATTAACAATGCTTTGACTAGTTTCAGCACTTTGCTGTCTACTCAAACTTTCTTGAGTTGAAGCTGTTTCGCTTTGAGCCGCACTTTGACTTGCTAATTGTGAAGTAAGAATGCTGTTAGAAATACTGCTGCTATCGTTAATTGACTTATTGTGGGAATCAACTTCACTTTGTGAAAGACTCTCACTCTTATTAGCAGAGGAGTTTTGACTCTTTTCAGCACTTGCACTTTCGCTGTTTGCTAAGCTTTGGCTTTCATTTGCAGAAACAGTTTGACTGTTAGATAAGCTTGCTTCGCTTTGTTCTGCGCTTGTGCTTACCAATTGTGATGCCAAGATACTGTTGGAAATGCTTGAACTATCATTGATTGATTTTTCGTTTGAGTTAACTTCACTTTGTGACAAGCTTGTACTCTTTTGAGCTGAGGCAGCTTGACTGTTCTCTTGACTTTGAGCAATACTTTCACTCTTTTGTGCGGATGCAGCTTCGCTAGCTTGGGTACTTGCAGCCTCACTTTGAGCTAAGCTTTCACTCTTTTGTACTGATGCGTCTTGACTGTTAGCGATGCTGTTGGACAAACTTGCCTGACTCTGTGCAGCACTTTGGCTCGCTAATTGAGATGCAAGAATACTATTTGAAATGCTGCTACTGTCATTAATTGATTTATTTTGATCATTTGACAAACTTGCGCTCTCATTTGCTGAAGCTGACTGACTGTTGGAAATACTTTGCTTAATACTTAAGCTTTCTTGAGCAGATTCTTCATCCTTGATGCTTGCGCTAGCCTTCTCGCTTTGGTCAAGACTTTCACTCTTTTGTGCAGATGCAGCTTCGCTCTGAGCTATACTTTCACTCTTGTTTGCTGAGGCAGCCTCACTATTAGCAATACTGGTGGACAAACTGGTGCTTGTATTTTGTGAAGTTTGAGCGCTAGCACTCTCGCTATTCACAAGACTCTGACTTTCTAATTGTGAAGCAAGAATACTGTTGGAAATACTGCTGCTGTCATTGATTGAAGTCTTAGTACTTGCACTTTCACTCTCAGCAAGGCTTTGACTTGCATTAGCCGAAGCTGTTTGACTATTTGTAATGCTTTGCTTTTCACTCAAACTCTGTTGAGCTGATGCGGCTTCACTAGCTTGAGTACTTGCGGCTTGACCTTGGGCTAAACTCTCACTCTTGTTTGCGGAAGCAGCCTCACTGTTGACAATGCTGTTAAATAAGCTTTCGCTCGCATTTTGTGATGCTTGAGCACTGGCACTCTCGCTGTTTGCCAAACTTTCACTAGCATTAATAGAAGCATTTTGACTCTTTTCAGCGCTAGCATTTTCACTATCAGCTATACTTTGACTCTTATTTGTGGAAGCAGTTTGACTGTTAGCAATACTTTGTTTCTCACTCAAACTCTTCTGAGCAGATGCAGTTTCACTTTGTGCTAAACTTTCACTCTTATTAGCTGAAACAGTTTGGCTATTAGCTATGCTATTGGACAAGCTTGCAGTACTTTGAGCAACACTTTGGCTTGCTAATTGTGAAGCTAGGATGCTGTTAGAAATACTACTGCTATAGTTAATGGACGCAACTTTGCTGTTAGCTTAGCTCTGTACGATGCTTTCGCTCTTTTGAGTGCTTGCAACTTCACTTTGAACTAAGCTTTGACTTTCGTTGGCCGAAGCATTTTGGCTATTAGCTATGCTATTGGACAAACTGGTGCTTGCATTTTGTGAAGCCTGAGCGCTTGTACTTTGACTGTTAGCTAAACTTTCACTAGCATTGGTTGAAGCGTTTTGACTCTTTTCAACACTTGCGCTCTCGCTATTTGCAAGACTTTGGCTCTTGTTTACACTAGCAGCCTGACTATTTGTAATGCTTTCTTTTTCACTCAGACTTTGTTGAGCTGAAGCTGTTTCACTCGCTTGACGACTTGCATTTTCACTTTGTGCAAGACTTTCACTCTTGTTTGCTGAAACCGTTTGACTATTAGCTATGCTGTTGGACAAACTTGCTTCACTTTGAGCAACACTTTGACTTGCTAATTGTGATGCCAAGATACTATTTGAAATACTGCTACTGTCATTGATTGATTTGTCGTTAGCGTTGACTTCACTCTGTGACAAACTTGTGCTCTTTTGAGCTGACGCGGCTTCACTGTTAGCTATGCTGTTAGATAAGCTTTCGCTTGCATTTGCTGAGGCATTTTGTGATGCTTCAGTGCTTGCGCTTTGACTATCAGCTACACTTTGGCTCTTGTTGGCTGATGCGGTTTGACTATTAGTAATACTATTAGACAAACTTGCCTCACTTTGTGCTGCACTCGTGCTGTCATTTGCAGAAGCAGCAGCGCTGGTAGAAGTGCTATTATTACTATTTACGATGCTTTGGCTTGCCAATTGTGATGCAAGAATACTGTTTGAAATACTGCTGCTATCATTAATTGACTTGCTTTGTTCGTTTGCTTCGCTTTGTGAAAGACTTGTGCTCTTATTTGCACTAGCTGCTTGGCTGTCGGAAATACTTTGCTTCTCACTCAAGCTTTGTTGAGCTGTGGCAGCTCGACTGGCTTGCGTGCTTGTGGCTTCGCTTTGGGCCAAACTTTCACTCTTGTTTGCAGAAGCATTTTCGCTCTTTTCAACGCTTGCACTTTCACTATTAGCAATACTTTGACTTGCATTAGCTGATGCCACTTGGCTATTAGCGATACTATTGGACAAGCTGTTTTCACTTTGAGCTGCACTGATACTTGCGTTTTCCGAAGCCACTTTACTGTTAGATGCATTTTCACTTTCATTAATGGATGCTGATTTGCTGTTTGCTGCACTTTTACTTTCATTAATTGACCGTTCATTACTTGCACTCTGACTATTAGCTAAGCTTTCACTAACAATTTGTGATGCTTGGTTACTTGCGTTTTCGCTTTGTCCTGAACTGGTACTTGAATTGTGTGAAGCAACAATACTATTGGATACGCTAATGCTATCGTTAAGTGATTTATCAGTACTTGTACTTTGACTGTTGGCAATACTTTGGCTTTCATTGATCGAAGCAGTCTGTCTGTTAGAAAGGCTTTGCTTTTCACTCAAGCTCTTTTGAGCGGAAGTTTCATTCTTGATACTTTCACTTTGAACAGCGCTAGTACTTGCGTTTTGTGATGCAACAATGCTGTTAGATGCGCTAGTACTGTCGTTAATAGACTTTTGAATGCTTGCACTTTGGCTGTTAGCTATGCTTTCACTCTTGTTGGCTGAAGCATTTTGACTTTCTCTAATACTGTTTGATTGACTTGCTTCACTATTTGCTGCACTTGCGCTTGCGTTTTCTGAAGCAACAATGCTGTTGGAAATACTGATGCTATCGTTGAGTGATTTATCTTGTGCATTAGATTCACTTTGGGCAGTGCTTACACTTTCATTAATTGATTTTTCAGCGCTTGCACTTTCACTATTTGCCAAGTTTTGACTCTTATTTGCAGATGCAGTCTGACTATTTTCAATACTTTGCTTCTCACTCAAACTTTGTTGTGCTGATGCAGTTTCACTTGCTTGGCGACTTGCTGCTTCACTTTGAGCTAAACTTTCACTCTTGTTGGCTGAAGCAATTTCACTATTAACAATACTATTAGATAAACTTACACTAGCATTTGTTGATTCATTTTGACTCTTCTCTACGCTAGTACTTTCGCTATTTGCAAGGCTTTGGCTCTTATTTGCAGAAGCTTCCTGACTATTGGCTATGCTCTGCTTTTCACTTAAGCTTTGTTGTGCTGAGTCTGTTTGGCTATTTGCTAAGCTGTTAGACAAGCTTGCCTCACTTTGTTTAGCGCTTGCACTTGCCAATTGTGATGCAAGAATACTGTTTGAAATACTGCTGCTATCATTAATTGACTTACTTTGTGCATTTGCTTCACTTTGTGAAAGACTCGTGCTCTTGTTGACTGAAGCGGTTTGGCTATTTGCTATGCTCTCTTTTTCACTCAAACTTTCTTGAGCGGATGCAGTTTCACTTGATTGACGGCTTGCATTTTCACTTTGAGCCAAACTTTCACTCTTATTTGCGCTGGCTGTCTGGCTGTTGGCAATACTGTTAGACAAACTTGCTTCACTGTTTGCTACACTAGCACTTGCGTTTTGTGAAGCAATAATGCTGTTAGATGCGCTGATACTATCATTAATTGATTTTTCAGTACTTGCAGCCTGACTGTTCGCTAAACTCTTACTTGCATTTTGAGATTTAATAGTACTGTTTTGCGCACTTGTACTCTCATTGATTTCTGCTGATTTGCTGTTTGCGGCACTAGTGCTTGCATTCTCTGAAGCCACCTTACTATTTGAAGCATTGATACTATCATTAATTGACTTCTGAATACTTTCACTTGCACTAGCCTTTTCACTTTGAGCCAAGCTTTCGCTCTTATTTGCAGATGCAGCTTGACTATTCGCAAGACTATTAGATTGGCTTGCTTCGCTGTTTGCGGCACTAGCGCTTGCATTTTGTGATGCAACAGTGCTATTGGACAAACTTGCACTGGCGTTAGTAGATTCGTTTTGACTCTTTTCAACACTAGTACTTTCACTGTTTGCAATACTTTGGCTCTTGTTTGCGCTAGCTACTTGACTGTTAGCTATACTGTTGGACAAGCTAGCTTCGCTTTGAGCGATACTTGTACTTGCATTTTCTGAAGCTGCAATGCTGTTGGCAATACTTGAACTGTCATTGATTGACTTACTTTGCTCATTTGCTTCACTTTGTGACAAACTTGTACTCTTATTTGCTGAAGCAATTTGGCTGTTAGCAAAGCTTTGTTTTTCACTCAAGCTCTGTTGAGCTGAGGCTGCTTGGCTATTTGCAAGGCTATTAGATTGACTTGCTTCACTGTTTGCTGCACTTGTGCTTGCGTTTTGCGATGCAACAATGCTGTTAGATACGCTGATACTGTCATTAATTGATTTTTCGATACTTGCACTTTCACTGTTAGCCTTGCTTTGACTAGCATTAGTGGATTCGTTTTGACTCTTTTCAACACTAGTACTTTCACTATTCGCTAGGCTCTGGCTCTTATTTGCGGAAGCAGCCTGACTATTTGCAAGACTGTCTTTTTCACTCAAACTTTCTTGAGCTGATGCAGTTTGACTGTTAGCTATACTGTTAGACAAGCTAGCTTCGCTGTTCGCTGCACTGGCACTTGCGTTCTGTGATGCAACTATACTGTTTGAAACACTAGTACTATCGTTTAATGATTTGTCTTGTGCATTAGATTCACTTTGAGCTGCGCTCGTACTTGCATTTTGTGAAGCAACAATGCTATTGGATGCGCTGGTACTCTTATTGATTGAGTCATTAATAGACTTCTCAACACTTGCGATTTCGCTATTTGCAAGGCTTTGACTCTTGTTTTCTGAAGCAGCCTGACTATTTGCAGCACTTTGCTTTTCACTCAAACTTTCTTGTGCTGATGCTGTTTCGCTTGCTTGGCGACTTGCAGTCTCACTTTGAGCCAAACTCTCACTCTTATTTGCGGAAGCTATCTGGCTATTTGCTATGCTTTGCTTTTCACTCAAGCTTTGTTGAGCTGAAGTTTCATTCTTGATACTTTCACTTTGAGCGGCGCTTGTACTTGCATTCTCTGAAGCTACCTTACTATTTGAAGCATCGATACTGTCGTTAATAGACGTCTGGACACTTGCACTTTCACTATTCGCAAGACTTTGACTCTTTTCAGCTGAAGCATTTTGACTTTCTCTAATGCTGTTAGATTGACTGGCTTCGCTGTTTGCCGCACTTACACTTGCGTTTTGTGAAGCAACAATGCTATTGGATACACTGGTACTTTCATTAATGGATTTATCTTGTGCATTAGATTCGCTTTGAGCAACGCTTGTACTTGCATTTTCTGAAGCTACTTTACTATTTGAAGCATTGGTACTGTCGTTAATAGACGTCTGGATACTTGTACTTTCGCTGTCTGCTAAGCTCTTGCTTTCGTTTTGTGATTGAGCAATGCTGTTGAAAGCACTAGTACTCTTATTGATTGAATCATTTTGACTCTTCTCAGTACTATTCTTGGCACTTGTACTATCATTAATTGACTTCTCAATGCTTGCACTTTCGCTATTAGCAAGACTTTGGCTCTTGTTAGCTGAAGCTGTTTGACTGTTGGCTATGCTATTGGACAAACTTGCTTCGCTTTGAGCTGCACTGGTACTTGCGTTTTGTGATGCAACGATGCTGTTGGAGGCGCTTGTACTCTTATTAATTGAATCATTTATTGATTTCTCAGTACTTACGCTTTCACTATTCGCCTTGCTCTGACTTGCGTTAGCCGATTCATTTTGACTCTTTTCAACACTTGCACTCTCACTATTGGCAAGACTTTGGCTCTTATTGGCTGAAGCGGTCTGGCTTTCTTTAATACTATTAGATTGACTTTCTTCGCTTTGAGCTGTACTTGTGCTTGCGTTTTGTGACTGAACAATGCTATTTGATACACTAGTACTTTCATTAATAGACTTTTGCGTGCTTTGAGCAGCGCTTGCGCTTTCGTTTTGTGACTGAATAATACTATTAGAAGCGCTGTTTTCACTATTTACTATGCTTTGACTCTTAACAGCTGAAGCAGCTTGACTATCTTGGATGCTCTTACTTGTACTGTCACTTTCAACTTGCTTTTGACTATCACTAATTGAATCGACTATCGAATTACTAATTGATTTGCTTATTGAGCTTTGGGTGCCCCCATTATAAGTAACATTAGTAGTTCTATTGTTATTTACATTTTGTAAAACATCCTTATCTTCTGTAGTAACATCATTACCATCAATCGAATCAATTGATGTCGATGTTTCACCAGCAGTATTAGTTCCTTTAATTACAGTGGTTGACCCACTCAAAACTTGACTTTCACTACTATTTTTCTGGAAGTCAACTGTAGTCACGTTAGTATTATCAGCCTTTACGGTAATTTGGCTGCTTGAACCGTATGATTGATATGCGGCACCACCGTGGTTTTGTAAATGAACACTTTCTGGATCATTAATATTTACCTGTAAATTGTTCAAATCAGTAACGATGTTTCCTGTATTTTTACCAGCAGCAACCATGTTAACACTGGCACCTTTTTCAATATTAATGGTACCTGTATTATTAGGATAATTACTTGTAGTAGCTGGAATAGATCCAGAATAATATCCACCTTGAGAATAAATTACAACATTACCTTGTCCGCTATTAGAGTCTGGATTAGTTGTCGTTAAGTTAACAGTCGCATTGGAACTAACTGTCAAATTAGAATCGTGGGTACCACTAGCACCACTTCTCATAACAATATTGGCAGTTGGTGCAGTCATATTAACCGTTGCACCATCACCGATATTTACATGATTATTCCAACTACCACCATTTACAGATTGGTCTAAGTTTACATTAGCAATAGTTGATCCTGTTAAAGTAACATTTGCATTGTTTCCGACAATAAAACTATGGTCGTTATCGTTATCTTTTTCAAGAATGTTAAATTGAACTCTATTATTACCATCAACATTTAAGGTGGCACCATCAGCTACAGTAACATTATTACCAACATATAATTGAGTATTTTGTCCATCAACTGCCCAGAAGTTAGGGGTCTGGTTAGTACCTGAAGCGTCAGTATAATTATCAGCCTTTATTGAGTTATTACCTTCAAATTTCACATTCTTAGTATAAGAATTGTTAGTATCTGTCCATACAGCAGTACCACCAGTAAAGGTTATACTCTTTAAGACTAAATTAACGTCACCTTGTGTACCATAAAGTGAGTAGGTTCCAGTGCTTGTACCATAAATTTCAGCATTATTAACATTAACATTCAAAGGACTATGATTTTTACTATCATTATTAGTGATGGTTTGGTAATAACTGTTATAGTAAATTTTGTGCCCATTACCGTTAATCGTTAAATTTCTACTGATAGTAGAAGGATTACTAGTTATAGTAATATCTTTGGTCAAGTTAATGATAGAAACATTAGTATTACTAATAGCTTTACTAAAACTGTCATAATCACTAACGTCCGTACCACCATTAATAGTCGCAGTTTGTTCAGTTAAATTATTAGTCTGCACAAAAGAAGCGCCAAACAACTTGGCAACTGCCTTTTTGTCGCTTAAGTCTAAAGTATTCAGTTTATCTCTTGAAATACTCAAAGAATCAGCCAAACTGCTACTATTCACTGAAGAATTACTAGTAGAGTCAGTTTCGCTATTAATTTGACTATTTGAACTTGAAGTTAACTTGCTATCACTACTACTATTTCTAGCAATTGAATTGCTTTCTGAACTGCTAGATTTCTTATTTACTACACTATTTGATACGCTATTTTGTTCAACTTTACTTGAACTATTTTCAGTTTTTACAGCACTAGTACTATCTTCTACAGATTTACTCTGAACCTGGCTATCGCTAGTACTTTCTTTATTTGCTTCACTACTACTGTTGGTTGCCTTGCTAGAATTACTTTCGTCATTTTTTAATGACTTTTGACTTTCATTATCTACATCTGAACTTGAGCCACTAGTTTGGTTAGCTTGCGAACTTGAACCAACAACTTGCGACTTATTATCAACCACACTTTCAGCAGCGTGAACTTTATTAGGTGTAAATGCTAAGCCTGCTGCACCAACGCCAAAGACGGCAGTCAAAGCTGCCATCTCCTTCAAGTAGTCTTCATTGCCTTTCTTTTCTTTTAATGAATCCGGATCAAAGTAATCGTCTTCAGGAATACGACTATTCTTTTGGTGTAAGTCTTTATCTTCCCGGTTGTCTCTGCTGTTTCTTTTCATAGTTATCGCACTTTCTTTTTTGTTATGTTAAGCGTTCTATATCCGTCATATTACTTACTATGTTAGTATCTATGTACAGCATTGTCAAAGAGCGTGGCGTTATTTATTGCCTAAACATGGAATAAATCATTAATCCTACGATCAATGCAAAAACCAATACCATAATTAATCGATTGAAGTTAAAGGAGCTAGATCGCTTCTTGTAAGCCCGTTGATGATCTTTCTCTACTTCTTGCAAGCGATCTAAGGCATGTTTACCAACGTAAGTTTGATTTGAATCGTTATCTTTATTCATTTTCCAGCGCCTCTATCTTTTCTTTAAACTCGCTAATCGTAGTATCACTTGCCATTCGCCTTTGATAATCAAGGGCTTCTTTCATATTTATTTTACTCTCTAATACATGATCTATTAACCGTTTGATCTTATCAATTTCACTAGCATCAAAGATATACTTATCAGCGACAAATTGTGGCTCGTGTAACGTATCTCTAAAACCGATAATGAGCATATTTTGTTCAAAAGCAGAGCGAACCGCTGACAAAATTTCATTATTATAGTTAATATCGAAGTACAAATCACATTCCTTTAATAATTCTGCGGCCTTATCTTTTTTAACGACGGGATATAACTTCACGTTGTCATATTGATCAAACGCCATTAGTTTATCAGACATTTCAGTAACTGCGGCGATATTAAAGCGAATGTTAGGCATTGCAGTTACAATTTTGTCCAATGCTTCAATTTGATCAGAATTGGTAAAAATCAAAGCGTTAGGTCGAAGCTGGTTGCTACGTGAATGCGGATAAACCATCCCTAAATACTGAAAATCAACATTCCCCGTATCTTCCGGAATCATGCTCTGCGCCTTCATCCATTCATCATATCTTTGAAAAACAATATGTTTAGTCCGAGACTTAGTGTTCATCAAGTATTCCATATTTCCTGGCAAGGCACCGCTCACTGGTTCGTGCCAGAACATCGTATCAGTACCTTTTTCATTCAAGTTCAACGTAACATTCATCGACTCGTTCAAAGTATTGTAGAAAATATGGTCAAGACTATAACCGCGATCTTTTAAATAATGAATTGTAAATTCAGCTAAGCTAGCAAAATGCTTTTTGGTGCCTTGATAATCCAGATAAAAATCATCAGCAATTAAATTATGTTCAATTACACACTTGCCATTTTTATCAAATAACTTTCGCACGACCGCACGACCATTATTGAAAAAAGTCTTGGCAAACTTCCAACCACTCTTGTTGTAATGATCAATCCAACTAAGTTGCCCATTCTTATTCAGCCATTGAACCTCTTTAACCAAACGACTATTGTCAGTTTTGTCATAGAAAATTGTTGCTCGCTTGTGATCCAAATCATAGACATCTGCCTGAAGCGATGAAGCCTTGAAACGCCAATATTTGGGGAGCGGTAATCTATCAAAGTAGAGTGGCTTTATTTCATCAGTGAAGCCGCAATAAAACTTAGCTGGTGAATTAACATTATCTGGCAAAAAGCCATTGTCATGCATGACCACTGTTGGAATTTTCAAATCCGCAAATTCTTGTGAGCGAATGAAGGCTAATGAAGGCATGTCCAATCTTTCAATTAAATTAATCATCTTTCAAATCCTCCAATAGTTTCTTCCATTCTTGTGCTACATTGTCTAACAAATATGGTTCCGCAATTTCATATGACCGCTGATTAAACGCCGGTACATCAGAGCTCTTAAACATTTTGACAATTGCTTCAGTTAATTTATTAATCTTTTCTCGAACATCCCAGTCCTCATCGTATGGAAGAAGATATCCATTCTTGCCGTCATCAATAAAAGTTGGATTCCCGTATGGTACATCAAAACCAATCATGGCACATCCCGAGCTAACTGCTTCTAGTAAACTCAAGCCGAAACCTTCACTAGTTGAAGCAGCAATATAACCTTCATAATTAACATAAACATCATCAAGATCACGTTGACCCATCAAACGGATATAACTTTCCGCATTGTTTTCGCGGATAATTTCTTCAAGACGCGTGCCCATGCCGCCGCGACCATAGATATCCAAATTTAGTTCAGGAATTTCCTTCTTAGCTGCAATTACTGCACGAACAATCCAATCAACGTGCTTTTCTGAAGCTAAACGTGATGCTGTAATTAAAGAATATGGTTTACGCTTTTTATCAGATTTAACCAAAGTCTTGACACAACCAACAGGGATACAGTCAACGCGAGCGTCGTTATTGTAATACTTCTTCTCTTGCTCTCTTAACAATTCCGTCTGCTTAGGCGTGGCACAAACAAAACTGTCAACATCGTCATTATGAGTAAACTGAAACTCATAGAAATTATTCCAGAGAATATTTTGATCGTCGGTATAGTGCACATCATAGTGATCAGCATGAACAATCACGATTAATTTTGCAGGTTTATGTTCCTCAAAGAAAATTTGCCCATTACTCAAATCATCATTTTCATCTTCACGGTCCATGATAATGACATCATCTTTTTGAAGATTGAGCTTCTTCACCATTTCACGGTAAAGGTCGTTCTTGGTCATCAGAATATTTTTGTCAGGAAATTCAAATAATTCGCTATTATCGTCTAAGTGTTGAACGTAAGCAACCGAGCCGTCTTCGTTGTAGAACTCACGGAAAGTCACCTTATTTGAACCATTTCCTTCATAATATTCAGTTGCATATTTGGTGTACGAATAAAACTCACGCTTGCTCATCTGATCCTTATCAAAATAAGTCACCTGATCAATTGTCTGCTCACGCAAATTATTCAAGCGAACAGCAATCGACAAATTTTCATCAGGCAAGCGGTAGGTCATTTCTTTGCTACCAGTGCGATTAACGCTAGCAACACTACGCTTACGTAAATTCAGGTCTTGAACAATCCGCTCAAGTTTATACGTTGACGGCGCAATTTTTACATCAGTAAAAAAGTTATACAACCAGATAATTTGATCATCATCATAACCCATATTTTTGGTCAAATCTTCGATATTATTTCCTAAGATTAAATCCGAAAAGATAAACTTTGCCGGAATATGCAATTTTTCAAAAGACTCATTTCGATATTTCTGAGCATATTCAACGCCGCTGCTAGCCCATCCAATACCTAAATTTACACTATAGACAGTCATTTTTATCCTCTAATTACTAATTAAATACGACCACAAGTTGGTTCTTCTCATTCAAATAAATTGGACTCAAAAGCAAGTTATCAACGATCATACAATTGATGCGCTCAATCATTTTTTCAAAAGAATTAAAAGCACGTTGTTGGTAGATAAAATCTGAATTGTAACCAGCTAGTGGCCATTTATCAACGTACATCTTCAATGACGACAGATAATCCATCTGATCAATCCAGCAGCCATCCATTGCGTGTAAAATTACCGTTCGATAAAACTGTGTTAATTGTTCATCATTAATTAAAACTTTAGCTTTTTGCTTAAGCACTTCGTGACACAAATCAAGTAAATAATCTTCGATCTCTTTCTTGGTCTTTAAATTATGTTTAACCCCTAAAACTTCATAACTGATATGGTCATTAACTAACCGCAACAAGTCTGCGCTATCCCAGCGGTCTTGCTCATTAAGATAATATTCAATTCCTTTATGCAAATAGCGCTCTACCCGCTCCTTTAAGTCGTCTGCCATCATAATCTTTCTACGATTCTGATAGAAAGTATTACGCTGCATTCGGAGAACTGCTTCGTATTTGTTAGTTTGCATACGCGACATTGCACCTTGTACAGCAACTCTTTGACGAAGCATCTGCAAACTAATTCTTAATGGGATACCATCAATTTGAATAATCTTCTGTCCATCTTCTTTTTTCGCACGCAACTTACGATAGTATCGCTTCATCCTTTCTGTACTTGCACGAGAAACGTAGTGGTCTTCTAAAGAAATATAAAACTGACTCGTTCCTGGGTCTCCCTGACGCCCCGCACGACCAGCGAGTTGCTGCTTAACGCGCTCCGATAGCATTTCGGTACCTATAACGGCTAAGCCACCTTTTTCTTTAACACCTGGTCCCAGCTTAATATCAGTACCACGACCAGCCATATTTGTAGCGACCGTAACGGCGCCTTCTTGCCCCGCATTCTTAACAATTTCGGCTTCACGCACGATATTAAAGGCATTCAAGACATTGTGTGCAATCCCATCGTTCAACAATAATTCCGAAATGATTTCGGAGTTTTCTACTGAACCAGCTACTAATAAAACGGGGCGCCCTTCATTGTGAAGTTTAATTACTTGATCAATTGCGGCCATTAGCTTATCAGAAGTTGTTAAGAAAATTTTCGATTTATAATCTTTTCTGATAACTGGTTTTCTTGTTGGAACTGGATAGATTTTCAGGTTGTAAGTTTTCAAAAATTCATTTTGTTCTGTCCTGACTGTCCCACTCATTCCAGAAACTTTTTTAAACAGGCCGAATAAACTTGGGAAAGTGATCGAAGCCGCAACCTTTTGTACATCAGTTAACTTAACATTTTCTTTTGCTTCAATCGCCTGGTGCAGACCAGTACCAACCTGAACGCCTTTTTTCAAACGGCCATCGGCTTCATCGAGCAAGACAACCTTACCTTGAACTACTAAGTATTCGTGCCCTTTACGCATTAATAGATGTGCCTGCAGAGCTAAAATCACGTGGCGGTAGATTTCGCGGTTTTCTTCACTAAACAAATTATCAATTCTAAAGTATGTTTCTGCACGTTTAATGCCATTATAGGTGAGCCAGAATAGTTGCCGGTCACGCTTATAAATATAATCGCGCTTTACTTTTAGCAACTTCACAAAACGATCGGCTAAATTATATAAGTTAGATTGCAGCTTTGGCTGACTGGCGATAACGAATGGTGATTCCGCTTGATCCAGTAAAACTTCGTCTACTTCATCGATAATAACAAAGTTATATGGTCGCAGGTATTGCTCATCTTTACTTGAAGCTAAGTTATCGAATAAGTAATCAAAAGCCAGTGTACTAGCGGTTGTATACAAGATATCAGAGTTGTACCATTCTCTTTTTTGTTTAGCTGAAACTTTGATAGTCTCATCAGTGTTTGCCTTAGGAAACCCGGTACTAACAGTTAGTCCCATCCATTCATAAACAGGCTTCAGAGTCTCCTCGTCACGACCAGCCAAATAATCGTTAGGCGTTACAAGCATTGCGCCTTCACCAGAAAGAGCATTTAGGTATAACGGCATTGTAGCGGTCAAAGTTTTACCTTCACCGGTCTTCATTTCGGCAATCGCACCTTCACTCAAGATGATTCCACCCATCACTTGAACATCGTATGGAAACATCCCTAACACCCGGTAGTCAGCCTCACGCATTGCGGCAAAAGCTTCCGGCAAAATTTTTCTTAAACTTTCACCATTTTTCAGCTGCTCACGAAAAATATCAGTCTGATGCTTTAATTCATCATCTGACATCGCCCGCATTTTTGGTTTTAATTTATTTATTTTTTTAAGCAATCTGCGAATTTGCAGTTTAGATAAACTCATCCTGCGCCTCCATATGCTTACGTTTCAAAAAATGTTCAATCGCAATCCAGTCTGGATCACAGATATTCTCTGAATACCAAGTAGTATCTTTTTGCATCAAATGATTCTTGCTGCGGATGGAATTGTTGTCATAGTATTCAACATTGAAACGATCGATAAAAATATCAGGAATCAAACTATTTAATTTGGTGTTAGTACTAATCAAACGAAACTTAGTGATCTTATTTTCTGCAAGCCATTCTTTTACTACTTGACCAGCTTTTTCACGACCTTGCCAACTAATATTAACTACTAACATTGGCGAAACACCTGCAAAACGCTCCAAATGACTCCAAATCTTGCGACCATGCATATTATCCATAACCAAAATTACATTAAGTGTCTGCTTCGGATTCGGATTAATCTCCTCACTAAAGTAAATATCGTCGAAGATCTTTTTTGGCAGATCTTCATCAGCAATTTGCAGTCTTTTAAAACGGATCTTTCTACATCCCGCATTAACAATTTCAAATTTATAAGAAGTAGCATTTTCTGGAAAAACAAAATTGTATTCAAGCGATGTAAAGTCCTTATGTTCAATTTCATCGTTTTGAGCATCATAAAAGGTTAGCCGGTTAACAAAAGTATTGGCCGGCTCAGTTTCACCTTTAATAAAAATGCGGTAAGAATGTCCCTTAATTAAGATTGGTAACTGCGGTACAGCCTTACTACTCTGGTAGTTATTAGTTGAAGTCCAAGTCATGATGCTATGACCTGGTGCCATCAAATTATTTTCAAATTCAATTGTTTTATCAGAGAATTTTTTAAATCTGGTGCCTGGCATGTATGTATCATTGACACCGTCCCAATAAATTTGATTAATAATCTGTTCCATTTTTCATCTTTCTACCAAAATCCGTTGCAAGTATCTGTTGAACTCTTTCAATGAACCATTGGACAATCTGGGGATTGTCATTGTGGCGGCCTTCATAACCCTTATATACTATCTGTCTAGCCTTCTTGATCGTCTTTGATTCTTTCAACCGAGCAACAGTTCTGTTGTCGTAATCATCGTTAATCATATAACCGATGAACAGACGCGTTTTGATTAAATCACACATTTCAAATCGTTCCCAGAAAAGTTGGTCCAATTCCTTTAAATGATCTAAATCAAGATGGTTAACAAATTGATTATCAATATCAAAAATCGTATCAAACTCATCAGGCCTTTGCAGACGCTCACGTGAAGCAACATAGCCAAGGTTCGTAATTGGTTTAGCCACAATAATTGCGTGCGCCTGCATTTGAGCGCCATATTTAAGCGCTGGATAAGTCCCCATTGAAATTCCAGTCATCACTAATTGATCATGAGAAAAGCCGAGTTTCTCAAGTGTCTTATCGATAACTGCCATAATCTGTTCACCGATTGATTGACTAGCGTCCTCATAGAATTCACCCACTGATAATCTCATATCGGTAAAAAGTAGCGCTGGTGCCTTCATTTTTCTAAACATTGGATATGCTTCAAAGCCTTCCAAACCACGGGCACCGGAAAAATATACATTCAAAGGCGGCTTCATATCACCTGGATTGAAGTGATAAGCAATGTCATCGTGATTAATCTGATCAACGATTCTTTGTCCTCCTGGAATAAATGTACCAACTTCCTTGCGTGACCAACGCCAGTGAAGTACCCCTAAAATCAAAGCCCCTTCACCTTTTGCTTCAACGTTGCAGCTAACAACTCGGGCCTTTTTTAACGCCTCCAGTTTTAATTGATACTCTTCCTTTTTTTCAGGATCTATATTGATCACTTCATATTCAGAAATACTACCATTTGTTCCCATAAATGATGGGAATATCCGCAAGCGTACTTTTATGTTCAAACTTCTTAACGAAAGCCAAATCTTAAAAATTCGATCTGGATCCACATAGAAACTTGCACGATATGACCCAATCGTGATCCACTTCTCGTTAGTATCCAAAATCAGTTTCAAGTGAGCCGAATCAAGAAATTCATACTCCTCAATATTTGGATTAGTAATAACAATATCCGTTGGAAAATATCGAATACCAGACTGTCCAACAAAATATTTACTCAAAAGTGAATTGATCAAATCTTGTGGATCTTGAGTAAGCTCTTTACCAACCTGATAGACAATAAAATCTTGTCCAGCGGAACTCAATTTTTCTTTAACACCAGGTAAATATAAAACTCCATAAGGTACTGAGAGCCACTGTAATTTTTTTCAATCTTGATCTTGCAAGTTGTTCTCACCAGTAATAATCACAACCGCAAACTTACTGATGTTTTTTTCTTTTTGATATTTTTTTGCAGAAAAATCGTTAAAATGCCAAACCACATCATCAGGAATTTCATATTTTTCTGCCCAGTTATCTGGACCTATCTGCAAAACATCCATCTATATCTCTTCCTCATTATTTAAAACACTCTGCCATTGCTTCAGAAGATTATCAGCCGAGTAAGCATTCATAAGTTGAACATCGAAAACTAACGCCTGGTTCCAATTTCCTAAATTTCCCAGGTAATAATTTACTCCATCAGCCACATCTTCTGGCGTTTTACAAATCAAACCGTTACGATGATTAATCAGCTGCAAAGTCTTGAAATTTTGTAATTGCGGAATACCAACACTGACGGCCGCAGTTTGAATAAACGGATCAGTGACATTCCAATTAATTAAAATACGAGCCTTATCTAAGAAATTCATTGCATCAGCGATACTAGTTAGACGCTTACCTTTAATGATCAGATTTGGCAATTTTTCTTCATCAGATAAATTGTTTTCTAACTTACTCTTTTCAGGCCTGTTCAAGCTAAACTCGTTTGGGTGCTCTTTTTGTAAATCTGCCACTACTTGGTTAATCATATTTTCTTTTTCTGTATTGTAGTACAAGAAGTAAATTCGATCAGTACTAGCATGGGTTAAGAGTCTTGGATATAAGGCAAAAAGAATACTTTTTAGTTCTTCATAACGCATATGCTCAATCATAATCCCGATATCTTGATTTTTATAACGCTGACTATGACCTAATTTGAAGTCAACTAAAAACGATGGAATAACAATAAATGAAACCGATGGATCAATCTCCGATATCTTTTGACGATTATCGACAACTAAAGTGTGATTACCTATTTTTTTAAAATCACCAGTATATGGATAAAGTTGATTCAAAGTAAAAATCGTTGGATAAACCATAAAAGTCTCAATTGGAACTTGAGCTTGATCATCCAGAGTCACAATCAAGTGATCATTCTTTTTTACATTTGGTAAAACTTCATCCCTGATAATTTCTGTAATCAGAGTGCTCAGATGATCGTACTCAGTTTTTTCACAAAAATGGAAAAGTTGATTAATCAAAACATGATCAGTCTTGATGTTATGCTTGAAGCGCCAATGACCCATCTGGTCATAATAAGTAGTCACATCGCCTTCTTCAACAGTTGATACAAAGCCGCGAGTATCAAAAACCAGCTTCTTAGTTTCTTTTTCATCTTTATCAAAATAATTAACATTTAAAACGCGTCCATTAAAATCAAAGATGATACTGGCATATAACCTGTCTTTTGAAGAAGCTAAAATTCTAAATGGTGTTAAATCGAAGCGCACATCATCTGGCCAATTCAAGTCAAGATAATCAAACACTTGGCTTTCATTTGAACTGATTCCTTGCAAAAAATCGAAAACTGAAAAAATCTTATCAGGATAAAAACCAACTTGATTTAATTTTGACAAGAATTGTGGTTGATAATCGGTCAGTATCAACCCAACTTTGCGACCTCCACTGCGAAGCAATTGCATATTCACAATAGCATCATATATTTCAATTCTTGGGATACTGCTAGACCAGTCAGATAATTGACCATGCCAGGCAGGAATAAAATACTCCATATCTAAACTTCTTTCTGCAACTTATTGTATTTATGTGGAAAAAGTAAAATTGTGATCTGATCTTTGAAATTATTCATAAACATCGTGACCATTACGGCGTTCATTGGTAAGATCGCAAAGCCTGCATAATCCCCTAATAGTTGCATCCCCATTAAGCCAAAGGTCAACTGAATCGCAGTTAAACAAGCTCCTGGAAAAGTGATTATCCATAGCAGCTTTCTAATATACTTCTGCGTTGGTAAGTTGGGACGTATACCTAAAATGTAGGCACCGCTGTTTCTAAGGCTCTTAGCCTGCTCTTTAGGATTGAATTGCATGAAAGTAAAGAAATAAAAGAGGGCAAAAGCTAAAATCGTACTTACAATTGCTTGGAAAAGAACATTGTTAAAAATAGAGTTAGCACTGAAATATGCTGCAAGAAGCGTAGGTAATGACAAAATTGCCATCCCCATCATATAAGTCATCATAGCACCCATATTAAGACCGAGTGGGATAATGATCGGATCAGAATAACTATCAAGCGCAGTGTTGATTGTCTTTAGTGGATAATACGCATGGGAAAAAGCATTCCAGAAAATGATCAAAAGCAGCGTTACAACGATCATAACGATGATATAAATACTAAAGTGAGGCACATCCATAATATTTTGAATAGCTGTAATCAATGATGGCACTGACCTAGTCAAAATATTAATCAGAATAATCGGCATTGTACCGCCAATTCCAAACTTGATGTTCATCACACTCATCCAGTTAACTAGCATACTGCCAGCAACCAAAACAACTATAACTATAAAGTTTTCATACGGATGGGCAGTTAGATGTAAACCTAAAGTGAAGACGGTTGATTGCAAAATAGCAAAAACCAAAATCATAACTTGTTGAATAATTTCAATTTGTTGCGTCGGTAATGCATCAAAGCCAAATGCTTTTGTCATCATTAGTAACTGAATTAGCATCATTGCAATCATCATCGGGTTTAAACCGATTGAAAAAATTGACAACCGCAAAAAATCCGCACCACTCATCATTCCCATAATAGAAATAGGCGTGTCTTTGATAAATTCAGTATATCCTTTTGTAATATCTGCAAACGGTAACGGCATATGTGTCCCTAATACATAAACCATAATTATCAATGCCGTAATAAATAGCCGCTTTAACAGCGGTTTAATCTGAACTTCGTTTTCCACATTTATTACCTTGTCTCTATAAAAATATCGATATCAGCAATTGAAATAAACCAACTTAATTATAACATGCAATATTAATTTTTCTTCCTTACACCCTTATATCTTAGGGGGTTTTGCTTTTTTAAAATAAAAATAACTGGAAAATTTTCTGTGTGAATTTTTCCAGTTATTTTATTGATCTATATAAAATTTTTCGATAGAACTTATTATCTATCAAATTAATTTATCTACCCAAAATCTTGAGCAAGTCTTCTTTATCTAAAGCGTTTGAACCGATATTTTCACCATTTAGGACAGCTTCAGCGAGTTTTTCCTTCTTTTCCTGCAAGTCGACGATATTCTCTTCAATCGTATCTTTCGCCACCATCTTGTAGATCGTTACATCGTTCTTTTGTCCCATTCGGTGCGCACGGTCAGTTGCCTGATTTTCTGCAGCGACATTCCACCATGGATCGTAGTGAATAACAACATCGGCACTAGTTAAGTTAATCCCAGTACCACCGGCTTTTAATGAAATTAGGAAAATTGCTGGTTCCTTGAGATCATTGAATTCTTGGATCAATTCTTGTCGCTTTTGTTTTGGCGTTGAACCGGTAATTACGTAAACTGGAATCTTATTTTTCTTCAATTTTTGTTCAATAATATCCAGCATTGAGGTAAATTGTGAAAATAGCAAAATCTTGTGGCCGTCTGCAAGTGAATCTTTGATTAAGCCCAACGTTGTTTCAAGCTTGGCAGACTTGCCGCGATAATCTTCATAAAGAAGGTGCGGATCACAGCACAACTCTCGCAATTTTGTAATTGCAGCTAACACTTGGAAACGTTGCTTCTTGAAGTCTTTATCATCTTGTTTATTCAAGTCCTGAATCAACTTTTGAGATTGGGCTTGGTATAGATCGTTTTGTTTACCTGATAATTTAGCGTAAACAACTTGTTCATTTTTATCAGGCAGATCTTTCAAAACATTCTTCTTCAACCTGCGCAAAATAAATGGTGCAATAATTTGACTTAGCTTCTGCTCTGTCGCTTCATCACCATCTTTAACGATTGGCTTTTCATAAGTGCTCTTGAAATAGTCGTATGTACCTAAGAAGCCAGGCATTAAGTAATCAAAAATACTCCAAAGTTCACTCAAGTTGTTTTCAATTGGCGTACCGGTTAAAGCGATTCGGTGATTGGCATTAATAACTTTGACAGCTTTGGCAACAGCAGCGCGGGCATTCTTGATATTCTGTGCTTCATCAATTACTTCAAGATCGAACTTCAGCTTGCCGTATTCTTCAAGATCACGCTTAAGTGAATCATATGAAGTAATTAATACATCCGACTTTTCTGCATCTTTGAGCTGCATTGCTCGCTCTTTTTTTCCGCCACCTAATACTAAAGTCTTAAGCTCTGGAGCAAATTTCTTAAATTCTGCTTCCCAATTATATACAACTGAAGCTGGCACAATGACTAAGCTTGGCAAGTTACTCTTATTTTGGCGAGAAAGCAAAACAGAAATCACTTGGAGCGTTTTACCCAGACCCATTTCATCGGCAAGCAAACCGCCTAATTGGTAGTTAACTAGCGTCGTTAGCCATTCAAAGCCTTTTGTCTGATATGGTCGCAAAACTTTCTTTAGTTTATTTGGCACTTTAGCGGCTTTGACATTGCCTTTGTCTAGATCATCAATCAACTTGTTGAAAGCATCGTTACTGGTATATTGCAGATCGTCACGATTTTTTAGCATTTTTTCAAGATAAAAAGCGCGATATGCTGGCACTGCCATCTTGCCTTTAACAAATTTATCTAGACTGATGTCCATTGCCTTCATAACTTGAGCTAATTCTTCAATTGAAGGTGAATCAACAGCACGCATTTGGCCGTCTCTGAGCATGAAGTAGTGTTTCTTTTCTTGATAAGCGTTCAAAATTGCTTGGATATCTTCTGGTGCAAGTTCATCACCTTTGATTTCAAGATCGATGGTATTTTCACCAAGGCGAATTCCGAGACTTACAGTGAACTTAGTCTTCGTATTTGCAATCAGGCGTTTAAAAGCGGCAGTAGCTTCGACTTTACCAACAGATTTTAACTGGTTAAGCCCTTCATCGAAGAAATAGTCAATTTTATCGCTGCTGCCAATTGAAAGCTCGTAGTTTCTCTGGTCCTCATTTTGACTAAAACCAAGATCTTCAACCAGCTTCTGTGCTGCCTCTTCTTTATCAAGTTCACGGGTAAAGTTACGCGTTTCTTTGTCTTTTTCAAGCAGTTGATACTCATGCTCACCGTATTTTACGCTAGGACGACAAACAATGTTCTTGTCTTGAAAATCAAGTTTGAAGAAGATTTTAGCAACTGGTGGAAGTTCTGCTTCAAGTTGTTTTTCACCTTCAATTTCAAAAAGATTACTTTCTTTTAGAATCGGTAGAATTTTACGGCCAAAAGTTGGCATCGTTTCTGCACCAAATTCTAAGTGGTTACCAAACTCAATTCCGGATCGCTGTATCTTGCGTGGGTTAATATTTTTGAAGTTAATCCAGCTATTTTTGCTAATAAAGTAAAGATGTTGGTTACCCCAAATGACATGATCAAAATTATTTGGATCAACAATGTAATCAACAAAGATTTTAGCGGTTTTTGTCTCTGGATCTGTTGAGATCTTCATTGAAATTTTCTTATCTGAAACTTCATACTGAATAGTCGCTTTATCTCGATGTAAAACGGCACCTTTTTGCAATAAATCATCTACTCGATCGGCAATAGAGTCAGCTAACGGAAGTGTATTTAAGCTGGTATTATAGTAATAAGTATATGTATCATCTTTGGCAAATTTATAATAGTCACACATTTCTTCTAAGAAATAGAACCATAATTTGCTACTTTCATCCATTTGATTGACATCAATAACTCGATCGAAAAACTTACCTAACCTAACTTTTTTTCCATCATTGGCATCATCAACTAGACTGATTAGATTCTTAATTTTATAAAGATGACTGCCCTGCCCTAACCTAAAAGAAATTTCTGGTGCAGAATAAGCATTTTCAACATATGCATAAAGCTTAATAGGAAGATTATTCTCTTCATACGTATCTTTATCATTATTGATAATATTTTTATACTTATCCAAAAAGATTAACGCTGCTTCATTTGTGTCTTCAAGCGGATTATCTTTAAGGTAATATTCAACAAAATCGAATAAAGCTTTTAAATTGAATGCATTTTTTTCAAAGTTTCTAATTGGAGACTCAATTTCAATATTTTTGATCGTATCAATATCAAAAACAATTCGAACAGTATACTCTAAATAGCCTGTCCGATATTCAATAACAAAGCGATGATTACTATCATCCAATTTTTCAAAGTAATGAGCTTGCGTACGTAAACGGTGATTTAGAGAATGATATTCTTCATAATCATGGTAAGAAAATTTCACATTCTTAGCAATTTCAAGTGGATCCCCTAGGACACTATTATCCTTTGAATAATTCAATGCACTTTGTAAGTAAATATCTTTAAAGCTAATATCCTCAACTTCACCATTTTCTCTATACTCTTGTGAAGCCTTAAGACAGACATCTTTTCCCACAGTATCAATCGTAATTAAAACGGCAGCCATATGTTTACAAAGATGTCCTTCTTCAGCCCATGGACAAGTACACCTTAAGGCCAAAACTTGGCCATCATCCTTGTAAACTCCAGTCACGATATACGTCGATGTTAAATTCGAACTTATAACGAGAGATTCAAAATTTAAGCTATTATTCTTAAAGTAGACATATCTCACAAATTGTTTTTTACTAATTTCACGTCCTCGTTCAAGAATTTGAGGATTAAAGTTATCCATCCAACTACCAATATAATTCGCCATTTTTATCACCCTTCAATTCATCTACACAAGATTATATAGGTCAGAAAAATGCCTTGTCAAAGATTAAATAACGTTAAGCCGCGGTTCAAAGCGATTTTTGCATGATAAAATAAATTCTATGAAAACGATTTATTAAGGGGATTTTTATGACAGAACCAATTAAATTAAAGGGTGGGCATTTATCCTTAGACGAATTAAATGCTATTTTTACAACTATTCCACAAGAATTTGATGTCTTAGACGAAAATGATGTCGTCGTTTGGTCATCAATGAATGATAACCGCTTATTCCCGCGCACCGAAAAAGATGTTGGCAAAACAGTGTTTGAAGTGCATCCCGGAAAATCACAAGATCACGTTAAAGCAGTTTTGAAGCAGATGCACGAGGGAAAGCGTAATTCCATTTCAATCAACATTCATAAGAATGGTCAACCTGTTAACATTTCTTTCTATAGCTTGCACGATGATAACGGCAAATATTTGGGTTGCGTTGAAGTTACTCAACCAGTTGCTAACTACCAAGTTAAAGGTAGCAAGTGGCGTAATATTATGAATATCTTGAAAAAGAGGTAGATTTCTTATTTAACGATGTAAGCGGATACTGATATAATTTTAACTGTATATAAGTTCTTTTTTATAATAAAGAAAGAGGTTCTTTTGATGAAGAAAATTATTAATGATCCGCACCAAGTTGTTCCTGAAATGGTCAACGGCATGGTCCGCAGTTATCCTCAAATTATTGAAAAAATTCCTAACACTGAAGCTGTTGTTCGGGCAGATAAAGATTCAATGAAAGGTAAAGTTGGCATCGTTTCTGGTGGTGGTTCAGGTCACGAACCTACTCATGCCGGTTATGTTGGTAAAGGTATGCTTAGTGCTGCAGTTTGCGGACAAGTTTTTACTTCACCTACTCCAGACCAAATTTATGAAGCAATTAAAGCCGTCAACCAAGGCAATGGTGTCTATTTAGTTGTCAAAAATTACTCTGGCGATGTTATGAACTTCGATATGGCAAAGGACTTAGCCGCAATGGACGATATTGAAGTAAAAAGTATTGTCGTTGACGACGATATCGCTGTTGAAAATAGTCTGTATACTCAAGGTAGACGTGGAGTTGCCGGAACTATCTTTATGCACAAGATTCTTGGTGCTGCTGCTCAAGAAGGTGCAAGCCTTGATGAAATTGACAAGTTAGCTCATGAAGTTTTACCAAACATCAAGACCATCGCTGTTGCCCTGTCTGCAGCAACAAACCCTGAAGTTGGCAAACCTGGATTTGTTTTGAAAGATGACGAAATCGAATTTGGCGTTGGCATTCACTCAGAACCTGGATACCGTCGTGAAAAGATTAAGCCTTCAAAAGAACTAGTTGACGAATTAATCGACAAGCTAGATGATGAGATGCACTTAAGTAGCGACAAGAAGTATGCTTGTTTAGTTAACGGAATGGGCGCTACTCCATTAATGGAACAATACATCTTCGCAAACGATGTTTACAACAAACTTGAGAACTTTAACATTAAGCCGGTATTCACTAAAGTCGGTAACTACATGACTTCTATTGATATGGCTGGTATTTCACTAACCTTATTTGAAATTAAAGATGACAAATGGCTTGAAGCTTTAAACGAGCCTGTTGAGACTATTGGTTGGTAGAAAGGAATAATTATGGCATTAACTGTTGATACTTTAACTAGTTGGATGAACGATTTTGCTGGAAAAATAGAAGCAAATGCTCAATATTTAAGCGATTTAGATACACCTATTGGTGATGGTGACCACGGTTTTAACATGAAGCGTGGAATGACTGCTGTCCAAGAAAAGTTGCAGACTAAACCTACCGATCTTCAAAACGGTTTTAAGACAATTGCTATGGCATTAATTTCAACTGTTGGTGGTGCTTCAGGTCCTCTTTATGGAACAGCATTTCTTGAAATGGCTAAGAAAACTTCATCAACCGATGACCTTGGCGAACTGCTTGATGCAGCATTAAAGGGAATTGAAATGCGCGGCGGCGCTAAGCCTGGTGACAAGACCATGGTTGATGTTTGGAATGCATTAGTTCCTGAAGTTAAGAATGGCACTTTAACTCAAGAAAAAATTGATGCAGCGGTTGAAGCGAGTAAGGATATGATTGCTAAGAAAGGACGTGCATCATACCTTGGTGAACGTTCTAAAGGCCATATCGATCCAGGTTCACAATCAAGTGGCTATCTCTTTCAATCATTGCTTGAAACGGAGGGTTTACTATGAGTTTAGGTATTACCCTAGTTTCACACGTTCCAGAGATTGCTAATGGTTTGCCTAAGCTATTAGATCAGGTAGCTGGAGATGTTTCAATCACAACTGCTGGTGGAACTGATGATGGACGCATTGGTACTAGTATGGAAAAAATCATGAATGCTTTTTCTGAAAATGGAGCCGACGAAATTTTAGCATTCTACGATTTAGGTAGTGCCAAGATGAACCTTGAAATGGCAATAGAAATGAGTGATAAGAAAGTTCACTTATACGATACAGCCTTTATTGAAGGGGCTTATACAGCAGCTTCATTAATTCAAGCTGGCGTTGGTTTGGACGAAATCGAAACACAACTAAAACCTTTAACAATCAAAAATTAAAAAGAAACCGATTTCATAATACGCACGATTTATCATTTTAATTGATAATTGTGCGTATTTTCCTTGACTTTTTTCTATATACTTTATTAAATTAAAGTTAAAGAATTTTATTGCGAGGAGAACAACATGAAAGAAAAAGGTTTATCTGTAAAAAGTGTGGTAGCCATTGGTATTGGTACAGCGATCTACGTAATTTTAGCTCGTTTCACCTCCATCCCAACTGGTATTCCAAACACTAACATCGAAATTGTCTACCCATTCTTAGCTTTAATCGCTACAATCTACGGTCCAGTCGTAGGTTTCAGTGTTGGTTTCATCGGCCACACTCTTAGCGATTTCTTAATGTACGGCCAAACCTGGTGGAACTGGGTTTTAGCAACTGCTGTACTTGGTTTAATTATCGGTTTGTATGGTATGCGCTTAGACCTGGAACATGGTGCATTTAATGGTAAACAAATCGTCATGTTCAACGTTGTTCAATTAATTGCCAACTTACTCAGCTGGGACTTAATCGCACCAGTTGGCGATATCTTGATCTACAGTGAACCTGCTAACAAGGTATTCTTACAAGGAATCACTGCTACAATTACTAACTTTCTTGCAATCATGATTTTAGGTACAATACTACTTAAGGCATATGCTGCAACTAAAGTTAAAAAAGGCAGCTTGCATAAAGATTAACAAAGGATTTTTATATGAATAAGCCAATCATTCAATTTAAGAATTTCAGCTTTAAATATGATAGCCAAGCTGATGACACACTGAAAGAGATTAATTTAGAGATTCAACAAGGAGAAAAAATTCTTATTGCTGGACCTTCTGGCAGTGGCAAGTCAACAATCGTCAGATGTTTAAATGGACTGATTCCTAATGAAGACCATGGCGAAATTAAAGGGACTTGCTTAGTAAATGGAAAAGACATTACTAAGGCAAGTCTTTTTGATTTGTCATTTACCACTTCAACAATTTTACAAGATTCAGACAGTCAATTTATTGGTATGACTGTTGGTGAAGATATTGCTTTTTCTTTAGAAAATGACTGCCAACCTCGTGACAAAATGCATGAAAAAGTTAATAAATGGGCAGCTGAACTAAAGTTAGCTAATCTTTTAACGCAATCTCCTCAAACTTTATCTGGTGGTCAAAAACAAATCGTTGCCTTAGCTGGTGTTTTGGTTGATGAATCACCTATTTTACTTTTCGATGAACCTTTAGCTAATCTTGACCCTGCTACCGGACTTAAGACAATTAGATTGATCGACCGCATCCAAAAAGAAGTTAACGCTACTGTGATCATTATTGAACACCGAATTGAGGAAGTTTTAGCGGAGCATGTTGACCGCATTGTTTTAGTTAACGACGGAAAAATTGTAGCAGATCAATTGCCAAACGATTTATTGCATACTCATTTACTCGAAAAAGTCGGTGTACGTTCACCGTTATATATAAATGCTTTGGAAAAAGCGGGCATTAATTTAAAAGAAGTTCCAGAACTTGATTCAATTACAAATCTCCCAGTTGATGATACGATTAAGAATCGCTTAGAAATGTGGGAAGAAAAGCAGAGCAAAGTAGATGATAAAAAAGACGTTCAACCACTTTTAACTTTAGAAAATGTTGGCCACCGTTATACTAAAAAGCAGACTCATCCCCTTCATAACGTAACCGCAACAATTAACAAAGGCGACTTTGTCTCAATTGTCGGCCAAAACGGTGCAGGCAAAACGACGTTATGTCGCATCATTTGTGGTTTTATTTCAAGCGAAGGTGAAGTTTCTTTTGACGGTCACAATCTATCAAACTTTTCCATTAAGGAACGTGCTGAAAAGATCGGTTACGTCATGCAAGATCCAAATCAAATGATTTCTGAGAAGATGATCCTTGATGAGGTAGCACTAGGTTTAAGACTAAGAAACGTTGATGAAGATGAAATCAAAGATCGTGTAAACAAAACTTTAAAGATTTGTGGGCTTTATCCTTTTAGAAACTGGCCAATTTCCGCTTTGAGTTTTGGTCAAAAAAAGCGAGTAACAATCGCTGCAATTTTGGTATTAGAACCCGACTTAATCATTTTGGACGAACCAACTGCTGGTCAAGATTGGCAAACTTATACTGAAATCATGAATTTTTTAGGTGATTTAAACAAGCAAGGTAAAACAATCATGATCGTTACACATGATATGCACCTCATGCTTGAATACACTACTAGAAGTTTGGCCTTTGCAAATGGTGCATTAATTGCCGATACAACGCCGATTGCGCTATTAACTAATCAAGATTTGATCAAGCAGGCTTCACTTAAACGTACAAGCTTATTTGAATTGGCTACACATTATAACTTGCCAGACCCTAACGGTTTCGTTCAAGCTTATATTGATTCTGAACGCCATGGAAAGGTAGGCGTTGAAAATGAATAGCGATAAAATTTTAGGCTATCAACCTGGTAATTCTTTCATTCATAGATTAAATGCCACAACTAAGTTAATCTTTTTACTGGTAGTTTCGATTGCTTGTATGGTGACTTATGATACACGTTTTTTAATCTTAGTATGTATTTTTTCAATTGCTTGTTTAAAGATTGCTGGAATTAAATGGCATCAAATTTCATTTATTGTGAAATTTATTATTGTCTTTGCAGTTATTAATTTGATTGCCGTTTATATTTTCCAACCAACTTATGGACAAAATTTGTATGGTACTAAGCATGTGGTTTTTAATGCTGGTTATTTCACATTAACTCAAGAAGAACTATTCTATTTATTTAACTTGATTTTGAAATATATTTGCTCTGTTCCACTCGTTCTACTTTTCTTACTTACAACAAATCCAAGTCAGTTTGCTTCAAGTTTGAATAAAATTGGCGTTAGCTATAAGATCTCTTACGCCGTATCTCTGGCGTTGCGTTACATCCCAACAATTCAGACAAACTATTGGGAAATATCTGCAGCGCAACAAGCTCGTGGCAATGAGCTTTCTAAAAAAGCTAGCTTAGGCAAACGAATTAAAGGTACTTTAACAATCGTTATTCCTTTGATTTTTTCAAGTTTGGACAGAATTGATACAATCAGTACAGCCATGCAACTAAGACGTTTCGGTTCTAAAAAGAAGCGGACATGGTACGTTTATGAACCGTTCCAAACTAAAGATTATCTTGTTACTCTTCTCGCATTTTTACTTGTAATGCTTGTTGTGATTTTATGGCAAGTAAATAATGGCCGCTTTTTTAACCCATTTAAATAGAATTATTCAAAAAGGCTCTGAATCATTTTCCGATTCAAAGCCTTTTTTCTATCCTCTAATAAAGGTATTTTTCTTTAAATGTTTTAATATTTGATAACCAACTTTTTTGACAGGTTTACTACTTGACTCAGTTTGATTCAAGAAGATCACAATCCCATTTTGATTATCAGAAGTGATTTGCATCCAATTACTAAAATGAGTATCGCCAAAATTACCATAAGCTAATTGGAGCCGACCTTTATCCTTAAGATACATTCCACCTGAATAAGTGCTATCTTTTGACTTTAAATGTGTCAGATATTCAAATTGATCTTGATTCAAAATCTTACCATTTGATAAGCCTGCAATAATTTTTCGATAATCACTTGGATTGGAGAATAGATCCCCTGCACCCGGTAATTGAGAAACAACATATTTATTAACATATGCACTATTTTGATAATTCCGACCGCTTGAATAAAGATATGAAATCGCATCTGTCTTATTTCGTGGAATTTGAGTGTAGACGTAAGTATGTTTCAACTTAAGGGGCTTAATAATCCTACTCTTTACATTTGAAGCATATGATTTGCCAGTTACTTTTCTAATTATCCCAGCCAGCAAAACATAATTTGCATTGTTGTAATTAAACTTTCCCAGAGAAGTATGACTTTGAAGATTATCCCTTAGAACAGTCCAATTAATTGCACCCTCTTCTGAAAAAAGAACGCCGTGACTTGATTCTGTACTTGACATATTAATTCCAGAAGTATGTGTCATTAATTGACCTACCGTTATATTTTTAGCATTTTTCAGATGTGGATACCAACATGAAATTTTAGTATTTTGTGTAAATTTATTTTGATAAATCAGTTGGGTAATAATCGCACCAGTCACAACCTTTTGAAGCGATCCTAACGGATATACTAACTTATCACTACCATTTTTTATTTTTCTACTATAATAACCATATCCACTACTAATTTGTTCTGCTTCACCATCCTTGATAATAACTACAGTACCTTTTGCGTGATACTTTTTTAGAACTTTTTGAACATAAGCGCGCTCACTTGCCGCTTTAACGTGAAAAGTATTTCCATTAATGCAAAACAAACTAACAGCTATAAATAAAAGTCCTAATAAAACCTTTTTAACTTTCAATCTCCAGCAATACCTCCTACATAAAATCAGTAAATATTCTACCACGTTTGAAATATTTCCTAGGAAATATTTTTTAAAAAATAAAACTGGGAATTTCAACAAAGTGATAATCCCAGTTTTTTTAAAAAATTATTTAGCTTGTCCTGAAAGAAGTTCTGCACGTTGCGCTAATTGAACATACAATGTTGAGCCGCTTACTGATAAGCCTTCTAATTCTCGACGAGTATTGAAGTGATAACTCTTTTGAGCAGTACCATTTTCAGATACCTTGAAGATGTAATCGTTAAAGCCAATGTAGAACGAACCGTTACCATATGCAAATCCTTGTACAGGTGAGTTAGTAATAAATCTACCCTTAGTAGCACCAACTTGAGTAGCCTTCCAAGCACCATTTCCTTGAAGATCTAATTTCCAGTATTCGTACTTGTTGTAGCCACCATTACGGAATAACGCATACATAGTACCATCGCCAACAAAAGTTGCGTTGTGAATGTAACGGTTTGAAGCGATGCTAAATGTCCAAATCTTATCAATCTTCATATCACTCTTACGAATTCGAAGAATTTCTTCTGATTTAGGACCATTAGTATAGTTATTATCATTAGCCATCACATAGATATATGAGCTTGAAGAACCTAATGATTGACCATGACCTAGTTTAATGTATGGACTAACTTTAATGTTTCTTGAATATGACTTAAATGCACTCCAACTCATAGTAGTTAAATTTTGAGCAGCTGTTTTACTTCGAATGGCATTCAAATTGTACATTGCAAGGTGTCCATATTGGCTTGAACTACTAGTATACAATGAAGTTACGAATTGACCATTGTTAACAGTAATACCTTCTGGAATTACGCCAACTTGACCCATTGCATCTCCTGCTTGACCATAACCCAAACTTAAGAAGCGAGGTTGGAACAAACGAGTTCTTAAAGTTAAACCATTTGATGAGTAAGTGTTACCACTAGTTTCAGAAGTGAAGTGGTGTGCAGCATTCCAATTCTTTGAAGAGCTTTTTGAGCTACCAGTCCAAGTAGTCGTATCTTTGAAACCTGTTTTTGGATCAACATTACTTGCGCCTTTTTCTGGTGCATCTACAACATCAACCTTAACACTAGCTTTAGCCTTACCATAGCTATAATTTACAGTTGCAGACTTTGTTGATACTCCAGCTTGAGAAACTTGTACCTTGCTTGGATTAATCGCGGTCCCTTGACTATCTGTTACATAGTTAATTGCATCTCTAGTTGAGAAGCTTGATGCACTGTTACTTTGAACAGTAACTTCCTTTGCCACTGAAATTTCATTACGTGCAAAGAAGTTTTGGCTTACCCAGCCAACATGACGACCATTTACATAGATGTCCCAGAAGTTACCCTTCTTAGTTGAAACATAGCGCTTTGACTGAATTTGACCATATTTAAAGTCAGCAGTTGAACCAATTTTACTTGAAGGGCCACTACTTGAAACACTACGGTAGATATCATAGTTGCCGTTACCAGCAATCTTAGTGACAGCCTTACTAAAGCTTTTAGCCTCAACATTTTGCGCAGCAACATTACTTGCAAGTACACCACTAAATAACAAAGCACTTGCAGCTAATGCAACAGTAAACTTTTTATTCATTCATTTTCTCCCTCGTATAAACACTTTATTATTTATGCTTTGAATAAAATACACGATTGATTTTACCACATAGCTTCACAAAAAATAACATGTATTATAAGAAAAATTGAAAAAGCGAGTAAAAAATAAGTTAGCGCTTCACGTGAAACACTAACTTATTTTTCACAATTTTCCATGAACCAATTCTGATCTTTTGGCTAATTCTACATAAATTGTTGAGCCTTTAACCGACAAGCCTTCGATTTCGCGACCGATGTGGAAATGATAATGTTTGAGAACTCTACCATTTTTAGCCACCTTAAAGATATTGTCGTTAAAGCCAACATAATATTTACCGTTTGAATAAGTAAAAGCCTGGACTGGTGAATTTTCGACTAGAACTCCTTTAGTTGCACCTAATTCTTTTGCTCGCCAGACTCCCTTCTTTAATGATAGCTTCCAATATTCATACTTATCATGAGTCAAACTATGAAACAATGCATACATCGTTTTTCCATTTACAAAAGTTGCATTGTGAATATAGTGGTGCGGTGAAATGCGAAAAGTCCAAATTTTATCAATCAGCATATTACTTTTCTTCACCCGTAGAATTTCCTCTGAGCGATTTCCATTGAGGTACTTGTTGTTATCTGCCATGACATAAATATATTTTCCTGTAGATCCCAAGGACTGACCGTGACCGATTTTTATATAAGGACTCACACGAATATTTTTAGCGTAATGTTTAAAAGTATCCCAATCAAGTTTTCGTAAATTCTGAGCAGCTGTTTTACTCTTTATCACATTTAAATTGTACATGACAAGATGTCCATGCAAACTATCTGCGCTTGGCAAAATGGAAGTAACGAATTTATTGTGGTGGAGCGTAATCCCCTCTGGAATCACGCCAACTCGACCAATCCATTTTGAAGGAATATGATCACCGATGCTAACAAAACGTGGTTGGAACAAGCGTGTTTTCAGCGTTAAATCACCGGCTTTAAAAGTATTACTCTGAGTTTCTGGAGTGAAGCCGTGAGCAGAATTCCAGTTCTTTGAAGATTTAATCGATGACCCTTTCCAACCCTTTACCGCCTTTGATCCGCGCTTGGGCTTTTTTGTAACATGACCATTAGTTTTTCGATAAACAGTAAACTGCGCATGCGCCACAGCTTTTCCGTATCGGTAAGTCACATAAGCTGATCTAGTGCTAACCGCACTTTGAGATACATGCACTTTAGATGGTAAAACAGCGGTACCTTCCTTGTCGGTTGCGTAGTTAATTGCATCTCGAGTTGGCATACTGTAACTTGGATTTCTTTCTACAGAAATATTTTTAGCAACTGAAATTTTGCTCCTCTTGAAAAACTTCTGATTAACCCAACCAACGCGGCGACCATCGACAAAAATATCCCAGTACTTTCCCTTATGAGTTCTGAACGAAGCATCAGATTGAATCGTACCATGTTTAAAAAATCGTGTGCTAGTAATTCTCTGAGATGGTCCACTTCTTGTAACTTGATTAAAAATTCCATAGTTGCCGTTGCCAGCAATTTTGGTGACAGCAACTGGATAACTCTTAGCATAAACTGTTTTAGTATTTGCTTTATTGGCAAATGAAACACTTATCAGTATTGCGCTTGCCAATAGAGTAATTCGAAACTTTTTATTCATTTTTACTCCAGAATTGAAATTTCCTTTCTAAAATCCAATTGATTATTTTAGCACAACATTGATCTTTAAGATCCATCAATTAAAAATATTTATGCGCCAAAAAATCCTTTAGAAACAGTTCGTTCCAAAGGATTTTTATTTATTATATTTATACTTATATTTCTATTTATTTTTATGTGTCAATGCATATATCTGTTTGTACATATTAATCTATATAAGTTTTAAATCTGAAGTTGAAATCCAGACTTGTTTTTCACTTATACGAGCCATCCAAATACCATCAATCTGCTTCAGTTCAAAAATTCTTACTTTCCTTTGTCTTATCTTTTGTCTTGATAGTTTACCTGATTTTAAATAGAGTTTTACGATTTTATTTTTAAGACTTACTTTACCACTGAATTTTAAATTTGATCTCTTAGTTAAGTCTTTTAACTGTTTGAATGAGATCTTCGTCCACACTCCATTGATCTTAGCAATTAACTTACCCTTTTTAATTTGAACTAGAATTGTCGTTTTCTTTGCAGTTTGTGTCGATTCATTGTTAAGCTCTGCTGAAAATTGAGTAGTTTCAGTATTTTGATTTGTCGAAACAGAATCAGTTTTAACTGACGTGTTCGTTTCTCGTTGTGAATTTTCAAAAATAATTGGGTTTGACGAATTATTTGAATAATCTTTTTGATTAGACGTTTCTTTAGTTTCAGTCTGAGTAGATTCGTCTTTTGTGACTGGAGTTTGTGATTCTGTTTGTGCACCGTTATCACTTGTTGACGGATTATCTGTCTGGCTTCCTTGATCTACTGTGTCTTTCTTATCGTTTTCAGTTTGAGTTGAACCATCTTTAGTTTCGGTATCTGTTTGTGCACCGTCATCACTTGTTGACGGATTATCTGTCTGGCTTCCTTGATCTACTGTATCTTTCTTATCGTTTTCAGTTTGTGTCGAATTGTCTTGAGTATCAGGCTTTTCTAACAACTCAGCCAAAACTTCATACTGAGCAAGTTTTTTCTTTTCCTGAGTCAATTTTTCAGTTAACATTGCTCCCTTATCGTTCAAGGACGTGATTTTCTCAGAGATCCGCGCTAACGAAACTGCAGTATTATTCTGATCGTCATTCAATTCTTTTAATTGGTCAAAACAGTTAGTCTTCTTTTGAACTAGTTCTACACTCTCTTTATCAATTTCATTTAATCGTTTCTGAATTTTATCAATTTTAGAATTTAATTCCATTACCTTAACTTGATTAACTGACTGATCTTCTTTTAAGGAATTTAATTTATTTTGAAGTTCATCCTTTTTGATTTGAACAGCCGCTAATTGTTTTTCGAGTTTCTCCTCTTTTTCAACTCCCGAATCAATTTGAGCTTGCAGTTTTTTCTTTTGATCAAAGTGTGCCTTAATATTAGGCACTTTTGAAGCTGCTTTTTCTAGATCGGCAATGTCCTTCACCACAGCATTTTGATATTCTTTTACACTATTTTCATAACTCGCCTTTCCTTTGATTTTTCGATTCAATTCACTTTCGAACTGTTTTATTTGCTTAGTTAAAGCTTCTTTCTCTTTTTCTGATTGCTCTATATTTAATAAACTACTTAAATTTTCAATTTTCTCCTCTAACTGACCAATCTCTTCAGTATATTTGTTTACTAATTGTATTCTCTGTTCCAAATAAGACATATCTCTACCATAATTTTGAAGAGCTATTCTACTTTTTTCATCATTAGCAACAACCAACTTATCATTTATCGTCATTGCATCTAACGTATCCTTCAGATTCTGCAAAATTTCTTTTCTATCCTGAAGAGTTTCTTTAATCAAATTGAGCTGATCTTCATTTTCATTGACTCTTTCTTCTAAATTAATTTGAACCGTTTCAGAATCAATTAATTCATCTTTTGTTTTGCTCAAATCCCTTCCTAGCTCACTCAATTCTGATTGATTTTTCCTATTTTCGGAATTTAATACGTCCAGTTGTTTATCAATTGAGTCTTTTTCTTGTTCAATTTGTGCCAATTTTTCTTTAGAAACAGAAAACTGTTCATTCTTTTCTTGCAGTTTATCTTTCAGACTCTCAATCTCTTTTTGGTTCAATTCAATTTGTGTTTCAACATTAGCAATTTCCTTCTTTTGATCATCAATTAGATTTTTAACTAAATCATTTTGAGATTTTTCTCTATCTATTTTTTGATCATCAACTTTATCAGCTTTTACAGAATTTGAACTGTTTAAAAATAAAGTTGCAATGGCTGCAGAAGCTACTAATGGGATCATTTTATTAGAAATTTTCATTTTAGACATTTTTCTCCTTAATTAAAATAAATAGTCCTCTATTTATAAATACGCAAAAAATGCCTAAATATTTTTTTGAAAATAAAAAATAATCAGTAAATATAATTGTACATTTGCTGATTATTATCTTTAGAAATATATTTTATATTAAACGTTATAACCTACTTATCAAATAGTCTCATAAATATATTTATACTTGTTAATTTAAATATATTCTTGTGTCTAATAATATTGTTCTATATATGTTTTCTAAAAAGGCTGGATTAATAGTAATCATAGAAGCTAATTGTTCCTTTTGAAAAAGCCAATTTGGTATACTTGTCACCTTTAATTTCTCCAAATTGAATTGCTTCTTTAACTGTTAATTCACCTAATAAAACTTTGGTCCAGCTTTTAATAGTTCCTTTAATTTCTCCAGGTTTATCAGTTTTGGATATTTTCAATTCCTTATCCGTTTTGGTGATTTCCCAACTACCTTTATTCCAAGGGCACAATTTATCTTCTTTTACTTCAACAACAAAAGTTCCCTGATTCACTAACTTCATACTTGATAAAATTGTCTCAAAGTCAATGATGCGAGACATCATATATGGACGAATTTTAATATCTAACAGACTTTGATTGGAGAAAAAGTCAGCTAAATTATTGTTTGGCGCCGTAAGAATAGTGTATTTTGTACTACTATCTCCTAAACTTTCTAAAAAGCCTAGTAATCCTCTAAAACCATCGCCAGTTGTCGAGTACAGATCATCTACTTTTACGTTGGATCCATTAACTGTATAAAACATATATGCTTCAGGCAACCCAACTCTACCAAAATAGACGGCTAACTTGCGATCAGGATAGTAAGTCTGAAATCTTTGCCACCACCAATAAGGCCGATTCATAGTATTTCGTTCATTGGTACTATGCATTGGTATTTCGTAAAGTTGCGCAGCACCATTTTGAATAATAAGATCTTCCCACTTACCATATTTCACCTCGCCATCAGATGTCTTTTTGACGGTTTTTAAGGCCTTCTGAGTAAAATCGTATGACTTAAGGTAGATTGTATTCTCAAACCCGTATTGCTGGTAAAAAGACTCAGAGAACGGTGCTAAGTTCGTATATGGAATACCTTGATCATGAAGATCTTTTAGAATTTCCAGTATCAATTTGGAAATATTACCTTGTCCTCTACACTCCTTTGATGAGGATACATAACCAATTGCAGCCATCGGCAATTTCTTGGTAAAAACTCTGCTGTCAAAAGTATTAACCATTACATAACTAGCCAACTTATTTTCGTTTATAATTCCATAGCCATCACTATGTTTGTACCGACTATAAAAATTTGGATCTTTAGTCAAATCGCCTTTTTTATTAAAAGCTTCTTTAACAAGTACGGCGATTTGATTTAATGTTTCTTCATTCTTTTGTAGCTTCATATCGAGTATTTTAACTGAAACTTGAAAGCTAAGAATCACGCTCTTTCCGCGTGGCTCTTGGCTTTT
>NZ_AZFM01000014.1 GCF_001434335.1 Lactobacillus kalixensis DSM 16043
AAGGAAAAACCAGAACCGACGAGGGTTCTGGTGTATTTTAGTGCTTTCAAGTTTCAGCTAAAGGTGTAAAAAGTAAATTTTGCTTGTAGAAACTAAAATAAATAGAAAGAAATAAATATGAGATGATTTTATGGATATACGTATAGCGAATACAAAAAGTAGGATTATTAATGGTTTGATTGAATTATTAAGTACTGAAAAGTTGGATCAATGTTCAGTTAGAGAGATTGTTGAGAAGTCTGGAGTCAGTAAAAAAACATTTTATAATCTATATAAAAATAAACAAGATTTTATCTCTCAACTTGAGAATGATATTTTAGGTGAAGTAGAGGATGCTCTTGAGCAAGATCGTAAGTCACTTGAAGGAATAGAAAAAAGAAGTATCGAAGAAATTGCTGGCTATGCTAGTTTTGCGTTTGATCACATTTTAAATTACTGCGATGAAAATAGTGAATTGATCTCTGCACTTCTTTCATCAAATGGCGACATTACTTTTTCAAGGCAGGTAGTACATATTGCTAGAAATGAATTTGGGGTACGGGTTCCAATGTTAGTTGGTGAGATTGATAATAATATTTCGGAATCGGATTATTTTAAAATTTTCACTACTATCTATGTTGATAATATTATTGATGTCTTGCGCTATTGGTTAAATCATAAGGATACTCTGAGTTTAGAAAATGTTAAAGAACTGTTAGGGACAGTTCAAGTAAAATCTCCAGCTATGGCAATGTTAGATTTGGTTAAAGAAAATTAAAAAGAATGCGCTGTCTAGAAATTATGCCTGTGTCTGCGAGTGTAGGACCAAGTATGTTTTACTAAGACACTTTAATTTTTAATTCATTGTCGACGTAGTGCTTTTCATAGCTTGCGTCTTTTTTGAATATAAAAAAGAAACTTGTTTCCTGAGCCGTAAAAAATACCAAATCCGTCAAATTTTCGCCCAAATTTGTCATTTTTCTAAATTTGTTCCACTTTCATGCAATAATAAAATTGAAACTGTTGAAAATTGGAAATTATGTTTTCAAAGGTTTAAAATTCAGGTTAATAATAAATTAAAATATTTTATTTTATTTTATTTTTTACGAAACAAAGAAAGAAGAGGTGTTTTAATGAAAGCAAAACGAACGAAAAGATTATTACATAGTAGGCGTAAAGTTCAAGTAGCAGAGCGTACAACATATATCGGTAATGACAATCATTTACATTTAAATTTTGCAAGTTTTGATGAAGTTAAAAAGGAGGGACAAAAATCTGCACTGAATAAAATTCGACGAAAAACGATTAAAACTGAGCTAGAGCAATATCAACATAATAATTCTAAGCATATTCGACTCAAGCCATATTACGATGCTCATATTCCTGTTCATTGGATTGGAATTGTTAGTGATGTTACTATTCCAAATAAGTTTGATAAACTCGAAGGTTCTATTTTAATTGATAAGATTGCAACTGAAGATCATGAAGAATTATTTGATTACCATATTTGGCTTAATGTGACTGCAATCAAAATGCTAGTGAAGAAAAATAATCAAAAATTAAGTGTAGGTGATTACATTGAAGGAATTAGTTATGTTGTGCCATACGAATCAAGTGGAATTAGTAAATATGGACTTGGCGCAACTGTAATTTTAAATTGTGGTATTTTTACTGGAAAAGTTAAAGCTGAGACCCTCATTAGTAACTATGAACGTGGCGATGATTGGGTGCTAGATATGGAAAATTCAACTGCTGGACAGGAAGCTAGAGATAAGTATGAAATTGGAGAATTTAATCCTGACTCTGTTGAAGAATTAGCGGGACATGTTAGTTGTACGTATCAACCAAGTCGTTATAATAAATTTCAAGAACGATTAATTAATGACGAAAAGATTGTTAATGCAGCACCACTTCCTCTAGTATCTAAGGCTTTACAAACTTATACTGCTGAAGTTCAAAGTGTATTTGCTAAAAGAATTTTTCAAGATGATGAAATTACTTTTGAACCAACAATTAGCCTTAATAAAGTAATTAATGAACACGGTAGATTAATTTCGAAATCAACTATTATTCCGTATCCTGAACAACTAGCCGCAATTGGATTAGTTCCAGAAGATAGTAAAATAAATTTTAAAGCAATTGGTAGTCAAAAACATGAACAATTATTTGAAATTCAAGCTGCTACAATTGATGATAATATTAAGGATGAAATGAAGATGATCCCACAGGATGCAGAAGCACTAGCCGGGTATTTATTATATATTGACAACCGCCCGGATAATATTCAGACAAAATCTGGACAAAAATGTCTCGAGAAGTTTTTTGATTGGGCTAGAGAGAATGATATTATTCCGTCCAGCTTACGAACAACTGATAAGGCTTGGGATAGCACCGCTACTTATACTGGTGCAGAATTAGCACAATATTTAAAGTTTCCAGTTAGTTGGATTGACAATTTAGTTTGGCAAGATATGCTGATTCCGATTGATGATCAAGTAAATATTGAAGATATGAAATTTGCTGGTACAGAAATTGATAAATTACATGAGATTCAACAAGCCAATACAGAGTTTTTAGCTAAAGAAGTAAATAGACGCTATCATTTTTATCGAGCAAAGGATATTGCTGAAATTGTCGATCTGAGTGTATATCAAGTAGCAGGGATGATTGTGAATACCGGCTACAAGTCATTTAATAAGTATTATGGTGAAAATGTTCTTAAGATCATCAAAAATAAAGTAGAGAGAAAACCAATTATGCAGCATAGTAGAACTAAAGATTTGCTTAATCGTTTTGGAACTAACCGTAGTGGTGTGGTTGTGAAGCGAGAAATTCCTAAAGATAAGAGCATTAAGATCTTGCAAACTACTGAACCTGAAGAAGTAGCAACTCCAACTGTTGCTCAGAAGCCGACAGTTGAACAAGTTACTGAAGTTATAGTTTCGAAGGCTGAAGTAGGTGAAGAAAAGACTGAGCCTGAAAAGATTGAAACTTCTGAAGTAGAAGAAACTGCAGAAGTGGTTCAAGCAACTGAACCAGCTGAAGTAACTCCTGAAGCAGATTTAGAGCCTGAACAAGTTGTTGAAGATAAACATGATAGTAATTCACGTCTTGTTTTGATTACCCAATCAGGTAAGTATTACACTACGCAATTTGCTAATGAAGAAAAGGCAGAAGAGTTTATGTGTGATTCGCTTCTTCCAGGAGAGTTGAACAGATTTATTAAGGCACAAGATGTTAAAACTGGGAAGGTACGACACATTTCTGTTAGAGCCATTCTTGAATGGTCTATGGAGTAAGTTGATAAAAAAGCATGAAGTTATCTAAAATTCGGATAATTTCATGCTTTTATTTTGCCTAATTTCAGATTAAAAGATTTAACGCAAACAATTATAGATTAGAGCTGTAAACTCAAAATGAAATCTATACATTATATCTCTTATTTACAGAATTTCAGAAAGCTGTTATCTTATATTAGATATAGAATAAATGGTTACAATATAGATAATTAAGATATAGTTCCTGTAGAAAAGAGACTGAAAAATGAATATTGATGAAAATAACTACTATGACAGTTATTTTGAAAAAGGGCATATCTGGTTAAAGATCATACAGACTATTGTGATGATTTTTAGTTGGATAGTCTTTTTTCTTCCTTGCATTATTACAACTTTAACTTACATTGCTCACCAGACTCATGGTAGATATGGTTACTATTTCTGGCATTACTCAGAAGGATATGACATGATAAATCTGCTTTTAGTGATCCTCTTATTTGCTGTAGCCATGATTGCAGTATTTTGTATTTCGTTTGGTTACGTTCAAGCTCAACGCGCCCGCGGGTTGGTTACCAAATGGCCAATGTACAACGTTAAAGAAAATATGGAAAAGCGGCAACGAATTGAAGATTATATGGAAGCGCGTTTCGGTAACATTGAATATCGTCATAGTGTACGAAACTACACTGTTAAACCGGAACAAAATATTGCCAAAGACGTCTTTAAGAACGTGATTGAAGCTAAGGAAAAGTAGAATAATGGATTGGAATGAATTTTTTTACGTAGCTGGGGTTGTCGTTTTGATAATCCTTAGTTTGTATCCCATCATTGGCTCTATGTTTTGGGTCTGGGGAACGATTGCCTATGTTCTTTTTCAAAGAGAAAATGAACTGCCTGAAGTAGAAGAGATAAAGCTTGATCATGAACCATTCATTACCATCATGGTGCCGGCTCACAACGAAGAAGTCGTGATTCGGGATACATTAATGTTTTTGCTTACGAAATTAAATTATCATAATTATGAAATTCTGGTAATGGACGATGGCAGTACTGACAAAACACCAGAGATCTTAGCAGAATTACAAACAAAGTATCCTAAATTGCGAGTGATTCGAATTGAGAAGAATTCGGGTAAAGCACATGCTTTCAACATTGGAATGTTTTTTGCTAAGGGAGAGTACATTCTGAGTAACGATGCCGACACAATTCCTGAAAAGGATGCGCTCCGTAAATACATGTACTATTTCATGAGTCCGAAAGGGTTAAATTATGCAGCGATTACTGCCAATATGGATGTTTATAATCGTTCCACAATTTTAGGAAAATCGCAGACTGTGGAGTTTTCAAGTATCGTTGGGATTATTAAACGCAGTCAGACGGCCTTGAACGATACGATGTATGCCTACAGTGGTGCAAATACGATGTATCGTAAAGATTTTCTGATTTCAGTTGGTGGTTTTAGACAAGATCGAGCTACCGAAGATATTAGTATTGCTTGGGATCATACTTTCAATAATTTAACTCCTAAGTTTGCTCCAGATATTGTATTTCATATGAATGTTCCTGAAGATTTAAAGGATCTGTATCACCAAAGAAAACGTTGGGCACAGGGAGGCACTGAAGTTTGGATGACTAATATTTGGAAAGTAGTTAAACATCCCTGGCGCAATCGTTTCATTATGCCGATGATGACAGATGTTACTCTTTCAATTATTTGGTCCTTTTTCTTTTGGATTTCGATGATTATTTTCATCATATCAATGATTGTTTTTGCGTTACAAGGTAATTATGAGCGTGTTTATCATGGTTTTGTCATGAGCTTTATTTTTGTGAACTTTCAGATGATTGCAGGTATTATTCAAGTGTTAGCTGCACTAATAATGGATTTCCACGGTGCTAAAAGAAAATATCTGCGTTTTGCTCCCATTTATCTAATTTTTACTTGGTTAGTTAATCCCACAACTATTGTTATGACTTTTATCCAAGCAATTAAAACGATCAGTGGTAAGGGGAGTGGAAAGTGGGTCAGTCCGAAACGGAAGGTGAACAATGATTAATATGATAAGAATCTTAGTAATTATCTTTCTGGTGTTTACTGCGATCTGTATTTTTTTCTGTATCGAAGCGTATGTTCGTTATAAACGGAAAATTGGTATCGATGAGGACAAGGACTACCATCAAAAATATCAGTATTTTGGCCAGACGATTTATGATAAAAGTAACCATCCAACTGGATATGAGCTACTTCTTCGAGAGTATTCTGCTCAGGATAATAAGTGGCAACTTCCATATGGTGTTGAAAATTTCCCTTTAAACCGGGCGGCAGAGGCGATCGAAGCTCAAGCTAAGCTGTTTGATAATTCAATTAAAATGTTAGCTATTAACATGACTGTTTCTCAGTTGTTAGATTATCGCTCAGAGAATTTTTTGAACTGGGTACAAGGAATTGTTCCTGATAAGTTAATCGTTGTTGAACTGGATGCAAGGGATGTGTTGCAATCTAATTGGTGGAAGAAACGTCGATTGATTCAAATCTTGAAAATTTTGGATCGAAAATATACTGACATTGAAATCTCTATTGAAGGTGTTGATTCATCAACTTTTTGTTATAAGAAGATAGATATGTTTTTGCCATTGATAAGTGATATAAAATTTGATGCAGCCGCTTTCAATAAGTCAGAAAATCACTGGATTGACGTTACATTGGGGCAATGGAAGCAGAAACTTAAAAAGTATGATCTGAATATTGTGCTGGGTAAAGTTGAAACGCAGAACCAGGATGACTTGGCAAAGCAATTAAAGATTGATTACCGGCAAGGTTATTTGTATCAAAAACCAACGCAGATTGAATAATGTGTAAAATGAAAGAGCTTAGGTTTCCTAAGCTCTTATTTCTATACCTTAAATTAATGAGTATCTCTTACATCTTCGACGTCCATATATTTATGCCAATAGAAACCTTGCTGAAAAATATGATCATCACCGCAATAGCGTTGAGCAATTTCCTTGGTACGAACCGCTTCAAGAACGATATCTAAATTCTTTTCTTTAGCGAAAGCGATCCAAGCATCAATAAATTTGATTTTTGTATCAATACTTACATCATCAAAGATTAATAGTGAAAGTTTAACACTACTAATTAGGTCTGCATGGTGGGAAACGAAGCTAAAACTGTTATTACCTGAATCCACATCATCAAGACTAATATTGAAGCCCATTTTCTTAATTCGTTTAAAAGATTCATCGAAACTTCTGATTCCTAGAGTTCCTGATTGAAGCTGACGTTCAGTAATTTCAATATCAATATTGTTGCCATATTTGCTATACAATTCATCTAGAAATTCCCAAACACTAGGAAAAGCAAATTGAATTGGTTCAATATTTAAATTCACATCGACATTTGGATGAAGAGCAAATAACCTGTCTAAAGATGCTCGTTCTGCTTCAATCCATTGTAAGTTATCTTCTTCAGTTCTAATAATTCTGAAGAAGTCATTAATTGGAAAACGATTGTCTTTATCACGAAGCAGCATTTCGTAATGTGAAATTGTCGGATTCATATCTTTATCTATGTAGTAAATCGGTTGGAAGACGTTGTGCCATTCAGTCATGTTTTACTCCTTAAGATCAATTTTTTAAAATCTTCTTAATTATATTCAATCATAAAATTCCATTCAATTAATGGTCAATATTGTTATTATTCGTTTTTTCTTTCAAGTAATCATCGACAACGATTTGTCCACGACCATTTTTCTTAGCTTGATAAACTAATTTATCAGCTCTCTCCAAAGCTTTATTGTAGGTTTCTCCAACTAAGTGTCGAGTAATACCACATGAGAAAGAAAAGGTGACTTTGGTCCCATTAGAAATAGTAACAGGATGAGTTTTGTAATAATTTTCAAATTTCTGTAAAAGATCAATCATATTTTGTGGCTTTGAAGTTGAAATGACGAATGAGAATTCGTCACCACCAAACCGGTAAACTGCACAATGTGGATCAAAATTATAATGAATATCTGCTCTAAGTCGCTTAGAAAAATCGCTTAAGATGATGTTTCCGTTTAAGTGACCGTATGTATCGTTTATTTTCTTGAAATGGTCGATATCAAGAACGCCGATAAAGGTATCGTTGTCTTGAACATCGTGCGATAGAGAATTAATTTCTTTATCAAAAGCACGGAAGTTGAGTAATCCAGTCAAGTCGTCTCTGATACTTTCATAGTGCAGTTTTGCCATTCGCTCATCTTTATCTCGCTCACTGTGCATGCGTTGAAATTCGGCAAGAATTGTAAAAGTAGTTCCTAGGAAAAATACTAATACATAAGACCAAGAAAACATATTATTCATGCTAATCGATATAATATGGGTGATTGCCGTAAAATAAATTCCTAGCGCATATTTGAGGTAATAGGACATATTTTTGATTTTAAGTAAGATAAAACATACTAGTAAAATTAAAAATATTTGAATCAGTGAAGCTTTAAAATTAATAAACTGATACAACTGCAAATAATACTCAAGACTAATGGTAATAGCTGGTGTTATTGCTAGTAGGCACCACCATAGTCTGTTCCGGTTGCGAAGTAACATAGTAACCGGAATTAAGTACATAAAAGTTACAATATGTAAATTGAAATAAGTTAGATCAGCAATACACGCTTCTTGAAAGATGTAGAAAAGTGTAATGCACATCGCATATAACGGTTTTATATTCCAGCCATCGTTTTTAGGATCAAACGTGCTCTCTAGTGTGATTTGGGCAATGATCATGCTAATCGAAATAACTGGTAGGAAAACAGTTGAACAAAATAGCTTAACAAATAAATTCATTGTTTAACCTCGAATTAAAGCTCTGCTAATAAGCAGAATTCAGTAATAAGAATCGGATCCTATAATCCAAAAATATACTATACGTCAATACTATTTTCTTGTAAAATAAAAAAACACTTGGAAAGCTTTGCTTAAAGCTCTGTAGCCATATCTAAGTGTCTTTTTATAATTTTATTACTAAAAGCTTATTATAAATAAAATTACTTCATTACTGCACAACAATAATGCAGAAAAACAAAAATCCAAGATCTGTAGTTTGATCCTGGATTTGTTTTCATTAAAATTTTTAATTAATCTACGAACTTCACTGCAGTACCATATGCTACAACAGATTGCATGTCAGTACCAATTGAACCCGAATCAAAGCGCATCATCACAATTGCATCTGCGCCTTTTTCATCGGCTTCTTCACGAAGACGTTGGATGGCTTGTTCACGTGAATTTTCAATCATTTTGGAATAACCTTTAATTTCTCCACCGACGATGCTCTTAAGTCCTGCACCGATGTCAGAAATGGCATTTCTAGATTGGGTGGTTACACCGAACACTTCACCGATAATCTCGTAGTTGTGGCCAGGGATGTGTTCAGTAGTGGTAATAAGAATTTCCTTCATAATCGCTACCTCATTTCTTAAGATACTATCTATTTTTTGCCTAATTATACGTGATTTGGGGTTATAATGAAACATAATTTATTTAAAAAGAGGATATTTTAATGCGTATTAACGTTTTACAACATACACCTAACGAAGGACCAGGTTCAATTAAGACATGGGCTGATGAACATGGCGACGAATTCTATGTTTACCATCCAGAGACCTTTGGCAAGTTGCCAACCAGTGATGAAACTGACATGCTTGTAATTCTTGGTGGTCCAATGAGTCCTAATGATGATTTAGACTGGATTAAGAAGGAAAGAGTTTTAATTCAAGAATTACTTGATCAAAATAAGCCAATTATCGGTGCTTGTTTTGGTGGCCAACAAATTGCTAAGACCTTAGGCTACAATATTTTAGACGCTCCTCATAAGGAAGTAGGCTGGGCACCTGTTTACTTAAAAGACAAAACTATTTCAAGCATCCCCGAAAAATTAATTGCACTTCACTGGCATGAGCAAATGTTTGAAATTCCAGATGGTGCAAAATTACTCTTCTCAAGCGATTTGGTTAAAAATCAAGGCTTCCTATACAAGGATAATGTGGTTGGCTTGCAATTTCACTTTGAGCCAGAAGAAGACAACGTTAGAGAAATTGCAGTTAACGATAGTGAATATCCCCTCGAAGCTAATGATTTACATCAGACTGGTGAAGAGATTATTGCATATGGTGTACCTAAAGAAAATAAGGAAGTAATGTTCAAGATTTTGAATTACATTACTAAACGTAGATAGGAAATAATAGTATAATTATTTGTATTATGAAAAAACTTACTACATTTTTATTTACAATCGCAGCAGTTTTTACTCTGGCTGCCTGCAGTAATTCAAATGCTGGACAACATAATTCAAATAATCAATCAGCAATTGCTAAGACTAGAACCATTAAAAAGGTGAAACCTAAATTATCAAGCACACCAACGCTATTTTTCCATGGGCTGCTTGGTAGCTATAAGACGGAAGAATATATTGCTAATTATGCTAAAAAATCTGGCGCAACTAACAGCGTCACTCGTGCTAATGTTAGTCAAAACGGCAAGGTAAAGCTAGTTGGTAAAATCAAAAAGAATGCGGTTAATCCATTAATTGAGGTTAACTACGCTGATAATTTTCAAACCAACTTTGCACAAAACGGCATCTATGCCACTAACGTGGTGAAGGCATTGCAGAAAAAATATGGTATCAAGACCGTGAACATGATTGGTTATTCTCTAGGTAACATGTCTATCATTCATTACCAACTCAAGAATGGGAACAATCCTAACATGCCGCGTCTGGTGAAGCAAGTAGACATTGCGGGGCATTTCGATGGTGCTGACTTTAAGCAATTGCCAAAGGAGTACCGTAACCCAGCTAATTTGACGATTGATGCTAATGGTAAACCGAGCAAGATGAATGCCACATATAAGCAAATGCTTCCAGCAAGGAAGGTTTATCAAAAGCATCCCGTTTCAGTTCTCAACATCTATGGTGATACTGGTAATGGCAGTGATGGGGTAGTGAAGAATATTTCGTCAATGACCTTACATTATCTTGTGGCAAACAGCTCTTATCAAGAAGCTAAATATTTAGGCTCAAGTGCTGAACATGGTAAATTAACTGAAAATCCTGAAGTGGCTTCACGTATAATTCAATTCTTATGGTAAAAAAAGACGACGCTCAATTAAGAACGTCGTCTTTTAGTTTCGTTATCAAGAAATCTTACTTGTTAACTGCTTCCTTCAAAGCCTTACCTGGCTTAAATGCAGGAACTTGAGTTGCAGGAATAGTAATTTCCTTACCAGTTTGAGGGTTACGGCCCTTACGTGCAGCACGGTGACGAACTTCAAAAGTACCGAAACCGATCAATTGAACCTTGTTACCCTTAACTAATTCTTCTTGAATTGATGAAGTTACAGCAGCTAAAACAGCTTCTGCGTCCTTCTTCTTCATTTCAGTCTTTTCAGCGATTTCCTTAACTAATTCAGCTTTATTTACTGATGCCATATTAAAAACCTCTTTCTTCTAATGATATTTTTTGTTGTGGCCGGAAAAAATGTCATGCTATCGGCCTTTACGTTCATTAATTGTACCATTAACTTTTGCAGTTTGAAACAGCAAAAGCTTGATTTAATGCAATTTTTGCGAGTTATTTATCACTTTTGTACTTTTTTAGTACTTCTGCTTGAACATTGATCTTACCGGCAGCGTTTTGTTCCCAGTGAACCCCTTGAATTTCCGGTACAAAGCCAGGAAAACTTTCGATTGCGCCGACTAAGACCTGGAAGTATGTCTGGTCAATTCTACTCCACTTTTCTCCTGGTGCAACAATGAAGACGCCTGGTGGATAAGGAAGGGCACCTTCAGCAGCAACACGTCCCACAATATCGTCTAAGTTGACGAGTTCACTACGGTTCTTCATGAATTCTTGATCGGCCACACGCGGAGTTATTTCATAATTTTGCATATGAGGCTTATTGAATAATTCTTTTTGCAAAGTGAAAGTCTTATTTTTCTTGTAGTATTCGTGAATTTCTTGACAAAGCTGCTTTAAAGTATAACCTTTGTAGCGTTCTGGAAACTCTTGACTTAAACTTGGTAAAACTTTGTCAAGCGGAGCATCTTCATTATAGAGTTTTTCAAATTCAAGAAAGGCAGCCATTAATTCATCTAGGTCTTGTTGAGTATCGCCAGGGGTTAACAAGAAAAGAAGAGAGTTCAAATCATCTTTAGCACGAATAATGTGTTTTTCTTTCAAAAACTTGGCAACAACTGCGCCTGGAATTCCTGATTCTTCATATCTAGCATTCTTTACATCGATTCCTGGAGTGATAACAGTGATTTTTAATGGATCAAGCATTGCTTCGCCGGGATCCATTTGAGTAAAGCCATGCCAGGCATCGTTCTTACTTAAGTCCCAATACTTACTGTTAGTTGCTAAGTCATCATCGCTGATTTCTAAGTAATCGTCAGGCACAAGTGGCTTAAACAATTTCGATTTTTTAAGTAGGTCTTTACGCCACTTAATACCTTTTCTTAAGATTTGATCCCACCAGATCTTATTGCCCTTGCCGCTAGTTAAATAAGCGTTAACAGTCAAAGAAGCATAGATTGGGTATGAATAGCTGGAAGTAACAAACTTAAGGTAGGCGTTGTTGAAGTGTTTGTGGTCAACATAGCGATCTTGTCCCTTCAAGTGCTTATCTTTCTTCAAAATTTGAGAAGTCTGGGCAAAACCAGCTTGTTGCTTATGAAGAGACTGAGTTACTAAGATACCGGGATCGTCTGGACCATAATTCAACTCTAATGGAGATAAATGGTTCATAATTGGCACAAATTGTTCAAAGCCTCCCCAAGCACAGTCAAACAAGACATAATCACAGAGGCTGCCAATACGGTCGATGATCCATTTTGCGTCATAGAAAACACCGTCGTAAGTTTCAGCTTGAACAATTGCTAATCTAAATGGGCGCTTTGACTTAGCCTTTTTAGGATCAACTTTAGCGGCTTCTTCACGCAATTTTTCTTCATTTAAAAAGGCCGGATTCATTTCACCGATTAAGCCAAGTGGGTTGCGGTCAGTAGGGATGTAAACTGGCTTAGCTCCAGCCATGACCAAAGCACTGTTATAAAGAGACTTGTGGTTGTTTCTATCAAACAATACTAGATCGCCTTCTCTTAAGATAGCGCTGGCACAGATTGAATTTGAGCTAGTAGTTCCGTTAGTGCAGAAGTAAACTTTGTCAGCGTTGTAAACTTCAGCTGCCTTTTGCTCAGCTGTTAATGGTGTTCCGCCATGAGTCATCGTATCGCCAAGTTCGGCTACAGTATCACTAGTATCAGCGTACATAAAATTGCGTCCAAAGAAACGGTTTAAGACTACGCCAGCCGGGTGCTTCTCGAAATATTGACCGTTATGGTGACCCGGAGTAGTAAAGCTAGTTGGATGAGCTTCGGCAAAATCAATCAAGTCGGTTAAGAAGCCTGGAACCATCTTTTCGGTGTACTCAGTTGCTTTCTTAATAATAGTTTCTTGATCTTGTTTAGATAATTCATCGCTCACTTGAACAAGCGGAACATCTAAGCCAGTTTCTTTAGTTAATTGCTCTGCCAAGTTAAGTTCGTCTTGATCATTTTTATTTAAAACAATTGCGGCTAATTCAGATATTTCAACTTGCTTATTAAATGTAATTATTTGCCAGTCCGGTAAATTAACATTGTTAACGTTTTTACCAAAAGCGATTTTTAGAAAATCCATTAAAATCTCCTTTCAACTTGTGCAATCTTAATAAAAAAAGCCTTGAAAACATTGTAGTAATTCATATAGAATTAAACAAGCGTTTTTTTAAAATAGGGAGGGATAATCGCGATGACGTGTTCACACATGCCATTGAAGCCACCAAATGATTGGATTTTGAGTTGAAATTCGGTTATTTTTTGGGAGGAAAAAATTTGGATAAAGAGGATATTTTAACGGATTTAACGCCAGGCAAAAAACACTACATGGCTTGGCCAGTTATTGCTTTGATCGACTTTGTTACGATTATCAGTTTTGAAAACATCTTTTACCCATTTCAAAACCAAGGTCTTTCAGTAGTAATTTCATGGATTTTCCTGCTGTTCTCATACGTAATACCTTACGCATTGATCGCAGCACAAATGAGTTTAACCTTCGACAATCAAGAAGGTGGACTTGCTTCATGGGTAAGGCGCAGTACTAATGATACTTTAGGTTACTGGACTTCCTGGATGTACTGGGTGCAGAGTGTGCCTTACATTGTTGACGTATCAAACTCAGTTATCGTGTCATTCAGTTGGATGATTTTCGGTGATAACAGTTTAGATAAGAAGATGTCAACCTTCTGGTTCGGGATGTTGACCTTCGTTATTATCTTGGTCTTCATCTTACTTGAAAACAAATTGAAGAACTCACTAGAAATCTTGTCACTACTTGGTGGTGGGGCAATGTTCATTATGTCCATGCTCTTTGTTTTACTTGCAGCTTGGGCAGTTATGCACGGTCACCATATTGCAACACAACCATTTAACTGGGGTGCATTTAAGCCATCATTTAGCTTGAATTACTTCTCAACTACTGGACTTTTGATCTTTGCAATGTCTGGTGCTGAACTTGCCGCACCTTATGTTTCTCAAATGAAGAATCCTAAACGTGACTTCCCTAAGGCAATGTGGATGCTTGCAATCATGACTGGTTTTCTTACCATCTTTGGTACTTTAGCCTTGTCCATGTTCTTTAACGCCCACCACATTCCACACGACTTCAAGATGAACGGTCCTTACTATGCATTCCAACTTCTTGGTGAAAGTTTGGGTGTAGGCAAACTCTTGATGTATATCTTTGCTGTTGTGCAAGCCCTCTTCATGATGGCACAATTAGCAGTGCTACTTGATGCATCAAGCCGTGTATTTGCTGGAGATGTTGGCGAAAAGTTTATGCCAAAATGGCTTACTAAGAAGAACAAGAATGGTCGACCAATCCACAGTTATACTTTCACTGTAGGCTTGAGTTTGTTCTTACTTTTGTTAACTGGAACTTTACCTAACATCAACACTATCTATAACTGGTTATTAAATGTTAACGGAATTATTTCACCATATAAGACTTGTTGGGTATTTTTTGCCTTCATCGCAATGAGAATGCACCAAGAGAAGTATCATTCAGATTATGTCTTTATTAAGAATAGAACTGGTGCTTTGACTGTAGGTTGGTGGTGCTTAATCTTCACTTTCATCTGTGCCACTTTAGGCTTTGTACCACAGAACGTAGAATTTGGAACTTTTGCATTTAACCACCAACTTATCTTGAACATTATTACGGTAATTGTCTTGTTCGGGCTTGGCTTTATCTTGCCGCTTCTTCGTAAACACGAAAAGAACAAGGAATTATCAGGTAGTATCGATTAATTAGAAGAGCTTTTGAATTTTTTGCTTCAAGAGCTTTTTTATATTTGGTGAATTTTTGCTATAATTACTGAAAAAATCACAGTCTTTTCATATTTATATGGCAACCTAAGTAGAGTAGGAGAGATTTAAATGAACATATATGGCAAATATCAAGATACCTTAGATGAAATCTTGAATGAATTACTAACGAGATTCAACAATTTAAACACTTCTTATCAAAAAGAAACTGATCAACGTCTGTTTGAGCACTTAATCGGTCGGGTGAAGTCTGAAAAAAGTATGGAAGAAAAGTGTAAGCGCAAAGGTTTACCGCTTACTCCTCACTCAGCTTTGCGTGAAAACCGCGACAGTGTTGGTCTTAGAATCGTCTGCAACTTTATCGACGATATTTATCAATGCATCGATTTAATTGATCAGATGCCTGATGTTGATATTGTGAAGAAAAAGGACTATATCACCAATGCTAAGGCAAATGGTTATCGATCTTACCACATCATTTTGAGCATGCAAGTTCCTGAAGAAGATGTTGATGGTGAGACACCAGGGCACTATTATATTGAAATTCAATTGAGAACAATTGCTATGGATACTTGGGCAAGCTTGGAACACGAAATGAAGTATAAGCACGAAGTTAAAAATGAAAAAATGATTTCTAAAGAACTTAAGCGTGTTTCTGATGAACTTGCTTCCTGTGATGTAAGTATGCAAACAATTCGAAATTTGATTAGAGAAGAGAATTAATATGATGAAAATTTTACTTGCTGAAGACGAACCACAATTATCCCATGTTATGCAAACTGCGTTAGGAACTGCTGATTATAATGTTGATGCTGTTTTCAATGGTCAAGAAGCAGTTGATGCAGTCAAGAAAAGCGCATATGACGTGATAATCTTGGATATCATGATGCCAGTAATGGACGGGATTGAAGCTCTTAGAGAAATTAGATCAATGGGTAATAAAACTTATGTGATGATGTTAACAGCCAAAGCGGAAGTAGATGATAAGGTAACAGGGCTAGATGCTGGAGCTGATGACTATTTGACCAAACCTTTTTCATTAAAAGAATTACTTGCTCGCTTGCGCTCACGTGAAAGACGTGCAGATGATTATTCTACTGACCAACTGACTTATGGAGATTTAACTTTAAATAATCCTGAGCAAGAATTAGTCAGTCAAAATTCAATTAGGTTAGCTAATAAAGAAACAGAATTACTGAATTACTTGATGCTTAATAAGGAAAAAGAAATTTCTAGTGCGGAACTTTTAACTCATATTTGGAATGGTGATCCAGATGCTGATGACCAGGTAGTATGGCTATATATTTCTTATTTACGACAAAAACTCGCATTTATTCAAAGTAAGGTGAGAATTGAAGGCTCAAAAGGTGGCAGCTTTAAGTTAACAGAGTAGGTGAGGAGAATGATTCAAAAAGTTCGTCGAAAGTTTATCATGCTTTCTACGGCGTGTTTAGCAATAGTATTAATCTTTTGCTTAGGATTATTAGTGATTGTTAATTTTAATCAGGCAACTAGGGAAAGAAATCGCGTCATGGATATCTTGGTCACGAATAATGAACAGCTGACGCCGAGTAATTCTGGGAAAGTGGTTGGCAATCGCAATAATCCATTGTCTAGAAATTTTAGTCCGGGTCAAGGTAATCCTGAGTCGGTCTATCAATATCGTTACTTTACTGTGATGGATCTGGATGGGGACGGGAAAAATCTCCAAGTGATGAAGGGGCAAAAAAATTATCGTTTATCAACTAAGCAAAAGAAGCAGGCTGCACAAGAAGTTTTAGAAAAAAATAGAAGAAATAACCAGATTCGTCTAGCTGGAAGTTTTTATAAGTATGAAATAGCAACCAATCCTAATGGTCAACGCATGATTATCTTCTTGAACACTTCCTTGATCTATGCTAGAAGTTGGTACTTGCTTAGAATGTCAACTCTTTTAGGAGTTGGAACTTTGATTATCTTTGCTTTAATCTTAGGATTTTTATCAAATAAAGCGATTAAGCCAATTGCGGCAGCTTATAAAAAGCAAAGAGAATTCATAACTAATGCTGGACATGAATTAAAGACGCCTTTAGCGATCATTTCTGCTAATACCGAAATGGAAGAAATGCTAGGGAACAAGTCTGAATGGACAGAAAGTACTAAGCAACAGACCAAGCGCTTGACTGACTTAATTAATCAATTGATTTCAATGTCAAGGATTGGAGAGCATGGCGATTTGGTGTTAGCAAAAGTTAACTTTTCTGAATTAACTGAAGAAAATTCTAAGAGTTTCTCTTCGATGATGAAAAGCGACAATCTCGATTATCAGATTAACATTCAACCAAATTTGAGTGTAATGGCAGAGAAACGATCACTTGGTGAAGTTGTCAATATCTTACTTGATAATGCACATAAATATTGTTTGGAGAATGGAAAAGTTGTAGTTGACTTGCATCGCAGCACTTTGAACAGAAATGTAATTTTAAAAGTAAGTAACAGTTTCAAAAATGACAAAAAAATTGACTATAATCACTTCTTTGAGCGTTTTTACCGTGAAGATGAATCGCACAATAATAAGAAGTCGGGATTTGGAATTGGATTATCGATGGCTAAAGATATCGTGACTGCCTTTAATGGTAAAATTGATGTTAATTATGATAATAACACTCAGATGATAAGCTTTATTGTGACATTGAAAATTGCAAAATAGATACAGAATCGCTCAATTTTGAGCGATTTTTCTATACAAAAAATCCCCTTCAGTTGAAGGGGAAGTGATAATTACTTTGTTTTAATATAATTTATACCGTCTGCTGCTGGAGCGACAGATTTACCTAAGAATACGACTAAAACGATAATAGTAATAACATAAGGTGCAATCTGCATGTAGACGTTTGGAATATTTGAGATAACTGGTATTTGGTTACCGATGATACTCAAACTCTGAGCAAAACCAAAGAATAATGAGGAAAGCATGGCACCAATCGGATTCCATTTACCAAAAATGACTGCAGCTAAAGCCATGAAACCTTGTCCAACAATCGTTGAAACAGAAAAGTTACCTGAAATAGCTTCTGCAAACACAGCTCCACCGATTCCTCCTAGGAAACCGGAAATAAGAACACCAGCATAACGCATCTTGTAAACGTTAACTCCCATAGTATCAGCTGCTTGAGGATTTTCACCAGCAGAGCGGAGTCTTAAGCCAAAGCGTGTTTTATATAATACCCAAGCTAAAAAAATTGCTAGAATAATTGCAACCCAAGCTGGAGCAGAAGTATTTTTAAAAAAGATAGGTCCTATAAATGGAATGTTTGCAAGACCTGGGAAGCTATAGTAACCAAAATTGGCAGAGATATTTTCAGTTTGACCTTTATCATAAATGGCCTTAATTAGGAATACTCCCAATGGTGGGGCCATAATATTCAAAACCGTTCCACTAATAATATGATCAGCGTGGAAATTGATTGTGGCTACGGCATGTAGAAGGGAAAAGATCAATCCAACAACACCACCGACTAACGCGCCGAGCCATGGAGTTGCTTTACCAAAAGTAGAAGCAAAAGTTAAATTGAAGACGATTGAAGAGAATGCCCCCATCGTCATAATTCCTTCAAGTCCAATATTTACAATTCCTGAATTTTCGCTGTATACGCCACCTAATGAAGTGAAAATTAGAGGAGCGGAATACACAAGAGTCGAAGAAACAATTAATGCTAGCATTGCAGTGATATCCATTAGATTTGATCCTTTCTAGGAATTTTGATTCCAGGTCCATCGACACTGTTGTTAGGACCGATTTGCTCACCTTTTTTAAGTGGGTGTTGATTTTCGTAATTCTTTTTAACCTTGAATAAGAGACCGATTACGTAGTTGATGGCAACGAAGAAGATAATAGCTGCGATAACAATTTCTACGATTTCATAAGGCACACCGGCCACAGTTTGCATTCCCAAACCACCAATTTTCAAAATTGAGAAAAGTAAAGATGCAATCAAAATACCACCAGCAGTGCAGCTACCTAATAAGGCAACCGATAATCCATCCCAGCCAATGCTCAAGCTAGTAGTCTGAGTGAAGTAGTTCTGGTAAGTACCCAATCCTTGAATAACGCCACCGATTCCTGCAAAACCACCTGAAAGAACCATAGATAAGATGATGTTCTTTTTGGAAGACATCCCTGCATAACGACTAGCAAATGGGTTAAGACCAACAGCTTTTATTTCAAAACCAACAGTTGTTTTTTTCATCAAGAACCAATATATGACAGCTGCAATCAAAGCCAAAAAAATTCCGGCATTGATTCTTGAATCACCAAACATGGAGCTGAGCCAGTCAATCTTCAAGCTTCCGTTAGCAGAGATATTCTTAGTAGTATCAGTGTCAACGCGCAATTTAGAAGACATTACTTGTTGCATTAAGTATTGGCATGAATAAAGCACGATGTAATTTAACATGATTGTAGTAATAACTTCGTTTGTACCGAAGTACGCTCTTAAGACCCCGGCAATTCCGGCAACAACGGCCCCGGCAACGGCTCCCAGGATGATTGCTAGTGGAAGTAAGATGATCTTGGGCATATTAGGGTGGGCTAGGACAAACCAGATTGAAGTTAGCCAACCTGCTTGTGCTTGACCTGGTAAACCAATATTGAAGAAACCAGCATTAGAAGCAATGGCAAAACCAATTGCAGTAAAAATGAGTGGGGTTGCTTCACGAATAGTTTCACCAATTCCATTCATGTTGCCTAATGCACTTTGGAACATGGAGAGATAACCTTCAATTGGATTGTAGCTCCAAATTAACATGATCAAAGCACCAACAAGGAAACCAGCGATTACAGAAACAATTGGTACTAGAATATCTTTTGTTTTTTTACTAACTTTAATCAATCTATTGACCTTCTTTCTTTATTCCTGTCATCAAAAGTCCTAATTCAGTTTCGTTAGTTGTTTCTGGAGTAACTTCACCAGATTCTTTTCCATCGTGAAGCACCAAAATGCGATCAGATAATTGCATAATTTCATCTAATTCGTAAGAAATTAATAAAATAGCTTTGCCAGCTTCCCGTTCTTTCAATAATTGCTTATGAATATACTCAATTGCACCAACATCGAGGCCTCTAGTAGGTTGGAAAGCAATAATCAAGTCACTGTTTCGATCTAGTTCACGAGCGATGATGACTTTTTGCTGATTACCACCGGATAATTCTCCAGTTGCCAAATTTTCATCAGTTGTTCGGATATCGAATTTTTTAATCAATTTTTTGGCATGTTGATGAATATTCTTAAAGTTCATAATGCCATGTTTGGAGAAAGGCTCTTTGTAATAAGTCTGCAAAGCCAAATTATCTGCTAGGGATAATTGCAAAATCAAACCGAATTTTTGGCGGTCAGCAGGAATACTTGAAACGCCCATTTCTGTGATTTTTCTAACTGGTTGATTGGTCATATCTTGATTCTTGATTAGAACAGCACCTGCATCTACCTTTCTTAAACCGGTAATTGCTTCAACCAGTTCATCTTGACCGTTACCATCGATTCCAGCAATTCCTAGGATTTCTCCAGCTTTGATCTGAAAAGATAATCCTTTAACAACCAAGTTGCCACGTTTTTCTTTAACTTTTAGATCTTGGACATTTAGAATAGTTTTTCCAACTTTAACTTTAGGCTTATGTAGATTCATTTGAACATGGTGGCCCACCATTAATTCTGCTAATTTCTCATCAGAAACCTGGTCAACATCGAATGTTCCTACGTCTTGACCTGCGCGGATAACAGTTACACGATCTGCAACTGCCTTAATTTCTTCCAACTTATGGGTAATTAAGATGATGGATTTACCTTCTTTTGCCAAATTTTTTAAAATCTTGATAAACTCAGTGATTTCTTGAGGAGTTAAAACAGCGGTTGGTTCATCGAAAATCAAGATGTCAGCCCCGCGGTAGAGGACTTTCAAAATTTCCACTCTTTGTTGCTGAGCTACGGAAATATCAGACACTTTGGCATTAGGATCGATAGCTAAGCCGTAGTGCTCAGATAATTTCATAACTTGTTCTTTAGCTGTTTTTAGGTCTAAAACTGGTCCTCTGGTAGTTTCATGTCCTAGAATGATGTTTTCTAAAACAGTGAAAGAGTGGGCGAGCATGAAGTGTTGGTGAACCATTCCAATGCGTAGATTTTTGGCTGCAGTAGCATCTTTAATTGCTACACTTTTACCATTGACTTTGATTTCACCAGAAGTAGGTTGAAGTAAACCTGAAAGAATACTCATCAAGGTTGATTTACCAGCACCGTTTTCACCAAGAAGTGCTAAAATTTCACCTTTATTCAACGATAGATTAATATCATTATTTGCTTTGAAGCCATTGAAATCTTTAACAATGTGCTTCATTTCAATGATCTTTTCTGTCATATATTTCTTCCTTCTATAAAAAAACTCTCCGCAATCAGACGAAGAGTTTCTTCAAAACTAATTTAAAAAATTATTTACTTGGAGCAGTAGCAACCTTAATTTTGCCGTCAATGATTTGGGTGCGAGCTTTTTGAATTGCTGCCCAAGCCTTTGAGTCAAGATTGCCGCGAGTGATTGAAACCCCGTTACCCTTTAAGCTGTAAACTAAATGCTTACCGCCTGGGAACTTACCATTGTAAGCATCGTTTGAGATGTTCTTTGTGGCAACGTTTAAACCTTTCAAAACAGAAGTTAAAGTGAAGTTGGATTTTTTACCACCTTTAGCAGTGTAGTTACCTAAGTTAGCTTGATCAACGTCAACGCCGATTACCCAAACTTTTTTGTTTACTGGACGAGTCTGGTTGTAGTCCTTTGCTTCCTGGAATACGCCGTTACCTGCATTACCAGCAGCTTGGTAGATGATATCAGCTTTGTTTGCATACATTGATTGTGCAATTGATTTAGCTTTATCAGTTGAAGTGAAGTTACCAATGTATTGAGTTTGAACACTTATTTTCTTGTTCAATTGTTTAGCACCATCCGCAACCCCTTGCTTAAAGCCAGCTTCAAATAAATCGATAATTGATGATTTAGCACCACCGATGAAGCCAACTTTGTTAGTCTTAGTTGAATAAGCTGCAGCTAAACCACCAAGGTATGAAGCTTCGTTACTTTCGAATGTAACAGAAGCAACATTTTTTTGTCCCTTAATTACACTATCGATAATAACGAAATTCTTTTTAGGGTTTTTCTTGGCTGCGGTTTGGACAGCTTGTTGCAATTGGTAACCGACCCCGAAGATTGTTTGATAACCAGCGCTGGCTGCTTGATCAAAGTTAGGAGCAAAGTCTGAAGCGTTACTTGATTGGAAGTATTGATAACCGCCTTTACCTTGTTTTAGGCCGTGTTCTTTACCGTAAGCTTTAAAACCTGCCCAAGCAGCTTGGTTAAATGAGTGGTCGTCAACACCATTTTCGTCAGTGATTAATGCCACTCCGTGTTTACTATCAGAGTTAGTAGCTGCACCACCTTGTTTTTTACCGGAACAAGCGGTGAGGGCTAAACCTGCCATAGTTACAACCGCGCTAATTGACAAAATCTTCTTAAACTTTGAGTTCATCTATATTTTTCCTCCAGAAACAAACTTGCGAACTATTTGATATTATCTTAGCAGTACATTCGGATTTTGACAAGTGCATATTTGAAATAATACAAAACTATATACCAACTTTTACATAACACGAATTAAGATCCAGAAGTTAAAATAACTGAACGATACGGATGTTGTATTATGTAAAGGCAGCCTGCAATATCTTGTGGATGCAAAAATAACATAACTACTAGATGTTGTATAATTTTTATCTGAGATACAAATGTCAAGACTTAAATTTTTTTATTTTTGGGGGTAAATTAGACAATGTAGATTTAAAAAGAAAGTTAGAGAGCGTTATGGCAACTTTAGAAATCAAAAACTTACATGTTGAAGTCAAAGATCAAGAAAAGAAAACTTATAAAAAAATTTTAAATGGTGTGAATTTATCGATGAAAACTGGCGAAATTCACGCCATCATGGGACCTAACGGTACTGGTAAATCAACTTTGTCTGAAACTATTATGGGAAATCCAAAATATAAAGTAACTGAAGGTGAGATTCTGCTTAATGGAGAAAACCTTGTAGGCATGCCAATTGATGAACGTGCAAGAAAGGGTCTGTTCTTAGCAATGCAATACCCTGCAGAAGTACCAGGTGTAACTAATGCAGAATTTTTACGTGCTGCAATTAATGCTCGCCGTCCAAAAGATAACCCAATTCCGATGATGGACTTTATTCAAGAACTTGATAAGAATTTAGATCTATTGGATATGAATGAATCAATGACCGAGAGATATTTGAACCAAGGCTTTTCAGGCGGTGAAAGAAAAAGAAATGAAATCTTACAAATGTTAATGATTAAGCCGAGCTTTGGAATTCTAGACGAAATTGACTCTGGGCTTGATATTGATGCTTTACGGGTGGTATCTCGCGGTGTAAATGCAATGCGAGGTGCAAATTTTGGAGCGCTCATGATCACACACTATCAGCGTTTACTTAATTACATAGTTCCTGATGTAGTTCACGTTATGATGGGTGGAAAAGTGGTTAAAGATGGTGGACCAGAACTTGCTAAGCGACTTGAAAATGAAGGATACGCTGGTTTGCGTGATGAATTAGGCTTGGATATTAAGTTGGTTGATGAGGACTAGGTGAGTTAAATGATTGATGATTTAAGACAAGTCAGTCGGGAGCACGGCGAGCCGACCTGGTTTACTGATAACAGAATTTCGGCAGCTGACTTAATTGACAAGTTACCATTACCTGACATGCAACGGTTTAAATATGATGACCTTCCATTAGTCAGTGAAAGAAAATTGCAATTTACTAATCAAAAAAATACAATTGATTATCTTAACGAAGAAAGTAATGTCATTAATCAAGTAAATCAAGAAAGCTTTGTCCGCTTAGATGCTGATTTGATAGCTAAAGGTGTAATTCTTACTGATCTGTTTACTGCAATGAAGAAATATCCGGATTTAGTAAAAAAATATCTCAATACAGTTACTCCTTACAATGAAGATAAGTTATCAGCCTATAATCAGGCATATATGAATACTGGTGCCTTCCTCTACGTTCCTGATGATGTTGAAATTGATACACCAATTGAAGCGAATATTATTCAAAATACTGAATTGATGGCTACTTCAATGCCAATGATTTCACATATTTTAATTGTTGTAGGTAAGCGTAGTAAATTAAATTTCATTCAACAATTATCATCAAGTGTGGGTGAACGTAATCTTATTAACCTTGTGGTTGAAGTGGTGGTTGAAGATGGAGCAAATATTAGTTTTTCAGCCTTAGATGAAACAGAACTAGGCACGCTTGTCTTCTTTAATCGTCGCGCTAGCGTTGGTCGTGATGCCCATATTGAATGGAATGTAGCTTTTATGAATAACGACAACACAATAGGAGATTTAGCTTCGGAATTAATTGGTGAAGGTAGCTACGCAAATTCTAAAGCGATCGCTGTTACTACTGGTAATCAAAAGTTAGTTGTCAATAATCGAGTTATCAATCGTGGTCCGCATTCGACTGGTCTAATTAATCAACGTGGAGTTTTACTTGAGAATTCCAAATTAATTTTTAATGGTATTGGTCAAATTATTCATGGTGCCCATGGATCAAAAGCTGATCAACAAAATCGAGTTTTAATGATGTCAGATCATGCTCAAGGTGACGCTAATCCGCTTTTGTTAATCGATGAAAATGATGTGATTGCTGCTCATGCCGCAAGTGTTGGGCCGGTTGATCAAATTCAGTTGGACTATTTAATGAGTCGTGGGATCCCATTTAGACAAGCTGAGAGAATGGTTATTCATGGTTTTTTGGATGCGGTTCTTGGTTCAATTTCTAAAGGAAATGTAAGAGATAGGATGTTAAAACTTTTAGAAAGAAAGTTGATCATTGGACAAAATGAATATTATGACCATCAGGGATAGTTTTCCGCTGTTAAATAAAAAGATAAATGGAAAATCTATCACCTATTTAGATAGTGCAGCTACAAGTCAAATGCCTGATTGTGTTCTTAATAAATTTGAAGAGTTTTACTACAATTCTTACGCAAATGTGCACCGTAGTGTTGATACGCTGGGATATCTTGCGACAAGTGCTTATGAAGACGTTCGAAATAAAACTGCTGCGTTTATCAATGCTCAAAGTAGTCAAGAAGTAATTTTTACTTCGGGATGTACTGATAGCTTAAACCTGATTGCAGCAACCTATGGTGAGGAAAATATCCACGAAGGTGACGAAATTGTCGTTACGATTATGGAACATCATTCTAATCTATTACCCTGGCAACAACTTGCTAAGCGAAAAAAGGCAGTTTTGAAGTATATTTACTTGAGTGAACAACAAGATTTGGATTTGGAAGATGCTAAAAGAAAGATAAGCAGCAAAACAAAAATTGTTGCGCTTGCTCAATGCTCAAATGTTTTAGGTTGTGTTAATCCGGTTAAAGAAATTGCCGATTTAGCACATAAATATGATGCTGTGGTTGTAGTTGATGGAGCTCAAGCTGTTGGTCATTTTAAGGTTGATGTGCAGGCTTTAAATGCGGATTTTTATGCTTTTTCAGGACATAAAATGTTTGCACCTAATGGCGTTGGCGTTTTATATGGTAAGAAAGATTTATTGGAAAAGATGCGGCCTTATCGCTACGGCGGAGAAATGATTAGTCAAGTAACTGAGCAAAATGCGACTTGGGCTGAGCTTCCTCAAAAATTTGAAGCTGGTACGCCTAATATTGCCGGAGTTATCGGGTTAGGTGCCGCAATTTCATTCGTTAACTCTGTCGGTTTAGCAGAAATTTACAAACACGAACAGGGATTAGTCAATTATCTTCTGTCAAAGTTTGCAAATTTGGATTATATTACGATTTATGGACCAAAAGATAATCATACTGGAGTGATTGCTTTTAACGTAGCTGACTTGCATCCCCACGACGTAGCTACATTTTTAGATCAGCAAGGAGTCGAAGTCAGAGCTGGACACCACTGCGCTCAGCCATTAATGAATTATCTTGGGGTGGAATCAACTATTCGCGCAAGTTTTTCTATCTATAATAATGAGCACGATATTGATCAATTAATTCAAGCAATTAAAACTACAAAGGAATTTTTTGATGGGATTAAATAATTTACGTTCACTTTATCAAACATTAGTATTAGATTATGCTAGCCATCCTCGTAATAATCATAAAATTGAAAATGCTGATCAAACTGAGACAGTTCATAACCCAAGCTGCGGTGATACGATTAATGTTTTTATTAAACTAAATTCTGATCAAACAAAGATTGATGATGTAGCCTTCACTGGATCGGGTTGTACAATTAGCCAGGCTTCAGCCAGCATGATGACAGTTGCTGTAAAGGGTAAGACAATTGATGAAGCATTAGAGATGACGAAATTTTTTTCGGATTTATCAATTGGTAAAGAAGTTGATGATAAAGCTCTGGAAATGCTAGGAGATGCAGCTGTTTTAACGCAAGTTATGCAGTTTCCAGCAAGAATAAAATGCGCAACAATCTCTTGGTGGGCGCTAGAACAAGCTCTTCTTAAGAAAGGACAAGAAAATGACTAAAGCAGAAGATATTGTTAAAGATGAAGAATATCAATATGGTTTTCACGATGATATCAAGCCAGAATATTCAACCGGTCGCGGGTTAACTGAAGAAGTTGTTAGACAAATTTCTGCTGAAAAAAATGAACCAGAATGGATGCTGGATTATCGGCTTAAAGCTTATGAAATATATAAGAAAATGCCCTTTCCAGATTTTGGTCCAGACTTATCACCACTGGATCTCGATAACATGTTGTATTATCAAAAATATACTAAGAAAAAGTACCGGGATTGGGATGATGTCCCTGATGAAATCAAGGAAACTTTTGAGCGCTTAGGTGTTCCTGAAGCAGAACGTAAATACTTGGCGGGATCTGGTGCGCAATATGAATCAGAAATGGTTTACCATAATATGAAGAAAGAACTGGACAAGCAAGGTATTATTTTTACTGATACTGATACTGCTCTAAAGGAATATCCAGAACTATTTAAAAAATATTTTGGTAAGCTAGTTAAACCAACTGATAATAAATTTGCCGCATTAAATTGCGCTGTATGGTCAGGAGGATCCTTTATCTATGTGCCTAAAGGCGTTAAGGTGAAGACTCCAATTCAGGCTTACTTCAGATTGAATGCGGAAAATTCAGGTCAGTTTGAACGTACTTTAATTATTGTTGATGAAGATGCTCACCTTGATTATGTAGAAGGTTGTACTGCACCGCAGTATTCTTCTGACTCACTTCATGCAGCTGGTGTAGAAGTTAATGTATTAAAGGATGCTTACTGCCGCTACACGACAATTCAGAACTGGTCTGATAATGTTTATAGTTTGGAAACTAAAAAAGCAGCTGCCGATGCTCATGCCACAATGGAATGGGTTGATGGCAATCTTGGTGCAAAAGTGACGATGAAGTATCCAAGTGTTTACTTAAATGGCGAAGGTGCTCGCGGGACAATGCTATCAATTGCGGTAGCACACAAAGGGATTCACCAAGATTCAGGATCAAGAATGCTCCATAATGCGCCTAATACTTCAAGTTCAATTGTGTCAAAGTCAATTGCTAAGGGCGGCGGTTCAACCGACTATCGCGGAACTGTTAACTTTGGTGAAAACTCTAGTGGCTCTAAAGCCTACGTTGAATGTGATACTATCATTATGGATGATATGTCTTCTTCAGATACGATTCCCACCAATTCAATTAAGAATTCTAACGTTGCAATGGAACATGAAGCTACTGTCTCTAAGATTTCTGAAGAAGAATTGTATTACTTAGAAAGTCGCGGTATTCCTGAGAGAAAGGCGACTGAAATGATCATCATGGGCTTTGTTGAACCTTTTACTAAGCAATTACCGATGGAATACGCAGTTGAATTAAATCGCTTGATCAGTTTCCAAATGGAAGGTGCAATCGGCTAATGGATGAGAATAATTTAAGTCCGAAAGAAAAAGAAGTTTTTGACTCATTGAAAAAAGTAATTGATCCTGAATTAAAGGTTGATCTAGTAGACCTTGGATTAATCTACGGCGTGCAAGTTGATGGAAAAACGGCTGAAATCAAGATGACCTTAACGATCATGAGATGTCCATTGACAGAAATTTTACATGATGACATCACTCAGGCAGTGACAGCAGTTGATGGAATTGAAAATTGTAAGATCGACTTAGTATGGTATCCACAATGGACGCCGGATAAGATGAGCCGAATTGTTAGATTGACATTGGGAATACATTAAGATGAACGGATTTGAGAAATCAGATCCGTTTTTCTATAGGTAAAACGAATCGATTTACCAAGGTTATAAGTATTTCACACTGCAAGATTTTTCATGTAGAATCATATAAAACATGAAAGGGATGCAATTATGAAGAAGAAAACAATATTTAGTGCAATTGCAGTTGTTTTAGTCGCTACCATTGCAATTGTAGGGATTAACTTACGTAATAATCAAAATTCAGGTAATAAAATTGAGACAATTGAGCCAGTGAAGGCAAGTTCAAATACCACCGCTACATTTTTCTTTCACGGTTACGGTAGTAGTTATCGAGCAGAAGACAAAATGGCGCAAGCAATTCGCCGCTCAGGTAAATCCAATTCTGTGACGCGCATCAATGTTCGTCCAGATGGCAGTGTTGTCTTTCACGGCAGAATCCCAAGAAATGCGAAAAATCCAATCATTGAAGTTAATTTAGATGACAATACTTTGTCTAGAGCCAGTTCATATACTAGTGGCTATTCTAATCCTGGTGCTGTTTATGTAAGAAACGCCATTAACGCGGTTAATAGAAGATATGGTTACAACAAAGTAAATATCGTTGCTCACTCAATGGGAAATCTTGAATCTGCATATTATTTTAAGAGATTTATCCGCACTAACAGCAATATTAAAGTTCAGCACTATGTCGCAATTGCTGGTCACTTTGATGGGATTGTAGGGATGAATGATCGTGCCAATAGCTTGAAAATCGATGCAAGAACTGGCAAGCCAAATCGGATGGAACCAGAATACCGTGGCCTGCTTTCTTTGAGAAATACCTTCCCAAGAAATACACGTGTGTTAAATATTTACGGTAATCTTGACAATGGAACTAATTCTGATGGTTCAGTGTCTGTTGGCTCAGCTAGATCACTGCGCTACTTGTTAAATGGCCGCGCTAAGTCATATCGTGAATTAGAGATCCACGGCAGAAATGCGCAACATAGTAGATTGCACAATAATACTCAAGTAAACAATGCGTTGATTAATTTCTTATTCTAATGATTGAAAATAGTTGTAAGGTCAAACCGAATGGTCTGGCCTTTTTCTACGTACGTTATTTTTCGCACAAGTAGTATTTCTTAGGTATAATGAAGCAAGTACAAATGTTTTGTTTATTGATTTTTAAAATAACTAATAATGAAAAATTTCGCTAAAAATACAAAATGAAACAAAAATGTATTATAAAATTTGCTATAAATGCTATAATATCAATTATTTTATTATATATTTTGTGTAACATAGCGAAAATGCTTTAAGAATAGGCTTTGTAGAGTTTTAGAATGTTAAATCCACAAGTAGTATTAAAAAAATACTTTGGCTACCCAGATTTTCGTGCTGGTCAAAGAGAAGTTATCGATAAAGTTTTAAATAAAGAAAATGTGCTTGCTGTGATGCCAACAGGTGCTGGAAAATCACTTTGTTATCAAATTCCGGCATTAATGCAATCTGGATTGACTTTAGTTATTTCACCGTTAATTTCTTTGATGAAAGATCAGATTGATTCCTTAAGACAAAATGGGATTGGAGCAGCTGCTTTGAATTCAGCAACCCCGCAAGAAGAAGTTAATCCAATTTTAAGACAAGCATATGAAGGTAAGATTAAGCTCTTGTATATGACACCAGAGCGGCTTGAAATGGATTATTTCAGATATCAGCTGAATTTCATTGATGTTGATCTAGTTGCAGTTGATGAGGCGCACTGCATTTCACAATGGGGGCATGATTTTCGTCCAGCTTATCGCAATATTTACGAAGGAATTCAATCACTTAGAAGTAAGCCAAGTATCTTGGCTTTAACAGCAACGGCAACTCCAGCTGTTCAAGAAGATATTGCCAAGCAGTTGAACATTTCCCAAAATAATTTTGTGATTACTTCTTTTGCCCGTCCAAATCTGAGCTTTCAAGTAGTAAATTCACCAAAAGATAAGGAACTGTATATTTATAATTATATTAATAATCATAAAAGCGAAGCGGGAATTATCTATACAAACACGCGCAAAAAGGTTGAAAGTTTAACCAAATATTTGCAAAAGCGTGGTATCGCGGTTGCTGGATACCATGGCGGGATGGAAAATAAAGACCGTGACCGAGTTCAAGATGATTTTCAATATGATCACCTGCAAGTGATTGTAGCAACAAATGCTTTTGGCATGGGGATTGATAAGAGTAATGTTCGTTTTGTTGTGCATGCAAATAGTGCAAAAAATTTAGAATCGTATTATCAAGAAGCCGGACGGGCAGGTCGAGATGGGTTAGAATCAGAGGTACTCATGATTTATAGTCCTGGAGATTTGCAAACGTATCGTTGGTTTATTGAAAATTCAGCTGCTGATGATCAGTACAAAAAAACGCAGTATACTAAGTTGGCTAAGATTACTGCTTATGCCAATACGAGTGAGTGTTTACAGCAATTTATTGTCCGATATTTTGGTCAAGATTGTCCGCCTTGTGGCAAGTGTTCAAACTGTCTTGATGATCGCGAGATAAATGATATTACGTCTGAGGCAAAGAAAGTTATTTCCATGGTATATGAACTTGATGGACGCTTTGGTAAAAATATTGTGGCTCAGGCTGTAACTGGGGCAAAGAATCAAAAAATGCGCGATTTCGGAATGCAGGAGCTTGAGCATTTTGGAAGTCTTAAATTGAAGCAGAAAGAAGCGCTCAGTCTGATTAATTATTTGATTGCTAATAACTTTTTGGTTCAAGAAGGCGATCAATATCCACTTGTACATGTCACAAATCGCGGTTGGGATGTTTTAGATGGTAAAGAGCAAGTTTTTAGAAAAGGTGAATTGCAACTTTCTCACCACCTCGAAGCTAGCACAGGTCATGAAGCAGACTTGTACGCACAACTTAAAGCAAAACGGTTGGAACTTGCTAAAGAGCAACACGTACCAGCTTTCATTATCTTTTCTGATCGAACTTTGAAAGATATAGCGGAAACTAAGCCGACAACAGAAGCTGAATTTCTGGAAGTAAGCGGAGTAGGTCAGGCCAAACTTATTAGATATGGTAAGCAAATGATTGAGGTTGTCAAAAATTTTCTCAATAATCGCTAGATATTCCTTGATAAAAATAACAGGTGTAATATAATATAAATAGAAAGACAGATAGCCTGATTGAACAGGCATGATTATTGGGAAAGTGAGACGATAAAGATGAGAAAATGGAGTTTAGCAATTATGACAATAGCACTTGGCTTAGGATTAGTTACTTCAACAGGCTTAGAAGTTAGCGCTGAAGATACTAATGCACCTCTTGCTTCTGCAGAAATTGCTCCTACTAGCCCTGTTGCAAAAAAGGGTGAAAAAATCTTCGTTATTGTCAAGGATACCAAGAATCAAAAAGTTAATGTTGTAAATTCACATGCTCAAAATACTGGTAAAAAGGTAAACATGGGTACTACTTGGACTGTTAAATCTTCTAAAAAGGTTTCAGGAGAAAGAATTTACAAGATCGGCAACAATAAACAATGGTTGCAATCAAAAGACGTTACCAAGTTTTAAAATATATCTTCCTCTAGACAAAGAGATTAGGTTAGAAAAAGCCTAGTCTCTTTTAATTTTTGATAAAAAAACTGCAAGTTTCTGTTAAAATATACTAATAAATAGTAATGGAGACGCGGAAAACTTGAAACAGAAAAATCAATATATCTGGTTTCTGATCGAATTTACTAATGGTAACAAAGAATGGTATTGTGTTAGTCGTGTGCTAAGAAGTGCTATTTTGAGAGAAAAGAAAACTAACCAGTTTTGGAAAAATACCATGATTGGTAATTATATTACTGTTGCTACAGCCGACTATTACAAAGGTCGAACACGTCTTACTGTTGGTAAAATCATTAAAATTAATATTTCATCTAAGGCCACTAAGAGGCATAATTGGACTAGAAATCAATTTGTGACGCCAGATCATCTATTAAATTTTAAGGATAGTTATAATTATCTTCGCCATGATTACACTTGGTATAACCGGTTCGCTATTTGGGTTGCCCTTAAATATTGGCACAACGAATTAGTGATGAGACAGGTTAGATCAAGGAAGAAAAAGATCCGCCAAATCAAGTGGCAAGCTAATAGCATTAGCTACAAATTTGAAAAGTTGTCGAGGAAAATAAAATAAAATTTGGGTCGCTTTTGGACAATAAAAATATTAAGAAAAAGCTGGTCTTTTAATAAATACTCAGAGGATATTCGGTTGCAATAATCGGTATCCTTTTTATTTTCGTATTGAACTTACTTTTTGCACCAGATATATTTATCAGCAAAAGAATATACTCAATGTATTTAAGTAAAAAGTGGGGAAGATACGTGAATAAGAAACAGATAAGAAGGGTTATTGTTACTTTTTTGCCGGTGGTGATTGGAATAATCATTGGGATTAGTAAAAATCATGTGACTTATGCAAGTGGTAACAGTTTAGATAGTAGTGTAACTAAGTTAGAAGCAAAACATGTTGGAGAGGACCGCTACAAAGTTTTCGGAAGCTTTAAGAGTGATAAGGTTATTCAATCTGGGGATTATCTTACTTTTACATGGGGAAAGAACGCCGTTGCTTTTGCCAATAAGAAGAGCGTATATGTGGGTGACTTGCGTGTTGGTGAGATGAAAGTTAATGACGGCGAAGCCAAATTGACTTTTGATGATAATATTAGCAAGAGACCAATATACGGCGGTGAAGTTAGTTTAGATCTTGAAGTAAATGACGATGAAATTGTCACTTTTGGGAAGAAAGATGTGCAGCTTAGTGCCGACAAGAAAAAAGTTGATAAGAAATTTGCTTCGATTTTAGCTAATGTGAATATCAGTGATAATAAAAATTATGTTAAATATGTATTCGATTTAAATAATGATAGTGAAGAATTAGATTCTGATCTCGTTTTTGATGAAAAATTATCAGCTGGACAAAAGATCACTGATATCGTAATCACAGTTGACGGCAAAAAATACGATCTAGTCGCTTTTCAAGAAGAATTTCCTAAAGCAAAGGTCAAAATTGCTGATCAAAGCTTTTCAATCAGTTTAGATCAAGAAGACGCTAATAAGAAAAAGTTGATCGTTGAAGTGAAGGCTAGAGTTCTTGAAGAAAAAAATTTCTATGAATCTAATGGTAGTGTTAAATACCAATTAAAGGATAAGGGAGAAGAAAAATACGAATTGGTCACTAAGGTGAAGAATTTCGATTTGGATGTAACTTTAATGCAAGCATATAGTGGAATTTTACAAATCGTGAAATTGTATCAGGATAAAGATGGTAAAGTGAAGCCGCTTGAAGGAGTAACTTTCTTAATTAGTAAGCAAAATGGTCAAGAAATCGGGACTTTTACTACTGACAAAGAAGGGTTAATTAACGTTAAGGACCTAGAATATGGCACTTATGTCTTAAAAGAAGTTAAAGCACCCGACTTTATTGATCTTGATGAAGTAAAGGATAAGACTTGGAGCGTTGAAATTAAAGATAATGCTGGTAAGCCTTTTATTATCATTAATAATCTGAAGAAAGAAAAAAGTGCTGAAAAAGTTAAAACTAATAAGGATATTACCTTGTTTGATAGTGACAAGAAAAAAGTTGCTGATAGTATTCCAAGTAAGAGCAGTGATTTTAAAGCAGTAACTCCCAAAAATGAAGCTGCTAAGACTCTGAGTAAAGTAGGGATAGTTAAAGAGGGTAGTAATTCAAGAAAGCATAATACTCGTAGTCAATCTCATGAAGATACAGATGAAGAAAGTTCAGATAAAAAATCTAGCAAATTACCAAAAGCTGGTGAAGTTAGTTCTAATATGTGGATCTTAACAGGAATTTTCATGATTTGCTTAGTTTTTAGTGTCTCTGCCATTCGTTTAGCAAAGCAACATAAAAAATAAGAAAAGCCACCTAATTCGATTGAATTAAGTGGCTTTATTTAGAAAATCACATGAAAAACAGAGTAAATAAAAGTTTTATTTTTTTGGTTAAAGAGGGGAAAAATGTTTATCGAAGAAAACAGTTAAAACTTAGGTTGGTGTTTTTTACGAGTATAGAGAATCAATACACCTAATCCTATGATAGGAAGACCTAATAACATCTTTTTCATAGCATCATCCTTTCGCTTGATTGATTGTATATAGAATAGTGGAAAAGTATGAAGATTTTATGCCTTAATTGTAATTTTCGGGTTAATAAAACTTACGATTTGTTAAAGTGGCTTAATTTTTAGGTTAGAATTAAAAAAAGATAATCTAAAAAGGATGGTTGAAAATGATAGGTACGCTTGCAAATGTCTTGGCGATTTTGATTGGAACTAGCATCGGTTGTGTGTTAAAAGGCGGAATTAGTAAGAAATACGAAGATGCCTTATTTGTGGCAATGGGTTTAGCTGCATTAGGAATAGGTTTAGAAAACGCAATTAATAATATGCCAAAAAGTCATTACCCAGTTTTGTTTATTGTTAGTTTGGCATTAGGGGCAGTTCTTGGGACATGGTGGCAGATCGATAAACGCTTCAATGGGTTAATTGATAGATTTGGCGGTGGTAGTAATATCGGAAAGGGTATTTCTACTGGAATATTGTTATATTGTATTGGAGCTTTATCAATTGTTGGACCAGTAATGGCTGCAGTTAAGGGTGATAATACCATGTTGTTTACAAATGCGACATTAGACTTTGTGACCTCGATGGTATTTGGAGCAAGTTTTGGCTGGGGGATGATTGTTTGTGCACCTGTCTTGTTTTGCTGGCAAGGTGGAATTTATTGTATTGCAAAATTCTTATCAGCAGGCTTCTTTAGTTCATCCCTAGTAACAGAAATCTCAATTGTCGGTGGTTTTTTAATTGCGACTACAGGTATTTCACTTTTAAAATTGCGCGATTTAAAGACTTTGAATTTATTACCTTCATTATTAATACCGGTTGGTTTTTTCTTATTTAAGAATTTGACAGGATTATTTTAGTAGTTCAGATAGTATTTTTAATATCTGATATTCTTAAAAAACTTATAATAAGTGAATAAATCTAGTACTAAAACATAGCGGATGTAAATTTTGCTATGTTTTTTTGATTTGGAGATAATTCTTTTGTTTGATCGGCTTGAGACTGCTATACTTACTAAAAGATAGAAGAATACCTATTGGGAAGGGAGTGCGTTTTTTTTGGCAATTAAACAACCTTTAGCAGATTTAATGAGGCCAGAAGCCTTAGATGAAATGGTAGGTCAACGTCATCTTCTAGCACAAGGGAAGCCGTTATATCAAATCATTAACCAGCATATCGCCATCAGCCTACTTTTATGGGGACCTCCAGGATGTGGCAAGACAACGTTGGCTTATGTAATGTCTAAAACCTTGAAGATACCTTTTGAAAAATTTAACGCTTCAATTCAAAACAAGTCGCAATTACAAAAATTAATCGAAAAGCATCCCGATGAAAGCTTTGTTCTTTTACTAGATGAAATTCATCGTCTGACTAAGCCAATTCAAGATTACCTTTTACCATATTTAGAAAACGGACGAGTATTACTTGTTGGTACAACTACTGAGAATCCGATTATGAGTATTGTGCCAGCTATCCGCTCACGTTGTCAGATTTTTGAATTTACTGCCATTTCAAGTGAAGAGATTGAACCATTTTTACAAAGAGCTGCTAAAGAATATTTAGATTTCGAGCTTCCAGAAGAACAAGCACATTTGATCGCTAATTGTGGTAATGGAGATGTCCGAGTTTCGTTAAACGTTTTAGATACCTTGCATGCAATGCACCCTGATGATTTAACTGATGAAGTGATTAGAGAATTCGCTATCAACCAGCATTTTGCTTTTGATAAAGATGCTACCAAGCATTATGATTATCTCTCAGCTTTTCAAGATTCAATTGAAGGATCAGAAACCGATGCGGCATTATACTATCTTGCTGTGATCTTAAGATCAGGTGATTTGGAAAGTGTTGTTAGGCGGCTAAAGGATTCAGCTGCCTTAGATGTTGGCTTGGCAGATCCAGCTCTGGTTACTCAAGTTATCACTTTAGCCAATACAGCCTTAGAGATTGGGTTACCAAGAGCCAGAACCCATGTTGCTATGGCGACCATGCTGCTATGTTTATCTAGAAAAAGCGACTCTGTCCTTGAAGCATACAAGCGTGCTGAAAAAGACGCTGCTCACCCTAGTGAACATCCGATGCCGGATTATTTGCATGATGCGCACTATAAACATGCAATTGAAATTCGTAATGCTGGTAATATGTTTAACATGTTTGATGAAAAATACCAGGTAGCGCAGCAGGAATATCTGCCAAAAGATCTAATTGGACACCACTACTTTGTTCCGCGTGATAATGCTAATGATAAGCGTTTATATGAACGTTATAAGAAGTTGTTTAGCTATATTTATCAGCGTCCATTTATAGCAGGTGACACTAGTACAGTTTTTGATCACGGTTTTAAGAAAAAACATAACTAAAACTCATATTGCGATCTAATTAATAAGTATTTCACATAGTATTGGCTATCCTTTATAGTAATAATTAACAAGAAGATTACAAGAAAGGATATAACTATGAATAAACCTTACATTATTGTTCACATGATGACTTCAATTGATGGTCGAATTGATTGTGGTATGACTGCGCAAATGCGTGGTAATTCAGAATATTACTCAACTTTAGATGCAATTGATGCGCCAACTAGAGTTAGCGGCAGAGTAACTGCACAAACTGAAATGTCTAATGGCGCGGCTGATTTTTCTAATGGTGAAAAGTTAGGTAAAGTTGCCTTTTCAAAAAATAGCTCTGCTAGTGATTTTAATATCGTGACTGATTCAAAAGGGCGCCTTCGTTGGGGTAACGATGCTGGAGCAAGTTCTCCACATTTAGTTTTGACTTCAACCAACGTTACTAAGGAATATTTGAACTACTTAGATCAAAATTCTATCTCTTGGATTGCTGCTGGAGATGAACATGTTGATTTGAAAGCGGCAATGGATATTTTAGCAACTGAATTCGGCGTTAAGAGATTGGCTGTCGTTGGCGGAGGTAAGATCAATGGCGGCTTTCTTGAAGCAGGTTTAGTTGACGAAATTAGTCTAGTTGTTGGACCTGGTGTTGACGGTAGAAGTGGTCAGCCTTCTGTTTTTGATGGAATGAATCGCGGTTCCAAGCCTATATCACTAAAACTCAAGAGTGTTCAAAGCTATAATGATGGCGCCGTTTGGCTAAGATATTTACTTTAATTTGAAATCTATACGAAAAATCACCTTAATGGTGATTTTTTAATTAGATTGTTTAACAAATTCGGGTGATAGAACTACAATAAAGGTGTTGAAGGAAAGGAAGCTTTTATTATGGCAGATGCAAAAGAAATTGAAGAAACAGCAATGATTGATCGTGAAATGGATCAAGTTTTTGATTGGGCAAAGGACAACAAGATACCTATTCGCGATGCTATTTGGGATTTTGAAATGGAGAAGAACGGTCGTGACACAATGAAGACTGAAGCTTCAGTTGAATGGATTCTCAAAGCTAGTGATGATGAAATCAAGGACTACTGTGAGAAGAACTTGAAGAAGTAAATTACCTTATAAATATTTTGTCTGCAAAAACAAAGCTGATTGAGCTAGCCAACTAATCAGTTTTGTTTTCTACAATGAAAGCTAAAAAAGCAGATATCCTAGTTGATCAACTAAGATATCTGCTTTTTGCCTTATTTGAGGTTGGTTTTAATAATGAATTAGAAGTAAAAATTACATCTTGGTGTCCGGTTCAAATTATTCAATGTATTCTTTAATCTATTTTTTAGGGTCATCCATTTTTCGACTATATTTCAAAATATAAAACAATTGAGTTACTAATGTAATTAGCCAAATTATTGTTAAAGTACCGGAAATAGCAAAGAGAATATATGAAAAATGAACGTCTTCTTTTAATTGAATTGAAGCATAAATCATTAATATAAATCCACACCAAAAACTTAGATTGCTGATAATATCCAGTGATTTTGCTTTTGAATTTGTTTCAAGTGTTTTTAATTTAGAATCTTCATCCTGCTCTTTATCGTCACCGGTATTCTTTATTGCACTCTTAAAGTAATAAAAGGCAGCAATAAGTAAAATGGTAATTTCTATTATGTGCCAGAACATAGACTTATAGGTTTTTGCTTGGATTTGTAAATACGATGAAAAGATTAGTAACCCAATACCTATTATTGAAATCAGTGCTGCAAGAAAATATATTATTCTATTTTTCATTGAATTATACCTCATGATATCATTGTAAAAATATAAAATTATGATAAATTAATAATAAATAATAAAATGATTAATGTAAACAGAAATAGGTGAGTGAATGAGTCTTATAAACTTATTCACTCATAATGAGCGCGCAAAGTCTTTATACAAAGGGATTACGTTAATAGGATAGTGTTACTGAAAAGTGATTTGATGGAATGGAGAAGAGCTATGTGCTTAATTTGTGATCGTATTGAAATGATTAAAAAGATTAAAAATAATCAGAATAAATTCTTTGTGAAGGAACTCAGAACTGGTTATGTAGTATTAGGTGATAATCAACATTTTAAGGGCTATACGCTTTTCCTTTATAAGAAACATAAAAATGAACTATATGAATTAGATTCGACTGAAAAGCAATCCTTCTTAGAAGAAATGTCCTTAGTGGGTGAAGCAGTTTCAAAATCTTTTGAATGTGAAAAAATGAATTACGAATTGTTAGGAAATGGTGATTCTCACCTGCATTGGCATTTATTTCCGAGAGTAAGCGGAGATTTAGAAGAATATGGCTACCATGGAAAAGGTCCCGTATGGTGGTATCCCCGAGAAAAGATGTATAGTGCAGAGAATGTATTGAACGATAAAGAGATTGAAGAATTAAAGCAAAAATTGAAGATTGAGTTAGATCAGATGTATAAGTGAAAGCTTAGAATGATTATTGACACTAAGAAATTACAAAAAGCTATCCTTGAAAATAAGAAGAAACATAATTTTAATACTACTGATATCAAGTTTGAACTTCTTCTATTTATATGGTGAAGTAAATGAACTTTTTCAGGCATGGCTAAAAGATGATCAAGAAAATATCAATGAGGAATTAGCAGATGTTGCAATTTTTCTATTAGGAATTTCTGAAATGGTAGGAAGTGATCTCGGCGAAGACATTATCAAAAAGATGGCTGTTAATGAAAAGCGTAAATATATTAATGAAAAAAAGATTGAAGGATAAAATGGTACAAATTGAATTAACTCGTTTTAGGATTAAAAAAGGTAAAGAGGAAAAAGCTCAGAAGTGGATGGATTTTCTAAATGAGCATCACGCCGATACAGTTAAAACAATGGCTGCTGAAAAAATGTATGTCGAGACCGTCTTTAGTGAAAAGAATGAAGATGGTTATACATATTTTTACTGGTATTCTGTCCAAGGTGAAGACGGTCAAGCAGTAGAAGAATCTGAGAGTTACATTGATAAGAAACATATTGAATATTGGGATGAATGCATTGATACAACCTATCGTCCAGTAGATATGAAAGTGCAGCAAAGTTTAATTGCGCCAAAAATAGAAAAAGATATTAATGAGGATGATTTATGACAATACATTTATTGCCGGTTAATAGTATTCTTAATCCGCGCGATTTAGGTGGAATAACTGGATTAGATGGAAGAAAAATAAAAACACACCGTCTCCTTAGAACTGGAACCCTTACCCATATTTCTAATGATGACATTCAGTTTTTGAAAAATTATGGTTTAACAACAATCATTGATTTACGGTCAAAGACCGAAAGTAAAGAACATCCTGATCCTCAAATTGAGGGTGTTGAAAACATTTCTTTGCCCCTCTCTGATGAAGAGGGGACTTTAGGAGGAAGTCAAGATTTATCAAGAGAGGGAGAATTGTACCACCATGATCCACATGCGGCTTTTAAAATGATGTGCACTCATTATAGAGATCATGTTATTAAGAAGCACGATCAAAATACAGTTCGCCAAGTTTTAAAAATATTGGCTAATAACGAAAAGGGAGCAACTCTTTTTCATTGTACCGAAGGAAAAGACCGTACTGGCTTTGTAACATTGTTTCTTTTATATATTTTAGGGGTAGATTTAGAAACAATTCGGCAAGATTATTTAATATCTAATTCTGTCCTGACTTCTTATCGTACAGCACGTGACAAAAAGTTTGAAACTGCAGGTGAAAATCTTATCTTTAGGAGTAATATGCGAATATTGAGTTCTGCCTCTGATTCGTTTTTTGATACAGTATTGCTTACGATTGAAGAACAGTACCAAAATATGGATGCATATTTGCGAAATGTGGTGAATGTGACGCCAAAATTAAGAGATCGTTTATGTGAACTTTATTTAGAGGAAAAGTGAGTTTTAGACAAATAAAAAGGAATTAAATTCCTTCAATTCGATAAAAATGATTATGCGATCCAGTAGAAGCTAAATCAATAATTAACAATTATAAATTAGATTTCATTTGGGTATGAGAACATTAATCAAACTTTAGATAATTACTTTAATATGTTTCCACGAGAAGCCGGTATCGCAATTGAACAATATGGTAATGGAATGCGTCTGGATATTGATAGGTTTGATAAGTTTATTGGTGAGCCGTTAATTAGAAAGCACTATGAACGAATTCATAAAGACGAAAAGCAGCAAGATAATGTGACTGCTTTACTTAAAGCTCAAGTTGAACAGAATAAGATGATGCAAGAAGCAGTTATGATCCAACTCATGTCCCAAAGACTGTTAATGTTAGTGGCTTTGAAGTAGGAGGAGCTTACTTTAGAACAGCTCAGTTATTGCAAATTTATCAAACAGCCGAACACTATAATTAGATGATAAAATTGTGTCACCTAATGCTTCAAGAAAATTCCATACGCTTTTACAAAAGAGTGATCTACATTTAATTCTAGATGAAGGTCACATGTTTAACGGAAAGAATATAGCTGAAGTATTAAAATTGGTTAGTGAATTTTTAATAAAATAAAGTATGACAAAAAATAAGCAGTGATTATTTAACTAATTGCTGTTTATTTTTTATGAGCAATTATTATAATTTTACTCTTAAAGTATTAAAATTATTTAAAAAATATTTAATTTAACGGTTTGAGGAGGAGTAAGGATGAAATATAGGGCATTTGTTTTATATGATTTTCTAACTGGAAATAAAAAAATTGAATTAATTTTACCAGAAACTTGGCAAGCAGCTTCTCTGTTTAATCAACTACAAAAAAATTTTGTTGAATTTTCTAAATACTTAAAGTGGCCTGGCAAAATCAATTCTGCCCAAGATGAAGCTGCATCAATCAAAATGTTTCAAGAAAAGATGGTTGCGGGAAAGGCATTAAATTTAGTTATCTTAGTTGATGGTGTTCCTAGTGGAATGATTGATTTGCACGAATTGAATCAAATATCAGGTGAAGTAGGATATTGGCTTTCTAGGGATGCTCAGCATTTAGGGATTATGTCTAAATCTGTTGAGTTTTTAGTAGAATATGCTTTTAAGCAGTTAAAGTTAGAATTTTTGATTTTGCGAACAGCCCAAGATAACTTAGCTAGTCAGCATGTAGCTGAGCGAACAGGATTTCAGTATATAAAAGATGATCAAAATTATCATAAAGTGTTTGTGTTGAAAAATGAATGTCAATAAAAGGAAAATCCAAATATGAAGAGAAAAGACTTTGAAACTGAACTTGGTAAAATTAATTTTGCATATCCACGAGAGATTGCAAGTATATAGAAAGGAAACTTTTATGAAAGAAAAACCATCTATTTTTAGATTTTGATACAAATCACTATGTAGTAATAGAACCAGATCATGATCTATGCAGGACTCAGGATTGGATCAGAAATTTTAATGAAATTAGGGAAAAGTAATGAATAAACAAGTACAACAATTTTGGCAAGATTTTTGCCAAAACCATAATTTAGAATTGAATACACCTGTACAAGCATGGGCTTTTGGAGCAACTTCGCAACAGGCAGATGAATTAGCCTATTTGGTAAGTCGCGGAATAAAAACCGCTACCACATCTGCCTATGAACTTTATGATAAAAATGAAAAGTTACCTGAAGCAGGCGAATGGAATATTATTTTGAATAGTAAAGATGAACCAGTTTGTGTTATTCAAGATAAATTGGTTGAAATTATTCCTTATAATTTGATTTCTAAAGAATATGCTTATCATGAAGGCGAAGGAGACCGTAGTTATGAATATTGGCGTCGAGCTCATGATGATTTCTTTAATTGGGAATATCAAGAAGTAGGAAAAGAATTTTATCCTCAAGCTCCAATGGTATGTGAAGTTTTTGAAAAAGTAGAATAAATAAAATTTGAAACAAAAGAAACGATTTTACTAGCCGTATTTGATAAATATGAAACATCCATTTCCACGTTAACAATACATATATTTCAAAGCAAACAAAAATCACTCTGGTGAGCTTTTCTCAGAGTGATTTTTGTTTTTGGTATATATAAAGGACTTAATAATTATAGATTTTATTCTCAAAAATTATTAATTATCAGTACTTTTTACACCTATTTTCTATTCAAAAATTTCTTCGATGTCGATAATTACAGGGATAAAGCCTGATTCATCCTTCTTGTCTTCTTGAAGGTGAGCAGTACCCTTAATACGTACGTTAGTGTGTGAAGGAACATCGGCAACAACAACTGCTGCCTTAGAACCATTCTTCAAGTTTTCGTATGCGTGTTGACGGGTCTTTTCAAGATATTCCAAGTGGCTTTCGTCAACAACCTTCATTGATTGCTTAGGACCAACTTGTGGTTCACCATTTGCATCTACAGTTGACAAATATGCCAAGTGAGTATTAAAAAATTCTTGTTGTTTATCAGTTAACTTGTTAGAATCTAACTTTTTCATAAATAAAGCCTCCATTTGTTTTGCTTAACTTAGATTAAGTATAACTTAGAACGATCAATAATGCTAATTATTTGCCTAAAATAGTTTGCAAGCCAGCTGCTAAAATTCCTCCGATAATAGGACCAACCATAGGCACCCATGCATAACCCCAGTTTGCGCTACCTTTATTTGGCACTGGCAAGATTGTGTAAGCAAGTCGTGGAGACCAGTCACGGGCTGGATTTAAGGCAAAGCCAGTCGTTCCCCCAAGAGCTTGACCAACAACCATAATTAAAACACCGACGATAAAAGGCTTCAAACCTTTGTCGAAATCACCTAGATTAAGTAAACAGAAGACAAATACGAATGTCGCAATTGTTTCACTTAAGAAATTAAAGAGATTATTCTTGATAGTAGGTCCTGTTGCAAAGATTCCAATAGAATTTCCTTCATCATTCTTAGTTGCCTCAAAGTGTGGGTAGTACTGAATGATTACTAATATGGCACCAACAAAAGCACCCAAAAATTGTCCTGCTAAATAAGGTAGAACTTCACTCCATGGGAAGTAGCCAAAAGTCGCAAATCCAATTGTTACGGCAGGGTTTAAGTGTCCTTGAGAGCCTAAGAAGCTTGCTACATAAACTCCGAAGGTAACCGCCATCCCCCATGCAATAGTGACATAAAGCCAAGTTGATCCTTTTGCATACGACTTGTTCAAGTTGATGGCAGCTCCACATCCTGTTCCTAAGACAATTAGGATCATAGTTCCGAAAAATTCTCCAATAAAACCAGACATGTTATTTTCCTTTCTTCAGTCTCTTAAAAAATAATAAGTTTATAGATAGATATTAACATGTAAGGGGATTCATTTTCTATTTTTATGATTTTTTTGAAAAAAGTACTTAACTTCTTGGTGTTTTTTATTTAAAATAATAATTGCCATCGTGTAGGGCGTTTAAATACTACACGAGGTGGTTAAGGAAGATGTTGATGGATAAAGTAAGCGAAGTGATGACTCGCTTACTCATCGACGAAAAGGCTTATGGGATGCTTTTATGCATAACATTTTAGGAAATAGAAGTTAGGCAATCTGCTTATCTTCTATTTTTTTGCTTATAGTCCAACTATTCATATATATCAAAATTTGAAATGATACTGTTATTTTCCTTTTATTTTCCTACCGATTGGTCTATTATAGAAAGAGAATAGTAATTGAGAACTTTGAAAGAAAAAGTTCTTTATGTCTTGAATGAATAGCTATTAATTATACAATAGATTAGGTAATAAATTATTTTATATTGTTATGATATAGATTGAGGGAATAGTTATGAAAAAAATGGTCGCAATAGCTTCTGGACTTGCTGCAGGATTAGCTGCAACTTCTGTTGGTGCACAAGCTGCAAATGCTGCAACCACGCCTGAACCAGCACCTAGCTTGCCAAAGGCTCAAGATGTAGTTAGCCCAGTGATCAAGAGAGGTAGCAAGATTTACGTTGTTGTACAAGACACACAAAAGCAAGTTGTTCCAGTTTACAATCAAGATGGAGAAAAAATCTCTGGTCATGTTATGATGGGCACTCATCACATCGCACAATCAGTTAAGAAAGTTAACGGCAAGAAGATCGTAAAGATTAATGGTCGCCAATGGTTGAACGTCAGCGATGTAACTAAGGAATAATTGAGCAAGAGGATTTTATAAATCATTCAGAACGCTAAATTATTAATTAGGGGTACATTCATTTTATTAATTTAGTAAAAAAGGTTAGATGGTGATCAATCATCTAACCTTTTTTGTCGCATTTTAGGTATAATTAATAAAAATTCAATTTTCAAGGAGAAAGTTATGAAGAATCCAGGAACAGAATTAACCTCAGACTTAATCAATCAATTTTCTGAAAAATTACACCGAGATGAAAAATCTAAAATTATCGGACGTACAATTGCTAAAAATGGTTTCTTAGCTTCAAGTGAAGATCCGCAAGCAAGTAGCCGAAACAACATGACTTTTTCAATTGAAGTACCAACTGGTAAGGTTTCTAATCAAAAGCATAGTGGTCGATGCTGGTCATTTGCTATGCTTAATGTGCTGCGTCATGAATTTGCAAGTAAGTACAAGTTAAAGGACTTTGAGTTGTCACAGAATTATTTATTCTTCTGGGATAGAATGGGACGAGCAAATCTTTTTCTTCAAAGAGCAATCGCTACTGCTGATAAAGATATTAATGATCGAACAGTTCAAGCATATCTAAGTTATGTCAATGATGATGGTGGTGAATGGGATAATGCAGCAGCTGTTGTGCAAAAGTACGGTGTTGTGCCACACTTTGTGATGCCAGACACTCATAATACTGAAAACACTTCTGAGTTCGATGAAATTAATACTAATTTGCAAAGAAAATTTGCTTTAGAACTTCGTAAGATGGTTCAGGAAGGTAAATCTGACGAAGAAATTGAAACCCGCCGTCAAGAAATGCTGAGCGAAGTATATCGTCTTTGCGTCTTTGCATTTGGAGAACCATCAAAGACTTTTGATTTTGAATATCGTGATGACGACAATGAATATCATCAACTTCTTGGTTTAACACCAACAGAATTTTTAGATAACTACTTCGACACCAATCTTGAAAACTTCGTTGAGTTAGTTGACTATCCAGATCATGAATACAATCACGTTTATTGGAACGAAATGCAAGACAATATTGCTGGTGGGTTTCAAACAGAATATGTAAATGTCGACTTCAAGTACTTACAGCAAGCTGCAATTGACCAACTAAAAGATGGTCACGTTGTTTGGTTTGGTTGTGATGTTGATAATGATGCTGATCCAAGAAAAGCCGGCTGGCTAGATGATCAATTGTATGATCAAATTGGTTTAACCGGAATTGACTATAAGATGAATAAGCAAGATCGTTTAATTACACGCACTGGTAGCGCTAGTCACTGTATGGCAATCACCGGTGTTAACTTGGTTAATGGTAAGCCTAACCGCTGGAAAGTTGAAAACTCCTGGGGTGATAAAATTGGGACGAATGGTTATCTTAGCATGAGCCAATCTTGGTTTGAAAAGAATTGCTATCAAGTTGTTACCAATAAAAAATATCTTCCAAAAGAAGTTCAAAAAGTCTTGGCAACTAAACCAATTAAAGTCGATCCTTGGGATACTTTGTATTAAAAAATATATTTTTCAAATGCATGAGCGATGCCGTCTTCATCATTACTATCAGTGATGTAGGTAGCAGCGCTTTTTGCTTCGTCAGAACCATTTTCCATACAAATTGCAGTTCCAACTTCATTAAACATTGAAATGTCATTTTTTTCATCTCCGAAAGCTGCCATTTCGTCTGATGAAATACCAATTTTTTCACCTAAATCATGAAGAGCATTGCCTTTATTAACATTAGGATTGAGCAATTCAAGAAAATGATCATCGGCACGAACGATATAAAGATCTTGACCGAATTCCTTCCTTAATAATGGTTCAACTTCATCAAGCTTATCCTTGTCACCGACATAACATCCCTTTGAAATCATGAAATCATCGTCAAAATCACTCGGCTTGCGAATAAACATTCCTGCATTATTTTCCCATGCTTGTAATAATTCAAAATAATCAACATCAGTGTCAGCAGTGATAATGCGTGAATCTGGATCAACGATATTAAAAGGGACATGGTGATCTTTTCCAAATTTGGTCATTTCTTCATAAAAAGTTTTATTGACAAGAAAGCTGTCGATAATGGAACCATCAGTTGAACGAGTGATGGCACCATTAAGGGTTACAACGTATTGTTCAGTTTGGGGAATTTTTAATTCATCTAAATATTCTTTTAACCCCGCGATTGGTCGACCAGATGTTAAAACAATTTTAATACCTCGATCGAGTGCTTGAGTGATGACTTTTTTAGTAGATGGAAGAATCTTGTTTTGTGAATTTAGTAATGTACCGTCCATATCTAATGCAACTAATTTGATTGTCATAATAATGTTCCTTTCTGATTTATTTTTAGCTTAACATGAAAATAATGAACAGAAGTGTCATTTTAGTAAGTAAAAAGATTATTTCTAGAAAATAAAAACCGCAAAAAAACCTGATTTCCTAGAAGGTAGAAATCAGGTTTTTTTATGCAGTAGCAATTAAATTTTAAGTACAAATTCAAAATAGTTATGGAACTAATTGGGAAAAGTTCTGTTATAGTTAGTGTCCGTAGATCTACTACAATAGACAAATAACTGATGGAACTAATCTTATTAGCTAATTTAACTGGTTAACTTTACTAATTCATCGGATATACCAAATGCCTGTAGAAAAATTGTTTCAGTCGAAATTATAAACTGTTGAATTTGTTTCAATTAGTACAATATCCAAGCAGATACTTGATAGCTAAACTATCAAGAGGAGGTGTTGTGTTCAAATGTGATCATAGTTATTGTAACATACAAGACCGACTTTTTGTACAGTACAAATAAAACTTTTTAGAAAAAGTTTTATAAAAGTTATTATTTAAATTATTCGGTTCTATTTAATTCGTTTCTTTGTTTATCAACGCCAGTTTGTTGGATATATTGGTCAGTTGCTGAAATACCTGTATGGCCAAGTTGAGTTGCAACAATCATGACGTCTTTACTTTCATCATATAATTCAGTTCCAAGTGAGTGGCGCAACTTGTGGGGAGTTGTTCTGTTGCCATCTGGAAACGCTTCTGAGTATTTTCCAACGAACCGTTCAACCGTATTAGTCGCAATTCTTTTTGCTTGACCGGCATATTTAGTTAGAAACAGAGCCTGTTCTGATTTTTCAGGATTGTAGCGTTGTTGGCGGATGTCCAAATAAGCTTTAATGTAAGGCATTGCCCAATCAGCGATTAATGGTGCATCTTTTTTGTTACCCTTGCGAATTACCAAAATACTACGATCACGTTGATTTAAATCCTTCAAATTCAGTCTAACTAATTCTGAAACACGTACTCCAGAACCAAGCAAAAGAGCAATGATTGCTAAATCACGTTCTTTATTGAATTTAAAAGAAGCTAAAGCACGCTTACTCAATGTATTTTCGTATTTGTCAGCAATGAATTCTAACCATTCGTGTTTTTTATTTCCAGTGTAAAGCATTGGTGAAAATTTTGCATTTCTATATGAAATCGATTCTTTAACGCCTTTTTCAAGAGGAATCTTCAGCATTACATTACGATAGAAATATGGTTCGCCATCCTTTAAGTCTGCAGTTACAGTCAAATAATGGAACAGGGAGCGTAAAGCGTTAATTGTTCGATTAATAGTTTTTTTACTGTCACGAGTTGATTGCTTGTTTTGTTTAAAACTAAGTTCTTTAAGAAACATTTGTACTTGGGCTGATTGCAAGTGTTCAAGTGTAGATAATTCGATATCTTTATTAGACTTAGCATTGCTAATATTACCTTTACTTGGGTCTTCAACATCTGCAGGAGTTTGACGGAGCCAGTCGAAGAAACGGCGATATTCAGTCAGATATTGATAGATGGTGGTCACAGCAAGATTAGGCTGTTGTGTGTAGTAATAAACGTAAGTGGGGAGGTTTTGGATCTCCTTATCGATTAAGCGGGAATACTGATTTGCATCCATAATGTTAATTCATCTCCATTTTGTATTATACATATCCATTATAGCGAACAGATGATCGACTGTAAAGGGGAGAATAAAATTTTTTCTACGTTATAGTTTTCTACATTATATATAGTAGAAAACTATAATGTTGTATTAAATCTTTAGCTAGTATAAAAAAAGAATATATTTAAATTGACTTTCTTGTCCAGCTGTAATAAAACTCTGGTTCGTTTTATTTTTTAAGTATGATTGTTTATAATTGTTAATTATTGTAATATTTGTTGTGATACATGTAGCGATTGGAAAAAGGTGATAAAGATGGCAAAATATAAATTTGAAGTTCACTATTCTGGACCGGCTTTAGAAAATAATTCCATTCCTGTAAAAGATTTAGCTCCATCATTGCTATCTTTGTCTGAGGCTTTTCAAACTATTCAAAAGATAGAGCATCCAAATGAAGAACCATTATCCTTAAATATTTCAGCTACTAAAAAGGGATCATTTATTGCTGAGTTGTTTTTAGTTAATGGACCTGACTTGCTAAATCATGTGATTAATATTCTTAATAGTAATCCATCACAAGCTCTATTGAATTTAACTACCTATACTGGAATATTTATAGAAGTTATAAAAGTTATTCAACAAATAGCAAAGAAAAAGATAAAAGATAAATCTGAAGAAGATGGCAAAGTTACTTTAACTCTTGATGATAAGACAAAGTTAACAATGAGTGAAGCAGCATTTAGAACCTATAGAAATTTAGAATTTCGTAAGGAAGTTAATGAAATAGTCAAGCCATTAAAAAATGAGGGTATTGAATCCGTAGGTTTTTCACATGATGAAAAAATGTCTGTAACTGTTAGTCATAGTGATTATTCAAAATTTGATGTTCCATCTGTAAAAGAAAAGCATTTAGAAACAAATGATGCTACCGTATATCTGCAAATTATTAATGTTGCGTTTGAACATGGTAAATGGAAATTTAGTATGGGTGATAGTCAATTTTTTGCTGATATTGATGATGAACAATTTTTAAAATCAGTAGAGAAAAATGAAGAACAGTTTGGATCTACTGATGCATTAAAAGTTAAGCTAAGAACGGCGCAATATCTTGATAAGAATGGTAATTTAAAAACCAACTATACTATTGTTAAAGTTTTAGAACATATCAAAGGTTCAGAACAAATCGGTCTGGATTTATTTGACGAAGATGATGAAAATAACTAAAGATGCTCATTATTAGGAAGTTAATTCCTAAAGTGAGCATTTTTTTTTGGCGGTTTTTTAACTTAGTATACCTTATAAAGAAATTAAAACCAATGTGATTAAATACGCGACCACCTTTTTGACTTTTAGGGACACAAAAGGGACAGAATTTTTAAAAATTCGCATTTATTCATCTTTTTTGTAAACGTACAATTATCTTTTTGTTTTTAAGGAATGTCGATCTATAGGCATTTTTTTAATTGAAAATTTTCGCAAATTGCAATAATAAGTTGGACACTTTATGCAGCTTGATAGATGTTATC
>NZ_AZFM01000015.1 GCF_001434335.1 Lactobacillus kalixensis DSM 16043
GGAACAAAAGGCGATGTTACGCCTGAGATGCAACAGTTTTTCGACCTGGAACTTGGCAATCTTAGTCAAAAAAATGATTATGCCATGCAGTTGCAGGAATCGATGATTGATTTTTCTAAAGATCCGGAGAGGGTGAAACAAATGATGACATTTGAAGACAAGCTTGAAGATGTACGATATGCAGACAGCGTTAAGAGATTGAAGAGTACTATCGTTATGCTTAAAGATTTAGGCATTAGCAATGAAAATATCAGGTCCAGGATGCATCAAGAATACAGTGATGTTTTATCCGACGAAGAAATCGATGAATACTTAGCTGTTTTAGATAAGTAGTACTAGATTATTAAAGTTAAATAGTCCTCTAGATGCACATCTTTTTAAGATGTGTTTTTTCTTATTAACTAATGTTTGCCTTTATTGGAGAAAGCCTGTAGAATTAGTATTGATTCTGTATTTTTATACAAAGGAGTGCCCTAAATTGACTGAAGAAGAAAAAAACACCAATCAAAAGGTCGAAGAAGAAGAAAAAGACGAAGAAAAGTCAGAATTTACTGTAGAAATGCCTGAAGCCAACCGTGTTGTCATGGAACCTGAAGTATTTAAGGAACAACCTGACTACCTTAAGGTGTTCGCTAACTTCTACATTGCTCAATTCGACCAAGATGACCTGGAAATCATCAACCTTTACGACAATAGCCACAATATGGTTGATATTAATAAGTACTTACTTAACAATATTCACTTCCCTCGTAAGACCTTGGTTGCTCATGCTCTTCAATACCATGACTACAACTTCAAGGCTATTCTTGATGAAATTGCTAAGGATGAAGATATCGATCCAACTACTATGAATACTTACGAAGATTGGGATTCATGGTACGAAAGACGTCGTAACAAGATCCAAAATTCTTTATCATAATACTTGATTTCAAAAAGCGGTCCAATTGGGTCGCTTTTTTTGATTATTAGGACTTGATTCCTAACTCCAAATAGACGAAAATATTATTGTTTATAGAATGTCGATTGGCATTCTTTTTTTATTAATAGATAGGAAAAATATTTTTCTTAAGGAAGTACTAGAATGACACAAAAATTGAAAAATAGAACATCCGCAGCAGGCTTGTTAATAGCCATTGGGATTGTCTACGGTGATATTGGTACTAGCCCTCTATATGTAATGAAATCAATCGTTGCTGGTAACGGCGGAATTGGTAATGTGAGCCGCGATTTTATCATCGGTTCTATTTCATTAGTATTGTGGACTGTGACACTGCTAACAACCTTGCAAACTGTTATCATCGCCTTGCGGGCAACCAACCACGGTGAAGGTGGTATCTTTGCTCTTTATGCTTTGATCAGAAAGCGGGCAAAATGGCTGGTCCTACCTGCCCTAATTGGTGGGGCTGCGATCTTAGCCGATGGTACCTTGACGCCAGCAGTTACTGTTACAACAGCAATTGAAGGACTGAAAGGCATGGAATTCGGTAAGGGTAACGTTCCTGTTAATACACAAACAGAAGTAATTATTATTACAGTAATAATTTTGCTGTTCCTGTTTGCAATTCAACGCATGGGGACCAGTATCATCGGTAAGGCTTTTGGACCAATCATGTTTATCTGGTTTACCTTCTTAGGTGTAATTGGCTTAATTAACATGAGCGGTGACTGGTCAATTTTGCAAGCAATTAATCCATACTATGCTTTTAAGTTATTGGTTAGCCCATACAACAAGCAAGGGATCTTTATTTTAGGTTCAATCTTCCTTGCTACTACTGGTGCCGAAGCACTTTATTCAGATGTCGGTCACGTTGGTAAGAGTAACATTGTTGGTTCTTGGCCATACGTTTTCGTATGTTTAGCTCTTAACTACTTTGGTCAAGGTGTTTGGATTTTACAAAATCCTAACTTCCATACGACTGGTGACTTCAACCCATTCTTTGAAATCATTCCAAACGATATCCGTTTGGCAGCCGTTGTTTTAGCAACAATTGCTGCCGTCATTGCTTCACAAGCTTTGATCACAGGTTCCTTTACTTTAGTTGCTGAAGCTAGTGGTCTTAAGTTCTTACCTAGAATGAACATTCACTATCCTTCAACTGAAAAAGGTCAAATTTACATCCCTGCCATCAACAAAATGCTCTGTATTGCAACTATTGCTTTGGTTTTATTCTTCCAAACTTCAGCTCATATGGAAGCAGCATATGGTTTGTCCATCACAATTTCAATGCTGATGACAACTATCATGCTTTATGAATGGCTCAGAAGTAGAAGTATCGCTTATCCTTGGTGCTTGATCTTCTTAGTATTCTTTGGTTTCTTGAATGTAATGTTCTTACTTTCAAGTTTGAGCAAGTTTACTCACGGTGGTTATGTATCATTAATCATCACTGGCTTCATCTTAGGTATTATGTACGTTTGGTTCTACGGTAATAAGATTCGTGATAAACGTGAAGCACGAAACGCTTATGTTCGTCTTGATGAATACACTGACATGCTTACTAATTTGAGTCACGATGAAGACTACCCAACTTACGCAACCAACTTGGTTTATATGGCTAAAGTTAAATACAATAAGTTCATCAAACGTGAAGTTCTGTATTCAATTCTAGACAAGCGACCTAAGCGTGCTAAAGCATATTGGTTCGTAACCGTTAACGTTACTAATGAACCATATACTGCAGAATACGCAGTTAATACTTATGGTACTAAGAACGTGATTAACGTTCAGCTCTATCTTGGATTCAAGAAGCAAACTAGCGTGAATGTCTACATCAGACAGATCGTTCATGACTTGATCAAGGATGGAACAATTGAGCCACAACCACAAGAATACACAACCACACCAGGTCGTAACGTTGGTGACTTCTCATTCGTTATTGTTAACGATGTAATTAGTCCACAAACACAATTGGTCGGTTGGGAGAAGTGGATGGTCGAAGCCAGAGTTGGTCTTCAGAACTTATCTTCAAACCCAGCTTCTTGGTTCGGTCTTGAATATGCCGATACGGTGGTTGAACGAGTTCCGCTTATCTTAGGTCAGGTAAACCCAGCTTATATTAAGCGAGTTGCTCCGAAGGACTATTCTAATTTGAAATAACTATTTAAGGCTGGATCGTAATGATCCGGTCTTTTTTTGTGCAAAAAAATAAGGTCCACATCTTGTGAATCTTACTTAGTCTCGGCAAACCATTTTTTTAAATCTGCATCTTTGATATCTGGGTATTCTTGTTTTATGAAAGTGAAGGCGACATCTTCTGCAATATTATTCATTTTAGTCATAGAGATCAATTTTTTGATGTTTTCAATTCTAGTCATTTTTAGGCCTTTTTTAAAGCCTTCTTCCCTAGCTCTATCAATTTTTTCTTGAATGAACACACTTCTTTGTGGCCATTCTGTTACATTTTTGAATTTTTCCATCTTTTGTCTCCTTGATTGCAATTAGAACTTTGTTGTGTCGGAAGTGTTTTTTATTTGGTTTCGGCAATAATGTGACTTAATTCTTCTTTAGAGAAATCATCACTATAAAATGTCATCAACTTACTTAGCACATCTGCTTCACTATTGCCATCTAAGCGAAGCATCTTAATTGATTTCTTAACATACTCAAGTCTAGTCTTCTTGATACCTTCTTCTCTTGCTTCATCAATTTTGTACTGAATTGACATACTTCTCTGCCTCCAACCTTCGGTTTTTCCAACATTTTTAGTTAAGTATATTATGGCAAATTTTCAATTGAAATGCTCGTAAGAAAAAAGAGCCACTTTGTAGCGGCTCTTTGTGTGATGAAAGGTAGTTATTATTTTGTTTCAGTGATAATATGACTTAATTCTTCTTTAGAAAAATCATCACCATAAAATGCTAGTGACTTATTCAGAATAACTGAATCATTGTTGCCATCTAAACGAAGCACTCTAATTAATTTTTTAATATCCTCAAGTCTAGTCTTTTCACTGCCTTGTTTGATACCTGCTTCTTTCGCGGCATCAATCTTGTACTGAATTGACATACTTCTCTGCCTCCAATCTTTTGTCTTTCCAACATTTTCCATTGTTTCTTGAATCTGCCTAATTGCTTTCCCATTAGACACTGGTTTATCTTCCATCAAGTTTAGGAAGTCCTGAAGATCAGTCGTGATCTTTCCCTTTGTACCTTGGGAATTTAAATATATTATGGCAGATTTTCCGTTGAAATGCGCTCTTTTTGATTCAACTACCGAATTTTTTATCGTGTATCGACGTAAATTTTCATCGAATGGATCAGAGGCAAAGATAAAAATCACATATGTACGCCTTAATTCATCATAATTTTCACCTTTGTACAATGCCTTCTGTACTAGTCTTGAAGAATAAAACTCTGCTCGCTCATCACGAAACGGCTGACTCTTCACCTGCATCTCAAGGTTGTACTGCACGCCCTTATCGTCTTTGGCCAAAATATCCATAATCGTTGGCTTCTCAATATCAAGCGGCCAAATTCTCTTTTGAGGATATGCATCAATCACCTTGAACTTTTTATCAGGGAAGAGACTGTCCAAGAACACCTGGCAATTTACCTTATCTTCCATCACGTTCTGAAACATGTAATCATCCATGATATCAGAACCCTTAACCGTATGATTGTTAGTCATAGGTTGCCTCCTTTTTAACGATTTAGAGAAGCGAATACCCCTCTATAGTTAAATACGCAAAAAAGGGCGATTTTTACTTAAAAATTTTGCCAAAATAAAAAAATCAAACCACTTTCGCAGTTTGATTCTTTATCTATATATTCTTTATTACCAAATAACTACACGCTTGTCAGGGTCAAGCCACATACCATCTTCAGGCTTTACATCAAATGCCTTATAGAATTCTTCCTGACATTGTGATTGTACATTGGCACGTTCTGGACCAGGTGCATGAACGTCTACAGAAACTTGCGTCTTAATTGATTCAGGCAATTGCTTATTAGCCCAAACTCGTGCAAAGTTTTCGAAGACTTCCTTCATATCGCCGTTTTCACCCTTATTAGCTTCAACAGCTGCTGTCAATCCACCTTGGTCGGCGATGTTTTCTGACACAATTTGCTTACCATTCAAAGTAACTGGGCCGTATTGAATACCATCAAACAAGTCAATTTCAGCTTGAGTACGTTTCTTGAATTCTTCAAAGTCTTGATCAGTCCACCAGTCCTTAAGGTTACCAAATTCATCAAACTTAGCGCCGTTGTTGTCGAATGCGTGAGAAATTTCGTGAGCAATAACAACCCCAATACCACCGTAGTTCAAACTACGTGATTGCTTCAAGTCGTAGAATGGCTTTTGTAAAATTGCAGCTGGGAAGGTGATGTCGTTACGTTGTGGATCGTAGCAAGCATTTACCAAGTTACCTGGCATAAGCCATACGGTGCGATCAACCGGCTTAGTCAATTTTTCCAAATTGTAATTCAACTTTTCGCAAGCGATTTTTGCAGCATTTTCGTACAAGCTAGCATTTTCGTCAATACTCAAACGGTTGTAAATTTCTTCAATCTTGTCAGGATAACCAATCTTTAAGATCAAAGCACGCAATTTAACAATCGCCTTCTTCTTGGTCTCTTCAGAAAGCCAGCTGTTGTCGTTGATTCTTTGTTCATAAACATCGATCATCTTATGAATCATGTCTTCAACGTCATCCTTAGCATCTTTCCCGAAATAAGTTTGACCGTAGTAAACACCAACCACCTCAGAGAAGATACCATTAGCAATTCTATAAGCTTGCTTAGTACCAGTTGCTAATTGAGGTTGACCTGATAAAGCTTGACTGAATGGGAATGCTGCTTCACGGAATTCTTGTGACAAGAAGCTTGCTACAGAATTGATGAACTTAGCTACCATCCAAGACTTGATTTCTTCAAAATTATCAGCATTCAATAATTCTTCTACATGATCTAAGAAGCGAGGCTCAGTAACAATAATTTTATCTGGTTTATCTTTGCCAAAGACTTCGTTTAAGAACTTGTCGATATCCAAACTCTTGAATTTATCTTCAAAGTCATTAAGTGAGGTTGGGTTATACATTGCTGGGTAATCTGCCCATTCTTCAGATGACTTAACAACTTCAGAAAGCTTCTTATCAAATTCCAAAGCTTTTTCAGTATAATTTTGTGCATCTTGCTCACTTACACCAGCCATAGTCAAAAGCTTTACTGTTTGATCATGGTAGACTTTAAGCAACTCCTTAGCTGCAGGTGTCTTATAAGTAGTAGTATCTGGCAAGATAGTTCCAGCACCACCAAATTGTAAAACATTCACCTTAGTATTCTTCATATCTGCATCAACATCGAAGCTAATTGGTAAAACATAATCTGATTTGAATAATTCGGCGAATTTTTCATTTAACTCAGAAAAGTTCTCTAAGTTAGTTATCTTCTTCAAATCTTCTTGAATTGGTGCAGCGCCTTCTTCATTTCTCTTATCAAAGTTATTAGCAATCTTGTATAATGCAACAGCTTTTTCAAAGTTAGGCACACTTGGTAAATCCTTCTTACCATCGCTAAAGTCAGCGAAATCTTGCATCAATTCTTTTTCAATATTTACGTCAATGCTATCAAAACTGGCAATTCTAGAACGATCAGAAGGGATTTCAGTTTTTTCTAACCATTCTGAGTTAACGGCAAGATAAAGGTTGTCTTGTGGACGAGCATTAAGGTTAGGTTTAGTAATATCGCCTGCTCCACCACGAACAGAGAGTGTATTCTTCATTCAAAAATCCTCTTTTCTACAGAAATTAAATCAATAGTAATTATATCATTTTTTTATAATTCAGCTTATTTGTAAATCTTCAATTTATTATGCAATCTGGAATAAAGTGGAACCATCAGCACAATCATTGCCAAAATCACAATTGCGGCTATCCAAAAGAAGGAAATATATCCAGCCCTATCAATAACTAGTCCTCCAAATAATGGACCAAAGGCACGACCAATTCCGGAAGCTACCATAGTGAAGCCTTGATACTTACCTTTACTTGATAAAGGTGACAAATCGTTAACAAAGGCAGGAATAGCCGGAAAAGCAGTTGATTCACCCAAAGTTAAGATAAACATCGATAAGGCAAAGTGGAAGAAGTCTTTAGCAAAGACCAAGGTAACGAAAGAAATTGAGAACATGATAATTCCAAAGATGATTTGATGGAAAAGGTTCTTAAATAATTTTGGAAATCGTGCCAAAATTCCTTGCATGACTACGATTACACTGGCATTCAAAGTCCACAATAAACTGTACAAGTGGAATGGGATTCCTAGAGAAACCATATAAACTGACAAGTTAGATTCCCAATTCATATACATTAACCAAGTAATACCAAGTGTAGTAAAGAAGGCCATAGTCATCATGAAGTTAGGTTTAATCATTGGCTCAGCTTTCTGAGCTCCGCCCTTGTGCACTTTAGCCATTCTTTCTTTATGAAAGGCGATAATTGGACGATAGTTGAAAATTGCATTCAAAAAGGCAATCACAAACAAACTAGCTGCAATCACAAATAAGAGTGTGATTGAAAAATCATACAAATACCCTACAATCAAAGTGCCTGTAACTACACCTAGATTTTGCGAGAAGTATAAAACATTAAAAACATAGCGACCCGGATATTTCTTTAAACTAGTTGCAATAGAATTAATCAACGTACCATTCCAACCACCTAAAAAGCCGGTGATTATCAGCCAAATCCAGTATTCTGGCCAGCCATGAAAAGCAGCCATCAAAAAAAGGACGACTGCATCAAGGCCCAACCCCCATAAAACTAATGGATATGGATTCATACGATCATACAAGCGGCCAGAAATAATTGAGCCGATAATATTACCAAGGCAATTGCAGAATAGAACTACCCCAATCATCGATAGACTGATGTGTAACTGCTTATTTAAGTAAACAGATGTCAGCGGCCAAATAAAGCTGGCACCAATCCAAGTAGCGAGCTCACCGACAATTAACCAGATTAACTTGATTTCATCATTTTTAATAGCTCCATGATCTTTTTTCATATTTCCTTCCTCCTCGTATTTTTCTAATCTCTAGCATATCAAATTAATAAAAAAAAGACAGCCGGTGCTAATTACACCAGATGTCTCAATTATTAATCTTTAAATTCGTCCTGATTTTCGAGTGTCTTTTCCTTTTCCATCGTCTTGAATTTTGTGACATCTTGAACCGTTTCAAGACAGCCCAAGTAATTATCATCATTATCACGCACAGCAAAAAATGCTAAATAAATATTGCGCCCATGGAAGTTGACCCAGAAATCATTCATATCAGACAAGCCATTATGAAAATCATCCAAGATCTTCATAACTTTATCAATACTCTTAGGTGGATGACAGCGAATTACTGGACGACCAATTACACTTCTAGTCCGTGGAAAAATCCGATCAGTATTCGAGAACCATTTTACTCGATCGTACTTATCAACGAAGGTACAATCAACTGGTAAAACATTGAAAATAGCCGTAATTTCTTTTAGGCTTAATGAACCAATCTCAAGTTTAACAACAGTATTTTCTATATTGTTAAAAACCAAATCTGGGCTATTGGCTTCATCCCCAACTATATATTCTTTATTTCCATACAATGGCTGAATTTCGTCAAACTTTTCTTTAGATGATCTCATCCAAGAAGAAACCATCTTATCGATCGCACTTACAAGCTCAGTGGATAATCGATAATTATCTCCATGTTCAGCTAGTCCCTGATTAATCTCCTCATCAGTTGGTACCCAAACCTGCGGATAATCAATTAAGCTGTATCCTGTTTCAACTTCGTCTTGCTTAACTACATACCAATCATTTGGCGTTAATTTCATTGCCAGTAGCGGAAATAGGATCGTATTTTCAAAGAAAATCATATTTAAACAAGAATTGGCAGCTTGTTCTACTTGAGCTTCAACGACATATTTATCCGGCAGCGGCTTACTATTAAGCATCCCTTGCGCCTTATAGATATTAGACAAAACATTATCATCAAAACTCCAAAGAACAGTTGATACCTGCTCTTCAATCAAGCGATATTTTGTCAAAAAAGAATAGAGTGAATTTTGTTTTCTTTGATAATGGTGCTTGATAGTTCTTAACTCTTCAAGCTCCCTCTTCATTCTTGCTAACAACTTATCATTTTTGCCATCTTGTTGCCACTTTTTCAGGTCAGGTAATAACCTATTTTCAATCAAATCAGTTGCAGCATCATTTTCTTCATACAAGGTATAAAGTGGGTGGCCCTTAACGCTTGCTTCTTCAATTTGATCTTCACGCGAACTTTTAAGTAAAGTTTGATCACGGCTAGGTTTATTTTGGGTTATTAAAAAGTTGACTGAATCTAAAAAATCTTGTTCTTGCTTTTCTTTTTCCATATCTATAACCTCACTAATCCACCACAATTATATAAGAAAATTAATTAGTTTTGGTTACCAGAATTAAAATTTTTTTCAAAGTTTGTCAAATTTTGAACAACCTCTAAACAGCCAAGATACTCGCTTTCAGAATTACGCACAGCTAAATATCTTACCCAAATAAGGTTTTTATTATCTTTTCTAAAAGAAAACTCGAATTCATCTTTTTTACCTTCGTGAAATGCTGTCATAATTGCCTTTACCTTGCCAATCACTTCTTGTGGATGACAAGTATAGACATCGTTACCTAAAGCATTCTTGGAGTGAGAAAAAATATGCTCGCTGCCACCGAAAAAGACAACCTTGTCATTTTTATCCACAAAGGTTAACTCCATCGGCAGAATATCAACAATTGCTCTCATTTGCTCAATATTTAAGCTACCTTCAGTAAAGTTCACTACAAGAGAGGCTAAATTATTTAAGGCAATATCACCCGTAGCTTGTTTAAGGAGTTTAGGCTGCCAATTAAGCGGCTTTTGAATCAAAGTGTAACCAAACTGTTCTTCCTCTTTTTTCACATTGCCCCATTCCTCAGCACTAGCCACTTCGCCGATCATTGGAAGCATGATATCTTCTTCCTTAATAATCATTTCAAGAACTTCATGAGCCAAATTTTTGACAAGGTCATCCAACTTACTTTGATCAGGATTTTCTACATTCACTAATTCATTAGCTTGTTTAATCAAAGCCAAAATTTCATCATCAACTCCCCACATCACTTTAGGCGGAGCAGTGATACCATGACGTGTCATAATCGGAAACATTGAAGTTTCTTTTCGAGAGTAATGTTTCTTAAGCTGACTCAAGTCCTTTAATTCCTGACGCATTCTGCCTAGCGCTTTGTCATCGCCATCTTCCCATCTTTTAAGATCTGGTAAAAGGGCATCATTAATCAATGATTTAATAACCACATTTTCCATCTTAAAAGTATGAACAGGATGCCCTGGCGTCTCAAATTCTGGATTTTCCTTTGGCTCATCAATATTGCCTTTAAATAAGTCAACGTGGACATTACACAGATATTGAATCTCTCGCGGATCAAGTCCCTTAGCGATTAATTGTCGTTCAGCTTCAGTAATTTCAGCTACATCCACCTTGTCAAATGATTGCTTAAACATCTTCTTAGCTGTTTCTAAATCCCCACCATTTTGTAAAAATTCGAGGATCTGTAAGATTGCAGCTTGTCTTTCTTTACTCATTTTTGCCATTTTTTCACCTATTCAATTACCTTATAGCCTTTATCCTCAAATGCCTTTTTAATTTTCTCCAGGTCAAGCTTCATTGCTTGTGCACCTAGTGGTATCGTCATCACTCGCCCAACGGTTGAAAGTAGTCCCGGAATCTTAATCCGCGTAAAACCGCAGTCATACATAATTTGAATAAAGTCAGGATATTCTTCAGCTAGCTTTTTAATTGGCACAGAAAAATCAATAATCTTTTGCTCTTTTTCTATTTGCTCAATTTTATCTTTTTGATCAGGATCATCTAGCATCCCTAACTGCCTTTTAGCGGCCTCAGTCATTCTCTCAGGCGTCCAAACCGGATACCAGACCAACTTAACTTGGCAGTGATTAATCCCGTCAACTGACAAAACTGCGCGCTCAATATTATCTTGCAGATAAGTTGATAAAGGACAACCTGAGATCGTTAGTGTCATCTTCACAATTGCTATATCATCATCAATATCAATCCCATAGATCAAACCCAAGTTAACCACATCAACTAAAAGTTCTGGGTCTTCTACCTTCTGCAAGGCCGTCATAATTTGATCAACTAATTCTAATTGTTTTTCTTTCATCGTTTTTTACCTAACAAAAAAATTGGAAATATCGCTACTTCCAATTTTCTCACATCTTCTTTTATCTTACTAAATCTTTCCAAATTACAACCTTATTTTGTTTCAAAGATTCTTGTACATCAATAATTCTCTGGTTACTTGAACCTCTGAATTGTAAGGTTAAGTCCTTTTCAGCTTCCAAAAAGCGACCATCAACTAAAATGTCGATCTTTGATAACATTTCTTTTTTATCGTCAGTTTCCTTCTGTAATTCATCCCAAGTATAACCCGACCAGGACCAGATATCCTTACTATGGCCGAATTCTTTACGCACCCGGTTGATAATTTTTAGACAAACCCAGGTGTTAAGAAAGGGTTCACCGCCAAGCAGGGTTAAGCCTTGAACGTAAGATTGTGACATATCTTCAATAATCTTGTCTTCCAATTCTTGCGTATAAGGATAACCATAATTAAAGTTCTGAGCAGCTAAGTTATAGCAACCTGGACAATCGAATAAACACCCAGAAACATAAAGACTGCAGCGAACCCCTTCACCGTCAACGAAGTTAAAAGGCTTATAGTCAGCAACTTTATGCAAACTATAATCTTCTGTCTTCCATTCTTGCGGCTTGGGATTTTTAGGTAATTTTTTCATCCTTAAATCGCGCTTAGCCTTCCGCATTTGCGGTTTATATTGATTAGCATCGATAAACATCGTATCACCATCAATATTGATCTTAACTAAGTTATTGCGCAGGTCTGGTCCTTCTTGATTATTTTTATCTTTCTCCGGCATTCTTCTCAGTTTCCTCTTCAGCTTCTTCTCTTACAAGGCCAAGTGACATGTGCTTTACTCTATGAGCAATTTCTTCATGACGACCGTGAACCATAGGACGCTTCAATGGGTTACCTAAGTAGCCGCAAGTTCTCTTAACACAATCACAGGTCTTAGGATCGTGATTGCCGCAGACAGGGCATTGGAAGCCTTTTGCAGTAGCCTTGAATTCGCCAGCAAAGCCGCACTTGTAACACTTATCAATTGGAGTGTTAGTACCAAGGTAGCCAACTTTATCATATGCCCAGTCCCAGACAGCTTCCAATGCTGCAGGATTTTGCTTCAAGTTAGGGTATTCGCAGTAGTGAATGAAACCACCAGCTGCGTATTGTGGGTAATCCTTTTCAAATTCAAGCTTTTCAAATGGAGTTGGGTGTTTTCTAACATCGTAGTGGAATGAGTTAGTGTAGTATTCCTTATCAGTGATGTCCTTCACCTTACCAAACTTTTCAATATCCAAGCGGCAGAAGCGGTCAGTTAAACTTTCACTCGGAGTTGAGTAAAGGCTGTAGTGGTAGTGGTTAGGGTCTTGCTTTTCCCACTTAGCACACAAGTCATGCATCTTTTTCACGATTTCAATAGTAAAATCATGCGCTTCCTTGTTGTGTTCCCAGTTTGGACCAAAGAAGACAGTCCCTACTTCGTACAAACCAATGTAGCCAAGTGAAATAGTAGCACGGCCGTTCTTGAACAATTCATTAACGTTGCCATCTTCCTTAAGACGCTTACCAAAAGCACCGAATTGGTAAAGAATTGGTGCATTGACTGGTTCAGCTTCAGTAACGCGATGAGCCTTAAATTCCAAAGCTTCATGGCAAGTTTGCATTCTGATATTGAAAATCTTCCAGAACAAGTCCATATCGCCGTGGCTTTCCATTGCGATTCTTGGCAAGTTAACTGTTACTACACCGAGGTTCATTCTACCTGAGTTAACTTCCTTGCCATTTTCATCTTTCCAGCCTTGTAAAAATGAGCGACAACCCATTGGGCATTTGAATGAGCCAGTGATTTCAACAATCTTGTCGTAGTTCAAGATATCTGGATACATCCGCTTAGTTGAACATTGAACAGCCAATTGCTTTACATCATAGTTAGGATCACCTGGGTGTAAATTCAAGCCTTTTTTCAAAGTAAATAAGAGCTTAGGGAAAATTGCAGTTCTGTGTTCCTTGCCAAGACCAGCAATTCTAATTCTCAAGATATCTTTTTGGATTTCTCTTTCAATCCAAGAAGTACCAAGACCAAAGCCAAGGGAAGTAAACGGTGTCTGACCTTGACTTGAGAACATCGTGTTAATTTCGTATTCCAAGCTTTGCATTGCATCGTAGATGTCTTTTTTGGTGCGCTTCTTTGCGAATTCATCGGCCTTTTCGTCATCATCAATTAATTCATGTGCATCTTTTAAGTGTTTTTCGTAATTCTTTTGGGCAAATGGCGCTAAAACTTGGTCAGCTCTATCAAATGAACAACCGCCATATTGACTTGATGCAACGTTAGTAATAATTTGAGCAACTTGACTAGTAGCTACACCAATTGAGTTAGGACTTTCCATGAAGGCATTACCAATTTTAAAGCCATTAGTAAGCATTTCTTTAAAATCGATCAAGCAGCAGTTGGACATTGGAGAAAGAGGAGTGTAGTCAAGATCATGCCAGTGAATATCGCCGCGGAGGTGTGCCTTAGCAATATGTTGTGGCATCATGGTTAAACCAACCGTCTTACCTACTGTTCCAGCAGTCAAGTCACGCTGAGTACTGAAAACTTCACTATCTTTATTGGCATTTTCGTTCACGATTGTCGGATCGCCACTAACCATTCTCTTCAAACGTTGCTTAGTGTCAGTTTGCTTGAGCCACTCTTGCTCATCTTCTTTGCGATAATTTTCATAACTCTTAGCAGCATCAAGATAGCCTAGTTCATTAAGACTATCGCGAAAGGCATTCGCAACATCTTGGGCCTTGACAGTAATTTTCTCGCCGAGTTTAGCCATGATTTTTGCTAAAACAGCATTTTGGGCATCATCCAAATCAAGAGCATGCAAAACCATTTGCAACTTGAATAATTCAAATGGATACTTACTACCATCACGCTTAATCAAAGTTTTTGGTATTACTAATTTTTCTTCTATTTCTTGATTGAATTCTTGCTTTAACATGATCTGCTCTCCTTCTTGTGATGGTTTAATAATATCACAAAACACAATATCTTGTATTCTATACACTCTCGTTAATCAATGGATTGTATCTAGCAAGAAGTTAGAGCGACGTACACTTGTTAACGCTCAGAAAAAATTTCAATTTTTTTGCAAAAAAATACTGGACCAAAGTCCAGTGTTTTTAGTAATTATTTATCGTTGTCGCTTGCTGCCTTTTCACCAAGCTTCTTTGCTTCTTCTTCGAAGTATTGACCCTTGTTAACTTGGTAGAATTGCTTGTAGCGGCCAACGTAGTTATGGAACATGTACTTCATCAAAAGCCAGCGCTTAAAGTTACGGTCCTTATCGTAAAAGACAGTTGTACCATAGCGCCCTTCATGAATAAGCTCTTCAGCGACACGTTTTGACTCATTGTCGTAAGCATATTCCTTGAAGATCTTAACTGGGACACCAAGCCACAAAATATGCTTAGATTTGAGCTTGTTACCATAAACAGTTTCTTTATCCTTCAAATTGTCTTCAACGTAGTCATCAATGTACCACTTAGCTAAGTTATAACCGTTTAAAGTTACGTAGAAGCTTGAGCGGCCTTGACGCAAGTTGATTTCGAAGAACTTGTATTGACCATCACGCACATCGTATTTAATGTCGAAGTTAGCCATACCAGTGTAGTTCAAGTTTTCAAGGAAAGTTTGAACTTGTTCGTATAACTTTTCATCATATTCTGGCAAGATCGTCATGTAGTTACCAATTGATTGTGGAGTTGGATCTTCCAAAAGTGGGTGCCCCAAGCACATCAGCTTAACTTGGTGATTCTTATCAACATAAGCATTCAAAGTTCTCATGTTGGAATCATCCCCTGGGATAAAGTCTTGCAAGATCAAGTCTTCAGTATAACCGTGAGTGTAAATTTTACCCACAATATCAGCAAGTTCAGCTTCATCGTGAATAGTAAAAGTCTTTTTATGGCCTTCAAATTGGCAGTTAAGCCATGAAACAGGATCTTCTGGCTTAAGTTCTACTGGGTAATCAAATGGAATTGTCAAGTAGTTTTCTGCCTTGTAATCATCCATAGTGATGATCTTGGTCTTAGGATAAGGTAAGCCGTACTTTTCAGCAGTCTTATAGAAGCCTTCCTTTGAAATCAAAACTTCAAGCAAGTCATAATCGATATAAGGAACAACAAAGACCTTGCTCAATTCTTCCTTGTGCTTGGCAAGAAGTTCAGCATAGCCATCCCCACAAGCAATTAAAATAACTGGTTCTTCATGATCCTTGTAGATCTCCATTTCCTTGTGCATTACATCCATAAAAGTTGGATCAGCGCTAAAGCCGTGGTGCAAGTGCACATCTACGATCTTAGAATAGCGTGTAGCTGCTAATTGAACATCAGCTAACGCTTTAACTTTAATTCCGTAGGCTTCATTAAATGAACGAGCCATCCCATAAACATTAATATCACTACCCAATAAAATTGGCGTAAATTTTTTAGTCATTTTAACCCAAAACTTCCTAACTAAACTAACTTGCCTTGTTCAATCAAACTAGCAACTTCCGGCTGTACGTGCTGGTACTTCTTAACAGTGCCACTATAATCAACAAAGAATAACTTGTACCAAACAAGGAAAGTATAAATTGCCCAGATTTGACGACGGTGTGAGCCATCACCGTTGAAGTTATCATCTAATAACTTCAAAATCTTTTCTTGATCAAAGATATCATTTACAAAATCAGCTTCAAATAGTTCACGAACTTGCTTGTAGAAGCGTGGTTCTTGGAGCCATTGTTTAATTGGAGTTGGGAAGCCTAACTTAGGACGCTTAGCCCATTCTTCAGGTAAGACCTTTTCTGAAGCTTTACGAAGTGCATACTTAGTATCATGGCAATTAACCAAGTACTTGGTTGGAATTGAATTAGCTAATTCCGCAATTTTCTTATCAAGATATGGCACACGTAATTCAAGTGAGTGGGCCATTGATATCTTATCAGCTTTTTGTTCAATATCGTTAAGCATAAAGTGATGCAAATCAATATATTGCATTTGCTTAACTTCATCAATGTCCTTAACCTTCTTGAAGTCCTTTTGGTAAATTCCGTTAACAGTTAACTTGTTACGATAAGTTGGTTGAAGGACTGCGTTAGCATCTTGTGAAGTAAAGATAGTTGGGTAATCCATATCGTAGATTACTGATTGACCAACATAGAATTCACTTGGTTCAGCTAAGTTAGTGTACATGTGAACCTTACCTGGGAAGTTAGGCATCTTCTTGATCTTATGAGCAAGCTTAATGCGTTTATTCTTAGGTAACTTCTTAAGTTCAGACGTAAAGACTTTGATAACATCGTTATGCGTATGCATTCCATAGTTAACGTAGCCGGCAAATAATTCATCTGCACCTTCACCAGACAAAGCAACAGTAACGTGCTTACGAGCTAATTTACATAAGTACCATAATGGAATAATTGATGGATTAGCATCAGGTTCATCCATGTGGTATTGCATTTCTGCGAAGTCTCTCATTGCTTCATCAGCATCAACCTTGTCACTGAAGAAGTGCCAGCCATTGATATCTGATAATGCCTTAGCCTTTGAAGCTTCATCATAAGTTGAATCGTCAAAGGAAATTGAGAAAACATCATCTGGATCAAGTAATGAAGTTAAAAAACTTGAGTCCACACCTTCTGATAAGAAAGCACCAACTGGCACATCAGCGTTTCTGTACAAATCAACAGTTTCTTTTAAGTCTTCGTTGATCTTTTGAACAGTTTCTTCGAAGCTTAAGTTATTTTCTTTGTATTCAGCGTCCCAGTATTGGTGAGTTTTCATTTCACCATCCTTGTATTCGAACCAGTGACCTGGCTTGAAGCGATAAACTCCCTTAAAGAAAGTCTCCTCAAGATCGTTATATTGGTTCATTAAATATGGCTTAACTGCTTCAACGTTTAATTCACGCTTGAAGCTTGGATATTCTAAGAAACTCTTCAATTCTGAGCCAACTAACAGATGACCATCTTGATTGCTGTAGTACATTGGCTTGATTCCGAAGAAGTCACGCGCACCATAAAGAGTCTTGTTATTGTCATCCCAGATTAAGAAGGCGAACATCCCGCGAACTCGCTTAAGAAGACCATCCATACCCCATTCTTCATACCCGTGAAGAAGCACTTCAGTATCAGCTTTAGTGGTAAAAGTATGTCCTGCTTCAATTAATTCTTTTCTTAATGGTTTAAAGTTATAAATTTCACCGTTGAAGATAATTGCTCTAGTTTTATCTTCATTGTAAATTGGTTGACTACCACCACGAAGGTCAATGATTGAAAGTCTTCTAAAACCAAGTGCAACTTGATCATTAGTGTAATAACCATCAGAACTTGGGCCACGGTGTTTAATAGTTGCCATCATCTTACCGATGACAGCTTGTTTGTCATTTATTTTTGGATCATAAAAGGCAACAATTCCACACATAATAACTTCCCTTACTTTATAATCTCGATTGTTTTAATTTCGTTTTCTAATAAGTTCATCCGTATTTTATATGAACTTTTCTATTATAAGCTATAGACTTGCAATAGCCAAATAGCTGATCGATTCTTAACTAAATGAAAAAGATTTTACGTTTACTTGCAGCACCGTAGCCGAAAACTTGTAAACGATTGCGCTTAATATCAACGTTAACAATATAACCAGCATATTCAGTTGGCGTATCAATCTTGCGATTCCAATTCTTATTATATTTTGTCGTCAAAGAATGATTTTGTCCCATTAGTGCTGAACAATTGAACAAGATGTATTGAATGCCATTAATACGATATTGATCTTCACGATGACGGTGACCACAGAAGTAAGCAACGATTCTCGCATCTTCAATATTAGTAAAATCAAAATCGTTAGATAAGCGAAATTCCGGTGGCACATCCAAGCTAGTATGCATCCGCCCCTTTTCCTTTTGGTTAAAAGCAACCAATAATTCGTGAAGTGAGCGGCCATTGTACTTCAAAGCATTTGAGCCTTTGCGATTAATCGGATTAGCATGGCTCATAAAGATAATCCGCTTGCCTGAAGAATGTGACAAAATTTCGATGATTTCTTCGATTTGATCTTCACGAACTGCTAAAGTAATCTTTTCATCATACTTCTTTTGTTCTTTATTGTTTAACACATACGGCACATCTGATGTATTAACAGAAATCACACGAACACGGTCAATATCAAAGTATGAAACACCATGCTGTTTAGAAACATAATTAATCTTGGCTTGGCGGTACATTTCTGGCCACATAATATTTTCAAATTCGTTTTCTGGAAAAGATGCTCTCAGATCATGATGCTCATCGAACTTATCGTTTTCATCATGGTTACCCTTAATTGTTAAGTAAGGCACTCTGTCGGACTTAAATGCATCACGCAATTTAATTAGTTCACCTTCACTAACTAATCCAGCATCTGAGCCATCGATCCAGTCACCTAAGTGTGCCTTCAAATCAACAATTCCTGATTGATCGAGATATGAAAACTCGCGAACATGAGTCAACCCATTCCACCCGTAGAAGTCGATACTGTTTTTATCCTTAAAGTGTGTATCAGTAATAACACTGATATTAACGGAATCTTTGCCATCTCTAATGTGATTTTTGACAAATTTAAGGTAACTATCTAAATATTCTTCCACTTGGTAGCGGCGGCCAGTTTTTTCATTTTTAAAAGCGAGATATCTCCCCAAATCTTCGTTAAACTTACGAACATATTCTGGAGCTAATTTTTGTGTGCTTTCTGGACTAAGTGCCTGGCGTAAATTACCTTTATCATCGCGGTATACTGTTAAAACATAATTTTTCTTACCAGGTGTTTCATCATCAGCACCCACATTATATTCACCGATTGTTGTATATCTTTGCATCGGATCAAATTCTATGCCATTTTTACGAACTGCGGATTGCTTACGCATTCCAGCAGCCTTATCAATCAATCCTTTGCCAAATTTAAAAATCCCCATACTTCGCCTCAAAAACTCTTATACGTTTTTTGACAAACTATAAGCAGCAAGTCCCAATGACAAGACAGCGTCCTTAGATAATACTTCTTGCAAGTCCTTAGCAGCAATCGCTTGAACTGCGCCAATAACTTTAAGACTGTAAGTTAAGACGTGGTAGTCAACTTCTGCATTATAAAGATCATCTTCATATGGATCTTCGTGGTTGTAAGTCAAATTAATTTCATCTTTATCAACATAACCATCAACGTGGTTAGTCAAGATACGGTCGTGCAAATCAACCAATTTATCTGACAGGTTAAGTAAAGTGAGCTTGTGGTCACTTTCTGCTTGATAGTATTGTTCTTCTGTCATGTCTAAGTAATCCTTAATTGGATTATTAAGAACGCCCAAACTATCAATAACCTTGTAAACAGCTTCTGCATCAAAGTTTTGTTCGCCGCTTAAGATTTTGTCTTGTGATAAGGCCAAATCATCAGCGAGCATCATGGTATCTAGCTTTTCCATACTTGCCCTCCTAAAATTCACCCTATATTATAACAAAAATAGCCAGAGATTCTCAGTACTCTTGCTTAAATTTGTATTTTTTAAACTTTTTTAGAAAAAAATCACCCTTTTTTGCGAATTTAATTATAGAGGGGTTTTTACCTACTTATTTTTCTTAAAGGAGTTTTTGAAATGAATCAAACAAATATCGCTAACTTACGTTGCCCATGGGGACAAACTCGTGACGAAATTATTCAAGAATTTCACGATCATGAATGGGGCAAGTTAAAGCTCGATGACAATTATTTGTATGAAATGCTGGTTTTGCAGCTGTTTCAATCAGGCCTTAACTGGCGCGTGATTTTGCATAAACGTGAAAATTTCCGCAAAGCTTTTAAGGATTTCGATCCAGTAAAAGTCGCAGCACTAACTGATAAGGAAATTAATGACATGTGCAATGACAGCTCCATCATCCGTAATCGCCGCAAGATTGAAGCGGCAGTGAAAAATGCTAAATCCGTTATAATTGTTTCTGCAAAATACGGCAGCTTCGCCAAGTATTTGCAAAACATTATTCCAGTGCAAATTGTGCATGATCCTGAGATTTACGAAGATGTGCCCTATTCCAGTGATCTTTCAACGAAATTATCATTGCAGATGAAAGCTGACGGCTTTTTCTTCGTAGGACCAATTGTCATCTATTCTTACTTACAAAGTATCGGCTTGATCAATGATCATATTGAATGTTGTCCATTTAAGTATGAGGGCTAAATAAAAGGAGACTGGAAAACCAGCCTCCTTTTTTAGGAATTAATAGTCTTATAGTTATACTAACTTCTTACGGATCATACCTGAAATCCAGTCAATCATAACCACCATGATAATGATTCCAAGCAAGATGATACCAACACGATTCCATTGACGATATTGAAGTGCAATGATCAATGGGTAACCAATACCACCGGCACCAACCAAACCAAGGATGGATGCTGAACGAATTGAAACATCGAAACGGTAAAGTGTATTAGAAATCAAAGCTGGCATCAAGTTAGGCATCGTTGAAAACATAACAATATTGAACTTAGAGCCACCAACTGAAGTAACAGCTTCATTTGGACCATCTTCCAAGTTTTCAATTGCTTCTGAGAACAGCTTAGCAAGCATCCCCACTGAATGGAAACCTAAAGCCAAAACACCAGCTGCAGAACCAGGTCCAACTGCCTTAATGAACATCAATGCTAAAACAATTTCTGGAAATGAACGGATAATTGCCAAAACAATCTTACCAATTCTTGAATTGTACCATTTCTTATGACGTGTATTTGCTGCCCAGAAGGCAAATGGCAATGAAATAATTGCAGAAATAAATGTACCTAAGAAAGCAATACAAATAGTTTCCCATAATTGTGAGATTAAATCTTCACCAGTTCCGTTATAAACATATGACCAATCTGGGTGGAAAATCCCACTAATAATTGCTCCAGCAATCTGACCTGCAGTAGCTTTAATCCCACCAAAGTCAATACCAGTACATGACCAAATAATGATCAAAATTGTAGCAATCGCAAGTGCCCAGTGCGTGATTTGTTTCTTTCGATCAACAGGCTTTGAAGGTAATTTCTTATATGTAGTATCCATTATCTCATCAACGCCTCCCGTGATTTAGATGAAACATAGTCAATGATGACAACGACAACGATAATAACAATGATGATCGTACCAGTCTTGGCGTAGTCGAAGACCTGCAAAGTTTGTTGCAAGTAAAGACCAATACCACCGGCACCAATATAACCAAGAACTGTTGAAGCTCTGACATTAATTTCAAATGCATACAAGCAGTATGAAATGAAGTAAGTCATAATTTGTGGCAAAACTGCAAACCAAATAATTTGGAGTTTATTAGCACCTACAGCTGTTAAAGCTTCAATTGGACCCGGATCAATTGTTTCAATTGCTTCATAGAACAACTTAACAACAACACCAAAGGTAAAAACTGATAAAGCTAAAATACCGGCTACAGGTCCAATACCCACAATCGCTACGAAGACAGCACCTAAGAGCAAGTCTGGAATTGTTCTAATGATGTTCATAATGAAACGAAGAACACCAGTAACTACTTTGTTCTTAACAATATTGCGGGCAATAAGTAGTGAATAGATAAAAGCTACAACAGAACCGATAACAGTACCTAAAACTGCCATCTTAATAGTTTCTAAAACTAAAGGAACAACTGCACTAAAGTAGCTCCAATCTGGGTGAGCCATTTGGATGAAAATATCCGCAAATTGACTGAAGTTTTCAAACAAGACACTGATATGAGTATTAGTGACATTGATTGAAATGAACAAACCAGCAATCATAATAATAGCCCAGACCAGATTCATGATATGAAATTTCTTCTTAGGTAATTCCATTAAATCTTGATCTCGATTACTCATACTACTCCTCCTTGTTTCCGTCTCCACCGTTATAAATATCGGTAAAGACTGATTCAGAGGTTTCACTCATCTTGCCGTCATAAACAACTTGACCTGCTCGAATACCGATTACGCGCTTACCAAATTGACGTGCTAATTCAACACTGTGCAAGTTGGCAACAACGGTCATGCCATACTTTTCATTAAGCATTTTCAAGTCATTCATAACCTTAAGTGATGTTTGAGGATCCAAAGATGCAGTTGGTTCATCAGCTAAGATAATCTTAGGATCTTGAGTTAACACACGTGCAATTGCGACACGTTGTTGTTGACCACCAGATAATTTCTGCACGTGCATATACCTTATCTGCCAAGTCAACTTGTTGCAAAGCTTCATATGCCTTTTGTTTATCTTCTTTAGAAAACATATTGAATGTAGTCTTCCAAGTTGGATAATAAGCAACTCGACCAGTTAAAACGTTACGTAAAACGCTTGAACGCTTAACTAAGTTGAAATTCTGGAAAATCATTCCGATATTACGGCGAATCAGGCGTAAATTCTTTCCTTTAGCTTTAGTAATTGATTGACCATCAATTGAAATATCACCTTCAGAAATATCATGAAGACGGTTGATTGAGCGCAATAATGTTGACTTACCGGCACCAGATAAACCTACAATAACGACGAATTCACCTTTATTGATGGTTAAATTGATATCCTTCAAACCGACAGTCCCGTTATCATAAACTTTGGTAACGTCTTTTAATTTGATCATTGGCTTTATGGAATCTGCCATTATAACTATTAACTCCCTATTCTATAAATTATTTTTTGTCATTAACAAGTTTTTGGTAATGACGAACCACATTGAAGTCTGAGTCCTTAGCACGGACATAACCTTCATGGGTATAAACTTGTTCAATTACCTTACGGCCCTTCTTAGACTTACCGATTTCAATAAAGGCCTTAGCCAATTTATTTCTGAAAGCCTTAGACATATCACTTCTTACAGAGATAGTGTCATTGGGAATAGAGCGAGTGAAGTAGATTGGAACAACTTCTTTCATAATATTTGGCTTATCTTTAATTACAGCGTTTCTTGCATCTTCAAAGACGAAGGCTGCATCAGTGTCGCCGTTTAAAACATTTAAGACAGCTTGATCATGACCAGTTACAGTAACTAACTTAGAATCTTTAGTTACGTCTAAGCCCTTTTCCTTTAATTCTGCAACTGGGAATAAGTAGCCGGAGCTTGAAGTTGGATCTTGAATTGAAATACTCTTACCCTTTAAATCTTTCCAAGATTTGATCTTTGAGCCCTTCTTAACCAAGATTTCTGCTCGGTATGATCTAACCAACTTATTTGTTTGTCGACCATTTGGTTGTTTAATGCCATAGCGTTCAGCTTGCAAAAGCACATCAGCAACACCGCGCTTATGAGCTAAAACATAACCATCTGGTGGTAAAAAGGCCACATCAATTTTCTTAGATGACATAGCTTCAATTGGAGCATTGAAACTAGTTGATGTAGTTACATGAACTGGAATACCTAATCGCTTTGAAAGCATCTTTTCAAGAGGCTTTGCACGCGCTTCTAAAGTCGTTGCATTTTGACTTGGCACAAATTGCACTTGCAAAGACTTAGGGGTGTATTCTTTAGCTGAACTTGACTTTTTATTAGAAGAACAAGCAGCTAATGAAACAGCAGCAAGTAATGCCGCTGCAGCAACTAAGGCCTTTTTAAATTTTTTCATTTTTGAATTAAACTCCCAAATTACTTCTTAGCACTTTCAACAATCTTGTCATACTTACGGATAACGTTGAAGTCACTATCTTTAGCGTAGTCGTAACCTTCGTGGCTGTATACACTTTCGATAACTTTCTTACCTTCTTTAGATTTACCAACAGCGATGAAGGCCTTAGCAAGCTTCTTTTCAAATGACTTATTCATATCTGGACGAACAGTGATAGTGTCATTTGGAATAGGCTTAGTAAAGTAAATTGGAACAACTTGCTTCATAATATTAGGGTTATCTGCTTTAACAATGTTACGTGCATCTTCAAAAACAAAAGCTGCATCAGTATCACCGTTTAAAACGTTTAAAACAGCTTGATCGTGACCTGTTACAGTAACAAGCTTACAATCCTTAACAACGTCCAAGCCCTTTTCCTTTAATTCTGCAACTGGGAATACGTAACCAGCTGATGAAGTTGGATTTTGAACGGAAATGCTCTTACCTTTCAAATCTTTCCATGACTTGATCTTTGAGCCTTTTTTAACCAAGATTTCTGCTCGGTAGCTCTTAACTAAATTCTTAGTAGCTTGACCATTTGGTTGCTTAACGCCATAACGTTCAGCTTGTAAAAGAAGGTTAGCAGCACCTTGTTTGTGAGCTAAAACGTAACCATCTGGTGGTAAGAAACCAACATCAACTTTCTTTGACTTCATTGCTTCAACAACAGTGTTGTAGTCAGTTGACATTGAAACTTTAACTGGAATACCCAAACGCTTTGAAAGCATCTTTTCAAGTGGCTTAGCACGAGCTTCCAATTTAGTTGCAGCTTGACTTGGTACAAATTGAATGGTTAAAGTCTTTGGTGTATAACCATTCTTGCTTGAAGAATTATTGCTTGAACAAGCAGTTGCAACTACAGCTACGAGCATAGCAACTACAGCTACCAAAACTTTTTTAAATTTAGACATGTCGTCCTCCCTATGAACGATGAAACATTAACAACGCACCGAACAAAATAAAAAGACTTAACACAGGTCACCAAAAAAGACGATCGTATTAAGTCTATTTCTTCTTGCTCTCGATTAAAAAACGAACGAAATTAACAGCCCCTAAAAAAGGGAATACGGCACCTACAGGAAAAATAACATCTGAAGCTGTGTAATCCTGCACTTGCACAATTCATTCCCCCTCTTACAAGTCTCTCACGTTTGTTCGTAAAAATGATACCAGAAACATTCGGATTTGATCAAGTAAATCTGAAAAAAAGTCAAAAAAATAATGGATTTGTAACAATCCATCATTTTTCATACTTCTATATTTTAAGCTTTTGGCTTAAGCGGATTATTGTTAATATCGGTTCTAACGATCAAAACATCTGCCAAAGCGTGTTGGTTAACGTATTCAGTAACTGAACCCATTAACATTCTTTCGACTGCATTCAAACCAGTAGCGCCCATCACGATCAAAGTATTCTCATGATCCTTGATGAAGTCGTAAGAAATAATTCTCTTAGGACTGCCGTAACGAATATGGTAATCAATATCATCGAAATCGAAATTATCGTGCGCCCATTTCTTCAAGCTCTTCAAATATTCTTCAGCATCTTGCGTCATTTGGTAAATTGTATCGCCAGAAATAAGGGTATCTTGCATTTCGCCCATAAATTGACGCGTATCAATTACGTTTAATACATCAACATGTGCATGATCAGTCATCGCAATTTTTACAGCCTTGTCAAAAGCTCTTTCAGCAGTTTCTGAACCATCAACTGGTACCAAAATACTTTCTTTTTCTTTAGCCAAAATTCTCATCTCCTAGGAACTATTCTTTTATTTTTAGTATTATAAGTTTATTTTAGCATAATTTTGTAAGCTGTTACTTCTTTAATAATTGTTTGCTAGCGTTTTTGTTGTTAGAATAATGTGCATAGCAAAAATGACAGAAGGGAGAGAATTTTTTGACTAAAAATTTAACTAATCAATTAATTGGTGTTACTAGCGGACGCAATTTTCGCGAACTTGGAGGATACAAGACTAATTCCGGTAAAACAATCAAAATGCATAAATTGCTTAGAACTGGTAATTTAGCAGACCTATCGCCTTTTGATAAGCAGTTTTTAACAGATTACGGTGTAAAATACGACGTTGACTTCAGAAGTAAAGAAGAAGTTCAAAATCAGCCTGACCGCGTTCCAGATGGTGTGGAATATATTTTTGATCCAGTTTTTAGTGAAGACTTAACCAACTCATCTAAGAGCTTGAACGATTTAAATAAGCAAGCAAGTGCGGACGCAGATTTTGGCTTTGATCACATGTTATTTGCTTATGAAGATATGATCGAAAGTGATTCTGCACAAAAAGCTTACCGCAAATTCTTTGACGTATTACTAAAAAACAATGTTGATGGTGAAAGTGTAATTTTCCACTGTACAGCAGGTAAAGATAGAACTGGCTTCGGTGCTATCCTTATTCTTAGTGCTTTAGGTGTCCCATTTAGTACAATTAAAAAAGACTATCTTTTAACGAATATTACAACCAAAGACTTCGTTGACAGTATGGTTGAACATGCCCGCCAAAATGGCCGTAACGATAATGTTTTACAATCAATCCGTGACATTCAGAGTGTACGTGCTGAATATATTGACCATGCAATCAAAGTCCTTAATGACAAATACGGTAGTATTAATAACTATTTACGTGATGTTATGAAGCTATCAAGTGCAGATATTATGAAGTTACGTAATATTTATTTAGAGGACTAGAGCAAATTAAATGACCCTTCACTTTTCTTGGTGAAGGGTCATTTGTTATAAAAATTATTCATATGAAAATTAACTTTCCAAAAAAATCTAGACGATTATATCTTAGGTTATTATTCTATGCCCACTTAACAAGTTTCGGGCCACTTATGTAAATTATTATCGTCTGTTGTTAATTGAATCACAATATAAATTGCTTAACTTACGATGCCCATTGGTATCACAAACTTTCTAAAAAATATAACTACTTACTTTTCTAGGTCATTGGACTCACCTTTTCTTTTGTATGCTTGATTTATATTTATTACTTATTTTCTTTACACCCATAATATACCATAGCTTATCTAAAAAATTAAAGCGCTTTCATTCAATTACTTAAAAAAAGAAATCAGCGTGTTTAAACCGATTCCTTCCATTCGATTATTCAAAATTCTGAAGCAAATATTCATAGATACTATCAGGATCTTTAAAATTCAAAAAATTGCGCAAGTCTTCTTCTGGAGTCTTTGCCAGGAAGTTCATTACTTGACTGAGCAGTTTGGCCTGTCCATCTGGATTAGTTTCTAAAAGCATGAACAAGAACTTAACTGAAAGCTCCTCATCTGGCCTAATCATATTATGAAAAACCACCGGATTTTCTAAAGCCACTGGAACAATCAGGCGCTTATTAACAAATTCTCCCTCTGTATGTGGAATAGCAATATTGGGCAAATTCTCACCTAAAGTTGATGTATCAAGGCCAGTTGGAAAATTGTGTTCTCTTTCAATAATATGAGCCAAAAAATCTCCTTTAACATAACCGAGATCTAGTAATTTATCATAAATTTCTTTTAACAGTTGATCCTGATTACTTTGAAAGCTAGTAAAAACCGCATCACGACTAAAGATTGCTGACTTGTTCATAAGATTACCTTCCTCAATTACTTACATCCTTGACTGTAAATAATCAAGACGTTTTTTTCAAGTAAATTCATGATAAAGTGAAAGAGAATTATAATTGTTTAAATATTACGAGGAGATAAAAATGGCAAAAACTAAGACACTTTACTTCGGTGCTGGCTGGTTCAATGATAAGCAAAACAAGGCTTACAAAGAAGCAATGGATGCTTTGAAAGAAAACCCTACTGTTGATTTGGAAAACAGTTACGTTCCCCTTCAAAATCAATACAAGGGCATTCGCGTTGATGAACATCCTGAATACCTTCACGATATTGAATGGGCATCAGCTACTTACCACAACGACTTAGTTGGGATTAAGACTAGTGATGTTATGCTTGGCGTTTATCTTCCAGACGAAGAAGATGTTGGCCTTGGTATGGAACTTGGTTATGCCTTGTCACGCGGTAAGTTCATCTTGTTGGTTATCCCAGATGAATATTATGGTAAGCCAATTAACTTAATGAGTTGGGGCGTAGCTGACAATGTTATTAAGATTAGTGAATTGAAGGATTACGACTTCAACAATCCACGTTTCGGCTTCTACGACGGCGCTGTATATTAGAGAAAAAGCAGGCAAAAATTTGCCTGCTTTTGGTTTATTTTTATTACATTTCATTAAAAGTAATCAACTTGCAATCTATTCTCTGAGCTAATTCCTTACATGAATCGGAAAAGCCGGTCTTTGAAAACAAAAAATACTTCTTACTTGCATAAGGGAAAAGTTCACTTTCTCTTATCAATTTTTCCAATATTTGTTTCGAGATTACCTCGTTTTTCCACTTGCACTCACCAAAGTACCCAACAATTTTATCTGGTGTAATCCCTACAATATCTAATTCAACTTGTTTCTTTGTCCTCTTATCTGATCCCCACCAATTATCCAAATAGATAAATGGTTCAGGGAACATTGTCTGATCCATCACGTGATCCCACATATAATCTTGCGATAACTTTTCAAATTCTGGTCCCATAAAATCATTGATATTCTTCTTAATTATTTCCAGAACCAATTCACTATTGCCACGTAAGATCATATTCATATATTTGCTGACAAAAGTATGCCAGAACCTAAACAAACCATCTTTAATTCGATAGATCGTCTTTTTAGAACGAGATTTACTCTCTTCAGTTACCGGTACTTTCTTCTCAATAATCCCTAAATCAATCAGATTTTTTAGACATGTTGTAACGGCCGAACTCTCCAAATGCGTCTTGGTTGCAATATCGTTTAATCTAGAAGCACCATCTGCAATGGCATTAATCACAGAATTATAGTTAGCCAGATTGCGCAATTCCTGTTTCAATAAATTATCTGTTTCTTGAAATAGTGGTGAATTAATTTCTAAAACATTGTCCTGAATATTCTGCCAAAGTGTCCTTTGATCTGACATATATGAAAGATACATTGGAACTCCACCAGTTATGGTGTTTAAGACAAAAACATCTTCTTTGTTCATAGCTGGAAAATATTCTTCAGCTTCATGCAAAGTAAACAGTAGCAATTTAAATTGGGCTGTTCTTCTTCCGTAAAGTGGACTTTTATATGCCAAAACTTGATTTTCCATAAATGACATTGACGAACCACAAAGGATCAAAAATAAGTTAGTATCTTTAAATTCTTGATCAATATATGACTGAAGCATTGAGCTAACAACAGGTGCTGATTGAGCCAAATATGGATATTCATCAATTACAAGCACTACTCTTCTTTGCCGAGCAATCCGGCTGATTTCTTGAAAGCACGCTTCAAGACTGCCATAGTTAAAGTTTGTCACATTATCATCACGATCAAAGTTAGCAATTGCCGTTGAAAAACGGACCAGGTTGTCATGAATATTTTCTTCTAATCCTACATAGTAAATTGCAGGTTTATCTTTAATGAACTCTCTAATCAAAGCAGTTTTCCCGATTCTTCTACGACCGTAAATAACTGCAAATTGAAACTTGTTTGTTTCATACAAAGATTCTAATTTTGCTAATTCTTTTTTTCTACCAATAAACATTTTTCTCGCACTTACTAAATTACGATTTAGTAAAATACGATTTACTAAAATATACTTTACTAAATTATACTTTAGTAAATTGCATAGGCGAAATAAAAAAGCTTATACAAGCTTTTTTCATTTATGCTTTATATCTAGACACACCGTTCAAGTATGTTTCGCTAAGTGTCATGTCTGGATTCAAGATTAAGAAGTCCGCATCTTTATCTGGCTTAATTGAACCACACTTGTCCAAAATATGACTACTCTTAGCAGCGGTGTAACTGGCCATCATCACTGCCTTTTCAGCAGTAACAATGTTCCAATCAACGACATTCTTCACACCGTCTTTCAATTGCAAAATTGAACCCGCTAGATTATCGCCATCTTTCAAACGAGCCATGCCGTCTTTTACATAAACAGGCAATTCACCAAGCATATAATCTCCGTCTGGCATCATTCCTGCTTCCATACAGTCCGTAATCAAAGCAATATGTTCTGGACCAACAGCATTAATCAAAGCCTTAGCCATTGATGGTTGAACGTGGTGACCATCACAGATTAATTCATCAGTTATATTATTTAAAGTCATTGCTGCATTTGAAATTGATGATGCATGATGACTTGGATCAGGCATCCCGTTGAAAGTATGTGTAAACATAGTTGCTCCTGCTTCAACACCTTCAACCGCTTCTTCAAAAGTTGCACTTGAGTGACCTAAAGAAATAACGATTCCTTCTTTAACAGCTTCACGGATGAATTCTTTAGAACCTTTACGCTCTGGTGCCATTGAAATCTTCTTAAGCATTCCATCTGATGCTTCAAGCCATTTATTAAATTCATTAATATCTGGATCCATCATATACTTTGGATTTTCAGCACCAGCGTGTTCTTCAGTAAAGAATGGACCTTCAAAGTGAATACCTTGAATCTTAGCACCAGTTTCTTCACCCTTGTGCTCTGCAAACATCTTACAGATCTTAGTTAAAGTATCACTACTTGCAGTAATTGTTGTTGGTAGCCAGGAAGTTACCCCTGCACTAAGAAGACCTTCAGAGAGCTTATTAATTCCCTTCCAATCACTCTTCATCACATCTTCTTTCAAAGAACCATGAATGTGTGTATCAACTAAGCCTGGTGCGACCCACTTACCAGAATAATCAACAATTTTACCTTCTGGTTTTTTACTTTCTGGATAGAAGAAGCCAAACTTGCCATCATCTTGAATTTCAAGATAGCCACCGTTTTCTGTCTTATTTTCTAAAAAGAATTTATCTGCGTGAATGTAATAAGTCATAATCTTCGCCTTTTTTAACCTAATCAATCTACTTTTTTAATATTTTATATCTTCTATTCTACACGGAAAAATTGGTCTTTACCAGTTATGAAACAATTAGCGAAAAAACTTTAACTTTTTCCGCTATAATAGAAAATAAAGAATATTTAGGAAGAAGAACTATGACACAAGATACGCAAATTAACAGACACCAATTAGGGCAACTCACTGGTGCAAACAAGCGTGATAATTACTATGAATTGCATTATGCAACAGGCGAAATTGCCCGCTTATATATTTTAGCTGATGGTGTTTTTCGTTTCTTTATTGATCCTACTAAGAATTTTAACGAAAATAACTCACCATTAGTTGATCTCAGTAAATTTAACAATCACTTTTTTGAAAAATCTGAACCAAGAGCAACTAGTGACTCACTTATTATCAGATCCGGAAATTATCAACTAATCTTCCAACAAAAACCAGCTTTAATGAGCATTTTTGATGAAAGACTTCACCGGATGCGCATGAGTCAAGCTAATCCAATTGAACTTGGAAGTGATCAAACCATTGAAATTCTGAAGCAAAATAAGAATGAATTTTACTTCGGTGGTGGTTTACAAAACGGCTCTTTCAGTCATAAAGGCAAGCACATTTCAATTAAATGCGATAACTTAACTGGTGACGGCGGTGTACTTAGTCAAGTGCCGTTTTTCTGGTCAAATGCTGGTTTTGGAGAGCTCAGAAACACTTTGAAGTTTGGAGAATATGATTTTGGTAAGTTGAACAAAGACGCTGCCATTATTAAGCATGAATCACCAATTTTTGATAATTTCTACATTATCGGCAATTCTCCAAGCGATATTTTGAGTAAATATTACTTGCTTACTGGTAAGCCAATGATGCTACCAAAGTATGCTCTAGATTTAGGGTATATGGGCAACTTCTTAACTACTCTGTGGCAGCCAAGCCAAGCTTCTGTTAGAAACGCTAGTCAATATGAAGATGGCACTTATTATGCAAGAACCACTAATCCAGAAGATGCCAGTGGTAAGGCTTCATTAAATGGTGAAGAAGAATATCAATTCTCTGCCCGTGCAATGATTGATCGCTATACCAAGCTGCACTTCCCATTAGGTTGGATCGTGCCAAATTATGGTATTAAAGATGTTAACCAAGATGCGATGAGCGTTTTCAATGATTATGCCAATACTCAGGGTGTTGAAAGTGGAATTTGGACCAACGATGCTAGTTCTGCTTTACCTAAGAACACTTCACTCATTGCAACTGATAATTCTCGAAGTAACGTCTTAGATCAGGACAATCGTAATTTAAAGGCTAATTTAAATCGTAAGCGTCCACTTGTCCTGAGTAGTAATGGCCAAACTGGTTCACAATCAAAAGCCGCTTTATTCTTCGGTGATACTGGCGGTAATTGGGAAAATATCGGAACACAGGTAGCCGGATTTTTAGGAGCAAGCTTATCAGGTGAACCACTAGTTGGTAGTGGTATTGATGGTAAAATTGGCGGGGGCAATGCTCAAATTGCCATTCGTGATTTTGAATGGAAAACTTTCACCCCATTATTATTTAGCATTAACGATCAAGGTCTCTATGACAAGACACCGTTTGCTTTCAATAACAAAATGACTCGCATTAATCGAGCATATCTTGCACTGCGTAGTCATTTAAAAAATTATCTTTACACTTTGATCTACCAAACTCGAAGCGGTGGCAGTATAATGCAACCTCTTTTCATGGAATTTCCTCATGAGCAAATTAATTACACTGAACAAGTTGGTCATGAATTCATGCTTGGTTCTAATTTGTTAATAGCGCCAATTACTAGCGGTCGTGAAGACAATAATGGCAATTCATGTAAGGATAACTTATATTTACCAAATCATCGAACAATGTGGATCGACCTTTTCACTGGTGAAAAGTACTTGGGTGGCCGCGTTTATAACAGAATGTCCTACCCAATCTGGCACTTACCAGTCTTTGTTCGCGGCGGTGCGATTTTTGATCTTGGTAAACGCAACTATGTCTTATATCCACAAGCTAAGAGTCAAGTAACCTTCTATGATGATAATGGTTTTACTGATTTTGCTCATAATCATACCGAAACAACTGTGACAAGCGAGCTCGATTCAAGTAAGTTGACCGTTACAATTGATCCCGTTAAGGGCGATTACACTGGTATGGAAACAAATAGCACTACAACTATCAACATTGTATGTGATACCTACCCTGACCGTGTGACTGTCAAAATTAACGATCAAATTGTCAACTTACCAGAGTCTGGAACAATTGATGCTTTCGCTCATATTAAAGAAGGTCTCTACTACAACACTAACTACAGTTGGTTACCTGAATTTGATCAATATCGCGAAGCTAAACAAAATGCTTTACAAATCAAATTGGCCAGTCGCGATATTACAGACAGCAAAATTGAAGTTATTATTCAAAACTTCAATTACGGTAGTCAAACTTTGGTTCACTCGATCACTGACTCTGTTTTATGTTCACCAAAATTGCCAATTGTTGATCCTGACAAGATTACTGCTCACTCATTGAGTGTTTCATGGCCAGAATCTACCGATAGCGTTCAATTCGAAATTAATGGTATTTTGTATGACGGTATTAGCGGGGGCAACTTCACCTTCCACGAATTAGAACCTAATACTCGCTACATTATGCGTATGCGCTACGTTGCCGGTAATAAAGTTTCTGAGTGGTCAGATCCATTTGGAGCAATTACCAAAAAAGCAGCAATTGATTATGCTGTTCATGATATTAATGTTGATTCTAACTATAAAGCAAATCCTGAGCACCCATTGTCCTACTTAACGGACTTGAAGCTCGCTTCTGAATGGCAAACTCAAAATGCTTTAACAGAGGATAACCCATTGACCTTAACTTTCAACTTCAATCAAGTTGAAGACTTAAGTCGAATGGTCTTTGTCCCTCGCAGCATTGATCGCGACGCTAACCCACTTGAAGTTAGTCTTGAGATTTCAACTGACGGCATCAGCTTCAAGCCATATGGTGACCGCATTAATTGGAAGAGCGATAGCAAGAATAAGGTTATCGGTTTGCGTAATATTTCTGCTAAAGCAATTCGTTTAACAGTTTACAAGGCAACAGGTCCAATCGTTGCTGCTCGTGAAGTAATGTTCTTTAGAGAAAAAGATTAATTAAATGAAAACAAACTAAAAGAAGTTATTCTCTTCGATTTAACGAATTGAATAACTTCTTTTTTCTAGATATTTTGTTTTAACCATTCAAGACTCAGTTTAAACCAACGTGCAGCATGCGGATTATTTTGCCATTCGCGTCCTTTTTCTACAACTTCAGGGCGCGCAATTGAAAAGCCATGCCCACCTTTTTCAAAAAGGTGAACTTCACAATTAACTTGATTATCATATAAAGCTTGAATATACTCAAGTGAATTGGAAATCAAAACCACTGGATCATCCCATGCCTGGAAAATAAATGTTGCGGGCGTTTCACGTGTAACACCAAGTGCACTATCTTTCAAATCTAGCTCTTGAGGAATATCATTTTCGGCTGCTTTAGGAATTGGAAAACCAATTTTTTCGATATTGATAAGTGGATAACCTAAAATTGTGGCATTTGAAATAACATTTTCTTTCTCAAAATGATATTTAGTTTGATACTTTTCACTAACTGCCATATTGTTGGCAACACTCACAACGTGACCACCAGCTGAAAAACCAATTGTCACAATCTTACTTGGATCAATATTATATTCTTCTGCATGATTTCTAAAATATTTGATTGTGCTTAACACGTCTAATCCAGCATCTGGATAAATAGCTCCTTCATCTTGAATTAGATTGTATTCCATTACCACACTATTAAAACCGTGTGCACAGTAACTTAAGGCTACTGGCTCACCCTCGCGTAAAGATAAATGATCAAAACTTCCACCTGGCACTACAATTATCAACGGCCTTTTTTGCAAAATAGTATTTGGGTTATCATTCAAGATATAAGTATGTATCTTAAATTGTCTATCATTAAAATTGGTGAGGGTTAGATTCTCTGTTTTCATATTAAGCCTCTTCTTTGCTCATTCCGCGAGCTAATAAAAATGTTGAAAGTGGTACTGTTAATAAAACACCAATTAATGAATAAAGAATTATCAAAGCTTCATTAACAAATAGCTTCTCATTAACAACTTCTCCAAAAGTATAGCCTAAACGGAAATACCATAAAAATAGCGATAAAAAACTACCAAACATCCCAAATAAAATCGTGTTCATTGCCGTGCCCAAAACATCATTACCAATAGCTGTCCCGCTCACTTCTAACTCTTTACGTGAAATATCAGGATGATGCTTCTTAAGTTCAAGCAAGCCCGAACTCATCGCTACTGCGGCCTCTGCAATTGCCCCTAAAGTTGAAAATATAGCAACTGTCACCGCAATCATAGGATAGCTCAAGCCCGGCATTTGTGACAATCCTACTAATACTTCTCCAGCTTTTGGACCAAGCCCTGCTGCTTGAGCCAGCCACTGACAGCCAATGATTAATACACTGATAATTAAACACACAACAAAAGCCGCATAGAAAGAATTTTTAGCAACAGTATAATCATGTGTCCCTAAGAAAATAATTGTAACTAATTTAAGCGGAATAAAAATTAATGTAATAATCGGAATGCTCAATCCCCATGATATCAGCATTGCCACCAAAATCAAAAGTAATGTGTTTATTAAAACACTGAAAAAGCTGCGAATCCCAGTTTCTCCACCAACTAAGGTCATCAAAACTGCCAAAACAATAATTAAGACCATCAAGGTACTCATTATTCTTCACCCCTCTTCCAGAATTTCAAGTCCGCTAGTGTTGGTTTATTTTTCAAGAAAAACAAACTGCAACCCGTTGCGAAGATAACTGTCAACACAATACTAATTGCTGAGATCACGCTTTGAGTTGCACCAAGCGACAGAGTAAAGCCAAAGGCAGAACCTAATGAATTGTTATCACGCAAATAAAGAATAGTCATTGGCAATTCTTCCGCAATAAAAATCAAAACCAAAACATTGATTAATGGCCCCATAATTTCCTGACCCATTGTTCGACCACTCTTAATTAATTGAGCAGCAGTAATGTCTTTTTTGACTTGAACAACTTCATACAAACTAGAAATAATATCAGTAGCCTCATCCATGACCGCACCAAGCACACCAAGTAAAGTCTGTGCTAAAAATATCCCCCGTGGATCTTGAGTTGCGTAGTCACCTGTCTCATACTTCATTTCTGTTTCACCAGTAAGCTTCATGATCAAATAACATAAGGCAAATGAAACAAATACTCCGAGTAGTGTAGCTAGCCACGTTGCTAACATTTTTTTGTTAAAACCTTGCACGATCAGCAAACTAAAGAATGAAAAGACTACATCTGCTAAGCCAAAAAGTAAGATGATGTATGTTCCGTTTAACTTTACATCTAACAAAATCACGCCGTAAAAGATTACCCAGCTAAGTGCCATTGAAACAGTTAACGCTAAAGCATGCCGTCCTGATATTGCGACCATCAATGCAAGGGTAATGGTTAAGACCAATACTAATACCCAATCACGCTTAGGATTGCCTAGAGCAACATTGCCTTTTTTGATACTGACGAAAATCCGTTGCCCTGCGCGATATTTTTGCGTTACTAATTGTGAAGGATAATAAACATTCTTCTCAGTGAAAGTCTGTCCACGATATTTTCCTGATAAAACCTTAAGGTGAATAGTCTGCTCTCTTGTTTCATCCTCATTAGCATAGACATCTTTATTTTTTTCGACTAGCCGATCCTTAATATGGGTATCGGTAATCACTGCCACATCGTCTTTTTGATAAACTCCAGTTAGAAAATACACTCCAGCTGTTAAAGCTAGGCCCAAAGTTAGAATAATCAAAGCGATCCAATATCGTTTTTTCAATTTCATGCTTCTCCCTAAATTAATTACGTTATGCTTCTAATTTAAAACAAAAAACGACTTTTGAGAAAGTCGTTTTCATAATCTTAATAATTTAGAAACCTTTGCCACCAGTGCTTCTTCTCTTTTGGCAATTGCATATCAGCAAGAGTACGATGACTATTTTCAATAGCACGCTTTTCAGCATTTTCTTTTGCTTTTTGAAGAATTTCAGAATGAACCTCGGTCTTAGACTTATGAGCATCTGCTTCAATTTCTTTACGCTTTTCCTCACGCGTCTGAGTCTTAGGCTCATTTACTGAAACAATTCCAGAGATATCCGGCATAGCTGCAATCTTTGGATCAACTTCAATCTCTGTATCATTCTTTGGTGCAGATAATTGTTTTTGTTGTTCAATTAAATCCTTATTTTGCTTTTCAATCCGATCCAATTGCTTTTGTAACTCTAAAATTGCATTATTTTGGTGAGCAATCGTCTGCTGTAAGGCACCCAATAATTTAACCATTTGGGCGGTATCAACGAGTTGATCATTTTTTTCAGTTTCTTTTTCTTCCACTTTTTCTTTAGCTTGATCAACTGCATAAATTTGACGAGCAGCTTCTTGCAAGGTTAAGCCACTATTTTTGGCTAAATTATAAAAAGCATCTAAATCTTCGATATCTTTTTTGGTATATAAGCGCGCCTTTTGTTTTGTTCTTTCAAAATAATTGCTATTGCCGGTAACTTTTTCAACAATTAGCGAATATTTTCTTAATGTAGCAACACTAATTCCCAGTTTTTTAGAAGCTGCTGCTGGTGCATCTAATTCTTCAAAATTGTGCTTGTTACTAGTCATTTTACTCCTACTCCTCAGCTACTAATTAATCGTGCTTGTGAAGCAAATTTTTCTTATGATCATATCGTGCTTGACCAGCTTCGATTAACTTAGTAATCAATTCAGTATAAGGGATCCCAGCTTCTTCAAAGAGCTTTGGATACATACTGATATTGGTAAAACCAGGCAAAGCATTGACTTCTGTTAAAACAACTTTGCCATCTGGGGTAAGCATTGAGTCAATTCTAGCTAAACCTGAACATTCAGTTACTTGGTAAACCTTTAATGCATTTGAACGAACAGTTTCAACAATATCAGCTGGCAAATCAGCTGGAATTTGTAATTCAGAAGTTGAATTATCAGCATATTTATTTTCGTAAGTGTAGAATGAACCTGCCTGATTAGTAATTTGACCAACACCAGCAACAAGTGGCTTGTCATTACCTAATACTGCAGTTTCCACTTCAGTACCTGGAACTGTTTCTTCAACTAAAACTTTGTCGTCATATTTGAACGCTTCGTCTAAAGCCTTCTTGTATTCTTCAGCGTTAGTAACGTGGTTTACACCAACTGAAGAGCCTTGGTTTGAAGGCTTAACAAACATGTCATGACCTAATTTTTCAGCAACTTTGTCGTAATTTAATTTATCACTATTCTTATCATCGTAATCAGTACGCTTAATTGCAATCCAGTCAGAAACAGGAACACCTACGCGTTGAGCCAAGATCTTAGTGAATTCCTTGTCCATAGTAACAGCTGCTGAGAGAATATCATCACCAACAAATGGCTTATCAAGAATTCTGAATAAACCTTGAAGCCCACCGTCTTCACCCAAGTTACCATGAACGATTGGGAAGAAAATATCAATTTCTGGCAAGTTAGCCAATTCAATCAAATTAGAAATATTAGTTACCTTATGAGGGTTCTTAACTTGATATTTAGGATCTTTCAAAACTTTAAAAGATTCTTCTTCATTAGCAAAGTAGCCATCGTTAGTAACCCAAATTGGGTGTACATCAAACTTCTCTTTATCAATTGCGTTGTAAATGTTGTGACCTGAAACGATAGAAACTTCATATTCAGAAGAATTTCCACCAAAAATCAAACCGACTTGTATTTTTTTAACCATTTATTTTTACCTCTTAATAATTGTTACCAAACTTTAATTATACGCAATTATTTTAAAAAAAACGTAAATTCCTAAAACATTTTTCTCTAAAGCATTTTCACTATGGAGTATAATTACAGTATCAGTAATAGAAAGGAGTTACTGCATGTTTTTTAAGAAAATTTCAATTGCTGTAATTAGCAGTGTATTGTTATTAATGCCTGTTAGCAGCGTAGTTAATGCCGCAACTTTTACAAGTGGTGAAATTAACCAAATACAGCATCTTCAAAAAGAATATACTGAGCTAGATAAAACTAAATACAGCATTGAGAATATCTATCAAACTAAGCCACGTTTGAAAGAAAAATTTTCAGCTGGTAGTTTGAAAGATAGCTATATTAACAGCCAAATTGCTTACATCAACTATTACCGCAGTCTGTTTGGACTTTATCCAGTAACAGCTGATTCTACTGCTAATAATAGTGCTCAAAAAACAGCTGCAGTAATGGCAGCAATTAACGCTAATCCGTTTGTGAACCAACATGGCTTGCCTGCTGACACGCGCCCTAATTATGTCAGTAAGTCAACCTGGAAATTGGCACAAAGCACATCGCAAACTTCTAATTTAAACTTTAATGTTACTAATCAATCAGCTGGCGATGTCATTACCGACCTACTTACTGATCATTATAACTTAACCGGTTCAGATACAGGACACAGAGCATGGCTACTTTCAACTAGACTTTCAACAACAGGAGTAGGTGCAGTTTATGGCAACAATGGTTATCGTTATTCTGTGCAAAAGGTCTTAAATGTTAATGACATTTTTAGAACCGCCAGCCAACCAGTTGTTACTTATCCTAACTCTGGTGTCTTTCCGATTGAATTAATCAAAGGAAAAAATATTGCCTGGTCAATCTATTTTTCAAATAAAACTTACAGTGGAACGCCAATAATTGAAATTACTGATAATGATACAGGCAAAACTTATTCAGCAACCAACGTAACTAATTATAGTAAAGCTGGTTACGGCAACTTCAAGACAGTTATTACTTATTCACCGGGAAAGATGCCGATTATTGAGGGGCATGAATACACTGTTAATATTCACGGGCTTTACAAATACACCTTTAAGTTATTCAAGCAAGATATCAGCGGACAAACTCAAACAGCTACTACCAGTTCCAACTCTGATTCAGCTGCTAGTTATGAGAAAGCTGCCGTTCAACAAGATACTCACGCTGATTCTTCAATGGCAAAAGTAAGTGGAAAGATTTGGGCTATTTTCAATCCAAAAATTAAAGACTTCAGAAATATCAATTATTTTGAAGTGCTCAAGAACGGAAAATGGCATAACAATTTTTTTCTAAAACGCGTTCTACAACTCAAATAATCAATAAGAGTATTATTAACTAACAAAAAAAACTGAAGCGAAATGCTTCAGTTTTTTTGTATCTTAACTTTATAAAACTTTTGATAAAAAGTCCTTAGCACGCTCGCTAGTTGGATGATCGAAGACTTCATCCGGTGTGCCCTGCTCTTTTAAATAGCCATCGGCCATAAACCAAATTTCATCAGCTACTTCACGGGCAAAGCCCATTTCGTGAGTAACAACCACCATTGTCATCCCTGAATCGGCTAATTTTTGCATAGTTTTTAAAACTTCGCCAACCATTTCAGGGTCAAGCGCACTAGTCGGCTCGTCAAACAACATCACTTCTGGATCCATTGCTAAGGCTCTTGCAATAGCCACACGCTGTTGTTGACCACCAGAAAGGCTAGTTGGAAATTGCTTTGCATGATCCTTTAAGCCAACTTGATCAAGCAACTCTAAGGCTCTTTTTTCGGCATCAGCGTCACTTACGCCTTTAACTTTCATTGGAGCTAATTTGATATTTTCCAAAACATTCATATTAGGAAATAAGTTGAAATTTTGGAAAACCATTCCCATTTTTTCTCTTAACTGGTCCAATTCCTTACCATCTTTTAAGCTAGCTAGGTCTGTTCCATCAAACACAATCTTACCTGAAGTTGGCGTTTCCAACATGTTTAAGCAACGCAAGAATGTACTTTTACCTGAACCAGATGGGCCAATAATACAAATAACTTGTCCTTTTTTAACTTCAGCAGAGATATCTTTTAATACCTCATTGTGGCCGAAGTTTTTCTTTAGATGTTCAATTTCAATCATTTCATTAGCCATTGTGTTTCATCCGTTTCTCAAAGATATTCAAAATTCTTGTTAAAGTAAAGGTCATAATGAAGTAAATAATCATCGCAATAAAGAGTGGCAAAACGCCCCGGTAAGTTGAAGTCTGAATTAACTGTGTCTGATACATCAATTCAGAAACACCGATTACAGAAACTAGTGAACTATCCTTTAACAAAGTAATAAATTCGTTACCCAAAGCTGGCCAAATATTCTTAATCGCTTGTGGAATAACGACATAGCGGTAAGTTTTCTTCTGGCTCAAACCCAGTGAACGAGCAGCTTCAGTTTGACCTTTAGCAACTGAATTAATTCCTGATCGAATATCTTCAGCAACATAGGCACCTGAGTTAAGACCAATCGCAATAATACCGGCCATTACAGCTGAAAGCCCAGGAATAATGTAACCAACACCGAAGTAAACAAATAAGATCTGTACCATCTGTGGAGTACCACGAATGAATTCGATATAGGCAATTGCAAGCCAGCGGAAGATCTTCACATCTGACAATCTCATTAATGCCAAGATCATTCCAAGAACAATCCCGATCAAGACGGAAAAGATAGTAATGACAATTGTGTACCAAATACCTTTAACAAAATATGGTGCATATTTAGCCATTGTATTATTTTTATTAGCAGTCTTCATGTATTTAGCTGCTGCTGGCAAGTAATCTTTATCGATTAAATTATCTTTTTTAACATGATCAATCGTCTTATTAACTTGAGCAACTAAATCACTTTGTCCCTTAGCAATCGCAATCGCATTACCTGCTTGTGGTTCTTTTAAGTCAGACTTAACAGCGTAAAGGCTAGAATTATTCTGAGCATATGCCTTAGCAATCAATTCTTCAACAACCACACCAGCAACCTTGCCTGATTGAAGTGCCAAAACTAAGTTGTTAATTTTGCCTAAGCCCTTAACTTTTGATTGCTTCATTTGCTTTTGCACTAAGTTGTACTGGATACTACCAGTTTGTGCACCTAATGTTTGGCCTTTAAATGATTTAATATTGGTGTATTTACTTCTATCTCTTTTATTGATTAAGAAATATTCACCACTTGGACGGTAGTAAATTTTGGAAAAATCAACGCTCTTTTTACGTTCTGGAGTTGGTGACATTGCGGAAATAACCATATCAATCTTTCCAGTTTCAAGAGCCACTAATAATGAGTCAAAGCTCATGTTTTTAATTACCAATTTGGCATTAAGATCTTTAGCTATATCTTTAGCTAATTCAATATCAACTCCAACATATTTTGTCTTACCATTTTCACTGGCAGTAAATTCAAGTGGTGGATAGTCAGCTGACGTACCCACGACTAATTGTTTTGTCTTTTTAATACGTTTTAAAACTGTCCCTTCTTCTACCTTCTTATTACTTGCTGCAGAAACAGGCTGCGCAAAGGAAATAAAGGTGGAAAGGAGCATGATTAGCGACATTAAGAGCGCTATAATTTTTGACTTTTTCATAATTGACTCCCGTATAAATTAAAAAATAATTAAATATTATTCAGTATACCATTTTTCATTACAAAAACAACAAAAAAGAGAAGCAGAAGTAAAATTTCCGTTTCTCTTCAATCCTAATTAGCAGTAGTGATCTGCCAAGGAATTGCACATAAGATATAGATAATTACACCGATAATAACGAAGTCCAGAAATACTCCGCTACTAATCTCAAGCAAGTATCCGACTCCAGCTAATGGTAAAGCTTCCACATTAAAGAAAACTGGAATTATCGCAAGCAATCCACTGATCAAAATAATCCAAAAACCAGCCCACATCCCTGAAGCAGTTATGTCATGAATTAAAGCCTTAATACTGCTGCGCTCTTTCATTTCACGAATTAATGAAACTAACGCAATAATTGTCACAATTACAATAATAATATTTACTACAAAGAGTAATACCGCAATATTGGCTCCTAAAGTTACAACATTTAAATTAAAGGCACGATTAACAAAATAGATTGCATTATTTTTTTGTCTAAGTAGTTTCTTGCGAACGACTTGAGCATCACTAGATGCACCTTTATCAATACTTTCATCAATATCGTTAAGAATCTGCTCAGCTAGACTCGTACTATTAAATCTGACCATATGAATACCCAATGAATAATCAATAATATGATCAGCAATTGGTTGAGCCTGCTGAATAGTTAATAAATTAGAGTCTGATTCATGTTTGGCTCCAATTAAATCTGCTAGCGTATCAAAATGGCTATCTACTTGCCGCACAATGACTGCTTTATTGTTACTAGTTCGGATTTGCCCTTTCATAAATATCGGGTTTAAAAAAGTAACTGTGATCATTGTTAGCATCACGATAATCAACATCATAAATGCTAGTGTTTGTTTATATTTGCTATTCTGCTCTTGATCCATGCGTCGTAAATCAGCACGTGAGCCATCAACCATAAAACTTCCCCTTTAGCTGATAATGTCTTTGCCCTCGTCGAACATCGTGTCAATTGCTTTATGAACACTTTCCATATCAGCTGATTCAATAATATCTTGTCCTTCTTGCAAGGCTTGATCAATTTCTTCAGGCTTGCAGTGACAGAAGCTAAACATTAATGCACTGGTAGCATAATCAGCTAAATTAGTTGCAGTTAAATGATACTTCTTACGTTCATGATAGAGCCGGCCAACGCCGATTGTAACGAAGCTAATTCCGCTTTCTATTTCATCTTGACTAGCGTCAATATCATCAAACAAGTGAATGCTATTAACCCAGCTGAATAACATTGATGACCAGTTATCTAATGTTTCATCATTAGTAAAGGCTTGTGAAATAATTCGGTCAAGTCCTTCATCATGCATCCCTAAAACACCAATTGTATAAATGAATGCCTTCATGTGAGCATATGGTGAGAAATGTTCAATCTTGTCATAGCAGTCAACTTGAGTGCCCAAAGTTGTAAATAAGTTGCGGACAATATCGCTGATCAGCTTAGACTTATGTGGATAATATGATTGCAAAAGTGATTTAGAGATGCCAGATTTTTCTGCAATCATTTGCAAAGAAACATTATCCATACCATTTTCTCTAATTAAGCGAAAAGTATTCCCAAGAATAACTCTTCTTCTTTGCATATTTTTTCGTCTTGCCATTAGTAAAACTCCCGTACTTATATTTTCACCAATATGTTTTTTATGTTTAATTATATCAACCTCATCGCTTGATGAATAGAAAAAACTATCATGTGTTAAGAAAAAGCAATCCCAACCGAGGTAAGGATTGCTTTTTTGGGATAATATTCCTAATTATTTCAAACGATTTTGTTCATCAAAGATTTGGTGAATTGAACGATCGTTGTATACATAATCAATACCACGAGCAAGTAATTGATCAACAGAAATTCTAACCATTCTGTCTGGGTAATGACTGTGTTTGATAGTATCAGTCACAACAATTTGCTCAACTGGCAATTGGTTAAGAACCTCAATTGCATCTTTAGAAAGGAGTGCGTGAGTTGCAGCTACATAAACCTTAGTAGCACCAGCTGCTAAAACAGATTTAGTTGAAGCAGCAATTCGGGAACCAGTATCAATCAAGTCATCAACAATAATACATTTCTTTCCCTTAACATCTCCGATCATGTCATGAACTTCAGTATCATAACGTGCACCGCGTTGATCAACAATTGCAATTGGTGCATCGAAGTATTGACCAAAGTTACGAGCAAGCTTAGCGCCTGAGTGGTCTGGTGATACAACAACAACATCGTCTTCACCCTTGTCAGCAATCCCGTTGTCTAAGAAATATTGGGCAAGAAGTGGCATTGCATGAAGATGATCGACTGGAACATTGTAGAAACCTTGAATTTGAGAAGCATGAAGGTCAACTGCAATTAAACGATCCATTCCAGTCAATTGCAATAAGTTAGCGATCAGCTTAGCAGTGATTGGTTCACGTGAGCGAGTCTTAGTATCAGAACGTGAATATGCCAAGTATGGAATGACAACATTAACCTTATTAGCTGAAGCACGGTGTAAAGCATCTAAGACGATTTCAAGTTCCATGAAGTTTTCATTAACTGGGTCTTGAATTGATTGGATGACAAAAACATCACAACCTCTGACAGTTTCACCAATGTTAACTTGAATTTCACCATCACTAAAATGATGTACGGCTGTTTCAATTAATGGTTGGTTTAGAATTGCCGCAATCTTTTCATTCAATGCAGGATTACCGCCTAACCCAATAACTTTCATTGGGTGAAGCATTTCGTGAAGTTGTTCTTTATTAATGTCCATAGCTACCTCTTTTTAATAAAAAATCATATACAAGTTCATTATAACCAAAAAGTGTCCTAATTGCTTGAAAAACAATAAAACTAACAAAAAATCCAAAATTCTTTTTCAGAATCTTGGACCAAATCTTTGTCTTTAATTATTTACAAAAATCTTTAATTAGATCTAATAATTTCAAGCTCTTAACAGCATAACTATTATGCGTTTGACGCGGCATTAAAATCAAGCGACCATTTGGGATCAACTGGCTGTACCAGCGAACATGCTCTACTTTTACCCAATCTTTTTCACCAACCACACACAAAGTTGGAGTTTGAATCTCTTTAAGCTTATCTTCTGAAATAAAACTTTCAGTTAATTCTACGCGGCTATCGCGATCAAGCTTTAAGAAACGATGAAAACCTTCAGTTAAGTAATGATATGGTCGAATTCCAGCGCCATTAACAAAGACGCCAGCTACAACCATTTTTTTAAACAAATGCGGATAATCACTTGCAAGCATCATCGCTACTAAGCCACCAGCATCAAAGCCAAAACAGTAGCATCCTTCAATGCCAACCTGCTTAATAAAAGAATAGACATCTTCCGCTTCAGTCTGGTAGTGCTCTGCAATTTCACCTTCGCTTAATCCATGTCCACGCATGTCTAAAATATAGACGGTGTAATATAGCGATAGCGGTGATACTAACTTATCAAACATCCCACCATCTAAGTGATGCCCGTGAAGTAAAAGTAGCGGCTCGCCTTTACCTAATTTGTGGTAATAAAGCTTAACCCCATTAACCTTTTCGATCATTGCTGCTCCCTTCACTTGCACTATAGATTTGCTTAGATTCTGATTTTTCTTTTCTACGCTCAGCAATCAAGCTTTTGATAATAATCTTCCAAACAAACCAATTAGCCTTAAAGTTATCTGGAACCATCTTTAAATTAAAGTTGTGCACCATACTATCATCTCGCTGCCAGTAGTGGTATAACGGCTGAGTATCACGATAAAAGCCATCGCTGATTGCAATATACTTTACATTGAAAATTTGATCTTCCATAAAGGCTAGCTTCTTTACAAATTCCATACCATGCTTCTTAACAATAGTAGACTTGTAACCTTTATTCCAAGTGTAACCTTTAACTGATGAGGTGAAGGCATGATTGAAAAACATTGAGCCTAAGAAATTTACAATTTCACGATACGTCTGTACCTTAGTAAGCATTTTAGCAGGCTTGAACTTAGCCGCAGGAATAGACTTATCGCCATGTTCATAATCAATATAAAAGCCACAACAAACCATTGCAGCCTCTGGATGCTCGTGAAAAGCTCGCACAAAATAAGCGGTATAATCAGGTTCTACCCAATCATCACCGTCATGGAAGGTAAAATAAGGCGTGTCAACATTTTCCATGCCGACATTACGAGCATCGGATAAACCACCGTTAGGTTTATTAATAATGCGGAAATATTTGAATTTATCGCGATATCCTTCCGCAATTTCTCTCGTTTTATCTTTAGAACCATCATTGACAATTAGCAATTTAAAATTTGGATCGGTTTGATCAGCTAAGTGGTCAAGCGCTCTAGCCAGATACTTTTCCATATTGTAAACTGGCATAATTACTGTAAGTTCTGGTTGCTCTAACATAAATTGTCCCCCATATTGGACTTATTATACCATCAACCTTACCTACTTTGTAATTTTGCCATTATTAAGCTTTTAATAAGGCGGATTAAGATTACTTAAACTTGACGAATCTGGAAAATAATTTAGTATAATGATTCGTAACTTAAAGGAGAAATAACAAAATGAAAAAAATAATCACATTCCTAGCAGTTTTACTTGCTAGCTCAGTCGCGTTATTTGGTTTCAAAAATAATTCTGTAAAAGCTGATACCGATGACACTCCCATTGTAACTTTAGGAACATCCTTAACTGATAGTCAAAAACAAGGAACAATCAAAACCTTAACTGCTCCATTAAACGGCAGTAACTATCAAGTAATTACTGTTACAGGGGACGATTTAGTTAAGTATTTGAATCCATCAGGTGACAACTTCACCACTTCTTCTGGTGTCTGGTCTAGTGCTATGATCCAAAAGACTAGTTCTGGTTCAGGAATCAATGTTAAGATCTTGTCTTACAACGGTAAAAATAATATTACAACGATCACTGCTAACCAATACAAGAATGCTGCCTTAACTGCCGGAATTACAGACGCTAACATCTATGTAACTAGTGCTGTTCCAATTGATGGTTCAGGCGCTTTAGCTGGTGTCTACGCAGCTTACGCTAAAAATGGCAATGCTTTGAACCAAAAACAAGTTAATGCAGCACAAGACGAAATGAATACATTGAGCGGCATTACGCAAGAAAATAAAAATAAGGATGGCTACAGCGACTCACAATTAAACAACGCTGTTGCTGGCGCAAAACAAGATATGGCAAAGATTGGTAATAACATTTCTGACAGCCAAATTCGTGATATTGTTAATAATCAAATCAAAATTAACCACTTAGGTGACACAATTAACAACAATCAAAAAAATCAAATCATCAATGTTTTGATTGGTGTTCGTGATTCCGGTGCTTTAAAGAGCAGCAACTTCAAGCAACAAGCCGCTGCTTTATCAAGCAATATCAAAAATGGAGCTAAGAATATTTTTGATAAGTTCAATACCCAAGAAAACCGCAATTTCTTGCAACAACTTTGGGACAACATTGTTAACTTTATAAGCAATTTATTCAAATAAAAACATTCTAAGCTTAATAGTGAATTAATTATCCGACGGGATAATTGATTCA
>NZ_AZFM01000016.1 GCF_001434335.1 Lactobacillus kalixensis DSM 16043
TGATACATATCATTGCCAAGCTGCTTTTTCAATATACTTCAGTTTTTGACGCTTACAGTGTTTCTGAAAAAATTAACGATGAATCAACTTCCAAGCGAAACGATTTAGTCAATCCGAAAGCTTCAAGTTCTAACTCAGTAAAATCAAATGTAGCAAAGGGTATTACTACTACTTCTCTTCAATCTCAAACTTCATCTGCTAATAAGAATGACTTGAACGAGAATGATCCAACATTACCGCAAACAAGTGAAAAAAGCACATTTAATACCACAATTGTTGGTTTAGTAACTGCAACTTTAGCAGGGATCTTCGGTTTAGCAATTAGGCGTAAAAAGAGAAATTAAATAATTTTCAAGAAGATGACGGCATGTCGTCTTCTTTTTATTTTGAAATTTTGTTTACTAGCTAACAAATCATTTGCTATAATATATTAGCTATCTAACTAAATGGAGGATGCATGAAATCAATTAAAAAATTACTTAAACAAGCTTTGGTTCAAAGTGAACGAGAACGCGATAGCTTTGCCAAGAGCCTCGGAATCACTGGTGGGCAAATGAGCGTAAGCGTAATCGACTTCATCTCTGATCAACAAGACAAGACCACTTCACAACATTCAATTGAATTAGAATTCAACCTAAGAAGATCCACCGTTACGGTCATGATTCAGCGAATGGAGAAGCGCGATCTAGTCAAGCGTATCACTAGTGCAAATGATAAACGCCAAAAGTTGGTTTCCTTAACAGACAAAGGAAAAGCTTTAGTACCAAAAATCAAAGCCAAGATAAAAATGGATAATGCAGATTTGCAACAGCGTTTCAGTCCTGAGCAACTATCAGCAACAATCGAAGTATTAGAATATATCAAAAACGGGAAAGATAATGAATAAAGATACAATTTCACCAAAAGTTTATGCAAGCATCATTGCAACTGGATTAATGTCATTTTGTGGGGTATTAGTAGAGACCGCCATGAATGTCGCATTTCCGACTTTAATGCGCGACTTCCATGTATCAACCAACGTCGTTCAATGGATGACTTCAATTGCATTACTGGCTGTCTCAATCATTGTTCCAATCTCAGCTGCGCTGAAGAGTACTTACAAGACAAAAAGCTTGTTTCTTGTATCAAACTTTTTATTCTTAATTGGATTATTAATAGACGCTACGGCACTTAATTTCTGGATTTTACTTTTCGGAAGAGTAATCCAAGGGATTGGAACAGGGATTGCATTGCCCCTAATGTTCAACATTATTCTTGAGCAAGTACCGAAACATAAAATAGGAATGATGATGGGCTTCGGCAACATGATCACGGGGATCGCACCTGCACTAGGACTAACCTTTGGAGGAGTTGTTCTGCATAGTCTAGGCTGGCGATCAATCTTCTGGTTGTTAATTCCAATTGTACTTATTTCCCTAGGATTAGGTACTTGGGGAATTCAACAAGGCTCCACTTTACGTAAAGTGACAATTGATAAGCTAAGTTTTGTAGCGATTGCGGTATTCTTTACCAGTATGATTTTTGGCTTCAGTAACTTAGGAACTGGATCATTCTTAACAGTATTATTACCAATCATCATTGCTATTTTGTTTGCATGGTTATTAATTTGGCGGTCAACTAGAATTGAAGAACCAATCTTGAAATTAAGTTTGTTCAAGCAAAAGGACTTCTCAGGGCACGTGTTAGGCTTTTTCCTTATTCAAATTTTTAATCTCGGAAATGGCTTCTTACTACCTAATTTTATTCAACAAGTGAATGGCAATGATGCCTTGATTGCTGGGTTGATCATTCTACCAGCGGGAATAGCTGGAGCTGTAATGAGTCCGTTAGGTGGGAAGTTGCTCGATATCTACGGTGCACGTAAACCAATCTTAATCGGAACTAGCATGATGCTTGTAGAAACTGCCATCTTTTCATTATTTACCGCACAAATGAGTAATACCTTTATCATGTTGATTTATATCATCTACATGGCAGGCATGGGAATGGCAATTGGCGATGTGATGACCGATACGCTATCAGTCATTGATATTAAGGAATCCGCGCAAGGAAATGCAATATTGAATACAACGCAACAATTTGCTGGGGCAGTTGGAACCTCAATTACTTCAGCAATTGTAACAATTAGTCAAAAGCAATACTCTTCTCTTGCATCAGGTACTAGAATTGGAACGCAACATGCCTATATCTTATTGTTTATCTTAGCCATTATTATTGTTGCCACTTTCATAAGATTTGCTGGTAAAAACCAAAAATAGTAAGCAAAACACAAGATGATAAATTGAAAATGATTATTTAGTATTAAATTCCAAATGTTTTTGAATATATTGGACTAAAGTATCAACTGGGGTTTGATAATGGTCCTCTCTAACCCACCAAACTAGAGTCATATAGATTCCACCTGATTGAAAACTATATGCATAATCAGGGAGTTGGAGTTCAGGGTGTCTAGTTTGAATCAACTTTTTTAAATAAATTGTTTGTTGATTTAACAATACACCTTCAAAACCGGCATTTAAAAGTATCTCCATTAAATGTGGATTTCGTTTAAAGTACGATAAATAAGTTTTTAGCTCTTCCATTAGAGTTAAAAGCTTATTTTTTTCGATGTCAGCAATAAAAATTTGATATTGTTCATCAATAAACTTCTTAAGAACATCATCTTTTTGATCATAATTCCGGTAAAAAGCAGTTCTTGAAACATCAGCTTCTTTAGCAATTTCAGCAACTGAGATCTGATCATAGGAGATGGTAGTTAATAGCGAAAACATAGCTTTTTCTATTTTTTCTTTTGTTTGTAAACTTTTTTTATTCATGTTTTGTATCTTTTTCTAATTTCAAATAATTGACAAATAAAACCGCTTACACTAACATTATAACTGTAAATGGTTACAAGTGTAACGATTATGAAAGAAGTGTTGATTTATGCATTACAGTAATGGTAATTATGAGGCATTCATTACTCCAGAAAAGCCTAAAGATGTTGATGAAAAATCTGCTTATATTGTTGGTTCTGGTCTTGCATCATTAGCTACAGCTACTTTTTTGATTCGCGATGGTCAAATGAAAGGTGAGAAGATCCACATTTTTGAAGAACTATCACTTCCAGGTGGGAGTATGGATGGTATTTATAATGAAGTAAAACAATCCTACATTATTCGTGGTGGTCGTGAAATGGAGCCACACTTTGAAACTTTGTGGGATTTATTTAGATCAATTCCATCTTTAGATAATCCGGGTGAAAGTGTTCTTAATGAATTTTACCGCTTGAATCGCAAAGATCCAAGTTATTCAAAGACTCGCGTGATTGAGAAGCGTGGTCAAGAAATGCCAACGGATGGGGATTTGCTCTTAAGCCCGAAGGCGGTTGAAGAAATCTTCAAGCTTGTTTTAACACCTGAAGATAAACTCCAAAATGTAAAGATCGATGAAGTCTTTGATGATGAATTTTTCAAGTCAAACTTCTGGCTATACTGGCAAACAATGTTTGCCTTTGAACCATGGGCAAGTGCAATGGAAATGCGTCGTTACTTGATGCGCTTCATTCAACACGTTGGAACTTTAAAGAATTTATCATCACTACGATTTACTAAGTACAACCAATATGAATCACTGATTTTGCCAATGGTTCACTACTTAAAAGATCATGGTGTTATCTTCCATTATGACACAATCGTTCATAATATTATTGTGAACCGGTCTGAAGATAAAAAGATTGCTACTGAGATCAAGCTGAATGAAAAAGGCGAAGATAAGACTATTAAATTATCTTCAAATGATTTAGTCTTCGTAACTAATGGTTCAATTACTGAAAGCACCACTTATGGTGACAATGATCATCCAGCTCCAAAGAAGCATGAACTTGGTGCAAGTTGGCAATTATGGAAGAATTTAGCTGCTCAAGATAGTGACTTTGGTCATCCTGAGAAATTCTGCGAAAATATTCCAGCAGCTAATTGGGTAACTTCGGCTACCGTTACTTTCAAAAATGATGATATCGTCCCTTATATTGAAAAGGTAAATAAGAAAGATCCACATTCTGGTTCAATTGTAACTAGTGGTCCTACTACAATTAAAGATTCTAACTGGCTGTTAGGTTACTCGATCAGTCGTCAGCCTCACTTCCATGCACAAAAACCAAATGAACTAATTGTTTGGCTATATGGTTTATATTCTGACAAGAAAGGTAACTACGTTCAAAAGAAGATGCCTGATTGTAGCGGGATTGAACTTTGCGAAGAATGGCTCTACCATATGGGGGTTCCTGATGAGCAAATCCAATCAATGGCAATGGCTGCAACAACTATCCCAGATCATATGCCATATATCACCAGTTACTTCATGCCACGTGCTTTAGGTGATCGTCCTAATGTGGTACCAAAGCATTCCGCAAACTTAGCCTTTATCGGGAATTTTGTTGAGACTGAAAGAGATACAGTGTTCACCACCGAATACTCTGTTAGAACAGCGATGGAAGCTGTTTATACTTTACTTGATATTGACCGCGGTGTTCCAGAAGTATTTGCATCAGTTTATGATGTCAGAATGATGTTGAATGCAATGTACTACTTGAATGATAGAAAGAAGTTAGCAGATATTAATTTGCCAATGCCTGAAAGAGTCGCTTTAAAGGGGATTTTGAAGAAGGTTAAGGGAACGTATATTGAGGATATGCTTAAAGAATATCATTTGATGTAGGATTAAGTAAATTAACAAAGGGGAGTAAATACAAAATTTACTCTTTTTTTGTTTGCTTTTGAACACACCAAAATAGTACTACAAAGCTCATGAACAAATGATTCAATATAAAAAGTTAAGTTTTATATTAGGAAACCTAATTCATTGAAAACTTGATTTGATAAGCGTAAAATTACTCTAACCTTATAGGAGGATTTGAAAAATGACAACTAACGAAAAAATTATTGCATTGGTTAAGCCTGAATATTTAGAAAAGATTCCAGAAAAATTCAGACAACATGCGACTGAAGGAACTTGCAATTTAATTGCAAGAGAGCATACAGATTTGTACAAGGTATTCGAAGAAGGAGAACCAACTGCTGAACAAAAGCAAGAAATGGCCGATTTAGTGAACGGTATTTTTGAACAAAGAATGAAAAGGCATAATATGCTGTAGGAGATTGAAAGGAAAAGTATTGTTAAATTTTTTAAAGCAAGCTAAATTATCTAAACTTGCACCATTTTCAATTATTGTATTACTCTTGGCAACTTTCTTAGGCACTAGTCATATATTGCCGAGTATTTTACCATATTTTGTGTTCATAGTTTTTGGCTTATTAGCACTTTATCTACAATATAGCTCCAAGATCATTCCATTGATTTTTGAAAAGCCAGCTAAAAATTCTTGGTGGAAAATTGTACCAATTGTAATAGTTACATTGATTATAGCTTATGTTTTATCACTTTTTTCTTCAACCGTTGCCAATTCAGCTTTAGGTAATGGATCACAGAGTGATAAATTGCTTCGACTGTTCTGGATTTCTGTATCATTAATAGGTGAGGAAATCATCACAGCATCATTAACGTTTCCGTTCTACACACTAATTCATAAAAAAATTGGTGATCGCGGTTCTTGGCTCTATGCTGCTATCATTGGCTCATTGTTATTTGGTCTATTACACTTCAGAACCTACAACTGGAATCTATATCAAATGATGCTTCCGATTGGTTTGGGAAGATTGCCATTTACTTGGTTATGGATCAAGTCTGATAGCCTTTGGTCAGCAATTATTGCTCATATAATTTATGATTTAATTGTATTTTTACCAATGGTATTTCAATAGAAAGTAGATTAAAAATCTGCTTTTTTCTACGTAAAGTCAAGCTCCGTCTAGGGTTAGAACCGATATTTTTAGATATTTATCTTAGATAGCTTTTTTAGGGTCAATTTATTTTTCCTGGATTGTATGACAAATAAGCCTATTACAACTGTAGTTTTTAATAGACTGAGAGTATAATGAACTTGATCAATTAATTACGGCAAAAGTCTTTTTGGTTATGTGTGGCTACGCTGTAATCATATAGTTGATCCTTGGTGATTAGGGCATAGATAGTTCTAATCAGTTTATGAATTGAAGCGATGGCGATTTTCTTGAACCCTTTGGTTTGGGAGAATCGCTTTTTGCTTTCATAATAATCAGCTATATGACAAGGTTTAAATTTAGCTGCGCTGGTTATTTTTGTTTTCAAAATTGGTTTTTACATGCAAATAAATAGCTATATAATAATTCCAACAAGTTAATCAAACAATATTATTTACCAAAGGGCGACCAAAACGTCAAAATCTTCAATAGCAATGGTAAAGTGGTTAAAACTCTCAATATAACTAAAGAAAAAATTGTTAAAGTCACAGGAAATAAGATGATTTCAAACTATAATATGTATCAAATTGGTAAAGATCAGTATATTTCAAGTTTGCCATTCCGATATGTGATTGAAAAATAAATATTATGAAAGCTCGATTTTGAAGTCGAGTTTTTTATTTTTTTGTTTTTTTGAAAATATAAATGATAGTTTTCAGTGCTTTTTGCAACTTATAAATGACAAAAATGCTAAAATATAACTATCATAAACTTTAGAAGGTGAAGAAAATGATTAATTCTGATATTTTAGCAGCAATTATCGCTGAAGGACAAGATACTATTCCTAATGTAGATCTAATAGTACGAGACTATCATTTTGAAAATAGTCTTAATTATGTGCTAGTAGGTTTAAGAAGATCAGGAAAGTCAACACTTTTATTTGAACGTGCTCAAGAATTAGTTGATCAAGGAGCTGATTGGTCACAAATCATTTATATTAACTTTGAGGATGAACGTTTATCAGAATTTACTTTGCAAGATTTTAATAATATATTGATTGCTGCTAATCAACTCACCACTAAGAAGCATTATTTTTTCTTTGATGAAATTCAGAATGTAGATGGTTGGGAGCGCTTTGCCAGAAGATTGGCTGATCAGCACGAGCGTGTATATATAACTGGTAGTAACTCGAAAGTTTTAGGACAAGATATTATTTTACGACTAGGTGGTCGTTACATGACACAATACGTGGCGCCGTTTAATTTCGATGAATATCTAAAGTCCTTGGAAATTTCACATACTAGTAGAGATCTATTAAAGACAAAAGAGGTTGGTCAAGTCATAGCTGCCACTAACGATTACCTCAATTATGGTGGATTACCAGAAGCAATTCATCTTCAAGATAAGCGAAACTACCTGACAAATATTTATAAGAATGTCTTCTTGGCAGACATTATCGTTAGAAATGGAATCCGAAATCAAAAAAGTTTGAGTTTATTAATTAGAAAGATTGCGGAAACCGTTATGCATGAGGTTTCTTATTCTAATTTATACAATTCGGTGAAATCGGTTGTTAGCTCAACAAGTCGACAATCAATTATTGATTACATTGAATATGCTCAAAAAGCCTATCTTTTATTTTCAACCAAGAATTATTTTTCAAAGTTTTCTGAAAGAGAAGGAATGCCACGATTCTACTTTACCGATAACGGCATCTTAAATTTGTTTCTAATCGATAAAAATCCAGCTCTCTTAGAAAATATGGTTGCGGTTACGTTGCGTAATAAATATTTTGATAAACTTTTCTATTTAAAATCTTCCAAAACAAAAATCGATGTTGACTTTTATGTTCCAGAAAAGAAAATGGCGATTCAAGTAGCGTGGACGATTAGTGGGATGGCACGCGAACGTGAAATTGACAATCTCATTAAATTAGCTGATTCATTCAAAGAAGTAGAAAAATTAGTAATTGTGACAAAGGCTGAAGAAGAAACAATTGAACGTGATGGTAAAACTATTGAAGTAGTACCATTGTATAAGTTTTTATTGAAAGCAGCTAACTCGGAAATTTAAAATCACAGCTAGATTGTTTCAATCAAACCTTTTGTTAGTTAACTAGTTCAGTAGTAGAATAGCCATGTAAGGATGTATGAACTTTTTTAGAAAGAAGTTGAATTAATATGTGTACATCGATTTGTTATACTTCTACCGATCATTATTTTGGTCGCAATCTTGATTATGAAATCGATTATGGTCAAAAGGTGATTATCGTACCAAGAAATTACGTATTTAACTATAGAGATATGCCTGCTCAAAAGTCTCATTACGCTTTCATTGGTGTTTCAGTAGTTAATGATAATTATCCATTATTGTGTGATGCAATTAATGAAAAGGGATTAGGCATAGCAGGTTTGAACTTCCAAGGACCGGGTTACTATTTCCCACAAATTAAAGGTAAGAAGAACATAGCTTCTTTTGAATTAATACCATATTTGTTAAGCAATTGTGAAAGCACTGCAGAGGTTAAAGAAATTTTAGCTGACGCAAGTATTTCAAATGTTAGTTTTTCTAGCAACTATCCTGCTGCAGATTTGCACTGGATTCTTAGTGATAAAACTGGTAAGAGTATCGTAGTAGAATCAACTAAATCTGGTTTACATGTTTACGATAATCCAGTTAATGTTTTAACCAACAATCCAGAATTTCCAAGTCAATTAACAAAGTTGAGTGATTACGTTGATGTCACTCCGTCTAATCCTAAAAATACATTAGTTCCGAATGTTGATGTTAATATTTACAGTAGGGGATTGGGAACTCATCACTTACCAGGTGGGATGGACTCAAGTTCACGTTTTGTTAAAGCTGCCTTCGTTTTATCACATGCACCAAAGGGGAAAGACGAAGTTGAAAATGTTACTAATTACTTCCATATCTTACATTCTGTAGAACAAGCCAAAGGCTTAGATGAAGTTGAAAACAATCGTTATGAATATACAATGTATACTGACTGCATGAATTTGGACAAGGGGATTTTGTACTTTACTACTTATGATAATAATCGTATTAATGCGGTAGACATGTATAAAGAAAATCTGGATGCAGAAGATCTGATTTGTTATGACTTGTTCAAAAAGCAAGACATCAACTATATTTCTTAATTGAACCTAAGATTATTAATAAAACCAAAAATAGTCTAGCTTTTCAATACTTTTTTGTATCGAACAGTTAGGCTTTTTTTGTAAATTTTATATTTGGTCATGTTAAATTAATAATATATTAGATTTGAAAATAAATTTTGATTTTTTTACAAAAAAGACTTGCTATTTTTTCTCAATCCGGTATTATATTAAATGTTCAGTTTAAAAGTCATGGAGAATTACCCAAGTGGCTGAAGGGGACGGTTTTGAAAACCGTTAGGCGGCTTTGTCGTGCGTGGGTTCAAATCCCACATTCTCCTTGTTTGGTCCATTGGAGCAGTGGTTTATCTCGCCTCCCTGTCACGGAGGAGATCATGGGTTCAAATCCCATATGGACCGTTTTATATTTATGGAGGATTAGCTCAGCTGGGAGAGCATCTGCCTTACAAGCAGGAGGTCACAGGTTCGAGCCCTGTATCCTCCATATTTTTTTGCCTAAAGTTTTATACATAGTAGCCTATAACTATCTTTTTCTAGTAGAATTAAAGATAAGTGATCTACGAGAAGGAGACAAACATGGAAAAAGCACAAGAAATCGAAATGCTGAAAGAATTTTCAGATGCTAATGCAACTTCAGGCTTTGAAGAAGAATTTGTAAAGTTGTTTTCTAATTATGCCGAAAAAACTGCTGATTTAGAAGTTGATGGCATGCTTAACGTATATGCGTCAAAGAAGGAAAACAAAGGTGATCGTCCAGTCATCCAACTTGATGCCCACTCAGATGCAGTTGGCTTTATCACACAAGCTGTGCGTCCTAATGGGTTAATCAAGTTCGTTCCACTTGGCGGCTGGGTAAAGTACAATATTCCTGCATTAAGAGTAAAAATTAGAAACCGCGATGGCGAATACATCCCTGGTGTTGTTGCAACTAAGCCACCTCACTTCATGACAGCTGCTGAAAGAAATAATGTTCCAGAAGTTGCTGATATGTCAATTGACGTTGGTTCAAGCAGCCGCGAAGAAACCATTAATGATTACAAGATTGACACCGGTTGTCCAATCTTTGTCGATGTGAAATGTGAATATAACGAAAGATCTGGCTTGTTCTTTGGAAAAGACTTCGATGACCGCTTCGGTGCTGGTGCAATGATTGATGTTCTTGACAACTTGAAGGGTGAAGAAACTAATTTTGACGTAGTTGCTGCATTATCAAGTCAAGAAGAAGTAGGTCTTCGCGGTGCTTACGTAACTGCAAGAAAAGTTAAGCCTGATCTTTGTATCGTTCTTGAAAGCTGCCCAGCTGATGATACATTTACTCCAGATTGGCTTTCTCAAACGGGCTTAAATCGCGGTCCAATGCTACGTGATATGGATACAACATTTTTACCAAATCCTAAATTCCAACAATACGCTTGTGATTTAGCAGATAAGAATAATATTCCGTATACCCGTTCAGTTCGTACTGGCGGTGGACAAGATGGCGCTGCAATTTATTATGAAAATGGTGCTCCAACGATTGTTATCGGTATTCCGGTTCGTTATGAACACTCACCATACTGCTTCAGTAGTTACAAGGACTTCAAGGCTTCAGTTGACTTGGCTACTGCTATTATTCGTGATATTGATCAAGAAAAGTTGGATAGTTTTACGAAGTTTTAATTTAAAAGCAAAAAGGGAAGACCTCAAATTCGAGATCTTCCTTTTTTGTATCATTTGCAATTTTAGATTATTTGTTTATTCTTACTTATCTTCGTAACCCTTTGGGTGACTCTTGTGCCACTTCCAAGCAGTTGCGATAACATCGTCTACATTTTCATGCTTTGGCTTCCAGCCTAAAACTTCTCTAGCCTTAGTTGAATCAGCAACCAAGCTGTCAGGATCACCGCCGCGGCGTGGACCCATAGTATAAGGAATATCAATGCCGGTAACTTTCTTAGCACTTTCCAAAATTTCAAGGTTTGAGAAACCATGTGCAGTCCCTAAGTTGAAGACATCTGACTTGTTTGTTTCCATCATGTGTTTCAAAGCTAAGATGTGGGCATCGATTAAGTCTTCTACTTGAACATAGTCACGGACGTTAGTACCATCTTTAGTGTTGTAGTCATCACCGAAAATAGTAAACTTACCATCGCCAGAAAGGGCACTCTTCAAAATGTTTGGAATAAGGTGAGTTTCGGGACCGTGGTCTTCACCAATGGTACCATCACTTGAAGCGCCAGCTACGTTGAAGTAACGAAGGGCAGTGTACTTAATGCCATCTGCTTTATCAGCCCAAGCCATGATCTTTTCCATCATCATCTTGGTTTCACCATATGGGTTAATTGGGTTAAGTGGAGTTTCTTCAGTGATTGGCAACTTGTCAGGAATACCATAAGTAGCGGCACTTGAAGAGAATACTAAGTACTTAACACCAGCATCATTCATAGCTTCAAGAAGTGAAATCATCCCACTTACGTTATTATCATAATACTTAAGTGGCTTCTTAACTGATTCACCAACTAATGAGTAAGCAGCAAAGTGCATTATTGCGTCAATTTTCTCATCACGCAAGATTTTAGAAACCAAGAAAGTATCTTCGATATCACCTTGGTAGAACTTGGCTTTAGGGTCAACTGCTTTTCTGTGACCGGTGTAAAGTGAGTCAAGAACTACAACATCGTTACCTTCCTTAACTAATTCACGTACAGCGTGTGAGCCGATATAACCCGCACCACCAATTACTAAAACTTTCATATTGTTCTCCTTTGCTTTTCGAACCAAGTTAAGTATAACACATAATTTAGTAAAATATTTACTAAATAGATAAATTATTTATGATTGGTTATTTTGAACGAAAATTCATAATCTTTTTCTGGATCGATATGATATTCTTCTTCAACGTCAGCACCCCAACTGTCAATTCCGCCAACTCCGCGGACTGCACCAGCAATTACTAAAACTGTTCTTCTTGCTGGAGGCAATTCTTCAATATGAGTGGCATTTTCTAATTCTTCAGCAGTATAAGGTAAACAACTAAAGTTAAATGGTTGATTGTTTTGACGTATCAATAAATTAAAGTTACCAGTTTGATGGGCATTGTTCAAGGAAGAATTTGCATGAATTTCAACTTGTTCAGTTTCCATATGCATTCCGTTTTCTTGTGGGACAAGATATCTAGTAACTGGCAAGCCATCGATGTGGAATTTGCCGCGCTTTGCACCAGCCATTCTGTCAGGATAAGTTTCTCCTGATAAGCCGGTATAGTCAAATCCAGTTGCTTTAGTTGGCATCACCAAACGTAATCCAATTACGGGTAATGGTGGCAGGCCTTTTTTACCAGAATAGTGCATGGTTATTGTAATTTCGCCATCATGATCGATACTGTAGATCACTCTTACTTCAGTACTTGGAGAAGTTAAAGTTTCGTAGTAAAAAGTAACTTCGACCTTGTCTGCTTCTTCATGATTGCTGAATTGATTATTAAATGGAGCGATTGGCAGGTCATCAAATTTGTAGTCGTCTACCGACACTTCAATCTTAGTGCATTTAGTAAACATGTCAGCGCCCAGCCATTGGGCTGCTTTCAAGTTAAATTGATTACCGCGATCATTATCTGTTGTTGCTTGCCAAAATGTAGGAGTAGGGCAGCGGTAGAGCCATTCTTTATCGTCAATGTTTAAAGATTCCAAGCTGCCTTTTTCATAACTGAAGATGTAGTGAAAATTTGCACCTCTAACGCCAAAAGTCGCATCGCCGTAGATGATTTGTAATTTATTTGTGTAAACCATAGTAGTATCTAACCTCCTGCATTGCTGGCTTTGGCTGTCTATCAGCAAATATTAAACCATCACCAGAGAACTCATAATCTGAGTGGCGATCATCGAAATCACCGCCGTATCGAAGAACTTCTTGATTGGTAATTGGGTCATGAACCAAAATTGCTTGATCAATAAAGTCCCAAATAAAGCCACCGGCGTATTGTGGGTACTTATCAATCAGCTTGATGTAAGAGTCCATTCCACCATCTGAATTCCCCATATCATGCATGTATTCGCATTCCATGAATGGCTTAGCTGGGTTGCTTTTTAAGTATTCTTCAACTTCTTTAGGTGGTAAATACATCCAACTTTCAATATCCGAGATGCGATCTTTTAAGTCAGGGCGATGAACAACACCTTCGTAGTGAACTAGGCGAAAAGGATCATGCTCTTTATAAAAATCATTCATCGCAGCGATGTTTTCACCAGCATAGGATTCGTTACCGAGTGACCAGAAGAGGATTGATGTATGATTCTTGAAGGTCTCGTAGTTATTACGAGCTCGATCAATTACTGCTTCGCGCCATTGAGGCACATCCCCTGGAACGTTATCTGATGGTTCAACTTGTCCCATCTTTTGCCAAGTTCCGTGGGACTCAAGATTATTTTCAGCCATCATGTAAATACCATTTTGATCACACAAGTAGTACCAAGGAATTTGGTTTGGGTAGTGGCAAGTTCTAACAGCGTTAATGTTGTTTTCTTTAAATATTGCGATATCTTGCTTCATGTCTGAGAAGGTTACGCTGCGACCGCGTTTGGCATCCCACTCGTGACGGTTAACACCGTTGATAATAAGGCGCTTGCCGTTAAGTAAAATAACTTTGTCATCACTAATTTCAATTCGTCTAAAGCCAAATTGGTATGGTACGAATTCAACAAGATTGCCATCTCGGTCATAAATTTCGATCAATAACTGGTAAAGGTAAGGATCATGATTATCCCAAAGATTAATATTTTTGAATTCTTCATTATTGATAGAAACTGATTCATCAATTTCAGCAGTCTTATCAAGCAATGTTTTACCGTCAATATCCTTTACCATCAAATGGAGTGACCCGGTTGGTTTAAGAAAAGACATCTTTACGTTAAAGATTCCATCTTGAAAATTATCTTTAACAGTAGGCTGTAAGTCTAAATCTTCGAGATGAGGAGAAGGGATACCGAGTAATTCTACTGAGCGAAAAATTCCAGAGAATCTAAACATGTCTTGATCTTCAAGATATGAAGCTGTGCTGTGCTTGAAAACTTCAACAGCTAAGACATTATCTTGTTCCTTAATAAAAGGCGTCAGATCAAATTCTGAAGGGGTGAAGCTATCTTCAGCGTAACCGACAAAATGACCATTAAGCCAGACATACATTGCACGTTCAACACCATCGAATTTAATATGAACGTCTTTATCTTTTAGTTCAGGATTTAAATCAAAGTGTCTGATGTAGGAGCCAACAGTATTGTCTTCGCCTTCACTAAAGGAGCCGAGTTGCTTATCTTTTTTGTCTAGAGCATAAGCAGGGCGACGATAAATCTTACCTTCCCAAGGATAGAGAGTATTAATATATTGAATTTGCGCATAATTGCTTAATTCAATCTCACTTGGAACTTCGATTTTGTTAAAATCAGAAGAATCGAAATCTTCTTTGAAGAAATTTTTTGGTCGACTTTGTGGATTCTTGGAGAATTTAAACTGCCAATTGCCGTCCAAGTTTTGAACCAAACTGCTTTTTCTTTGTTGCCACTCGCGATAATTCTTGTAGAAGGGATGATCGCTGTGAGCGGGGAGTTGATTAACTCTGAAAACTTCAGGGTCATCAAGCCATTTAAGATCTGCTTTCATATTGAACCTAGTTTCTATAAATCTCTTATATTGAAAACGCTTTTATTATATCACTTAAATAAAACATTTACCAATTAAAAGTAAATTATTTATTTTAAAAGACAAAATAATTAGAATCTGTGAGATAATATAATCAAAATATTTAAAGATTGATTAATTAGAAAAGGCGACTAATATGACAACTATAAAAGAAATCGCTTTGGAGTCTGGATATTCCTCAGCAACTGTTTCCCGCTTGCTAAATAATGATCCAGATCTCTCAATTACCGCAGAAACTAAAAATAAGATTTTGGAAATTGCTAACAGACTAGGTTATTGGAAAAATCATCAACAAAAGCAAATTAAGCCAACAATTGCACTACTTTATCGTGCTAAACATGAAGAACAACTTCAAGATGAATACTTTACTTCTTTAAAACATTCTTTAACTGAAACAATTAAAGAACGATCAATGAAAATGGAGACTTTTTATGAAGTTGATGAATTGATTAACAAAGCACATTTGTATCAAGGCTTCATTGGGGTTGGTTCTGAACCAATAGAGAATAAGAAATATGAAGAACTTTATAAAGTTCTTCCAAATGGTGTTTTTATTGATACTAATCCTAATCCGGAATTGTTTGACTCAATTCGACCTAATTTAGAATTAACTGTTAGAAAAGCAATTGATCTTTTTGTCAAAAATAAATATAAAAAGATTGGCTTTATTGGTGGTTTTGGCCCAAAGCACGATCATATTCAGGAAAAGGATCCCAGAGCTGTCGCTTTTGAAAATTACATAAAGATGTTACAACTAGATCCAAGCTATCTGTTTGTTTCGGGTCCTTTTAGTGTTAAAAATGGTTATGATTTAGGAAAAAAAGTAGTTAGAGAACTTAATGATGATTTACCAGATGCATTTTTAATAGCGTCAGATACTTTGAGTGTAGGGGTACTCCAAGCATTTAATGAAGAACAGATCAATGTTCCTGATGATACAGCAATACTAAGCATCAATAATAGCAGTGTTGCTAAATATGTTTCACCCCCATTGTCGTCTTACAATATTGATCAACATGAGATGATTGAATTAGCTTTAGATACTTTAAATCACCTAATTATTAATCCTAAGCGCGCTAGAATTGATGTGAAAATGAATACTAAGTTAGTTACTCGTAAAAGTTTTATTCCCGAGCCCGAGTAAAAAAATTAGTAAATAACTTTTTTATTTTTTAAATTTTGAAAGAAGAATGCTTATTTATAGCATTCTTCTTTATTTTTATATTTAGTAAATTTCCAAGTGTGCATTGATAAATTGATTTACTAAAATCACTAAATAATTTATACTATATTTGTAAACGGTTTCAGTGCGTTGGGAGGAAATATTATGAATAACGCAAGTAAGTCTTCAGGAAGACAAGCTATTTCTTACATATCTTTCTGTTTAGGCAATTTAGGACACGCAGCTTTTTACGGAGTAATGAGTACGTATTTTATTATTTTCATTACTAGTGGAATGTTTAGTGGATTAGAACAATCAGTTGCTGATAAACTTATCGGTTTAATTACTGGCTTGATGGTTTTAATTAGAATTGTTGAATTAGTTATTGATCCTGTTTTGGGTAATATCGTTGATAATACGAAGACAAAATGGGGTAAGTTTAAACCGTGGATTTTGATTGGTACCGTTGTTAGTGCAGTATTATTGCTAGTATTGTTTACAGGTATTTTTGGATTAGCTCAAGCAAACTGGATTTTATTCGCAATCCTTTTTGTAATTATTTACATAAGTTTTGATATTTTCTATTCTTTATCAGATGTATCATATTGGGGAATGGTCCCCGCGTTAAGCGAAGATTCACATGAACGTGGACTCTATACTTCTCTTGGAGCTTTCTCAGGAACGATTGGTTGGAATGGTTTAACAATCATTGTTGTTCCATTAGTGACAGCTGTAACTTATGCGGTAACTGGTAAACACGAAGAGGGAGCACCAGGTTGGTTGGCATTTGCAGCCGTGATTTCAGCTCTTGCTATTATTTGTGCCTTAATCGTTTGCTTTGGCACTAAAGAAAAGAACAACATCATCAGAAACTCTGCTAATCAAAAGACTACATTAAGACAAGTATTTGGAGCTATTTTCCATAATGATCAAATCCTTTGGCCAAGTTTATCATATTTAACTTTCTCACTTGCTAACACAATTACCAACGGAGTTATGTTCTATATGTACAAATTTGTTATAGGTAAGCCAAATGAGTTTTGGGTAGTGGGAATTATTGCAACGATTACAGGATTATTTATCAGTCCATTGTTTCCAATTTTGAATAAATATATTCCTAGAAGATGGCTATTTATTGTAGGTCAAACTAGCATGGTACTTGCATACATTTTGTTCATCTTTGGTCGTAATAATATTGTTTTGATGGATCTAGGTTTAATTCTTCTAAATATCAACTTTGCTCAATTAGTAACTGTTTTAACTTTAACTGATGCGATTGAATATGGGCAACTTAATAATGGTCAAAGAAATGAAGCTGTTGTTCTAGCAGTTCGTCCAATGATCGATAAGTTTACAGGTGCTGTATCTAATGCTTTAGTTGGTTATGTTGCAATTGCTGCTGGTATGACCGGTTCAGCAACTGCAGCTGATATGACCAGCCATGACATCAGTACTTTCAACATGATGGCTTTGTATATCCCTATGATCTTGGCCATCTTATCAATTGTTGTCTTCTCAACTAAAGTAACTTTGAGTGAAAAGAAACACGCTGAAGTTGTTGAAGAATTAAAGACTAAGCTTGCTGAAGGTGAGCTTGAACAATCTGCTCCTGCAGTAGAAACAAAGAGCGAAACGATCTATTCACCAGCAGATGGTAAGTTGATGAAGATTTCTTCAGTTATCGATGAAGATGGTAAGCCATTCCCTGGTAAAGGTTTCGCAATTGATCCAAGTACAGGTAATATTTACGCACCATTTGATGGTCAAATTAAATTCACTTTCGGAACAAAACACGCTTTTGAAATTGTTTCAAAGGACGGGTTACAAGTGGTAGTTCACGTCGGTCTTGGAACAGTAAACCTGCGCGGCGAAGGCTTTGAAACTTTCTACGACGATGGTCAAAATGTTAAGCAAGGTGACTTACTTCTCCAATTCGATCGAGATTTAGCTTTGAAGAATGGTTATAAAGATACTGTTGTTGTATTTTACACTCAGCCAAAGTTAATTAATTCTGTATCATCGATTAATGCGGGTGAAGATGTAAAGCATGGTGATAAGATAGTTGATGTTGAGCAAAAATCTGCAACTAATAAAAATGCAGTTAATGAAGTCACAAATAGCAATGGTGCTTTAGCATAATGGGGAATTAAAATGAATAAATTATCAAGATTTCTTTATGGTGGGGACTACAATCCCGATCAATGGCCAGAAGATACTTGGTCTAAAGATATTCAAGTTTTCAAAAAGGCGGACCTTAATTCTGCCACGATCAATATTTTTTCTTGGGCATTGCTTGAGCCAGAAGAAGGGAAGTATGACTTTTCAAAATTAGACAAGATTGTTCAAGAATTGTCAGATGCTGATTTTGATATTGTCATGGGTACTTCAACTGCCGCAATGCCAGCATGGATGTTTAAGAAATATCCTGACGTAGCGCGGGTTGATTATCAAGGAAGACGCCATGTTTTTGGTCAAAGACATAACTTCTGTCCTAATAGCAAAAATTATCAAAAACTTGCTAGTAACTTAGTCGAACAGTTAGTTGAACGCTATAAGAATAATAAACACATTACAGTTTGGCACGTGAACAACGAATATGGCGGCAATTGCTACTGTGAAAATTGTCAAAATACTTTTCGTGATTGGTTGAAAAATAAGTACAAGACTTTAGATGCTCTGAACAAAGCTTGGAACATGAATGTTTGGAGCCACACAATTTATGATTGGGATGAAATTGTAGTTCCAAATGAATTAGGTGATACTTGGGGTCCAGAAGGAACAGAAACTATCGTAGCTGGCCTTTCAATTGATTATCTTCGTTTCCAATCAGAAAGCTTACAAAATCTCTATAAGATGGAAAAAGAAATCATCAAGAAGGCACTTCCAGATGTCTTGGTAACAACTAACTTTCACAGTTTGCCTAATAAGATGATTGATTATCAGAAGTGGGCCAAGGATCAAGATATTATTTCTTATGATAGTTATCCAACTTATGACGCTCCAAAATATTTGCCAGCATTCTTATATGACTTGATGAGAAGCTTGAAGCATCAACCATTTATGCTCATGGAATCTGCACCTTCATCAGTTAACTGGCAACCATATAGTCCACTTAAACGTCCTGGTCAAATGGAAGCAACTGAACTTCAAGCAGTAGCACATGGTGCTGACACAGTTCAATTTTTCCAATTAAAGCAAGCAGTTGGCGGGTCAGAGAAATTCCACAGTGCAGTCATTGCCCATTCTCAAAGAACTGACACAAGAGTTTTCCATGAACTTGAAGATTTGGGTAAGAAGTTGAAGCAGGCTGGCCCAACGATTCTAGGATCAAAGGTTAACGCGAAAGTTGCGATTGTCTTTGATTGGAGCAACTTTTGGTCTTATGAATTTGTTGACGGAATCACGCAAGATCTGAATTATGTAGATTCAATTTTGGATTACTACCGCCAATTCTATGAGCGTAATATTCCGACAGATGTCATTAGTGTAGATGATGACTTTAGTCAATACGATTTAGTTGTTGCACCAGTTCTTTACATGGTTAAGTCAGGTCTTGATGAGAAGATTAATCATTATGTTGAAAAAGGTGGCAACTTTGTAACTACTTATATGTCAGGGATGGTTGACTCTAGTGACAACGTATATTTAGGCGGCTATCCGGGTCCACTTAAGGAAGTTACTGGAATTTGGGTTGAAGAAAGCGATGCAGTAGTTCCTGGTCAAAAGATTACCGTTGAAATGAATGGTAAAAACTATGAAACTAGTTTGATGTGCGACTTGATTCATCCCAATGATGCCAAAGTTTTGGCAAAATATTCAAGTGAGTTCTATACCGGAACTGCCGCTGTTACTGAAAAAAAATTTGGACAAGGTAAAGCTTGGTACGTTGGCACAAAGCTGAATCACGAAGGGTTAACGCAATTATTCAACCATATTATTATGGAAACTGGCGCTGAATCATTGGTTGCTGACAGCAATAAACTTGAAGTTACTAAACGTATTACTGAAGATGGCAAGGAACTTTACTTTGTTTTGAATTTGAGTAACGAAAAGCGCAGCTTGCCTGGTAAATTTGTTGAATATCAGGATATTTTGACAGGCGAGAAAGCTCGCAAAGATATGAAAGGTTGGGATGTCCAGGTCTTAAGCAGATAAAATGAAACTCTCCCCCTCTAAGATGAATGAAATGAAGTCAGACAAATGTCTGGCTTTATTTTTTTAAGGCAAAGAATTTGCGTCAGTTTTAATAATCGTGTACAATATGTTGTACAATTTAAGAGGTGAGCAAAATGGATGCAGTGAATTACAGTAATTTTAGAAGGAATTTAAAAGATTATTTTAAAAAAGTTAATGAAGATAGTGAACCGCTAATTGTCACAAATAAAGATCCTGAGGATAATGTTGTTATACTGAGCAAAGATGATTATGATTCATTGATTGAAACACTAACAATCCAGTCTAATAATTACTTGATGGATAAAATAAATCGCGGTCGCAAACAAGTGAAAGAGGGAAAAATAAGTCAACATGATTTAATTGATCCCAACGAGGTTACTAAATCATGATTTTAAGTTGGACAGATGAAGGTTGGGATGATTATATTTATTGGCAAAAACAAGGTGATAAGAAAAAAAAAGAAGATCAATAAATTAATTAAAGATATGAAACGCCATCCATTTGAAGGAATTGGTAAACCAGAAAGGTTACTGGATAATTTATCAGGTTTGTGGTCAAGAAAAATTGATAGTAAAGATAGGATTATTTATGCAGTTTCTGACGGTAGTATAATCGCCTATTCATGCAAAGATAATTACGGAGATCATTAGACTAGAAAGATTAAATTTAATATGTATTTGTTATATAGTTCTGACAATATTGTTGGGACTATATTTTTTGTTCGCAATTAAATAATTTATTTATTGTAGTAAACTATTTACTAAAAAGGGTAATAAGTATATACTAGAAACTGAAAACGATTACAGAACAATTTTTGAGGTACATAAAATGAATAAAGATGAATTACTTAAAGAATATGTAGAAACTTTCGGCGAAAAGGGGCAAGACGTATTTTTCTCACCAGGTAGAATTAATGTGATCGGTGAACACACCGACTACAACGGTGGTCACGTTTTCCCAGCAGCAATCAGCTTGGGTGTCTATGGTGTCTACGGTCCACGAGATGACAAGAAGGTTCGCTTGTTCTCAGGCAACGTCAATGGCAATATCGTAGAATTCGATATTGACGATACCACTGTTGAAAAAGGGGAACGCTTCTGGGCTAACTACTTCAAAGGGATGATCACCTACTTACGTGAAAAATACGATAATATCGATCACGGTTTCAACTTATATATCAAAGCTAATTTACCATCAGGTTCAGGCCTTTCATCAAGTGCTGCTATCGAAATGCTTATGGGTATCATTCTCAAAGATGAATTCAAGCTTGATGTTGATCGCGTTAATTTGGCAAAAATGGGGCAAAGAACTGAAAATGAATTTGTTGGTTTAAATTCAGGAATCATGGACCAATTTGCTTGCATTATGGGTAAAAAAGACAGTGCAATTTTCCTTGACTGCAACACTTTAGAGTATGAATACTTACCACTTGAATTGGGCAATTACGAAATCATTATCATGGCCACTAACAAACCACACACTTTAGCTGACTCTGCTTACAATGATCGCGTTCGTGAATGTCATGATGCATTAACCAAATTGCAAGAAAAGCTCGACATTAAGGCACTAGGTGAACTTGATAACGATACTTTCGATGAATATTCATACTTAATTAATGATAAAACAGAATTAAAGCGTGCACGTCATGCGGTAAGTGAAAATCAAAGAGCAATCCGTGCAACTAAGGCAATGAAAGATGGTGACCTTGAAAAGATCGGTCGCTTAATCAATGCTTCTCACATTTCACTTCATTATGATTACGAAGTAACTGGTAAGGAACTTGATACTTTGGCAGAAGCTTCATGGAAGCAAGACGGCGTTCTTGGCGCAAGAATGATCGGTGGCGGTTTCGGTGGTAGCGCAATTGCGATCGTTAAGAAGGACAAGGCTGAAGAATTCAAGAAGAATGTCGGTAAGACTTACCGTGACAAGATTGGCTATGATGCAAGCTTCTACGATGCAGAAATCGTTGATGGTAGCAAGATGATTTAGTTTTTGAAGGGCAAGATAATGAGAGTAATTGAAAAATTTGCTGAGGAAGTAATCAATAGCGGCACTTATGAACCCCTTGATCGAGTTTATGTAATCAACCGCATTCGTGCATTAGTCGGAGATCATGATGAAGAAGACAATGGCACAGAGACCGTTAAGCAATTGATTGATTTAGCCATCGCAAATGATCAAATTCCTGACGATGTAACTTCTAGAGAAGTGTTAAATGATCAATTGTACGATTTGACAACACCAACGCCTTCAAATACTAACAGTATCTTTTGGCAGAAAATGGAGAGATCTCCAGAAAAAGCAACTGATTGGTTCTACAAATTATGCGTTAATAATAATTATGTAAAGAAAGAAGCAATTGCTAAAAATATTGCCTTTGATGGAACAAGTTCGAAAGGCCACGGCCTAGAAATTACAATTAATTTGTCAAAGCCTGAAAAAGATCCAAAGGCAATTGCCGCTGCTGCTCATGCTACCGGTAAGAAGTATCCTCAATGTGCACTTTGTCTAGAAAACGAAGGCTACCTTGGTGGCTATGGCAAGAATGCTCGTAGTAATTTAAGAATTATTCGGATGAATATTGCTGGTCGTCCATGGGGCTTCCAATATTCACCATATGCATACTTCAATGAACACTGCATTTTCTTGGACCAAAAGCACGTCCCAATGGAAATTAACCAGCAAACTTTGATTAACTTGATTGAAATTGAAAAGATGCTGCCACAATACTTCGTTGGTTCCAATGCGGATTTACCGATCGTCGGCGGATCAATGCTTTCTCATGAACACTATCAAGGTGGGCGCCACACATTTCCAATGATGAAGGCTAAGATTAAGAAAGAAGTTAAGTTCGACTCTTATCCTGAAGTTGAAGCTGGAATTGTGGATTGGCCAATGAGTGATTTGCGTTTAATTAGTGAAAACTCACTTGATTTAATCGATCTTGGTGCAAAAATCATTAAGTTCTGGGACCACTATTCAGATCCTGAACGCCAAATTAATGCTTATGAAGGTTCAACTCGTCACCACACGGTAACTCCAATCATGCACCGCGAAGGCAAGAAGTTCGTTCTTGATCTGGTTTTGCGTGATAACAACACTAGTGACAAGTATCCACTTGGAATTTTCCACCCACACAAGAAGTTGTGGCACATTAAGAAGGAAAATATCGGCTTAATTGAAGTTATGGGTCGTGCAATTCTGCCAGGTCGTCTTAAGAGCGAACTTGAAGAAGTGAAGAAGTACTGGCTTGATCAAGATAATGAAGTGGTTGATAGTCATAAAGAATGGGCTGATGAAATCAAGGCTAGTCAGAAGATTACCGCTGAAAATGTTGAAGCGGTAATGCAACAAGCTTTAGTCGAAATATTCGAACAAGTTTTGCAAGATGCCGGGGTTTTCAAGAATGATGCAGATGGCGAAAAAGGTTGGAACAAGTTTATCGATTCATTGCTAGAAAACGTGGATTAAAATGAAGACAAACTTTGAAAAATATGGTCGTAAAGACGACAAAGATTTGTGCGAGATTACACTTGAAAATGATGCCGGTATGACCGTTAAAGTATTAAACTATGGAGCCACCTTGGAGAAAGTTCTACTGGATGGTAAAAACATGGTTCTGTCATTAAAAACGCCAGAAGATTATTCTAAGCAGCGTAACTTCTTAGGTGGAACTGTCGGCAGAATTGCTGGTCGTGTTCGCCGCGGCCAATGGAAGCATGGGAACGAAATTCATCAATTGCCTTTGAATGATGGTGAAAATCACATTCATGGTGGTGTTGGAACTGACATGCAGGTATGGGATTTTAGACCATTTTGCGGTAAAACTGCTAGAGTTGATTTAACCTTGTTTGATCCAGATGGTCATAATGGTTATCCTGGCAATCTTAGGCTTCACGTTCGCTATGAACTAGATAATGACAATATTTTGCATTACAGACTTGATGCAACTAGTGATCAATTGACTATTTTTAACCCGGTTAACCATACTTACTTTAATCTGGGTGAGCGCGCAGAAAATTTGACTTTACAAATGAATGCGGATTATTATTTGCCAGTTGATCAAGAAGGATTGCCTAATCGCGGAATAGCAGAAGTTGCTGGGACTGCTTTTGACTTTAGAAAGAATAAGCGAATCGGAGATAGCTTGCATAGTGAAGATGAACAGATTAAGTTAAGAAATGGGTTAGATCATCCGTTTATCCTAAACGGAAATAATCCTGCAGCAGTCCTGAGTTCAGAAGATCATAAGCTGACAGTTATAACAAATGCGCCAGCTTTGGTTCTTTATGCAGGAAATCACTTTGATCATACTGGTGTCGCAAATAATATTGGTCAGTATGATGGAATAACTTTTGAAGCACAATGTCCACCAACTGAAGGCAATGACTTAGGACAGATTACGTTACTACCGTTTGAGAAGTTCGAGCGAGTAGTTGATTGGAAATTTGAATAATAAATTAAAAGCCGCGATCGTTCTCGCGGCTTTTTTTGTTCCATAGCTTTGATTATTTGCAGGCATTATCTTTGACTCCGCTTTCAATAAAAGAATATAATTTAGTTGAACATTAATATATACCTATCATTGATTCATATAAGACCGCTAGAAAATTGATGATATGAAAAACAGGATTATTTTAAAAATTGTGCCCAGCTACCCATCAGAGGGTAGTAGGCACTTTTTTTATTAAAGGGGGTAGATTAAATGCCTGTTCGAATAATTTTTACCGATATTGATGGAACGTTAATTAATTCTGATCTAAAGGTAACCTTAAACACTCGTAAGGCAATACTTGGACAAGTTGTAAAGGGGAATGCCTTTGTTCCGGTGTCTGCTAGAATGCCGCAAGCGATTAAAACCGCAGCTGGTCAAATCGCAAAAATCTGTCCAATGGTAGCTTATAATGGGGCGCTAGTTTTGAATGAAGCTGGAAAAACAATTAGTTCAACACGCATTAATACTAATGAAGTAGTCAATTTATGTCATGACGTTGATAAAAAAGATGCTTTTGTCTGGAATGTATATAGCAATAACAATTGGTACTGTAAAGATAGAAAGAGCAAATATATTGTCAATGAAGAAAAATTGTTGAAGTAGATGCTATAGAGACTAATTTAGAAAAAATATCTAAACTAGCCGGTGTACATAAAGTCTTAATTATCGGTGACTGCCAAGAGCTGGATCGATTAAGTCTTGAATTAGCCTCAATATATCGTGATCTGAGCTTTGTAAAATCATCACCACATTTATTAGAAGTAATGAAAAAGAATGTTTCAAAAAGTTGGGGAGTTAAAAAAATCGCCGCTTACTACCAAGTTAAATTAAAGGATTGCATTGCATTCGGTGACAATTACAATGACGCCGAGATGTTAGAAGAAGTAGGTCACCCATTTTTGATGGGCAATGCCCCAGCTGATATGAAGAATCGCTTCACCACAACTCTAGATAATGATCATGACGGAATCGTTGCGGTTCTTAATCAAGATTGGGAAAATAGGTATTAGGATCTGTAGTTGATTGGAAATTTGAATAAAAGAAAAATCGCCGTTTGGCGATTTTTTTTGCATATATTCAATTTCTACCAAATAATAACGCGCTTATCAGGATCAAGCCACATTCCGTCAGTTGGCTTAACATTAAACGCCTTGTAAAATTCTTCTTGACATTGAGCTTGAACATTTACACGTTCAGGACCTGGGGCGTGAACATCAAAAGCTAAAACTGTTTTGATAATTTCAGGTGTTTCTTTACTTGCCCAAATTCGTGCATAGTTTTTGAACAAGTCTTGCATATCACCATTTTCACCCTTGTTTGCTTCAACAGCCGCAGTAACACCACCTTGATCAGCAATGTTTTCACTAACTGTTTGCTTACCGTTCAACTTAACTGGCCCATAAACAATGCCGTCGAATAATTCGGCTTCTTGCTTAATTCTCTTCTTGAATTCGGCATAATCTTGCTTGGTCCACCAATTCTTCATATTACCGAATTCATCATAGTTAGCACCGTTGTTGTCAAAAGCGTGCGAAATTTCGTGAGCGATAACAACACCAATCCCACCATAGTTAGATGAGCGATCTTGATCAACACTGTAGAACGGTTTTTGTAAAATTGCGGCAGGGAAGGTGATATCGTTTCTTTGTGGATCGTAGCAGGCATTAATCAAATTACCTGGCATTGCCCATTCGCCGCGATCAACTGGCTTAAATAATTTTGCAAATTCATATTGTACAGCAATTGCTTTTTGAGCAGCGAGGTTGACATATAAACTTGTGTCTTCATTAAACTTTATTAAGTCATAAATATGATCAGCTTTTTCGGGATAGCCAATCTTCAAAATAAGTGCATTTAATTTTGTAATAGCCTTCTTTTTAGTTTCTTCAGATAACCAATCATTGGACTTAATCCGCTTTTCATAAACTGCGATCATCTTTCTGATCATGTCTTCAACGTCAGCTTTAGCAGTTTCACCAAAGTAGGTCTTACCATAGTAAATTCCAACTATTTCTGACATAGCCTGGTTAGCAATTAAATATGCAGACCTTTCTTGAGAAGGGAGTTCTTTTTGACCATATAAAGCTTGTATGAACGGGAAGGCAGCTTCACGGAATTCCTGTGACAAGTAACCAGCGTTAGCGTTAATAAAGTTTGTAATAATCCAAGCTTTAATTTCGCCAAAGTTATCTTCATTAAATAAATCTATAAAATTATCTAAGAAGCGTGGTTCGTAAACAATTACACGTTCAGGTTTCTTTTCAAAACTCTTGTCAAAGAATTGGTCAAAATCAACAGTTTTAGTCTTTTCTTCAAAGTCTGAAATTGCGACAGGGTTGTACAAAGCAACATCATCAGCACGCTCTTCAGCCGATTTAGCAACTTTAACAATTTTAGCGTCAAAGTTGATAGCGTCGATGGCGTATTTTTCAGCTTGATCTTGTTCAAGACCAGCTTTAGTTAATAAATCGATACTTTGCTCTTTCCAAATGTCTAATAACTTTTCAGCGCCATCGTTCTGGTATGAAGTAGTATCTGGCAAGATAAGATCAGGACGGTCAAAGTGGAGCACATTTACTTTGGTATTTTTTCGATCTGCTTCAACGAAGAAATTGAATGGGAGAGTAAAGCGTAGATATAAAAATGGAAGCTTCCAATTTAACTCATTTAAATCCTTCAAGGCTGTTAGAATACTTAAATCATCTTTAATTGGGTTTGCGCCATCCGAATTTCTTTTATCAAAATCTCTGGCTAATCGATAAATTGCAACTGCTTTATCAAAGTTAGGAATATCTGGCAATTGCTCTTTATTATCAGCAAAATTAGCTAAGTCGCGCATCAAATCTTTTTCGATTTTAATATCAATATCTGAGAAAACACTGATTGCAGGACGATCAGCCGGAATTTTTGATTTTAGGATCCAATCTGAGTTGACTGCTAAATAAAGATTATCTTGAATACGAGCATTTGGATCGGCTTTAGTAATATCACCAATGCCACCACGTACTTTTTTAACTTGGTTCATAAATTATGCCTTTCTGTCTATTAAAATCCGTCAATGAAATTATACTATTGTTAAAAATATGAGTAAATGACTAAGTTGGAAATATTATTTAAAGCAAAATCATAGCAAGTCATCTAACTTTTTTGCCCAACGTGCTTCTGATATAATGAAAACGTGTTCAACATAGAAAAAGAGGATAAAAATGAAATACAAGAAAATTTTGATGATTTCGGCTACTTCTTTATTGCTTCTTACCCCAATAGTAGGCTTAAGTAACAATGTTTCAGCTGCAACTAGTTATGTAGTGAAGAAAAGCATGAAGGGTAAACTAACACTCAACCATAATTCATATGTTTATACAAAAACCGGTAAGCGTACTGGTCAGCTTCTGCGTGAAGGCGCATCAGTTAAGTATGTAGGTAAGCCTACTGTCAACAATGATGCAGATAACCTTTATTTTTATCAAAAATACTCAACCAGTGATAAACTCCAATTAAAGACGATCCGTATTAAAGGCAATAACTACTTCCAAATTGGTAAAAACCAATATATTAAGACAGCAAACGTCGATACAATTGATGGAAGCAGTCTATTTGTTAAACAAACAACTGTTGTTGTGAAGAGAAAAACGCAACAATTGTTCATGGCTTCTAAGAACCGAGCTTTAACTACTGGTAAATTTTATCAAAAAAGTACTAAATTAACGGTGGATCAATTAGGTGGCATGGATGTGCTGGCCAACAGTTTTCCATCTGCCTACCATATTAAAGGAACTGACTACTATATTTGGGCAAAAGATGTAACTCCAAGACAAAATATTGCTGATATCAATTATTGTGAACGCAATCAAATGATCGTTCAAACAAATAAGAATAGTATTCCAACTTATTCGTTTGATGGTGAAGAGTCCACTCCAAGTAATTATGCTTGGGGTGATAAAACAGATTTAAGTGTTAATGGTGCGATGTACTTATATAATGATAAGACACAAAAGAGTGAATTATATTATCACTTGACTGATCACTATCAAAAGATGGCTAATTTGAAGACTTCACCTGGTTTTCCTGAGGTAATTAAAATAAATACTGTTAACGTTGGAGATAGCTTTGTAAAGGCAAGCGACGTTGATTTTGCAGGTGGTGAAAGATTAAAACCAATCAACACTGCAGACGAAGCAGAAAACAATAATAAGATTGCACTTACCGAATTGGAAGAAGCAGATTTGAAAGATTTAATCAATAAAGCAGCTACAGTCCAGGATTCGGTTAAATATAAGTTGTCCAGTTTTAACAAGAGATTTAATTATGATCAAGCAGTCAAGCTTGCACAAACAGAAACAAATTCGCGTAAGTTAATGTCTACTGCTGAAGCAAAATACTTAATCTGGAATCTTAAGACTTATGAAAATGAACTCGATGGTGCCAAAGTTAAGGTAAACAACATAAATAAGTTGACTTCAAACGAAAAGTTGGCAATTAATCTGCTCGTAATTAATGTATATTCGAAGTACACTGATACAGAGAGTCTGTATGGTAGTGCTAGATTTGAAAAGGGTAATGATAATAGCTTTACCTTGACTATCACAAATACACTTGAAAATAATAAAATCATTTCTTCAGAAACAATGAAGACCAGTGATTTTGCCGAAAATAGATAAAAAAACGTGATGCATTTTAGAAGCGCATCACGTTTTTCAATTTATTTATTCATTTCTGCTTTTCTTTGCTGTTGCATTCGTTTCATCATTGCAGCTTGCTTAGCCATTTTCTTCTGAAGTGCCTTAGCTTCTTTGATTGACAAAACTTTCCAATTCTTTGGCACATTAAAGGTATATTCACGATGTTTCAATTCATTATTGTGACCAAACCAGCCGAACAAAAAGTGATCAAATTCATTACTGAATACATAACGTTCAGTACTAATCTTTACTGAAGCTTTAGTAGCAGTTTTAACACTAGTATGAGATTTATCAGTCTTGATAGGCGTTGGCTTTTTGGCAGCGTTATTTGTCTTATATAAGTAAATCTTTTCTGTACCATTTCCAAGAGGCTGATATAGAAGAACGGGGAATTGTGGAGCGGCAGAAGAAACAAGATTTTTTCTTACCGTTGTCGTCTCAGTTTTCATCCCAAAATGATTGTAATCATGAGCAACTATTCCAGCTACACTTAGTGAAGCGATGATTAATGAAATGAGGGCAAGAGGTCTGTGGCCTTTTTTAGGGATAACATTGAAGTAAATGAAGGCAATAACAGCCAAAATTAATATAATTAAAATCATTAACGATCTACCCCCTCTGAAGCTTCACGAGCACGGTTGCCTTTCTTCAAGAAGAATGAAAGGATTAAGGCAACGAATGCAAAGAGAACACTAATTGCAAATGCGGCATGGAAACCGTCAAGTGTTGCGTTAATTGCTCCATCTCTGTATTGAAGTGGCATGGTCTTAAGCAAGGACTTAGTTGGCATATTGTTATTAGTGGTTGTGGTTAAGACTGAAACCAGGATCGCAGTACCGATTGATGATAAAACTTGTCTGAAAGTATTGTTAACAGCAGTACCGTGAGAAATTTTATCAAGTGGCAGTGAATTCATCCCTGAAGTAGTAACGTTCATCATAACTAATGCGACCCCAACCATTCTGATTGCGTACAAGATGATGATCATCAAGAATGAACTGTTTTCAGTTAAGAACATGAATGGGACGGTTCCCAAAGTAAGAAGAGTCATCCCAGTAATAGCCATTTGTCTTGCACCATAGCGGTCAAACAGGCGGCCAGTTATTGGAGACATGATCCCGATCATCAAAGCCCCAGGCAAAAGGATTAATCCTGAGTGGAAAGCCGACTCACCGCGCAAATTTTGAATATAAAGTGGCAACACCATTTCAATCCCAACCATTGCAAGGTTGGTTACACCTGAAAGAACTGCCGCAAGTGTGAATTCAAAATGTTTAAAAACAGAAATATCAAGAAATGGATCATCCATCTTCAATTGACGAATTCCAAATAAAATTACAAAGACAATTCCGACGAAGATGAAAGCCAAAATTTCAGGATTAGTCCAACCTTTGTTACCAGCTTCTGAAAAACCATATAGAAGGGACCCAAATCCGATGGTTGAAGTAGCAACTGAAAAGACATCGATCTTTTCGTCTTTGGTTGGCAGAACGTCTTTTACTAAGAAGAACGCCATTAAAATTACAATTCCTGCAATAGGCGCGATAATGCTGAAGAGGTAGCGCCAGGATAGATTATCAACTACCCAACCAGATAAAGTAGGTCCGATTGCAGGCGCCAGTCCAATAACAATACCGACAGTTCCCATGGCTGCACCACGTTTATCAGCAGGGAAGATTGACAACATGATTGTCTGAAGTAGCGGCATGGTAACTCCAACACCTAATCCTTGAATGATTCTTCCTGTTAACAGCACTTGGAAGTTAGGCGCAACAGCTGCAGTGACAGTTCCAATGAAGAACGTCGACATTGCTGTTAGGTACATCTTTCTTGAGCCAAAACGGTTAATTAACCAAGCAGAAATAGGAATCATTACCCCGTTAACTAATAAAAAAGCAGTTGAAAGCCATTCTGCTGTGGCAGTACTAATGTTGAAATCCTTCATAATTGAAGGTAAGGCGGTGGATAAGAGTGTACCGTTTAAAACAGTACAAAATGAACCGATGATCAATACTAGTACTAATAGATTACGATTGTATTGTTTGCCATGAATATCAATTGGTTGTTTATTCATGTGCGGGCCTCCTTTTTCAATTTTTTAGATCGGTAACTAATATAAACCTCATTTTCATCGATGTCAAATAATCTTACAAAGGTGATATATAATTTTACATGCAAGTTGAAAAATATGACATCACCTAATATAATTTAGATAACAAATAGTGAGGTAAATTAACCATGGAACCAAGAAGAGATGAACGACTTCGTCAACTTTTTCAAAATCTAGAAATTGGAATTGGTGGAGTAAGTAGTAGTTTAGGCGTTTCTCAACGTCAGCTTAGATATTGGGAACAAAAAGGCTACATTAAACCAATTGATGAAAAATCTGGTGTTCGCCATTATAGTTTGGCAACAGTTTATTTGATTGCTTTTATTAAAGACCAACTTGATAAAGGTTATACACTGGATGCAGCAGTGAAGAATTCTAAAGAAGCTCGCGCAAGATCAAGAATTGCTCGCGAATTGATTGGTAGTGCATTTGATGACATTGAAATTATTGATGCTGATAAAGGCTACGGAAAGATTGAATTAGATCTAAAGGAATCTGAAAATCATCCAGCGCTTCGCATTCTAGGAATTATTGATGAAAATGGTCGGCACTTTGAAGTGAAAGAAAAATAAAAATGAATTTTGACGATTTATCTAAATTACTTGACGAAATAAATACTTTTCGTACTTTATCTAAAGAAGAAGTTCAAGCAATTGAAAAAGAAATATGATCATATTTGATCGTCAAACGCAATAGAAGGTAGCTCTTTAACAAAATATGAAACTGCGGAGTTGTTAGAAACAGGATTAACCGTTCATGGCAAACCATTTGCTGATTATCTTGCTGCACTAGATTTGAGCAGGGCATATGATTATATCCAAGAGTTAGCTTTAGGAAAAATCCCACTTGATGAAATTGCAATTCGTGATATTAACCGTTTAGTAACTTATTCAGATGATCCTAATAAACGAGCTATTGCAGGACAATATCGTCAGATTCCCGTCTGGCCAAATGGAGTTCCCGATGTTCATTATGCTGAACCAGCAGAAATTCCTGAAAAAATGCATGATTTGATTACCTGGTATAAATCAGTTGAAGGGAAAGATCATCCGGTCAAAATTGCTGCCCTTTTACATTTGAAGTTTGTTACAATTCATCCCTTTAGAGATGGAAACGGTAGAACAGCTCGTTTGTTAATGGATTTTGAGTTGATTAAACATGGCTATTTAATCATTAATATTCAGCCTGACAAGGATTGCAGAAATGCTTATATGAACGATTTACAAGTTGCACAGACAACTGGGAATGACAAAGAGTTTATTAATTTAGTGGTTGAATATGAAACTGCGGAGTTGCAAGAACGACTACAATTGTTAAAACGTATAGAAAATGAACGAAAGAATGCAGAAAAATTAACCAGACTAGATGATTTTAAATAAAAAAGACCTCGATTTCGAGATCTTTTTAAATATCTAAACTCTTCTAATAAATCACCAAGCCAACTCCCAATGCAATAAGAATCATGACAAATTCGATGACCAGGAGTTTCCAACACCATTTAAACCACTTGTCAAAATCAATACCAACCATCATCAAACTCATTAAAATTAATCCAGTTGGTGCAATTAATGAAATGAAACCTTGGCCTAAATTATATGCATCAATCACACTCGCCCGATCAATTCCAACAACGTTAGCTAATGGCGCCATAATTGGCATTGAAAGTACGGCCAAACCGGATGATGACTGAATGAAAAAGCCTAAAATAATGTAGACAATGAATAAGAACCAAATGAATAGAAGTGGCGGCATTCCTGCAACTTGTTGACTAAAGAAGTGCATAATTGTGTCACTTGTATGACTTTCTTCCATAACAATTGAAACTGCTCTAGCTAAGCCAATTGTCAAAGCAACGCCTAATAGGTCAGCTGCTCCGCCAACAAATGCTTGAACCACCTTATGTTCTGACAAACCTGAAAAGATAGCCATTAGGTATCCAGCTGCCAGGAAGACAACGGAAATTTCTGTGAAGTACCAACCTTTTTGTTGAACACCCCAGATCATAACAATGAAGGCAACTGCGAAAATAATTAAGGTTAATTTTTGTTGCCAAGTAAAGTTAGCTGGCTTATTCAAATCTGCTTCATCCAAAAATTTCTTTCTATCCGATTCATATTGATCATAAACTACTGATTTTGTTGGATCCTTACGAACTTTTTCGGCATAAACAATTACATAAATCATGCCAATGATTGTGCCAATTGCCCATAACGTTGCTCTGAAAGGAAGTGCATGAGCAAAGTTAACACCGGCAGTATTAGAAGCAATAATCGTTGAGAAAGGATTAATTGTTGAAATCATCGAACCGATACTGGTTCCCAAAAAGATCGTTCCGAGAACTGTCATCGTGTCGTATCCTGCCATCAAGAAGACTGGAATAAGGATTGGGTACATAGCCATTGTTTCTTCAGCAAGTCCAAAGGTAGTACCACCCAGAGAAATTAATCCCATCACGAGTACGATTAATAAAACTTGTTTACCTTGGATTTTCTTTGATAGAGCTTGCATCCCTGAGTTAATTGCACCGTTAGCGTGAACTACACCGATACATCCACCAAGAATCAAAACAAAGGCGATGATATCAATACTTTGTGCAATTCCTTGAATTTGAGCAGTGAAAAATTGAACAACGGCTTGATACAAGTTTGGCTTTTTTTGATCGATCCTTTGGTAAGAATTTGGAATCGCAACTGGCTTGTAAATTGTTCCATTTTTGAATTTATTAACCGAAATATGAACATCATATTTTTTCAAAGTCTGTTGAGTTGCAGGCTCTTTTTTGGTTTTGCCACTCGGTTCGGTGATTACGAACTCTTTATCAGAGCTGTTATAAGCTAATGTGGCATAATTACCAGCAGGAATTAGAAAAGATAATAGCTGAACTAACAACAAAACGATGATAATAACAGTATAGGCTGTCGGAAATTGATGTTTCTTCTTCGTTTTCATTTAGATCACACCCCTAACTGATGAAAACGATTTCTATACTTTTATTATAGCCCTATAAGTTAATTCTTTTCATATTAATAATTATTTTGACATTGTTTTCTGAAATTAAAACAAAAAATAATCCCAACTCAAAATAGAGGAGGGATTACTTAGTTTAATGATGTCTCTTAGCAGGCTTTTTTACTTTATTGACTGACTTTTTATTCTTTTGTTTTTTAGTTAGTTTCTTGACGTTTTTCTTAGCCTTATTTTGTTTTTTGAAGAGCTTTCTGAGTACGCCATCTTTAGGAGCATCAGGTTCGCCCTTTAAACGAGCCTCATTAATATTACTTGCAAGTAAATCTTGATTGCTACTTGTTTCATCATAAATCCAATCGCCTTGGTTAGTAACAACATCCAATACTTCAGTAGTATCATCGGAATTGATTCTTACTAAGAATGATGGGGCAAGGGTAGAACGCTTGCCAGAACCAGCCGCATAACCACGGTTAGTCATGTATGAAGTTACTAAAACAAGATCATCACGTCCAGGAACAGGAACTGGGTAGTATGAATAAGTTGCAGTTCTCCAATTGAATGGAACACTACAATTCAAAACATCAGCATTACCATTCAATGGTTTGTATCCAGATAGCAAATCATCTGAAACCCAGCCAAGGAGACCAACATTGTCACCAATCTTCTTGTTAGCTTCAAGCCATAAGTCATTACCAGTACCACGGTTCAATCTGGTTGTAGCAAATAAGTAGTACTTACCATTTAACTTGATTACATTTGGTCTTTCGATTTCGTCACTAACCATTGGAGAAGTAACTAATGGAGTGTAAACATCGTCAAGCTGAGGATTATTTTCATCATCAGTCAAACTAATAACACCAATTGCAGCGTTACCCCATGATGCACGACTGGTCATATCTTCATCACCGGTAATATCAAGGAAGTCCTTAATTGCTTGGGCATCAGTACCGCCATAATTTTGCCAGTTGTAAATTTGATCTTTACCTTGGTAGTTTTGAGTACCAGTTGAAGCTTCGAAGACTAAGTAGCGCTTGCCATCAACTTGAATGACATGAGCATCACGCATGGCAATATTGTCAGCACCTTTATTTGTTGACTTCCATTGGCTGTAAGTTTGGTAGTAGTAGCCATCACCTTCAAAAATTACGTGACGATTTGAACGGCGAGCAATTCTAACTTTACCATCTTTAATTTCTAAACCAAGATTTACAGTAGAAATCTTCTGGTGGTTTGTACCTTCACGAGTATCAACGTCAGTATAGAATAGTTGAATACTGCCATCTTTGTTTACAGTAGCTGAGCCAGACCATTCTTGATCAAGTGGACTAGCACCAAAGCCGAAAATTGGACCGGCAGTTTTCCAATTCTTGAGCTCGTTATCACCGTACTTGTTGTATAAAAGGTAGATGTGAGAATCGTTCTTTCTTGGAATACCCATCATAGCGATAGCAAGTTGATAGCCGTTGTAGTTAACAACTTGGCCAGTTTTTTCATCTTGAACAACCCAAGTATCCCAGATATCTAGTTTAGCTTTCTTGCCGGTTTGCGCATCACGAGTGTACGTAGCTGGCATGTTCTTCATCTTCTTAGCATTGAAGAAGGGAACACTGTATCTAGAATCGCGGTTGATCGTGTTTTGGGCAACTTGACGGTATTGATCATAAGTAAAAATAGTACCAGTCTTACTTTTACTATTTGTATCGTAATTGATCTTACTTAAGTTTGAAATTTGTTCTTGAGTTAAAGAACTGCGAGCAATATTGGCAGCGCGAAGTGCATTTTCAGTTCTTAATTCAAGGTCATTATTTTGATTAATATTGTTTGAAGAGTTAGTAGAATTTGAATCAATGTTGCTAGTAGTTTGATTTACATTGTTAACTTGAGAATTCTGTTCAGTAGTATCTGCAGCGTGAACAGTAGAGTTAGTTAACGTTAAAGACAAGGCAAGCAATGTACTTGCTGATAACAGGGTGACTAAGGTTTTCTTCTTATTCATAATTGTATATTCTCTGTTTCTATTTTTGATTTTTTCTAAATATTCCTACAATACCAGCCTAAATAGTCATTGTCAAGATTTTTTTCAGAAAAAATAAACAATGTAATTAAAAGAATAGCCATAAATTAGCTCGTAACAAAAAATTATTATTATTAAGCCATTTGTCTAATAGATATTATGATACCAGTTATTTAATATTACTATATTTGACAAGTATTAAAACGCAAGAATATAATTAAATTATCAAAATAACGCTTTCAAAAAGAAAGGACGTACCATGAATTACAATAAAATTAGTAAAGAAGACCTCAAAGAACTTCATAAATTTATCCCAGATGATGAGCGTTTTATCACTCACCCAACCGAGCACTGGGATCATGATCAATTCAAAACTGTTCGTGCAATGCCAGATCTAGTTATTCAACCCGTAACTAATGAAGAAGTACAAAATGTGGTGAAATATGCTAGTGATCACCATATTCCATTAACTCCAAGAGGAAACTCAACTGGATTAATGGGCGCAAACTTAACTATTGACGGTGGAATCTCACTTGATATGGTTAAAATGAACAAGATTCTTGAATATGATCCAGATAGTTTAACTATGACAGTTCAAGCAGGAATCAGATTAAAAGATATTCAAGAATTTTTAGCTGATAAGCCATTTGTTTACATGCCAGCACCAGCCATGCATTGGGCAACAATTGGCGGTAACGTTAATACCAATGCTGGTGGACTTAAAGCAATTAAATATGGTGTGACTCGTGAACATATTCGCGAATTGAAAGTTGTTTTAACAAATGGTAGGCTCTACAAATTTGGCTCAAAAGCAGTTAAATCTTCATCTGGTTATTCAATTAAAGATTTAATTATCGGATCAGAAGGCACCTTAGGTGTTGTCACCGAAGTAATGGTACGATTATATCCAAAGCCAAAAGAAAGTATCAACGCTATTATCCCATTTCCAGATTTAAAACATGCAATCAAATCAGTACCAGTGATCTTAGCCTCTGGTGTTGTTCCAACTACGGTAGAATTCATGGGACGCGAAGTATTGAACTTGTGGGAAAAGTACGCTAACCAAGAATTCCCAATTAAAGAAGGGAACGGTTTTATCATTCTGGGTCTTGACGCCTTTACTAAGAGTGAAATTCAAGCCGAACTTGATCAGATTATTGAAGAAACAAAGAAACTAGATGCTTCAGATGCAATTGTACTTGATGCAGATAGTGACACCGCAGAACTTATTTGGAAAGCAAGAGAAGAACTTCTGCTAGCAATTCAAAAATCAACCCCAATGATGGATGAAGTTGATATTTGTGTGCCAATTAATAAGATTCCTATTGTTCTTGATCGTATTGAAGAGCTTGAAAAGGAAGTTGGCATGAGAATTCCTAACTTCGGTCATGCAGGAGATGGTAATTTGCATATTTACCTTTGCTCAGATAGTGATAGCAAGGAAGAATTTGAAAAGAAGGGGCAGAAGGTTATTTCTGAACTTTACAAGACCGCTAAGGAATTGGACGGTAATATGTCAGGTGAGCACGGGATTGGCTACGCCAGAAAAGACTTTTACGAAGATTTCTATGGTGAAGATTACACTGAATTACTCAGAAAAGTGAAAGAACTATTTGATCCAAATTATGTCCGCAAATTATGTCATTAATCCAGATAAGATTTTTCCAGAAAAATAATTTTGAATAAAACTCCAAGCCACGCTTTCTTGCGTGGCTTTTTACTGCTGTAATAAGATTTTTTAGTTAGTATACGTCTGATGTATAAGCCTATACCTTTTTTTCAATTTCAATCTGGATCAAACCCGCTTATAGTATTAGGTGGCTTAAGAAAAAAACATAATTTGAAAGGAGAAAAAATGAAGGTTTTAATCACTTATTACTCATGGTCAGGCAATACTAAACGCTTAGCTGATGAAATCGCAAGAGAAATTCCAGCAAATACCGAAATTGAAATTAAAGTTCCAGCAGGCACATTTAGTGAAGACATGTATGGAACATTTGACATTTCTAAGAAACAAATTGCTGAAAATAATTATCCAGAGATTAACAAGATGGATTTTGATCCAAATGATTATGATTTAATCTTAGTAGGTAGTCCTGTCTGGGGAGGTAAACCCGCAACACCTATATATACTTTCTTAAATCAAATTCAAGACTTCAAAGGTGAAGTAGCAAGCTTTTACACTGATGCAGGGACCGCAGGTGATTATGCCAACGTCTTTAAGAAATGGGCAAAAGATCTAAATGTTGTTAAGGTCTTCAATCGTGTTTCTGATGTATCGGATTTAATTAGAAAATAATTTAAAAATCAACTTAAATGAAAAAGTTCTATCTTTTTTTGTTGGGTAAATCACGACATTAGTACTATACGGGAAGCGTATTACAGCATACTCGTTTGGTAATTCTTTCAATCTAATTTCAGTATTATATTAATAACTGTAGAGAAACGAGAAATTAAGCATTATTTTTAGGAGGAAATCTATGCAATACAAAATTTTAAATGACGGAAATAAGATGCCACAACTTGGATTTGGTGTGTTCCAAGTTCCAGATTTGAAAGTCGCTGAACAAGCTGTGAGCGATGCAATTGAAGTTGGCTACCGTTTGTTTGACACCGCAGCCGCTTACGCAAACGAGGAAGCAGTAGGTAAGGCAATTAACAAATCTGGTATTAATCGTAAAGAGTTCTTCGTAACTTCAAAGCTCTGGGTTGATCATTTTACTTATGAAAAAGCAAAAGAAGGTATCGAAGATTCATTGAAGAAACTTAATACCGGCTACATCGATCTTTACTTATTACACCAACCTTACGGTGATGTGGCAGGTGCTTGGCGTGCACTTGAAGAAGCTCAAAAGGAAGGAAAGATTAAATCAATCGGTGTTTCAAACTTTGCTCCAGATCAACTTAAGAATCTTGAATTAATGAGCAACGTTAAGCCTGCTGTTAACCAAATTGAAGTTTCACCTTGGTTCCAAGAAAAGAGCGAAGTTAAATTTAATGATAAGGAAGACATTGTGACTGAAGCATGGGCACCATTCGCTGAAGGTAAACACAACCTCTTTACCAACGAAACTATTGCTGAAATTGGTAAGAAATATGGTAAGGCTAATGGTCAAGTTATTTTACGTTGGTTAATGCAAAGAGACATTGTTGTAATTCCGAAATCAGTTCACAAAAATAGAATGGAAGAAAATTTCGATGTTTTTGATTTTGAATTAAGTGATGATGACATGAAAAAGATGGCAGAATTAGACAGAAACGAAAGCCAATTCTTCGATCACCGTGATCCAAATGCAATTGAAAATATTTTTGGCGCAAGTTTAAAGGCTTTACGTAACTAATTTTTATAGGAAGAAGAATAAAGTTTACAATTTTAGTAGCAACTACATGGGAAAAGCCTAGCTTTTATTAAAATTTATCTGATTGAAAAAATGCTTGATTTATTTAACATAGATCAAGCATTTTTAATAGCATTTTTCACAAAAATAAGATATGGTTTTGGTAGATAATTAAAAAATGAATTTAGAAAGAAAAAATCATGAACCAATACCAAACTCAGAAAGTTCATTTAGTTTTTGAAACCTGTGAAGCAATTGAATTGCCAATGGATGATATCAAGACTTTTAATTTTAAAGGTATAAAAACGGATATTAGGTATCAAAGTGATTACGGCATTGAAACAACACAGACATGTGATTCATTCTATATGCTTTTGGACTATGACCAAATCAATAAAATAGAAACTATGCAGATTACTAAAGATGGCAAGCCAATGATGTTAGGTGAGCGTATCATAACTTATAACGATATTGTTGACATCAATTTAACCATTAACGGTGAAAGTTATGATATCTATCTGCCATATTCTGGTGAAGAATTTGAAAGTAATGAATGGATGAAAACTAAAATTTTGTCAGCAAAAGAATTATTTAGACCTGATTTTGACAGTAGTCACAAGTATTTAGAAATTAAAGTAGAAAAAGAGCCGAGTAAAAACGAGTGAAGAAGGTTATGCTTCAGCAATCATGGACTTTGATGCTCAAAAATAAACATTAATCTCAAACTTAGTTTTCATAATATTCTCTATTTCATCCCCCTCAAATAAATACAAAACAATAATCTAAATAAAGAATGCTTGAAGAAAATTTCTCCAGGCATTCTTTTATTTTTAGGATAAAATAGATATATTGAATATTTTTGTTAGGAGAAAATTTAGGAATGACATTACCATTTAAAGCAGTTGCCGTTGATATGGACGGTACATTTTTAGACGATAGAAAGCAATTTAATCACGAAGAATTTGATCAGATCTTAACAGAATTCGAAAAAAGAAATGTACAATTCATTGTTGCTTCGGGTAGACCATATGCTCGTTTAGAACAGGATTTTGGTGAATTTGCCAACAGAATTGACTTTGTATCTTTAAATGGATCAAGATTAATTATTAAAGGTAAAGATGCAGCTGGTTATCCAATGGAGCGCCAAGATGTCTTGAATTTAATCAAAGACGTTCGTGAAAAATATGGAACACGTGCAACTATGGTCTTTGAAAAAGATATTGCTTACTTAAAGACTGATGTACCAAAAGAGGAACGTGACTTTTTAGCCTATTTTGCTGGTCGTAGTGCTGAAGTTGATAACTGGAACGACATGCCAGAAGAAGACATCTTTCAAATCACCTTTGACTTAGATAGAAAATATGCTAAGGCAATTGAAGATGATTTTAACAATAAGTACGAAAACAAGATTTCTGCATTTGGTTCAGCAAATACTGCTATCGATGTCAATGTTCAAGGTATTAATAAAGGTGCTGGCCTTAAACGCCTACTTGAACAGATGAACATGACCGGCGATGATTTAATCGCTTTTGGTGATGGTGGTAATGATATTGCAATGTTGCAGTTTGCTAAGTATTCATACGCCATGGCTAATGGTATGGAAGAAGTTAAGAAACATGCCAAATTTGTTGCACCTGCAAATACTGAAAATGGTGTCTTCAAGGTTTTGCAAAAGTACTTGGCTGAAGATAAATAATTCTCTTGTGAAGGGTGTAAAATATGAAAACTAACGATCAATTTACTGATTGGGCAGTGGAATTACAAAGTATTGCACAAAATGGGTTGAAGTACGGTCATGATGTTTTTGATAAGGAACGCTATCAGCAGATTCGTGAAATCGCGGCCCAAATGATGGCAGCAAGAACCGGAATTCCAGAAGAACAGATCAAGACTTTATTTTGCGGCGACGAAGGTTATCAAACACCCAAGATTGAAACTCGGGCTGCTATCTTTAAGAATGATAAGATTCTCTTAGTTCATGAAAAGTTAACGGATGATTGGTCAATGCCAGGTGGCTGGTGTGATGCCAACTTATCAACTAAAGAAAACTGTATCAAAGAAGCAAAAGAAGAGTCTGGCCGCGATGTGGAGCCCATCAAGTTAGTTGCTTTGCAAGACCGTAACAAACACAACAAACCTATTTTAGCCACAGGGATTATGAAGGCTATCTACTTATGCAAAGTTTTTGGTGGAGAATTTGAAGCAAATGATGAAACTAGCGATTGTCGTTATTTTGCTTTAGATAATCTTCCAAAGCTATCAATTGATCGTAACACTCCTGAACAGATTGAAATGTGTTATCGTGCTTCAAAAGATCCTAACTGGCAAACTATTTTTGATTAATTATAAGAAGATAATTGGCGTAAAATGTTGATTATCTTTTTCTTTTTGCAGGATTTATACTTATATTCGCGGAACTACCAAATAGCTCAAGAAGTAAATCTTTAATAACACTTTGTTAACTTTTTAACATTTAAACTTTCTTAATCTTTTTCCCGAACTTTTTCAAATATAATTAGTAAGGTAAAAAATTAGAAAGTTGGAAAAGAAGTGTTTAGTAAAAAATCAGTTTATCCCTGGTGGGTATTTGTTGTTTGTTGTTTCATTTCAATGATTGGGTTTGGCTTACTAGTTAATACAGTCGGTCTTTTCTTTGGTCCAATTAGTAATGAATTTCATGTTGGTAGATCAAGCGTTGCTTTGATGACAACTTTACAGAATTTAATGGCCGCAATTTCATTAATTTTCGCAGGAAAAATAATGGAAAAAGTTAACTTGCGCTGGCTATTAACAGGCTGCTTCATCATTATTGCAGCAAGTATGTTTAGCATGACATATGCAAACAGCTTAACTCATTTCTATTTAGCTTGGGCTTTGATCGGAATTTGCCAACCAATCGCAATTACAATTTCAATTCCTGTTCTACTCAGCAAATGGTTTAATCAAAAGTTGGGTACTGTAATGGGTATTTCATTAGGTTTATCAGCGTTTGGTGGAACAATCTTCAATCCAATTATTGCTGGTATTATTACTAGAAACGGATGGAGATCAGGATTTATCGCTGAAAGTCTTATCTTGGCAATTTTCTTGATTCCAATGGCTCTTTCAATTAAATCAGAACCTGATGAAAAACATCCTGCATACGGAGTTAAGGAAGACAAAGCTGAAGCAGCAATCACCGGTTTAACTTTGAAACAAGCAATTCGTCAGCCAATCTTCTATGCATTAGTATTGGCAATGATTCTTTTGCAATTTGTTTCAGGAAGTGTTCAACACATTTCTGGTCACGTAACCAACATCGGTATTTCTCCAGTCCAAGCTGCAACTGTAGTTTCCGGCGTTATGATCGGTGCAGCGGTTGGTAAGATTTCAATCGGTTATTTATTGGATAAATTGAATGCAAAAATCGTCTTACTTGCTTTTACCATTTTTGGTGCATTAGGATGGGGCGGACTCATTGTATTTAAGACTAGCGGGTTATTAGTTGCTTCCGCATTCATTTTAGGACTTGGCCAAGGGTTCTGCTTAGTAGCATTACCATACTTAATCCGTCAGCAGTTCGGCAACCGCGATTACAGTAACATCCTCTCAATTATTAATATGTTAGGTGCCTTCGCAATGTCATTATCTGTCTATCTTGTTGGCATGTTCTTTGACCAGACTGGTTCTTACAACCTGGGTTGGATGATTAACATTATCGCTTATGTAGTGAGTTTTGCTGCTATCTTTGTTACTCTTAGAGAAAAAAGACAAGAAGTTACTGCTTCTGTAGAATAATTTATAAAAAGAAAAATGTTGATATATCAGTGCTTTCATGCATTGAAATATCAACATTTTTTTTATCTTAATGATTTTCGATGTCTTCAGAAGTGAAGTGTAAGCGTCAAAAACTGAAGTACTATTGAAAAAGTAGCTCGGCAATGATATGTGCT
>NZ_AZFM01000017.1:0-9904 GCF_001434335.1 Lactobacillus kalixensis DSM 16043
GCTAGTATATGACAGAAAACGGAGCTAAGATAGGTACCTTGTTTTTAGACGCTTACACTAATATCATTAATTATTTAATTTTATCTTTAGCTATATAGAAAAATAGTCTTACTCACAATTTACTGAATAAGACTATTTTTAAAATATTAAGCTTCTCTTTGACGAGCGTCTGCGGCCTTTTGTAATGCACGACCAACATAGTTAATACTTAAGGAAATAACCAAAAGTAACAATGCTGCTGGAAGCCAAAGCCATGGACGGGTAGTAACGTTAACTGGATCATTAGCATAACCAATTAGTGTACCCAATGATGGAGTAGTTGTTGGCAAACCATAACCGATGAAAGAAAGTCCAGTTTCAATACCGATATTTCCGGCAACCATCAATACAATATCAATAATTAACATTGAACTAATATTTGGCAATACTTCACGGAACATAATTTGTAAATCAGTTGATCCTGAAGTCTTTGATGCCAGAACATAATCTCTTTCACGTTGAGCTAAAACGAAGCTTCGGTAGTATCTAGCTTCCCCTGTCCAACCAAAGAGTGTCATCATCATTACCAATGTAACTGCGTTGTAGTTTGGAATAACACTAGCTAAAACAATTAAAATTGGAAATTGTGGCATAATCTGGATGAAATCGACTATTCTCATAACGATGTTGTCGATCACACCACCAAAGTAACCAGCAAACATACCAACAATTAAACCAATAACTAATGAAATTAAGGTTACTGAAATACCGATTGTGATAGAGTTTCTACCACCCATGATTAGTAATTTGAAAATGTCACGACCACCATCATCGGCACCTAAAATATGACCTGGAGTGCCCCATGGATCGTTGGCCGCCATAATATCGGTTGCTGTGATATCAGCTTTATTTAAGAAAAGTGAGCCTACAAAACAGAACAACAAAATTGCAATAATGACCACTAAGGCCACTCTAGCTGAAGGCTCATGCATAATCTCCCGCCAGATAATTCTAAAACCAGATGGAGGAGTTGCTTGCTTAGCCTTTTTTTCTTTTTTATTATTTGAAGACTTATCTTTAGCCATTTTTCTCCCCTCCTATTGAATTCTGATTCTAGGGTCTACGATACTCATGATAATATCTGAAAGTAAATTACCAATTAAAGTTAAAATACCGAAGATCAAAATTAATGCTGTTAAAGTTGTGTAGTCACGTTGTGAAATTGAATCCATGAAAAGCTTCCCCATACCAGGATAACTAAACACAGTTTCAACAATAACTGAACCACTCAATAAACCGGTAATAGTATTACCAAAGAAAGCGGCAATTGGTAACAAAGAGTTTCTCAAAATATGTTTATTAAATACAACCTTTTCTGGAACACCCTTTGAACGAGCTGTTCTTACGTAATCTTCTACTTTGTTATCAACAATACCAGTTCTTAAATATTGAACTGTACCAGTAGTAGAAATAATCGCTACTAGGATTGCTGGCAAAATCATGTGATCAAGTCGACTGAATAAAACGCCAAAGAATCCACTAGCATTACCTGAAACAGAACCCGAAATTGGGAACCAACCTAAGATATAACCAAAGAGCCACAATCCTAAAATGTAGATTACGAAACCAGGGATGGCATAAGTGACATAGTTGAAAATCTGAATAAGTTGATCTTGCCATTTATCTTGGTAACGGCCAGCAGTAATACCCATAGGAATTGCAAGGGCGTATGTCAAAATAACGGTCAACAATGAAAGCCAGAACGTATTAACTGCACGATCGGCAATTAATGAAGTTACAGGAACCTTCTGGATATATGATGTTCCTAGGTCTCCATGAAAAAGATTTCCGACCCATCTGAAGTATTGCACCCACATTGGATCATTAAGTCCGGCAGCTTGTCTTAAACGAGCAATTTCCTTTGGATCACTGTTTGGGTTAATTAAACCTGTAAAAGGATCCCCTGGCATCATCTTTGCCAAAGCAAAAACAATGATACTCAAAACAATAAGTTGAGGGATCATGATCAATAAACGTCTTAAAACTGTCTTCCACATTTTTTAATCACTCTCCTTCATTTCATTAATTTCTGAGGCTGGTAATGCTACAGAGTGTGTAGGTGATACTTTTTGTAATGGGAATACTCGACCATTTTCGTCGTACCACTTACTTTGGTCATTTTTGTATTCTTCTTCAACAGCTAATCGATGTTTCTTGTGTTCTTCACGATGTTCAACATCAACCTTTGGAATGGCAGCTAAAAGACGTTTAGTATAAATGTGAACCGGATGGTTGTAAATGTCATCCTTCTTACCTACTTCAACTAAACGACCACGGTTCATAATCGCAATATTTTCTGACATATGACGAATAACACCCAAGTCGTGTGAAATGAATAAGTAAGCAATATTGTACTGTTGTTGAATATGTTTCATAAAATTCAAAACCTGTGCTTGAACTGATAAGTCCAAAGCACTTGTTGGTTCGTCAGCAACAATCAATTTTGGATTAGTGGCTACTGCACGAGCAACACCAATTCTTTGACGTTGACCACCAGAGAATTCGTGTGGATACTTGTAGATAGCGTCGCTTGGCATACCTACAATATCAAGTAATTCTTGAACACGATCACGTTCTTGATCAGTAGTTAAATTTTCGAAGTTTCTGATTGGTTCAGCGATGATATCTTCAATTCTCTTTCTTGGGTTCAAACTTGACATTGAATCCTGGAAGATCATTTGAACATCTTTGTTGTAGTTTAAGTGACGTCTGTTTGAAGCTTTAGTAATATCTTCACCCTTGTAAATAATTGAGCCTGAAGTTACTTTTTCAACCCCAACAATTGCTTTACCAGTAGTTGACTTACCGGATCCTGATTCACCAATCAGACCGTAAGTTTCACCCTCATTGATTGTAAGGCTAACTCCATCTACAGCTCTAACATAACCTGTAATTCTGTTCCAAAATCCGGAGCGAATTGGATAATGAACTTTTAAATCTTTTATCTGAATTATTTCTTTAGCCATAATTAGTCTCCGCTCACTGCCTTTTTTACGTCATTTACTGCTGGTTGATCTTCAAAATGGAAAGTCTTCCAGCAAGTACATCTTACCCAGTGATCTGGTTCTACTTCATGAACTTGAGGATTTTCTTCGTGTGCACTTGCAGGAATCCAAGGAATTCTTGAAGCGAAACGATCACCTTCACGTGGCATATTCTTAAGTGAAGGAACAGTACCATGAATAACATGAAGATCTTCGTCAGTGTCATCACTTTGAGGCATTGAATTCAAAAGTGATCTAGTATATGGATGAAGTGGGTGTTCGAAGATAGTCTTTACATCTGACTTTTCAACGATTTGACCAGCGTACATAACTGCAACTTGATCAGCAGTTTCTGCTACAACACCTAAGTCGTGAGTAATTAAAATAATACCTGAATTTGACTGCTTTTGAATATCTTCAAGAAGGTCCAAAATTTGTGCTTGAATAGTAACATCCAAAGCAGTAGTTGGTTCATCTGCAATGATAATTTCTGGCTTGCAGGCAATTGCCATCGCAATAACCACACGTTGACGAAGTCCACCAGATAATTCGTGTGGATACATCTCATACATTTCTTCAGGTCTTGGCATCCCTACCTGATTGAATAATTCAATCACACGTGCTCGCCGTGCCTTTTCGTCCATATCAGTGTGGTAGTAAAGAGTTTCTGCAACTTGATCACCAACACGCATCAATGGGTTCAAACTAGCTAGTGGATCCTGGAAAATAATACCAATCTTATCACCACGGATTTTATTGAATAATGATTCATTTAAACCCACTAAATTTAATTCATTATAAAGAATATCGCCAGTTACTTTAGTATTCTTGTGGTCATACAACCCAATAATACTTGACGCAATCGTACTTTTACCACAACCAGATTCCCCAACAATGGCTAGAATCTCGTTTCTTTTCAAAGTCAGATTGATATCATCGGCAGCATCATAAAACTTACCTTGTAAACGGTAAGCAGTATGCAAATGCTGGATGTCTAATAGTAGATCACTCTGCTTTTCCAATGGTCATTCCCCCATATCGAAAATATTATTAAAAGCTATTTAACTTTTTCAATTTATTTTCTAATTATAAACACAAAGCCGTCCTCATGCAAATTGAGAACGGCCTTTTTTGAATATTTTTTAACCCTGATGTGCTTTAATATAGGCCACTGCATCACCTACATTTTTAATTTTTTCTGCTTCATCATCAGGGATTTCAGAACCAAATTCATCCTCAAGTTGAAGAATGAATTCTACAAGGTCAATTGAGTCTGCATCCAAATCATCAGTAAAACTTGTTTCCTTTGTAATTTTATCTGCATCGATATCAAAGTTATCAGCAATTAACCCCTTGATTTTGGTAAAAATTTCTTCTTCTGACATAAATAGTTCCTCTTTCTTAAAAAATAATTATTTACTGAATTCCTGTTTAAAATCATCGATCAATTTTTGATCCAAAATTTTATCAATTTGTTTTAAAGTATAGTAGATTGGACGGATGTCTGAACGACCATGTGTCTTAACTACTGGAGCATTTACTCCGAGTAAAACTGCCCCGCCATGAACAGCAGTATCATACTTATGACGCAAATCACTAATAGCATTCTTGATCATTAAAGCACCTAATTTAGTCATTAAACCATTATTAAGTAAGCTATCCTTCAATGAATGAAGTAGAACGCTGGACATCCCTTCTACACTCTTTAAAGCAATATTACCACTAAAACCGTCTGTGACAACCACATCAGCTTTAGCAGTCATAATTTCATTACCTTCAATATTACCAATGAAATTCAAGTTACTATCCTTCAATAGCTGGTAGGCTTCTTGATGCAATTCGTCACCTTTATCATCTTCGGCGCCATTATTTAATAAAGCAACTTTCGGTTTGTTAATACCGCGAATTTTTTCTGAATAAAAAGATGCCATTTGTGCCCATTGAACTAAATACTCAGGCTTACTCTTAGCATTGGCACCAACATCAACGATGTTAAAGCCCTTATCGCTATTTTGTGCTGGAAGAGTTGGCATTAGACCTGGGCGAACGATACCTTTAATTCGACCAATGATAAAAATTCCGCAGGCAAGAAGCGCGCCAGTATTTCCCATTGAAAACAAGGCATCTGCCTTACCCTCTTTAACGTAATTTGCTGCTACTACCATTGAGGAATCTTTTTTAGATCTAATAGCTTTCACAGGTTCATCTTCATCATTAATTAATTCGGTTGTCTTAACAATTTCCAAGCGATCATCTAATTGATCAGCTGGAATTAATTCTTTGATCTTTACCTCATCCCCAAAAAGAATCATTTTAGTTTGAGGTAATTCAGGTTTCACTTTTAAAACTGCATCTACAACCGCTTTAGGGGCATTCTCGCCGCCCATTGCATCAATCGCAATAACTTTCATAGTTCACCCTTATTCTTTTCTAAATTCGATTTTGCTTTAATTGCTCGTAATCTAAGATCTCTTTAAGTGCTTGATGATCTGGGTTAGATTTTTTTACTAGCTTTTGCGCCACTTTTTGCGCTGCTGCTAAGGTATTGTAATCATTGACCACATTACCAACCCTAAATTCAGGAAGCCCAGATTGAGCTTTACCAAACAAATCACCTTCGCCGCGCATTTTCAGATCTTCTTCAGCGAGTTTAAAACCATCCGTAGTTTCAGCGATAATTCTCATTCTTGCTTTGCCTGAATCAGTCTTCGGATCAGCAATAAACATACAGTAACTTTGCGTTTGACCACGACCAATCCGCCCTCTGAGCTGGTGAAGTTGACTAAGACCGAAACGATCAGCGTTATAGATGATCATCATATTGGCATTTGGAACATCGACCCCAACTTCGATCACACTGGTTGTGACCAAAATGTTGATTTCACCTGCCGCAAAAGCTGCCATAATTTCGTCTTTTTGTGCTCCCGGCATTTGACCGTGCAAGAGAACTACTTTTTGATCAGGAAAATCATGACTCAATTTTTCAAATAATTCTTCTGCATTCTTCAGGTCCAGTGTCTCAGACTCTGAAATTAGCGGTGTTACAGCATAAATCTGAAAACCAGCGGCTAACTGTTGCTTCATTCTAGCATAGACGTCATCCATTTGACTACTAGTTTTCCACGCTGAAATTATTGGCTTGCGTCCTGATGGCAAATGCCTAATCTCTGAAACTTTCATTTCACCATAAACTGTTAAAGCCAGCGTTCTAGGGATTGGCGTTGCTGTCATTGCTAAAATATCGGGGCATTCACCTTTATTTATAAGAGCTTGTCTTTGACCGACACCGAAGCGATGCTGTTCATCAATAATTACCAAACCCAGCTTTTTGAAGATCACGTTTTTTTGAATCAAAGCGTGAGTTCCGATGACAACATTGATCGTCCCATCAGTAATTTCTTTATAGATTTCGCGTCTTTCAAGAGTTTTGGTATTACCAGTCAAAAGAACCGTTCTAACTCCAAGTGGACGCAATAGCTCGTCAATCTTGTTAAAGTGCTGCGTAGCTAGAATTTCTGTTGGGACCATTAATGCAGCCTGATATCCTGCTGTAATTGCTGCAAAAATTGCATAAACTGCTACCACAGTTTTACCAGAACCAACATCCCCTTGCAAAAGTCGCCTCATCTGTTGATCAGAATGCATATCAGCATAAATCTCATTAACAGCTTCTTTTTGATCAGCTGACAATTCAAATGGCAAAGACTTGGTTAATTTGGCAATCTCTTTTAGATCATAGTGCTTAGCTTCTCCTTGATTATTTTCATTTTCACGACTAGTCAGCAAGGCCAACTGCATTTGAAAAATAAAAAATTCTCTAAAAGTTGCACTTCTTTTAGCCAATTTTGCATCAATCCCATTATTTGGATGATGCATTTTAACGATAATTTCCTGATCTGACATTAATTTGAATTTTTGCCTGATTTTCTCTGGAACAATATCTACGACTTCGCTTAAGAAATCATCGATTGCTAAATTGATTAGGCTAACCAGCTTCTTTTGTTTGACATGTTTATTAACGGGATAAATCGGCGCCATGCCACTATCATTGTCTTTTGCAGCGACAAATTTGAAGCCTGACAGAGTTTGCCTTGCAACATTATATTTGCCATATACTGCTACTTCTTTACCGATTTCAAGCTGATTTTTGAGCCACGGTTGATTAAAAAAATTGACCATGATGACATCATGGTCAATTCTTAATTTAAAACTTAAACGGCTCTTCTTGTAACCAAAGCGGCTGACAAATGGTTCCGTTGCTACAATTCCTTTAAGCATAACCTTTTGACCATCCATGATCTGATCAAGTGGTAATGTCTGCAATTCATCATAGCGAAAAGGAAAGTAAAACAGTAAGTCATAGATACTGTAAATTCCTAGGCTTGCCAAATCAGCTGCTGTTTTGGTACCTACGCCTTTTAAATCGGTAACAGGAGCAAATAATAGTACTTGATTGCTCATTTTCTTTTATTCAACTGATACTAAGAAGTTGTAAACTGGTTGACCACCATCGTGAATTTCAAATTCAAGGTCATCGTGATTTTCTTCTAAAGCCTTAACTACTTCTTCAGCTTGACTCTTGTTAGAATCACGACCAAACATAATTGTGATGATTTCTGAATCTTCATCAAGCATCTTTTCAATCATTTCAGTAGTGGTCTTGATCAAATCACTATTATCAACCTTGATATTACCATCAACAATTCCGAGATAATCATCCTTGTGGATTTCTACATCATCAATTGTGGTGTCACGGTTAGCTTGAGTAACTTCACCTGAAACAACAGTATCAAAATCTTCAGTCATTGCTTCAACGTTGTCATCAACTGAAGCATCTGGATCAAATGAAAGCATTGCAGTCAAACCTTGTGAAATTGTCTTGGTTGGAACAATACCCACTGGAATATCACTAACTTCAGCAGCTTGCTTGGCAGCCATGATAATATTACTGTTGTTTGGCAAAATAATGGCTTTCTTGGCGCCAGATTTCTTAATCGCGTCAACAATATCAGCAGTAGATGGGTTCATAGTTTGACCACCTGAGATAATACGGTTTACGCCTTCACTTTCAAACAACTTGCGAATACCGTTACCTGAGCAAACAGCAATAACTGCAAAGTCAACAGCTTCTTGCTTGTCTTCATCATCGTTAACAATGGTTTCGTGTTGAATACGCATGTTATCGATCTTAATCTTGCCTAATTGACCAAATTGGCTACCATATCTGAAGACTTCACCTGGATGTTCAGTGTGGACGTGAACTTTAGCAACTTCTCCATCAGAAACAGCTAAAAGTGAATCACCAATTTCTGACAAGTGCTTTCTAAATTCTTCAAGGTCGAACTTCTTCTTGTCAGGCACATCAGCTGCTAAATCAACCATAATTTCAGTACAGTAACCATTAGCAATATCTTGAGTAGCTAATTGGCTTTGAACTGATTGGTGGTGCATGGCATTAATCATTTCGTCCATTTCACCACTATCAGGCTGATATTGATCCGCAAAGTCTTCACCAAGAAGTCCTTCTAAGAAACCTTCGTAAATAAATAGCAAGCCTTGACCACCAGAGTCAACGACGCCGACTTGTTTTAAAACCGGAAGTAAATCAGGGGTAGTCTTCAATGCCTTCTTAGCACCTTCAACAACCGCCTTCATAACTTCTTCAACATCATCTGTATCATTGGACTTGTTGGCACCTTCAGTTGCTGCAACGCGAGCTACAGTCAAAATAGTACCTTCAACAGGCTTCATCACAGCTTTATAAGCAGTTGCTACACCATTTGAAAAAGCATTAGCTAATTCTTGTGCAGTTAAAGTCTTCATGCCTTGAGTAGCTTTATAAAAGCCTCTAAACAATTGTGAAGTAATAACACCACTATTACCGCGGGCACCCATTAGCATCCCTTTAGCTAAAGCGTTAGTCAAATCGCCAACACTAGTGCTGGGATCTTGTGCAACTGCCTTTGCCCCACTTTCAATGGTTAAGTTCATGTTGGTTCCAGTGTCACCATCAGGAACTGGGAAAACATTCAATGAGTTAACAAACTCTGCATTCTTTCCCATTCTGTGAGTAGCGACTCTCACCATATCTCTAAATTGTGTACTATCTAATTCTTTTAAAACCAATATTCATATCCTCCGCTTGCGTTACTCGTCAAGTACTTTAACACTTTGCACGATGACATTAACGGCTTTAGTATCAATACCGAGTTGATTCTTTAAATTATACTTTACACTGCCTTGAACGTTACGGCTGACTTCTGAAATTTTCAAGCCGTAGCCAACGATAATGTAAACATCTACCGTAATTTCATTATTTTCTGACTTGACAACAACACCGCGCTTATAATTGGCACGATTAAGAATACCATCGAAACCATCACGAATAGCATTTTTTGAAGCCATTCCTACAACGCCGTAATTAGACGTAGCTGCACTACCAACAACAGTTGCAATTACTCCGTTTGAAATATCAATCAAACCATCTTTTGTCTTGATTTTAACAGCCATGTTTCTCCTCCGTCTTTATTATTGTCTTGATATACGTATTTATTTTATCATAGTAAAACAGCAAACGCTTATTAAAACCAATTTATTAAAAAATAGTTTTAATATTGAATTGCCTGCAAACATATGATATCTTATTTAAGTATGACAACACAAAAAGGAGGTTTAGCAAATGGCAAAAGATTTTGTAACAGGTAAGAAGACTACTTTCGGTAACAAACGTTCTCACTCAAAGAGATCAGCACGTCGTGCTTGGAAGCCAAACCTTCAAAGAGTTCGTATTCTTGTTGATGGTAAGCCTAAGCGCGTTTGGGTTTCAACTAAGACTTTGAAGTCTGGTAAAGTAGCTCGTGCCTAATAGCTAAAAAGCCCAT
>NZ_AZFM01000017.1:9944-39760 GCF_001434335.1 Lactobacillus kalixensis DSM 16043
TGGAGCAACAATCCAGTGGGCTATTAATTTTCCAAAATTCAAATTTGTACATCATTTGTACATCAGCTAATATTTTATTCTAAAACCGCTATAATTTATAGAAACTTTTCATTTTCTACCTATACAAAAAAGACCCACACCAGAGAAATAAATCTCCAGTGTGAGTCTTTTTTACTTATTCAATTTTACCGGTAGAATTACCGTTCTTATCCTTAGCTACGATATAACCATAACCTTTAGCCCGTGGTTGTCTTAGCCATAATCGCTTAGGGCCTTGTAAAGATGCATCAAACTTAATAACGCTACCTTTCTTAAGCAAAGCGATATTCTTACTATCAATGTGAGGACTTTCATGTAAATGTAAATCTTCACTCAACGTAAAAGTACCATTCTTCTTCACCCATTCTGATTTAGCAGCAGTAGTTTTCTTAGTACCGCTAGAACTAGGGTTAAATAGCTTAATTGCATTTTCAGTAACACTAATTGAGCCATCAACCTTGTAGCCCAGTAAGTTATCAGTGTATTGCCACAAGTCCACGTAGTCAGCACTTGGGAAGTAATTAAAGTCAGGGTTCTTATCCGCTGCTCTACCGTTTGCAAGAGGGTAAGAAGCTAACCAGAAGAAGTCCATATAAGGCTTGATAGCTTTAAGATTAAAACCTGGTAGCAAGTACTTATAAGTGTAAAAACCTGCTTTGTAACCGGCTTTCTTAATCTCTTTAAGGAATGCAATCACGCTGCTTGTAGGCATACCTTGAATCTCAGCATCTAAGATAAGCAGCGTTCCTGGTTTAACATTAAACAAACTCTTTGTGTTGCTGATAAAATACTTTGCTTCACTTACTGCTTTAGCATCGTTGGTAAAACGTCCAAAGTGATAAAAAGCAAAGCCCTTTACACCACCTTCAGCAGAAGTGTTTACAAGCTGTTTGGCACATTCATTAACATAATTGATGTTTTCAGTGACTTTAACAATTGCATACTTAGCGCCAATCTTTTTATATTGAGCCGCTGTCAATCCTCTTTGATAGTTAGCTAAGTCTAGTACAATTTCTCTACCCATTACTTATCATCTTCTTTCTTAAAACCGACTTCAGTGGTTTCTTCATTCTCCACATCGCGTCGTTCATTCACAGCCATTTCAATGGCACCGGCAGCAACATCTTCATTATTGGCTACTACCTTAGCCACTTCACCAGGTTTATCTTCAACAGCCTTGGTGAGTACCTTAGTGGCTTCAGATTTCTTTTCTTCTTTGCTACCTTTTAAAGTATCAAATTGAGCAACAATCATCCGTGCTAAATCAAAAACATCATCAGTGGTTAGCGGTTTTTTGGTTTTGTAAACTTTTTCGATTAAAGTTAAAAAACCAGCAATGATGACAACAAAAATAGCCACCACAGTGGCTACATCAACAATATTCAAACTACTCATTCTTTTTTACTCCTTAGCTTAAGCCTTGCTATTTGATCTTTTAACTGCCGGTTCTCGTCTCTTAGCTTGTCTATCTCATCCTCTGCAGAAATCCATCTATTAAAAAAGTCATCCGTATCACGTTTCTTTTTTGCTTCTTTGTGCTTTATATACCATTGAAGGGCACCAACTAGCACAGACACAATGCTTCCCAGAGCGCCAGACGTGAAAATTAAAACCCAGTCTGTATTTCTCACACCGGCACTCACCTACTTTCTTTCATCTTTGTATCACGTTCTTCAAGCTTATGCTCTTGTTCTCCGGTTAGTTTTCTACTGCTTATAGTGTTAGAACCTATAATGTAAAAATTTATAAGTAAAACAGTGATAAGTGTCATACCATAGCCCAACATGTGGGGATTATGAAAAACGAACCCGTGAGCAAGTTCAAGAAAGCCGGTGAAACCCAGAAAGCCACACGCAGACAGTAGCCACACGATGTTAGCTTTATCAGGGAATTTGCGTTGAACAGCAACATAGATTAAGCCTAAACCAGTAAACAGAGCCCAGGTTCCAACAAAGTCAGAATTATAGAAAGGCGCCATGTCAGGTGGCCACGAATAGTAATTGTCATTTAAGATCAAATTTAATCCATTAGCCACCAGGTAAACACCTACGATAATATGAAGAAGACTATTAGTTAGCCTTGGTAGAAGTTTTCTTATCAGCCTTTTCATACTTCTCACCTGTTGCTTCTTCGTAGTACTTAGCTGGTAACAGTCCTGCATCAACTTGTGACTTTAGGTAGTCTTTACCAAACCAACCCCAGCGGTATTGTTGAACAGTACTTTCGTATAATGGGGTTAAATCAAATGGAACGAAAACAAAATCAAAATTTAACATTACTTGTCACCGTCCTTCTTTTGAGCTTCAGTAAGCTTGTTAACTGCTTCAGTAACAGTCTTCATAGCTTGTGTCATTTGAGTACCAAAGACATTAAATTGCATACCGAGCTGGTTGTTTTGACGGTTAGATTCTTGGATGGCGTTCTGCAAGTCATCGATTTGCTGATTTCTTTCACTTACTTGTTGCTTGTAATCTTCGTTTGCCTTGATCAAACTCTTGATCTGCTCATTTTGTTGTGCAAGAACAGCGCCTTGACTAGTTTTGTCAGCTTCAATCCAACCGCCAGTTTCATTGCTCCAAACTGGATCTGATAAATCTTCACTAGGTTTTTCAGTGTGTACGTGCCATGGAAGTTCCTTGAATTCGATGTCAGTGTAAATTGCGTGACATCTTAACTCTTTAGTGCCCGCATCAGGGTCACTGTAGTAATAAACAAATAATTTCTTTTCAGCCATTTTATGGCTCCTTTCTGTATTAAAAAAGCTCGCAGCGACACACTACGAGCATTAATATTGCATTTCGGTGATTATGTTTATTGGTATTGCAGAATAGCCATTTGTTGAAGCATTATCAACTTGGATATAAAGCATTCCGATTTTTGTGTTGTATTGCCAACCGCAAACACTATAAGCAGGTTGGCTTGTTGGTAGTTTGACAAACTCAGAATTTAGAAAAAACAATCCGAACATACTACACTCTCACCGCCTTTCCAGCGATGAAAGTGTAGAAAATACCTATAGGACGGGCTTTACCCCCCGAATTCATGTTTCATTACATCACTTGCTTTAACGAGGACATTATCAGTGCTGTTGTACCCGTTGCTTGATCCTAACCAATAACCGCTAAGAAAAATATAAAATTCTCCTTGACACAACGTTAAACTGTGTAAGGTAGCAGTTTGGCTCAATGTATTTGGTAATGTATCAGTATCATAAGGCTTGGTAGATACGTTGGATAGTTTAGACAACCAACTTGTAGTTCCACCCGCACCACTTGAGTAATAGATTGTATAATCCCTAGTTTGTATTTTTTTGCCAATTAGCGAAAAATCAAAAAAATGATCCGCTAAAATTTTGCTTGATGTAAATTCGTCACCTACGAAAATCAGCTTTTTTACAGACATGCTTTCACCTCATCTCTCGAAGTGAAAACACGCTTGTAAGCTTGATATAAGTGGGTTAGCGGGCTATTCGATACCCCCCCCATTTTTCACATAGTCGCTCCAATTGTAGAAAGATATTCGACCACTGCTTCCGCTTGGTAAAATATCCATCTGTTCTTTTTCAAAAATAAAAGGTTTATCTAAGCTAAATAATAAACCGTCCGAACTATTATATAGCATTGTTACCGTTCCTCGTGGGACGCTGTTAGTAGTGCTCCTTTTCAGTGCATAAGCATCGGAAGATTCTGAATAGTCTTTCCAGAAACGGTAATTATCATAGTCATAAATTCTAACCTTGCCGTTTACAGCTCTAATTTTTCTGTTAACAGCAACTTCACCCTCAAACCAATCTTTGCCTAAAAAACGTAAGCCTGCCATGTTGTCTCCTTTCTAAGTCGTGAGACAGCATGACAAACCTTTAATATAGTGTTAGCTAATACCCCCCCGTTTAGTAAATAATCATTCCAACTGTACAGTATCAAGGATTGACCGAATGGGTCATAGCCGTCTTCATTTGGATCTAGCGTTTGAAAGCCAAACAAATAACCGGCACTTGAGTTAATCACTACACCAATAGTACTACCGGCTTGTACCGTTTCTTTGCCTTTGCCTACTAATCTTATAAAGTCAGTCGCATTTGCATAAGAATTGATTGCATACTTTCTAACGCCACTTATTGTGTTAGACAACTTAGCACCAACGATAGGCAATTCCTTAGTAGAATACCAATCTTGCCCTACAAATCTTAAACCTGTCATGCTGTCACCTTCCTTTCTATAAAAAAAGACCCACTTTAGTGAGTCTAATTTGCTATAATATTTTTCGGTAACTGTGCCTCCCGCTTGAAAGGAGGTGAGTTTCATGTTTAAGGACCTTTTTCAATTGATCATCGCTCCACTAATTGTGGGGATAGTGCTTGCACTATTCGATCAATGGTTAAATGATCGTCATGATCGCAAATAATTAACAGTTACCATTTAACCCTCACACTTGAATTACCGGGCGTAAAGAAAAGCATTACCTTGGCAGAGGTAATGCTTTTTGAGTTCATGTTTTTTAATAGAACCTTTTTCAGTTACACAGTAAGTGTAACACAATTCTGAAAGAAAAACTATTATAGCATCATTTTTCAAAAACAGCCAAGCGTTTGCCGGGGCGTTGAGCTTCCCACGCTTTCGCAGCATTTCTATCAGTAAACTTTTGAACTTCAAACTTATCTTCCTCAAGCCGGCGAATTCGGTACTCATAATCTTGTAAATTAGGTGAATAAATGTAACCTTCCGCATTGATTGATGCTTTTTCCACTCCGTTACTACGGAAAGAAACTTTATTTGATGCATCGTCGCCTAGATCAATAGCTAAATCGAGATTGTCGTTACCATTCTGATCACCGTAAATTTGAGCAGTGTCAGTACCACCAGCCCAGACAAGACCACCTAGATTACCGGTTCGATCATCAATATTGCCACCTATCCAATTAATAGTTGAGCGCAAATTCATATTGCCACCGGCTAAAGCTAAACGGGCATTTAAAGCGTCATTAACCTGTGCTTTGGTATAAGTATCACTTGAATTAGCTTTATTATTAACCGAATTCCATAATCCGTTAACATCTTCCTTAGTAGCTACCTGTTTCCACGCTTGCCATGATCCGCCTGATTGCATTCGATAAAATGGTGCGTCACCACTATCAGGGAAGTAAATTTGCTCAATTCTTGCATTAAGAGCAGGAACTACAATCAAATTACCCCATGAAACTGACGGAGAATTATTACCGCTTGAAGGACTGGTAATATAAAAGTTTCCAGGCGTGGTCAAATCATTAAAATCTGGGCTGTCTTTCTGAATTCCATTTTTGAAAGTATTTAACGCTGCAACTTGACCCATTGTGTCCTTAAGTTTTGCTGCAGTCCAGTCAGCATTCCAAATATTGAAGGCATAACCGCCGTCGGCTTGCTTAGTGGCATTAGCGCGAACATCTACTACATTGCCTTGCTGGTTCATCCCTTGCTTGTTAAAAAACGATCTGGATAAAATAGTATCGATATCAGACTTGCTGTAAACTTCGCTTGTATTTGCTTTGCTGTCCATAGCATTTTGAGCCTTGTTATCAGCATTTCTAGCCATTTCCTTGGCTTCTTTAATACCGTTTTCTGTTTCCGCTTTGTTAGGTATTGCGGTAACATCAGCTTTGCCTTTTAGCAACTCGTTTAAATCATCGATGTTCACATGCTTAGACAAATCAGGGTTAGGAACAGTTAGATCGATATTGCCATTGCTGTCAGGAGCAATTTTAGTTCCACCATTAAGACTTGCAGTCTTAACAGTCTTACCCATATCTTCCTTATGAGTTTTTGCAAGTGCATCTAAACTTTTAGTAACTTCATCTTTATACTTTTCAAGTTGACCGTGTGTAACTGCAGTGCCTTCATCAATTACTACGTTAACTGCTTGTGCTTTGCCGATAACTAGATACATTTGCATGTTAAATCTGTAAAGAACCTTATCAGCAAAGCTAGGCATATATTCAGGTGAAACAGCGGTGGTTACAGCGTAAAGGATTTCATTTTTTGCGCCTTCTTCTTTAACATAAAGCCCGATAATTCGAATTTGATAAGCATTAGTTAAATCTTTGTTAGTAAAGCGTAAAGAAACACCAATCACAGCGTTATTACTTTCTACTTCTTCGGCGTCCATAATTGTACCGTTTTGCATAATATTAGGTACATTAGTTACTTCTTCTAAGTCTTGAGTAGTCTTATAACTCCAATCTTCAGCCGAAGTAACAGCCCTAGTAATTTCAAACTTTGCTTGACCGGCATTAGCTTTTTTAGCAAGCTCAAGACCGGCACGAGTTAGAACTGTTTTGTTATATTGTGACAACTTTTATCACTCCTTATAATTTTGATTTTCGTAATCTACAACTGTATTTGTTTGGATATTAGTACCAAAGCCCAAGTATAAAGTTGCTTCAGTCTTATTAATGAAGTTTTTCTGATCAGTATTAGCCTGAGCAATTACATAAGTATCAGCGGTATTGACAATATCCAAGTAAATAGCATTAGTTACTTCAACCTTGCTTAAATTAATCCGGATATCATAAATCATGTTTGCTGGTAAAGTGATGTTAAGCATGTACTTAATACTGTTTACCTTATCTAGTGATATATCAGTTGATTTAGCTTCAACTAAAGCTAGTCTTTTTGCATAATCAACCGTTACATTCGCTTTTAGATTCATGATTTCAAGTAAATGATTTAAATACCTTAACGTTAACGGTTTAGGTGGCAATAATCTTAAAAGTACGTTGTTACGTCTGGTTTCAAGACTTGCCCCATGCTCTGGTACTATTCCAGCTTGATCTTCAAAAACAGCAATACCTTTTTCATCGGCTTGAATAATAAACTGATTAAGCAAAGTTCTATTAAGTTTTTCATCAAACTTGAATAGCCCTTTTGATTGAGCCTTTAAAAGTTCCTCCATTTCATACACACCGTTGTAATAGTCCGGCATGTACTTTAAGAGTTCGTCTTTATCCATTTACCGTCACCTCACCCAGAACTGGAATTTGTGAAGTGGTATTGTTAAACACTAGTTGTAAATCTTCATCTTTGCTGCTTAATTTAGGCATTGTAGCGTTTGCCACACCTTCAAGCATCATTACCCTAGATAAGATTTTGGAGCGATAAACAACCATTGAGTAACCTCTACCAACAGTAGGATTTACCGTACTCCATTCTCTACGTAAGGACTTAAACAACTCTTCAAGTGTGTTTCTCACCTTAGCTCTAATACTTTCAATATTCACACTATCAATGATGGTTACATTCATAGAAACATCAATCTTCAATGTTTCTGGGGCTACTACAGTAACTCGATGGTCAATTGGAGCTAAGCCGTAACCTTGAGTTTCTGCGCTTTCTGGATCAATTTCTTCTTTAACTTTTTTAAGTAACGTAGTACTTGCCGGCATTAAATCGTTATTTAAGATAACTAGTTTAACTGTACCTGGACCGTCCCAAGTTGGATACACCTGGGTTGCTCCAACATCTTTTATTTTGCTAGTCATGTCTAAGTAATCCGCGATGTTACCCCCGTAGGCTACCCATGAGTTGGAATTTAACAATCTTGCTCTTAAGTGTTCATCGCTTTCAGCATCTCTAGCAGGGATAGTAATTTCAATAATTTCAGCCCACGCTAAATTATCATTAGGCGTTACCGGTAATACTTGACCAAGATAGCTATTAGGCGCTGTGCCTGCTTCTTCGGCTTGCATTTCTGCTGTACCGTCTTCATTAACCTTAGTGACTGTATAAAAAATAGGCGATTCCGCTATACTTGCGAATCTATCGCCTATATCTACTGTAACCGGGTTACCATCGTCATCAGTAAATTTAGCTTTCACTTCAGTGTTGGTAGCTAAATATCTACTAGTGCCATGCTCAACCGCTCGGTAGTCCAAAAACTCACCTTGAGCGGTTTTAATGTACGTTTCTCGTATTACATTAGCTAAAGACAGTGATTGTTGAGCGCTCACCATAGCTGCAGGAGCTACAGCATCATAGATAATTGAACCCTCGCGTTTATCAATATCATTAGGGACATTATCAAGCATTAAATTAAGCCAATAGTCGTAATTTTGCGCTTCCAGTTCGTTTGCTAAATCTTCAGGATTCATCTACTAAGTCCACCTCACTTTCAAAACCAACCCGCCCGTAAACAGTGTTAGCGTAGCCCTCCACTATGATGGAATCGCTGTTTAATTGTTCACACCGTGTGATATCAACGCTAGTAATTCTATCATCTGCTTCTAATGCTTCTACAGTCATTCTTTCTGCTTCAGACACCGCATAATCAATGGTTTCACCAATTAATTCAGGTAAGTCGTTACCATAATCTTCATCGTAAATTTGATATACAAAGCGTTCAGTTTTTAAAATTTTATCTACAGCTTGTTGCATTGCATCAAGTTCATCAGTCATAGACCTGATTCGCCCATTTACAACTTTAAAGGTATAGGTAGGACTCGCAGTGTCTTCTTCATCGTCTAAATCATCATCATCTAAATAAGCATCTTCCATCAACGCTCCCACATTTAATTCTTCATCAGAATCCAAAGCCATCTTCACCTAACCTTTCAAATAGATAAAATTGTTGTCCGCCATCCATGCGAATCATAGTAACTTTATCGCCGGCTTTTAATGAGTTATCAAACTCATACTCTGCAGATACCATGTCACCTTGTAAGTCGCTGTCTTTTGTGGTTTTGATCTTAGTTTTGCCTTTGAGTTTAAATTTACCGATATGTTTACCTAAAATAATAAAATCATCAGTTAAGACCATGCTATTAGATAGCTGCACCTTTAAAGGGCTAGCACTGCTTACAACACCGAAAACAACATCAGAATAATCACTAGCCTTGCCACCCCGTTTAGTCATCAACTCATAGAGCCGCTTACCTGCCATGATTTACCTACTTTCATTGTTAAATCTACAGTATAATCTTGCCCAAAATGATGGGTAGCTTTCAGAATTGGACAATCCTTAAACTTTTTCTTGTAGTCTTTAATGCTAATTGTGACGTAGTTGCCTGGTATTAAGTCAGTACGACCAACACAAGTGATTTTTAATTCCTTGTTTGCCATATTACGATTTTTAAGCTCGTTTTTGGCTTGTTGGATCATTTGAGCATCATTAGCCTTCTTTTTAGCATTTACTACTTTTTGGAGTTTTCCCCATTGCTTGCTGGATGGCATTGATACTGTCTTTGATTTAATCGTAGTATTCTTCGGATCATCTTTACTAGTCTTAGTTTTAGAGGTTTTCTTTGATTTTTTAGCATCTTTTTTGACAACTTCGACAACATTATAGGTGTTATCAATATCAACGCTGTAATCATAGTCAATTAACCCAGACTGGTCACCAATCACAATATCAAGTTTCTTATAAGGAAACTTTCTTAATTCAACCGTGTCATAGTGGTCAAAAATCAAGTAATGCTTATGAGTGCTTTTAGTAGTAGTACTAATAGCGCTCTTGATCATGTCAAAGTATGTTTTACCATCGTTAATTTCAGCTTTACATTTATGACTAGCACTAGCTACAACTTTAGCTTTAATCCCGGCTCTTTTACATACCTCTTTAAAGCGATCGCTTAACGTTCCAGCCTTAAATACGATTGAATCTTCATTCTTCAAGTATCGGCTAGGACCATAGCACTTAACATTAATGTTATGGTCTTTATCAAAGCCGTAATTAAAAACGTAGCCATAAAAGATTTTTGTCTTTTTCCAGGTGAAGGTAATGATGTCACCAGTGTATGGAATAACCGGTTTAGTATCAAAGACTAACTTAAACTTAAATTCTGTAGCGGAAAAATTGGTGTCAATATCCCAAGTAATAGAATCATCAACCACTAAATCACTAATATCATAGCTTGCCCGGCTTTTCGAGTGCGTGAAGTGAGTAGACCTACGCCTTAATGTCATTTTGATATTATCGCTCATGATCTCTTAACCTCACTCATCTTAACCCAACCTCGAGCCTTGCCATTGATTCCTACACATACCGGATATTCACGACCAGGCACAATATACAAGATTTCACGTTTGGCATTTTTTTCATACATTCCTGCACCCCGACCATAACTGTCGGCGTGCAAACGACCATTAACACTCACTGTAGAGCCTACGCTTATTTTCTTAGCAGGCTTAGAACGGCTCTTACTTTTTTTGGAACGCCCACGCTTTTTAGGGTTCTTTAGCTTTTTATAGCCAAACTTTCGATATTGCTTTAATTCCAAAGTGTAGGCATATTCATCAGCCCAACCGTTTTCTAGCCCATATTCAAAGCTTGAAATAGTCATCAACATAGAGATATCCGTTTTGGTAACTACGAATCTAACTTTGTGATTCTTACTTTGAATCTTCTTGATTTTCTTAACGTAAGTTGCTTGCTTGTGTGGTGTTTTAGTCGCCACATAGTGAGCGCCTACGGTTGGGAAAACAGATTTAATTTCAATATCAACAAGTTTGGTTTTACCGGGAATATTTACTTCACCCAGATTAACAATAGTTTCGGAATGATCGTCTGTTTCATATTTGAGTTTTACATCGCTAGGATTAACCGGAATTTGTAAATTTTCCCCAGTTGTTTGATCTTTGATATAAAACTTCATGCCGCTTCTATCCGGCAATTTAACCACCTCACTAACTTAATGATTTATCATCTAACTCAATAATTTTTTGTTCAAACATTTCTAGCAATGTTTCTGCGTCTTGTTCAGGATTACCAGAACTATTGATCACAATTGCCCCCGGAGCAATGTTGACTTCGCTAGAACTAGTTGTTCCGCCACCATTGTAATTGTTAGTATTGTAAGAATTTGGCTTTAAGGAGCTTGATCCTACAGTATTTAACCCGTTAACAGAGCGGTAAGAACCTGGATAAGCGCTATTAATCATTGCTCTACTACTTTGGCTGATTAGCCCTCTCGTAGAGTCCATACCAACAGCCATACCTTGACCAATAAAACTACCGACTTCAGCAAATAACCTTGAAGGTGAGTGAATTTGTGCGGCCGCTCTTGCAGCCCTATTAGCTTGCGCTACCAACTCATTAGCTGCTGCAGCAACTGCTCCAACTTGAGATCTAATGCCATTTGCTAGACCTTGACCAATCATTACACCTGCAGCTTGCATTGCACCTGCAGCACTTCTAGCAGCTGCTACAGCTTGATTAAGTGCACTACGAACAGCTGCACTAATTTGAGCACCACCTGCTCTTGCAGCTGCAGCCGCTTTGCTCATACCTGAACGGACAGCTGAAACAACACCACTCATATTAGGCTTCTGCACCTTAGGAGCTGGAATAGTCTTTAATTTTGGCATTTTAGGTTGTGGCACTTTCGGTGTTTTAACTTTAGGTGCCGGCATTGTTTTAGCTTTGGGCATCTTTGGTTGTGGAATTTTAGGAGCTTTTACTTTAGGTGTTTGGATTTTCTTTTTGCTAATTGCATCCATTTGCTTGTTAAGCTGTGCAGCATCAAATTTCGCGCCTACTTTAACTTTTTTATTACCTTTAGTAGCATTGCTAAGTTTATTTTTTACATTAGATGTATCTACATCAGTTTTCAGTTTAACCTTCTTACCACTTGCTGATTTTTGAGCATTTCTTATAGCAGTGCCGATTGTTTTTTCAGTAGTAGAAAAATCAAGTGGATGAAAATTCTTTTGCGCATTACTAAAGGCTTTACCAGCATCTGCAAAAGTCTTTCTAGCACTAGAAAAAGAAAAATCGCCATGGGCTATATCTTTAACAGCATCCCCAATGCCGTGGAGTCCTTGAACAAAACCTTTAACCGCACTAAAGGCCGCAGTTACTCCACTAACAATGTTTTTAAAAATATCCACCACCATAGCTAATCCGACCAAAACGCCGGTCCCTGCGATTGCGCCTAAAGCTGTAACGAACTGTTTAACCGCAGGTATAGCAGGCTGAATAGCTTGTCCTATTTGACCAAAGACTTGACCAATTGGAGCTAAAGCTTGTCCTAATCCGGAAAATGCCTGACCTATTACTTGACCGAAGTTACCGAAGGTTTGTTGAACGGTATCTCTAAAGCCCATAAAGTTTTGTTTCCACGCACTTACGGCACCGACAACTAAAACAGTTACACCACCGATAATTGCACCTATTGGAGAAAATACCGCAGATAATGCACCAGATATTGATGGTGCTAACGCAGTGAATGCACCTTTAATCATCTCGATTTTACCGAGAATACCACCCATCCCCCCTGCGAGGTCTGCGCTTCCACCTAGCATTTCTGAAAAGTTAAACGCACTTGAAGCAGCAGCTTCTTTTTTTACATCCCCAAAAAAAGTAGACATTCCTTTTGAAGCCTTACCGAAAGAAGCTGGAAGCTCTGAAACTCCTTTAAACGCCGACCCAAAACCGCCTTTTATCAAGCTTAAACCAGATGCAATACTAGAAATAGTTCCCGCTACAGAGTCCACACCCTTTAGTAGCATTAACGAACCAGCAAAGCTAGCAATAGCAGCACCTACAGCTTTTATTTGTCCGGGGCTCATTCTGCCTATTGCATTAGCAATGTTTGTAATTATTCCTGCTACTGCAGATATTCCGCTCCCCGCCAGTTTGCCAATATTAGTGAAGAAATTGCCACCTTGAAAACCGCTGATTTTTGAAGTAACGCTCGTTATTGAATCAGCTATAGCGCCAAAAGCTTGCCCTACTGCACTAAGTGCACCGGATGACTGAAATCCTTGAAATACATCTGAAATAGCATTTTTAATATTTTCCAAGATAGGTTTTACACGGTTGTAAGCATTGCTGATATTGTCAAAAATTTGATTAACATCAATCTTGCTTAGTGTATTAGCAATTGAATCGCCTATAGAATCAAAATTTAATTTACCCAGTCTATCTGTTATGCCTTCAACTGCTTTGATACCAACTTTTCCGACCTTGTCAAATTGTGGCTGTAATTTATTAGCTAAGGTTTCTTTAAGGCCATCCATTGCTTGACCAACAGTTTTATACTGAGTGGCCATCTTGGAAAAATTAGCATTAGTACCGGTCTTAGCTACAGCATTTAAGAAGTCTTCAGTTTTAACTTTTCCGTCCTGAATATCTTTAATTAGCTGTGTTGTACTCTCGCCCATTGTCTTAGCAACTGCAGAAATACCAGCTGGGGTTTGCTCGAGCATTAGCTTAAAGTCTTGCCACTGAACTAATGGCTTAGCGGCCATTTGGGTGGCTTGCTCGCTTAAAGTCTTCATGGCTTGCTGTGGATTGTCTGAAGCAGCGGCTAAACCACCGAATCCTTTAACAAGTTGAGCAGTATTTTTAGTACCAACAGCGGCTAACTGAGCATAAGTACTAGACATATCAGACGCACTATAAATTGTTTGCTGAGCAAATTTCTGCATATCAGCCTTAGCTTTAGATATTTGAGTATCAGACGCACCAAGTTGATGCATGTTACCTTCGAAAGTTTGCCACGACGTGGAGGCTTCGTTTAACTCACCGATCATAGAGCGAACACCTGAACTAGCCAAGCCCATACCTTTGCTAATTAAATTTCCAACAACAACACCGCCAGCCATAGACTTAAAAAGCCCACTACTAGATTTTTCGGCGCCACTAAATGCGTTCCCGCTCAAAGACCCTTTCAAACGACTAAAACCAGATTGAACGCGAGAAAGACCCGCTGAAAGTTTATCTAATGGACTACTAAAAGCGTCTGCAATCCTAATCGTTGCACTAATTTCCGGCATAAATTACCTCCTTTCTTTTGTATAAAAAAAGGACACGGTAGATTGCTTACCGTATCCTCACCGTAACCGTCTCTTTTCTTACTCTCCCAAGGGTTTTAGAGATTTTTTGAAGAAAAGTTACGGAAACTTTCTGACAAACTCTTTAAGGCTATTATTACCTTATATACTATATATTATATTATTTTATTTACTTTTATAAGATATTTACTGTAGTAGTATAACTAAGTATACACACTATGCTCTAGATCAACATTTTCAAAGGTTACGGTTACCGTATCCTACTGTGACCGTCTGTAACCAAAAAAAGCGAGACTAAGCCTTTCACATTTGCTTAATGTGTTATGCCTTAGCCTCTCTTTCCATTTCTTTCTGTTGTTTCTGTTCTTCTTCACTTCTTAATTCAAGCGACGCAACCACGATGGCTTTCTCTCTTTTGCTAAGATCCGCCCACTGTCGTGGTGTCCACTTATATACATTGAGCACATTGTTATAAATCGCGAAGTCGCCACTTGAATTATTAATTAGTTTTTTGCTTCTTCCACTAAATCGATATCACTATCTTCATCCAATCCAGATAAATCCATAATCTTTTTAGCTAAAACATTATATTCACCAGCAAGAAGCATAGCCTCTAAAGTTCCTGCTGGGTCACCATAAGTACCGTAATGCTTTTGTAATTCCTCGTTCTTTAGATTTGGAACTACCACACAAGCTTCGATCAACTTGTCATTGAATTTTTCTTGGTCAAAAACTTTATGTTTAGTTCTAGTGGCTCTATTAAGTTCGACTGTTTGAGAATCTTTTCTTAATTCTTCTAGTTCCTTTTCGGTTAAAGACTTAATTTTAAAAGGCGTCTTAAATCGCTTAAGCTTTACCTCTTTTTCTTTTACTGGACTTTCAACATCAATAAAATCTGCTACGTTAAATTTTTCAGCCATTTATATTTTCTCCTTAATTAATTCCGCTAAACGCTTGTACTAAGTGGATTCCTTCAAAAGTAAAGTCTGCAGACATATCCATTACAGTATCATCAGCCTTAAAGTCTGCCACTGGGATTTCATCTAAGTTTACTTCATCAAGTTGAATAATTTGTTTGCCAGCTTTTGAAGTTGGATCATCGATCGTGAAAGTGATCGTAAAGTATAAGTCCCCTTCTTTCATTGTGTAAGGAATACCATACTTTAACCAATTAGAGTTCACCACGTATTGGCCAAGTGTACCTGTACCATCTACGGATGTGGTCTTGTGCTTAGTCCAGTGGTCACCCAGGACTTGAACCTTTTCCTTATTTTTTTTGATATTGATTTTCAATTCTTTGCAGTCGATTAAATTGATAACATTACCGTCAATAGTAACGGTAACTTTAGCGTCTTTTGAAGAAATAGTATCTCTACCATGAAGAACCTGTTCTAAAGTAGTTGCTGCCATTTAGTTATCCTTTCTATCTCACGATTAAGTTAACGTAAAGTTTTTCCATCGAATCTACTGGAGTTACATATAAATCCATTAATACTGCGTCCTTATCATCACCTTGAGCCAAGCTTAAGTCATTAGGGTCAAAGTCACGAATCATGTTTTGTGATTCTAATCCAGATAAGTAACTCACACGGTTAGCCTTGAACAGATCGCGTCCAAACTCGTTGCTGCTTACTTTACCCAAGAAACTAGTTTCAAACGTTTGAGTAGTATTAGTACAGATTTCATCAAGCGTTCTAATAATACGGTTCTTACTAAAGTCTTTAGGCTTAGTGCTCGTGAATTTAGTAAGTGAATTGATATCTTGCTCAATCACTACACGACTTCCAGAACGAGTGGTAAAGACAATTTGACCAGCCTTCAGTGCTTCAATAGTCTTATCATTGTTCAATCTAGGCTTAGCTTCAGCGGCATCATCAAGTTGAGTGTAAGTTAGTGCTTGATCTGGTGTAGCACTAGCACTCATACCAGCGAAACGTGCAGTAGCGATGTTAGGACTGATTACAGTGCCATCATTAAGTACATAACCGTTTAAAACGGTTGATACACCTTCATAGTTATATACGGCTCCACTTTCATTAGGAACAACCGCACGAACCTTAATACCTACGTTTTCACGGAGTAACTTAATTTGTTCTACTAAAAGCTTATGAATGTTGCTTGATTCATCCCATCCAGCAGTAGTTGCTACAGCGTAGAATTCGTTTTCCAAATAATCATTCATATCATCAACAACTTTATTGGTACCATTTGAACCGCCAGCCAAAGTAACAGTTGTAGCATTTTGAGTTAAACCGTTAAAAATTGTGGTATAAATAGGCATTTCACCACCTGCTGCTAATTCTGCATTTAAACCTTCAGGAAATGTGATATCTACATAATCGTTATGTACTTCCAATTGATCTTCTTTAGTCAATTCTGCAGCTTTGATAGCTTCAGCGTTTGCCAAAGGTAAAGTGATCTTTGCTTGATCTACTTGCTTAGTACCAAAGATAGTAGTTACAGTGACATCTTGAGTAGTTGCACCATCAGCCAAAGGGCTAGGAGCAAAGCTAACACTGATGTTGTTGCCTTGTTCACCTTCGTACTTAGCATTAATAGTGTAAACACCATCTTTAGACGCAGTAGATTTAGTACCACCTGCAAAGTCGTTTACAAGCAATACTGTTTCAGCGTCTTTAAGAGCTTCATAAACTGGAGCTAACTCCTTATCTGTATTCTTGTGACCAGTTTTTGCAGTAAAGTCACTAGTTACATTTAACTCAATAATTCCTTTCTTACCCCATCCTAAAGGCTTGTTCTGGAACATCAACAAGCGCCCAAGAGAGGTGGTTAAAACAGGTTTGCCGTCTCCGCGAGTGTTGATATAAACACCCGGACGAACTTTATTCTGAATTCTCCAAGTTCCACCAGCCATTTAAATACCTCCTTTAAAATCTTTAATCGCCTTTTCAGCTTGAGTGATTGTATAAGTCTTATCATCTTCTAAAGCAGCGTTGATAATCGCTGCGTTGTTTGTTCCAGGGAACAAATCAGCTTGCTTAATTTGAGCCTTAGTGTAAACCGGCTCAGTCGCTTTCTTTCGTGTTGGCATTTATCTCTAAACTCCTTTGTTTTATCGAACGATCTGGTTTGTACATCCGTAAAATCAGATCAAATTCACACGTTAGCGTATGTTCGTTCGTATCTACATTAAATTCACGATTTCTTAGATAAGCAAAATCAGTTAATACAGAAAAATTGTCCATTAGCAAAGATTCCATTTCATAAAGCTGATCTGTTGTTTCAGCGAAATAAACGACTTGATATGGAATATTCCGAACTTCATGATCAAACATTTCGGGTTTGATGTTTGTATTGCCTGCTCTGCCTAAAAAGAAACACGGTTCCTCAAACCCATTGGGCTGACTCTCTGTGTAAATCGTTGTATCTGGTGAGATGCGTGCTAACTCATCCGCTATTCTTTCAATTATTGTCATGATAGTAAATCTCTAAAAGCCCACAATCCAGGGGTTATCAGCTCTGGTAGTTGAGCGTTAATCTCACTTAACGAGTTCTTCATGAAGAATTGCCCAGCTACCCAGCCTTTACCACCTCGTGTTCTATGCCCTCGTTCAACGTAAGAAGCATATTCAGCGTTGTTGGTTACTTTGATAACCCAGCCACCGCCACCATAATTAGGACCATCAGCAGTCCAAGAACGGCGGAGTTGACCAGTATCAACAGGCGAATTGTTCTTTAGCGTCTTCAATGCTTGTGTACCAATACGTTTGGTGCTTTTACCAATTTCTTTCTTGAGATAATCGCCATCAATTTTCATCTTGACACGATTAGCCCATGCTTGAAAATCAGCATCATCAACAGTTCCTGAACTCATGCTTTCTCATCCCTTACCATAGCTATTTCTTGATGACTGTAATACCCTGTATATCCACGGCTGGAGCGTTTGTATTTAGTAGTATTACCATTTTGATCAGTAACATAAATAACCGCCCCAGCTGGTATATCAATACCGTTGCGAATCAATAATTTAGCGTCTGCTTCATCAGTGCCGAAAATAGTTTGAGTACTGGAAGATTGTCCCTTAAGGATAGCCTTGCAAGGCTCATTCTCAACGATTGTAGTTTCAACGCTATTGGTAATATGATTCTTAACGACTTTCTTAGTACCAGTTATTTTAGCCTTATCCGTCCATAACAACGGAGTTGCCTTTTTTAAGCCTTCAAATAAGCTCATTTTGGCAACCTCCTGAAGTTATTTAAGATATTAGTGTAATTATCCGTAATTGGATTTAAACTCTGCAGAGCCATGTAAACGTCGCTTACAGGCCTAAATGTTACGGACGTATCACCCTCGTTAAGTGATTGAATGTTTGCAGAATTATCTTTTCCATAAAGGGATTCATTCGTTTTAAGAGCTTGAAGAGTCATGTTAACCACTACTGTAGTTAATTCGTGAGGTAGTTCGTCAAGTGAAATATTACAATAGTTAGCAACATCATTCATGATCTTATCAACAGTAAAACCAATGATTTCATCATAATCAGGATATTCATCACTGTTAGGAATCAACAACTTAACTTTACTAATGATATATTCTTTATCCATTCAATCACTCCTTAAATTACTTCACTAAAGCTAATAATTCATCTTTCTTAGTCTTACCAGTGTAATCAATGTGGTTAGCATCTAAGTAAGCCTTAATTTCTTCAACGGTGCTTTTAGCGTCTGGTTTTGTGGAAGGCGTGGTTTCATTTACAGATTCAACCTTAATAGTTTCATCCTTAGAATCAGTTTTAGTTTCAGATTCAGGTAAGATAATTTCATTACCTAAAGTTGCAACCAACACTTTTGATGGGTTTTGAACGTAAGGAGCAGCAATTTGAGTACCGTAGAGTGTATTAATTTGCTTACCCTTATCACGATCAGCTTCAATCAAAGTATCACGCTTAACTAACCACTTGAATGCACGGCCTGAGTTAAGTGTTTCAAGTTCCTTGTCGGTTAAGTTGCCGTTCTTCATCTTTTCTTGAAGTTCCTTTGAGCGTGCAATATCTGCATCACTTGAGAAAACTACGATAATCTTGTCATCAGCCATCTTCTTAGTTGCATAAATTGAAGTACCTAATACAAGTGGACTAGCTCCATTGATTGCTAATTGTGCACCAACATCTGAACCCTTGGTATATTCACGCACTGCCTTGTTTAACTTCAACTTTGTTTTTGGTGACACGATCAAAGTGTAAGCAGGGTTGTTTACATCAGTGTCAAAAAATGATTGCATTGCATCCACACCGTCAACATCTGGGGTAACAGTCATAGTATTCTTAACTTTTAACGCTGCTTCCATAAGTTTCGAATCTGCACCTTGAGCGATAACTTCACCAATTTGACGGGTTGCTTGTTCAACCACATTGCCCAAAGCAGTGATATCAGCTTCATCGGTAAAACTTACACCCTTACCAAACTTAGAAACTGTTGCTTTAGTGTAGCCTTGACCAAGCTTTTCAACTGGAATTTGTTCGCCTTCCGCAACTTCTTCCGCTGCCCCAATGTGTCCCCATGTTGGAACTGTCAAAGTGTCGCCCGGATTACCTACTAAAGTACGGTCAATATCTGCTAAAGGCATAAATACCATTGCGTTTTGAGTGGTATTTTGAACCATTGGTGCAAGTACTTCAGGGTCAAATAAATCTTCTCTCTTTGTAATTGCCATCTATTATTCTCCTAACATTTTGTAATAAGCATCTGGATCCGATTGTTTAAGCTCAATTCGTTCAGTTAATGACATTTTGTTTAAGGATTTAGTTTCTTTCGGAGTTTCGCCACTAGCTGGGGTGTACTCTGATTTTTCCCCTTCATCAAATAAATATGGATCTGATTTCTTAAGAGACTTAATTTGACTATCTAAACCAATTAACTTACCTGATTCATCAAATTTAATTTCATCGTTGTTGAGAAGCGCCTTAATAGCCTTGGTATTTCTAGCTTTATTGCTGGATAATACTTGATCTACTGCACTATTTAACTTAACTTGTGCAATTTGATCATTAAGTTCCTTGGTATCAGTCTTGTACTTATCTTGCCATTCTTGAACTTGCTTAGATAAATCATCATTGTCTTTGACTTGATCTTGAAGTTCCTTAAGATCTTTATCACGATTTTTAATTTGATCTTTAAAGGCGGTGTTTTCCTCGGTTAGTTGTTCATTTTCCGTTTTAAATTTTTGAATATCCTTGCCATTAAGATCCATAACATTATCAATGACTTCATCATCTAAGCCAAGCTTTTTCAATTGATCTCTTTTCATAATTTCTCCTATCCTTTCACACGTTTTATACGAGTTCGCCTCTCACAAGGCATAAAAAAAGAGCAGTTTTATGACTTACTCAGGTCAAACAGTTATTTTTCGATGTTTATTTTGATTTTGTCACCACTAGAAAGCTTGAAATCTTCTCCGACTTCATCAGCTCCAATGGGTAAATTAAACTCAATTCCAAAATCAATTCTAAAATTACCGTTGTCTAATTTAGTTCTCGAAAGACTTGTGTTTTCAATCAGTTCAGCTTCTTTAATATCTGGATAAATACTATCAAAAGCATTAATAATTTGTTCGTTTGTTATTGTTTCTGAAAATAGATTGTGCATGTTATTACCTCCGTGCATAGAAAAAGCGAACCCTTGATATATAAGGACTCGCTTGTTTTTGTGATTTACTTTGAAAATAAGATTAACCTACTAGTGGTTCGGGAATATCAATTTCACCTCTCGCATACCGTTCTGAAACATCGCGCAATAAGTCCATATAATAATCCCATTCTTCTTTAGTAAATGTTTTTTCAAATTCAGTTAATCCCACTGCATCAGTGCCAGGGATTTTGATTTGTTCTTCAACATAAGCTTTTATTTCATTTTTTCGCATTCCAATCCCCAACCTTTCAATTTTTCAATGGTTTTATTTACTATTTGATCTTCACTGTAATTATATCGGCTTTCTCGCAAACTAGCAATTGTTTTGTCTATCAATCCTCTATAAATAGGCTTCTTAGCCACATATTTATAAACTTCACCGTCGTGAGCAATAATTATACCAAATTTATAGCCCCTTCGGCTTGCCGTTGCATAATCACTGCCACTAGGACCAATATTAGTAGGATGGTTATGAATACCAACTAATTCACCCGGTTCAAAATCATTGTGAATATGTTTTAAGGCGTCATTAGATAACGACACTTGCAATAGTTCATTCTTTTTACTTAAGGTTCTGTTTACTAAATTACCCTTAGTATCAAAAATATAACTATCTTCATGATCAGTACCATTTCTATTAATTAACATTGCTTTCGCATATTTATAAATCTGGGCATTCAATTTTGGATTATCTGAAATCTTAGAGAATTTATTTTTATATTCTTCAGACTTAATATAATCAAGATTTACAACGTTTGTTCCATTGTGATAAGCACCAGACAACATTAAATGTTTTCTGCCCTTTAACCTACCACGTTCGATATCTCTTTCACTAATAGCTTTTACATTAAGCTTAGCTTCAATGAACTTTCTTTTGTTCAAAGGTTTAACATCGTAAGCTTTAGCCCATTCGCTATAGTTCATATTCCGTGTCCATTTGCCTTTGCTGGTAATTGGGTCACGATACCAACGACTTTTTACGTCTGGTAAGTCTTTCATGTAAGGTGTGGTTGTGCATCTACAATATGGATGAATCAAAGGATAATTAATACCTTCTTTTTCATCTTTGACATAAAAAATACGCTCATCTAAATGAGCGCAAACTTCACATGTATGACTTTCAAGAGTTGCTAAATATTGATATTGGTCAATATTAGAATCTTTATAAAACTCAAGCGTTGCTTGTTCTGCAGCGTGCCCCATTTCGGTAACTGCTAAACGATGTAAATTCTTATCTTCAATGCCCCTAAATCGATCTCTAAGCATCTTTTCAACTCTTTGGTGGGAATATCCCATCAAGACAGATCTAGCGATTACATCAGTTAACACGTCCGGCATAACTTTAGTGTAATTATTCCAGATACGCTTACTGAAATCACTTCCTTGCCAAGGTTGATAGACAATATCTTTTAGTTGTTGTTCATCAAAGTGAGCGAAATCAACATCAAGACCACCTACCACAAGATATTTATGATATTCCTGCAGCTCATAAGTACCTTTGTACTGTTCAGCTAAAGCTAAAGCCATACGTTGTTCTTCAATTTCAGCGTACTTGCTAGCTAAATCAGCTAATTGAGCATGTAATTTCTGCAATCTATTGATGCGGGTCTTAAAGTAAGCACTGTCTAACTCTTTTTCAAAACCACCTGCTATTGCTTTAGCGCGGAACTCTTTAAGAGTCATATCAAACTTGCTAGTATCAATCTTGCTTAATATTTCAGCAGCATTTTTCTTAGAAATCTCATTAGTTTCAGCATAACGGGTAATAAAATAGTCGGCTTCTTTCAAGATCTCATTTTCAAGATCTTTAAGCCGACTTCTCATAGCTATTTCATATTCGCCTTCAGCGTCTAACTGTTTCTGTTTAGCATATAGCGACCTCTTACGCCAATACTTAGCGCTATTCATCGCTATTGTCCTTTAGTGTATCTGGATCTTCAAAACGCTCCTCAGAACTGTAATCATCAGCATCTTGACGATCCTGTTTTTGGTATTCAAGTTCTTGTTGCCAGTCATCAACAATTGGGTTAGCTTTAGCGACTGCTTCTTTACTTGAGTAGTTAGCAACTTGAGCAACCACTTGAGCTGCAGAAAGATCATCTTCTACCCTGGTTCTAGTCCATACTTGTGAGATAGTTCTTCCGTCCGGATCAGCTAAACCTAAGTAACCCATAATCGCTCTCACAAGCTCATTTACACCACGTCTAAAGTAAGCTTCAGTATTACTTGCCTTAAGCTCTAAATGACTATAAAGCATCTTAATTGCTACACCTGAAGCGTTAGAACTTTGGAAGTTAGCAGGGTCAACACCTTGACCTTGTAAGAAAATGTTATTCTTAGTAATTTGAAGAACTTTATCCCTCGCTTCAACTGGTATTTCAATTTGTAAGGTATCAACACCAGATTGATCACCGTTACCAGCATTGTTGAATTTAATGGCTTTATCTCTTTTAAGACTGTTCATAAATTCGTCAAGCTTAGTTCCACCATAATTTTTGAGAACTAAAATGACTTCTTGAATATCGTCTAAATCATTTAAGAAGGAGCTATAAACATCATCATAAGCATCGATCAAGCCTTTAGTCTTATGCAATTCAGACAGCTTAAGTTGATTTTTTTGGAACCCGATAAATGGAACTCTACCAAAATCGTGAGTAATTCTGTCACTTGTGCCAGTAGAATAGCCACCTGTTACGTCATAAATTTGCACTACTGGATAAGGCTCTAATTCTAAAGGCGTATTAGATACCTGCTTGAAAAATTGTGCTTCTTTGTCGTTCCAAAATTCGTGAACAATGAAATAACTACCTGTATCTTCATCAAGCTTCTTATATGATCTTAAAATACCTAAAAGCTTATTATCCAATTCCGTTGAGTAAATTGGTGTAATTTGATCAGGTGGCACAATACCAAACCTAAAGTTTTTGTCTTTATCAATCCAGTAATGCAACCAGCCTTGTCCAGCGTTACTTGTATCAACTACCAAGTGATTAAGTTTTAAAGCAAAGTCGTCACCTAAAACGTCTTGAATTGCTTGATTATCTTTGTCGTTACCCACGTCTATTTGTGGTGCAACGGCAGCAACATAACCGGCTTCTTGGTCTACTAATAATTGATAGAAATCTGAACTTATACGGTTATCTGCACGTCTTAAAGGTTCATCTTTACCATCTTTGTTCATCTTAGACTTACCTGCAGTCTTACGAGTGATATCATTTTGATTCATGTAGTATCTAGTAGCTTCAGCATACGAATTGATATTTCTTGTTCTTCTCGATGAAGTACTTTGAATAATTTTTTTGACGTATTCTAAGTCCAAGGTATGTAGCCTCCTTTCGCATTTCTTGAATAAATTGCATATCTTAAAGCGTCAAGCCTGTCGTTATGTCTCACTTCGTTTTCTTTTAATGGTTCACCAGTCTTTTCGTCCCAAGCGTATTGGTAAATTTCATCGAGCAAGCCAGACGAAGCAGATTCAGCAATAAAAAAACTACCTGTCCGCATCTTTTGAGCTACACACTCAATGCCAGGTAGTATATTTTTGTTTGCATTTATTGCATTAATTCCCGCTGCTTGAAATTCGTTAAGATTATCGGGGCGAGCACTATCGCAATAAAAAATAAGATTGCGTCCGTATTCATCTTGTAAATTCTTAGCGATATCAACCCAGTAAGAAATAAATTTATGTTTCTTAGTAAAATCTTTTAAAACATAAGTATTACCTTGATCATCGTCACCTAGTAAAAGGATTGGATTAGGGTGCTCAAAACCCCAGTCAACGCCACAGTAATAATGTAATTTATCAGGAATCTTATCATCATCAATAACCATAGTTTCTTGGTTGAAGTCTTGATAAACAATACCTTCACCAGTTACCCATAAACCACGGATTGCACGATCATAAAACATTCCTTGAGGTGTAGAGGCTTTGAGAGACTTAACATACTCTTGATCTAGAAATGTGTTTTCATCAATTGTGAAAGTAAACGAGATTATACCAGCCTCAGGATTTTTGTTGTCTATAAAATCAGTCTTAAGCCAGTGTGTTGGTATATCAGGGTTTGTATCACATATAATATGTGAGCCCTCCATAGAACAACGATTCTGGATTTCTTTAAATACTTCTTGATTAGCTAAAGTAGCTTCGTTTACGTAACCACCATATGAAGTAAACCCTCTCGCCCCTGCTAAACCAGCAATTGAGCCTGTATAAACAGGAACAATATCAACACCAAACAAATGATAGTGGTTGTGTTTATCGGGTCTTAAATCTATTCCGAATTGTCTAGATATTTCAGCAATAACGTTGTTATAAATCGAACCAGAACTTGCTCCAGCTAATATAAATTGCGGATGTTTGTCACCGCGTTTCTTCGCAAGTCTTGCAACACGGCGCAACTCATACATAAAAAGGTAATTATCGATATGAGTTTTACCAGAACGAACAGCACCGTTTAAAATCATGATCTTAAACGGTTTAGTTAAGTACGTATTTAAAACCTTAGCTTGCTTAGGTGTAAGTACATCATTTAGAGCCATGTTTTAAATCCTCCTTAGCTAAGTTATCCATCATCTTATCAAGTAGCTGCTCAATATCTTGCCCGTTATCTTCCATTGCCTTAGCTTTAGCTTCAGATATGCGAGCGTCTGCAGTGAGTTTCTTGAGCTTCTGTTTTTCCATTGGGTCATAAAGTGGGAATCTCTTCATAATTTCTTTAGAAACGCTCACTTTATCTTTAATAGATGGCTTTTTAGTAACTGTAATAACACTATCAGCCGTTGACATAGGCACTTCTTCTATTTCTTCACCTCTCAATACTCTGAAGTAGAACTCTAGCACTTCTTTAGCGTCACCAATCTTCTTAGATTCGATTCCTGCTAGTCTTTCTTCAATAGCCTTTTTTATGGCAGGTTTTAGCAGGTTTTCCTGTCCTGTTACTCTAGCGGTCTTTTCTGAATACCCCGCCTTAATCGCGGATTGAGTAGCATTGCCAGAGACAACGTACTCATTAACGAATTTTCTTTGTTTTGCCGTTAGGATGCTACTCACCACCTTTGATTAATTAATAACTCGACATAACTACAGCATTTGCAATTTCTCTCAATATAGTTCACGCAAACAAAAAAGCACTCAAATGAGTGCTGAAATATTAATCTATTATGTTTTCTATCCTTGCATTTCTCTTAAAGCATCTGCAGTGACTTTAGATACATTGATCTTGTTTTCTTTTGCCCAATCATTAAGTGCTTTGGGAATAGAAATATTTCTTCTTACTGTTTTTCCATATTGATTAAGCCACTTGGTCATATTCACTGTAACCCAAGTTACTTGTTCATTATCCTTCAGTTTCCAATCTTTAGGATTTTGAACTTCAGGATAAGTTTCTTCATCATCCAGCATTAATGCCATTGCATCTTCAGCATGCATTAAAGCTTCAGGAATAGTTTCACCATCAGTCACCATCCCTTGAATATTAGGTGAAGTTACAACAAAATAATGTCCTGATTCATCATTGTATTCACTAAGAATCGCAGGATAGGCTACAATATTTTGCTTCATAGTTTTTTAAGATATGCCAAAGCTAGGAGGCTTAACCCCCCGGCTTTTCCAACCCAGCTTCTTCAAGAATAGCTTTTTCGGTCATCTTCTTAAGTTCTTTATTATGCATTGGAACTTCAGTTTTTCTTCCAGTTGTTGGATTAAAAAATTTTCTATGACCGCCTTTTTTAGGTTGTTCAATAAAACCATTCTTTTTTAAAAAGCGAACCATTTTAGCGGGCTTCCATGGCATATCTTGCACCTCCTCTCAATTTATAAGTATATTATACACAATTATTTGTGTATTTCAAATAAAAGGAAGTTGATTTTAAAAAAACATTTGAAAAAAGCCAGCTTAGGCTGACTGATTCGATTTAAATTTTTCACTATTATTCTCTACTACTTCTAAAGCTGAAGAAGTCAATAAAAAATTAACCGTAGGATCATTTAATTCATGTCGTAATACTACGTTATTTGTCTGAGACAATTCAATTATTCCTTTTTTCATTAAATCTCTGACATCAGTGTCATTATATTTTAACCTTGCTTGATGTTGTGGAGAATCATATAAAGTACGAACAATTGAATATTTATTACCCGTTAAATTTAAAATGTATTCAGTATAAATTTGGCGTAATCTTTTCTCTTGAATTCTATTAAAAATAGTATTACTCAAATCTAAAATAATATAAACCCAAAATATTATACAAATTAAGAAGGCTGGAACAGCCAATATAGCAAAAATATTTTTACCACCGGGCAACTGCTCTATATAAGACCTACCTACCAGAAAAGCACTAAAACCTATAGCAATTCCTAGTCTTGTTTTCATGTCAGACTTCAAAGCCTCCCATGCTGTTTTAATCCATTCCAATATATTACCTCCATTCGTTTCAAAATTAATTATAAAAAAGCCTAGTAGTAATAACCAGACTTCATTGAAACGAATGGAATTTTTTAGTTTACTGTCGTTTCGGACAATACAGAAACAGAAGGAATCGAACCTACATCAACGGTTTTGGAGACCGCCGTTTTACCGTTAAACTATGTTTCTAAAAGTGATCGGGGTGGAATCAAACCACCCTCTTAGCTTGCCTTGATTATGTTAACGCTATGTAATGTCACTATACTACCGATCAAATAGCTATTAAGAATGTAGAGTGATTGATTTTCACTCTAATATCCCGTGCAAGAATTGAACTTGCGTTACAACCGTGAAAAGGTTGTGTCTTACCACTTGACCAACGGGACGTAATCGATAAGCGAACTCTTAACGCTTATCAAGAAATGTGTACTTGCCTTGCTCGCTTGATCCTTCATTCTTCTTTCAAGGAGGATAAAAGATTAATAAGGTCATAGCAAGGCTATGAACCGTGTTGGAATCGAACCAACGACGCGCACCGCTTCAAGGTGCCGCTCTACCAACTGAGCTAACGGTTCAGGATACCGGCAAATCAATTACCGGTTTTTATAATTATGAAACCAGCAGGAATTGACCTACCCTATGAGCCGTGAAGGAATCGAACCATTCACTTTCTATAGCGGTTTAAAGCTATAGAGCTTTACCATTAAGCTAACAGCTCAAAAACAAGGTAACGAAGACACAATATACAAAATTACATTTTTTACTTGATGCTTCTTTTCAAAAACGAATTTTAAACCACTACCTCGTCCGTTTATTCCACGATTAACCAACAGACAAAATGAAACAAGTTATAACACCATGTTAACGGGAATAAACTATCTACAAAAGTGGATTCGAACCACCGCACACACCACAACTCCGATAACAATAACAGTTAAAATTACAACAAAAGAGATATTTATTAAGTAAAGTGTGTTTTTGTAGAAATCCGCTCTCAAATACCCTTCAGTCAATAGTATTTCGCTGAACCGTAGCGCGGCTTTTGCCGGGTCATCGCAGATTATAACAGCCGGAGGAATCGAACCCCCGACTATCGAGGTCTAATTAATGAATTAAAACTAGATTGTCGTCCATATATAGCTCTTAACATTTTCGACTATATCAATATAGCATGTACTAGCGCCTGTTGACCGTCCGCTTTTCGCCTGCAAAACGCCCGCTAACCGCCTGGGTCACAACATTTTCTTTATAAAAGATCTTCACTGTATTTTCACCAGTCCGCTTAATTGCCATGACTTCACTGTACATATCAGATTTAAGAAAACTATGAACATCTTCCCTAATCTTATCCATGCTATCTGCTTGTAACAGCAATGTTTTCATTCTTTCACCCTAACTGTAAAACTTCTAACTCAATACGGGGTTCGTCTGAATATCTTTTCACTGCATGTAAGTCAGTAATTAGGTTGTCATCCTTCCAAATCGCTCCGTTACAGCCATCAAAGAAAGATTTAATATAATTGTCTAAATCACTTTTTACACTCGGTAGAACGCTTCCTCGTACCCTTCTAGCGTGTTCAATTTTGCTAATTGATTTTTGAACTGGTCTATAGAACACTACCCTTACTTCTAATGATCCATCAAAAGGGGCTAGTTTATGTTCTTGCATCATTTTTTGAGCCATTAAGTTAACATTCTCTTTGAATGCTTTAACCTCTTTGGTGTCGTATTCGTGTAAATACGGATATCTTGAAATACGTGGTCGTGCTTGACTAACCGGCTCTAAATTAAAAATAAATCTCACTATCACTTTTTCCTTACTTATATACTGACAAATCCGGTAAATTGGTGTCATTAATAGTAGCCCATTTGTGCAATCTGTCAGCAAACTCACAAAGAGCACGATTTTTCTTGTATCTGTATCTTGATCCTGATAAATGAAGTCTTGCTTCAACTTGACTATCACTTAAATCATCTAAGTATCTTAATTTAAGAATGCTCTTTGATCTAATGCCTTTATTTTCGTTTTCTTCACAATCCATAATGGTTTGATATACCGCTAAACATTTTGCTTGGTAGTCATAAAGCCTAAACATCTTATTTTCTGCACTATTACCACCGTGACTGCTTACACCTGTAGGGTCTAGTTGTGGACTACTAAGGTCAGTTCTATGCATCCCGGCACGATTTAAGTAATTCTGAAAATCATATTCCAGGAACTTCCTTACTTTCTTTGCAGTTTCAGCCTTATTTTGATCAGTGCCTTCAAATGTAAATTCCACAACCACAACGATCCCCCCATTGATCTAATCGTACACACCTAATAAGACACGTAGTTCTTCTAATTCTTTTGAACCTTCAGCGGCTGATATACCGCCGTATTTGTCATCAATTGCTTTTAGCAATTTAAAACGCTGTTCTGATTTCACTTTTCTTGTTTTAATCTGTTCAGCACTTAACTTCTTAAATGTTACTAACTCCGGCTTATAAGGCGTGTATTTCTTACCGTCCGGCCATGTATGCCGTGCATAAAATCTTACTAATAAAGCCCTAGTCATTTTTTCTTCACCATCAACAGTTGTAATAGCATAAACTTTTTGCGGTCTACTAATGTCATAAACAACCGGGATTTTATACTTTCTCAAAGCCTCACTTATAGTGCCGGCACGTCTATTTAGAAAACGGTCACCATCACTAAACTTAATAAAAATCTTCTTATCAGGGCTTAGCCCTTTTGGTGTTAGCTCTTGCAGTATGACTGTTGAGCCTTTTCTTTCTTGCTTCATGACTTACCTCCTAGCCCAAAAAGCAATTCAATGATTAATACTGCAAACAGTATATAAATCAATAACTTAAGTAATTCTTGTATCATGGGTCAATATGCTCCAGTCCCGCTTTTTTAATAATTGACTGAAACTTGAAAGCTAAGATTCATGCTCTTTTCGCATGTTTCCTGGCTTTTTCTT
>NZ_AZFM01000018.1 GCF_001434335.1 Lactobacillus kalixensis DSM 16043
CAGTATATGACAGAAAACGGAGCTAAGATAGGTACCTTATTTTTAGACGCTTACAGTGAAGTAAATTACTTTCTAAAATAAAACTAATAGATTAAGAATAGTAATTACACTTGTAAAGAGATATCCCAGAATCGTTTTCCAAAGAGGATTAGCATGTTCTCCCAAAAATTTTTTGCTACCAGTAATTGCAACTAGAGGATAGAGCGTGAATGGTAAAGCGATACTCAAGATAACTTGAGCATAAATAATCATTTGTTCAAACTGATTCTCATCGAAATGAACAAGAAAACCAATAATGATAATTGGAACTAAAGTGACAGCTCTTGTTAATAATCGACGTTGCCACAATGGAAGGCGAATATTAATGAATCCTTCCATCACAATTTGTCCCGCTAGGGTACTAGTAATTGATGAAATCAAACCTGTAATTAAAAGGGCAAAGTCAAACAGCAAACTCATTAACGAACTCGCCAAAGAACCTACGATATTGGGATTTTTCAAGCCAAAAAACACATCTTCAAGATTACCTAGATTTCCTTTATTGAAGAAAAGTGTGCCACCCAAAACTAATAACAAAGCATTAACTAAGAAAGCAGCAACTAAATGAATGAAAGAATCCCAATTAGCAAAACGCAAGGTTTCTCTGACTTGAATCGGATCTTTTTCATCATATCGGCGGCTTTGGGCCAAAGAAGAATGAAGATAAATATTATGAGGCATAATTGTCGCACCAATAATTCCTAGACTGATTAGTAATTCTGAATGATTTGTCAAAATCGCGGTGTGAGGAATAAAACCATTCATAATCTGTGTAAAATTAGGATTCGCACGGCAAACTTCAACTGTGAAAATTACACCAACAGTTAAAATCGCTATCAAAACAATGATCTCAATTCTTCTAATTCCAAAATGTAAGAAGAACAAAACCACTAAAACATCAGTGATTGTCAACAGAACCCCAATAATTAATGGCAATTTAAATATCATATTCAATGCTACCGCTGTCCCCACAACTCCTGTAAGGTCAGTAGCCATCATCGCAATTTCATTAAGTAACCAAAGACAAATACGTGTCGGCTTATTAACACTCCTAGCAATCGCTTGAGCTAAATCAACTCTAGTTGTCACACCTAACTTAATTGAGAGAGACTGCATGAACATTGCAATCAAAATTGAAACGAGTAAAACAATCAGCAATTGATACCGATATTGACTTCCCCCAGCAAGAGAAGTTAACCAGTTACCCGGATCCATATACCCAACAGCCACAAGAGCCCCTGGACCAGAATAAGCTAAAAACTTCTTCCAAAATGCATTTTTGTAAACATCTGGAACAGCAACACTCCCGTTTATTTCATCCAAACTTTTCTTTTCCATTTTAATGTTCCTGATTTCTACTAATTGCTAAATTACTTAAAAATTGTGCAAATTCGCTATTGTCATTTAAGCAGGGAACAAGAGTTAGATTGTCACCACCGTTTTCTCTAAATGACTGGTAATTTTGAATCCCATCTTCTTCAAGTGTTTCAAGGCAGTCAGCTACAAATGCCGGCGTAACAAGGAGAATATTTCTATGACCTAATTGTGCTTCTTTTAAAAGCGTATTTTTCAAATAAGGTTTAAGCCAAGGCATTGGGCCAAATTTAGATTGATAAGCCATTTGCACTTTTTCTTCAGGGATATTTACTCGTTTAATTATTTCTCTAGTAGCCGCGTCAGTTTGGTCTTGATAGGGATCACCATGTCTAACCATTGCGCTAGGGATTCCATGATAGGAGATAATTAATTTATCATAAGATCCTTGGTCCCAAGCTTTTTGAATCGTTTTACTAAGAATATCTAAATAAGTTTTTTCTTCAGAAAAACGATCAATTATAGTCGCGTCAGGTGCAGCATACTTAACTTTTTCAATAATTGTTTGAGTAGTACTTTTTGTAAAAAAAGGGAAAAGTGGCAGAACTGTGATATGCTGGCAGTTTTTCTTCATTTTTTCAAGTACTTCCGGAATTGAAGGATGACCATACGTCATTGCCATTTCAACATCCCAGTCAGGGAGATTGTCTTGTACTTTCACCGTTAGTTTTTTAGTATTAATGATTAACGGCGAACCTTCTTCTTGCCAACAATCACGATAAAATGTTGCAGAGCGCCAGGATCTCATTGGCAAAATAATACCTTTCAAAATCGGTTGCCAAATTACCTTTGGCATTTCTACAACGTTTTGATCACTTAAAAATTCTTTCAAGTATTCTTTTACATCAGGGGTAGTCGGGGTGGCTGGTGAGCCAAGGTTTACTAATAGTAGACCATTTTCTTTCATCTTAGTCACACTTTCTTTTTTACTTTAACTTTAATTTTACACTTAGCCAAACTACTCAGAAAGAGGGAAAAATATAGAGAAAAATTATTGTATAAACGGTTATTAATGGATTTGTAAATATTGCCGCATTCTTTTTGAAAAGGACGTGAAAAATATTTCAAAATTTACTAAGGGTTATTTATATTTTTTTCGTGTTAAAATTAAATAGTTTGAATGATAAGGAGAAAATTATGATCAAGAAACTTGCTGTATATCTTGGTGCATCTTCAGATGCCAAACCTCAATATAAAAAAGATGCCGCTCAAGTTGGCGAATGGATGGTAAATAACAATCTCGAATTAGTATATGGTGGTTCCGGTGTTGGATTGATGAAAATTTTATCCGATACTATTTTAGACAATGGTGGAAAAGTTCACGGAGTTATAACTAGCCAACTTAATAATAGAGGCACCACCAACACTCGTCTCAAAAATCTCGATATTGTTGATACAATGGATGAACGAAAACTTGAAATGATGAACGACGCTGACGGTATGATGGCAATACCAGGTGGGATTGGGACCTTGGAGGAAATCAGTCAAGCAATTTCATGGATAACTTTAGGCAATAACGCTAAGCCGGTTGCATTTTATAATTACAATAACTTTTATGATGGGTTACATGATCAGATTTTGCATATGCATCACGAAGGATTCTTAGAAAAAAGATATGTAGATGCAATCTGTTTCAGTGATAATCTTGACGAAATTTTGAACTTTATGAACTCATATCAGGTCCCAATTCGTCGCAACTTTTAATTTAAATTTTTCTTTTCTAAACGCTTTATTTAAGCAAAGAAAGCGAATACAATATAAGCAGAAAAGAGGTTTTAGCTATGACAGAAAACATGATGAAGCACTTAATTTTAGAAGATAAAATTAGTAGAATTGTTGGACCGATTGTTTGTATCTATCTGTTATGGTTAGCATTTGCTGCAATGTTCAACTTTGAAGCTTTAATGATATCACTTGCTGTTCAATTTGTAGTTTTACTTGGATATATGGTGATTGAGCCTTTAATATCTAGGAAAAAGAATCAACTTAACTAAAAAAAATAAATAAAATAAATATCGAGATCTGCTAATTGTTTTAGTGGATCTTTTTTGTATACAAATCAATCATATACACAGCCAAGCCATATTTTCACTCTAAATACAAGTCTTTATTTCTATATGTTTCTTATTTAACATAGTACATATTAGAAAAGAGATGTATGATTTGAGAAAAAAACACAAAAAAACATGGATTGCGCTGATTATTACAACCTTGATTATTGTTATTGGCTTTATTGGCGCAGGTTTTTATTTTTACAACGTGGCAATTGTACCAGGGGAGAAGAGCTTCCTTTCTAGAAAAACCGAAGTAAAAAAATCTGATCCACTATATTCACAAACGATCTGGTATCAAAAAGCTAAAAAGAAGAAATTATATATCAAGGCAGCAGATGATAACTTGAAACTTGATGCTAATTATATTCCTGCTGCTCATAAAAGTAATAAAACCGTTATCTTACTTCATGGTTACATGAACAACAAGGATACTATGGGGCCTTACGCAGCAATTTTTCATAAATTAGGCTACAATGCACTTTTACCAGATGCACGTGGACACGGCCAAAGCCAAGGGAATTACGTTGGTTACGGTTGGCGTGAGAAAGTTGATGTGCGTAAATGGGCAAAGAAGATAATTGCTATGAATGGAAAAAACTCTAAGATCGTTATCATGGGTGTCAGTATGGGCGGTGCCACAACCATGATGACCAGCGGTCTAAAGTTACCCAAACAAGTTAGATGTTTCATTGAAGATTGTGGATATACTAATGCCAAAGATGAAATAGAATATGAGGCAAAGCAGCTATATAACATGCCAAGTTTTCCTAGATTTCCAATGGTTGAGATTCTCAGTGGAATTACCCGGATTAGAGCAGGCTATTTCTTAAATGATGCTAGCAGTATTAATCAGTTGAAGAAAAACCATCGTCCAATGCTGTTCATCCATGGTTCAAAAGATACTTTTGTTCCAACTGAAATGGTCTATAAAAATTATCGTGCAACTAATGGACCTAAAGAACTATGGATTGTTAAGGGAGCTTCTCATGCTAAGTCATACAAGACGAACCCACATAAGTATGCAACAAAAATTGAGCATTTTTTAAATAAATACATTTAGAGAATCATTGGTGTACGTGTGCACCAATGATTTATTTTTATAAAAATCTAGTTTAAAATTAAGTTAAAATTAAGTTAACAACATTATTTAAAAAACATATGCAGAGGGAGGTCTATAATGCCTTATTCACTTTCAGAAATAGTGATGCTTTTTTTCACTTATTCAGTTATTGGCTGGATTTGGGAAACGATTTACTGTTCACTTAAAGACCATCACTATGATTATCGTGGCTTCTTATTTGGTCCGTATTGTCCAGTTTACGGCTTTGCTGTTACTACAATATTGATTTTTACTGATAAATTTAAAAACCATCTGATTCTTTTATTTATTTCCGGATTAATCGTAGCGACAATCTTTGAATATTTAGCTAGTCTTTTTCTTGAAAAGGTCTTCCACATGAAGTTATGGGATTATTCAGACCTATGGGGTAACTTACAAGGTCGGGTTGCTCCAATGATCTCACTATTCTGGGGATTCGGGGTTGTATTATTAGATAAATTTATTCAACCCCATATTCAGGACTTTCTTAATTGGGAAGAGGCAAGAACTCACGGTGCCTTTGCAGTTATCGTCGCAGTGATCATGGCAACAGACTTTGTCTTTACTATCATTAGTGTTGAAAGATTCAATGTTACAACAAAGGAATGGAATGATCGCATCAATGCATTCTTTAAGAAAAGAGGACACGAGCTTTCATCTCATGAACTTATCTTTAAGCATTTGGATGAAGTCAAGCCAAAGCATAAATTGAGTTGGAATCACAAACGTTTGCTTAACAGTTTTCCTCAATTGAAATCGACTAACAACAAGCAATTTAATGATATTAAGCAAGATTTAGTTAAGAGAATTAATCAAAAATAAAAGCGCTTCTACCTAAATTGTGATAGGTATAGAAGCGCCTTTTGTTTAGTTATCATCTTTTATTTTATCTTTCAAATCTAGGCTATACCTAAAAATAAGATAGCCTATTAAACATGTAACTACATCTGTTACAGCTTGTGCCCACACAATTCCGTGATATCCTAACATATATTTCATAATTTCTATTGCGATGAAGTAAATTACACCTTGACGTGAAATTGCCATAATAAAAGCAGCCCAAGCATTGCCAACAGACTGAAAAACTGTTGTGTAAACCAAAATTATGCCAACAAGTGGTGTAGTGACCAAACACGCAATTAGCATATAACTAGCTGATGATACTATGTTATTTTGATTCATGAAAAGAGCTGTGATCGGCTTTGAAAATACAATTAGCAATCCACCTGCAATAACAGCATAAATAACTTGAACTAACATATCAAAACGTAAAATATCACGTAGTCGCTTCCAATTTTTAGCACCGTAATTATAGCCAATCAGCGGTTGCGACCCGAAAGTAAAGCCAACAATTACTAAGATGACAATGTTATAAATCTTCTGAGTAATTCCCATTGCAGCAATTTTATTTGCACCATAAATTGCTAGAGAAGAATTCAGTAAGGCCATTCCGAAGCTTTGTGCAAAATTTGTCACTGAACTTGGAATCCCGATTGAGATAATATCTTTGACTAATTTTTTATCAATTTTCATCAATTTAGGATTTAGATTAATATAAGTAGCTTTCTTCACAGTGAAGTAGACTAGCAACAAATCAGTAAAAGCATAACCTAAAATGTTGGCAATGCCGACGCCTGTAGCCCCCATTTTTAGAATAAATAAGAAGATCGGATCTAGAATAATCGCTAGAATTGTTCCTAACATGGATGCGATCATTGCTTGAATAGCTAAACCTTCGGTTCTAATTAAGTTTTGTGGTATTAAAGATAAAACAATGAAAACTGCACCGATAGAAATAACTCGGTAAAAATCAGCAGAATCGGCATAGGTTGTAGAACGTGCACCTAATGCATAAAGAATAGGTCTTTCAAAAATCAATAAAATTGCTGTTAAAAAGAGTCCCGAAATAATTCCCCAGTAGATAGAAAAACTGCTAGCTCGCTTACTTAAATTATATCTTTTTTCACCAAATAAACGCGAGATAACACTACTTCCACCAAGTCCGAAAATATCGGACACCGCCATTAAAAAATTTAACAACGGTGCACCAATTGTGACAGCCGCCACTAATCTAGTATCACCTGTTTTAGCAACAAACATCGTATCGGCTAGGTTATAAATCATAGTAGTGATCATTCCTAAAACAACCGGTAATGCTAGCTTAAAATAGACCTTTTTGATCGGCGCTTTTGCGAATAATTGATCCATTTTTTACCTCATTTCTAAAGATAATTATAAAAGATTTACAACTTTTTAGAAATGCAATTACAGTTATGTGAATTAATTGACCTTGTCTTATCAAAATAATAATATTGACTTTAAATAGAGAAGGAATGATTATCGCATGAAATTAAAGAACATTCTAAAGAAATTAGTTGTCTCTACAATGCTTTTAGGAGCGTTAGGCAGCACAGGGATTTTTGAAAATTCACAAATTGAAACTAGTGTCCAAGCTGCTACAAAGAAGAACAAAAAATCAACTAAAAAAGCCAAGAAGACCACTAAAAAGACTGTCAAAAAGTTATCAACTAAGAGAGCAAAGTTAGTGTTAAAACTAAGGCAAAGAAAGCTATTAAAGTTGATGGTCATAAAAAGGCTAAAAAGATCACTAAAAAGGAAGCTAATATTCCTTATGGTACAGTCTATTTAGCACTTGATGATGATAAGGACCGCCAAGTGGTTCAAGACGCAATCAACGCTTGGAATGCCACTGGCGTTGTGAAATTAATTGTTATTAAATCTCCAGCTAATGCATATTTAACTATTAAAAATGGCAATTACGGTAATACTTCATGGGCAGGTGAAACTACAACTAGACAAAGTTCAACCGGAAAGAGAAGTGCGGAAATTCTTTTGAATAATTTCTATGATGCATATCTTAGTTACCAATCCCAGGTAAATGTAGCTGAACATGAATTGGGTCTTGCAATTGGTTTAAATCATATTGATAGTCAACCATCAGTAATGAATTCAGCAATTAGTCCGGACCGTAGCTATCCAATTCAACCAATTGATATTGAAACTGTTAAAGCAATTTATAGAGAAAAGTAACAAAAACGACTAGTCATTGACTAGTCGTTATTTTGTTCTTGTAATTTTTCTTTTTCCTTCTGTTTAACCAAAATTGTATTGATCACATCAGCTAAAGTGGTTTGATTAAGTTTAGCTTTAGCAGCAATTTCAGCTTGAGAATAAAATGTTGATAGAGTCGACTGGATATTTCCACCAACTATGCATTCAGGATTGGTTTTATGATCAATCTCAAATAAAGGCTTTTCTTTTTCAACTGCTAAATAAACATCTAATAGCGTGATATCTTCAGGTTTTTTAGCAAGTTTCGGATCTGGAGTTCCATGCTTAGTTTCAATCAATCCTGCTTTTCTTAAAGTAACCATTAATTGGCGCACCATAACAGGAGAGGTTTCAATACTTGATGCAATTAGATTACTTGTAAGTGGTAAATTTTTCATTTTTCCATAAATATCAATGAAAGCTAAGATATGGATTGAGTCACTGAAGCGAGTAGATATTTTCATTCTGTTCATCTCCTCATTCTTGTAATTATACAATTTACATTTATTTTATGAAAAAGTGTTGACTTGGTCAAGTGGATATCATATTATTAACTTGTAATTTGAATTTATATAATTATAAGGTATGGAAAAGAGTGGCAGATGAGTAAAAGGAAAAAGATAGCTTTAATAGAGCTTATTATACTTGTGTCAACAATAATAATATGTAATTTCATAATTAACAATAACAGCAATCAAAAATATAAACATAGTAGTAATGCTTCTACAGTTATAATCGGTTCAAAAAATTTCACCGAAAGCAAAATAGTGATGCAAATTTGGGCTGACGCATTAAAAAAAGAAGGTTTCAATGTCCGAACCAAGCCTAATATTTCAAGCTCAGTAGTCTACCAAGCAATCAGGTCTAAGCAAGTTACTTTATATCCAGAATATACAGGAACAATTGCACTTTCTTATTTAAACAAAAATATCGTAGGCAAAAACGAAAAGCAAATCGCGACTATTGCTAGAAACGGTGTTCAAAAAGAAGGTTTAACAACTTTATCATACGCTCCAGGTAATGATGCTCAAGGTATCGCCATCAGAACAAGCATAGCTAAGAGATACGGCATTAAGAATATTAGTGATTTGCAAAAGAAAGCAAATAAGATTAGATTTGCATCACAAGGTGAATTTGACAAACGTGAAGATGGTATTCTAGGCCTTGAAAAAGTTTACGGTAAGTTCAATTTCAAAAATCACAAGGTCTACGACCCAAGTTTGAAGTACCAAATCCTTGAAAAAGGTGAAGGCGACATCACTCCCGCATCAACTACAGAAGGTCAGCTTGCGACAGGTAAATACTTTGCTTTAACTGATAACAAGCATTTCTGGCCACCATATAACCTTGTACCACTTATTAGAAAATCAACTCTTGATTCAGATCCACGAATTGCAAAGATTCTTAATAAGGTTAACAAGAAGCTAACCACAAAGGAATTACAAAACTTGAACAAGCAAGTCGATGTTGATGGTCATAGTTACCAATATGTCGCAAGCAAGTGGGTTGAAGAGAACTATTAGAATTTAACTAGCTTAAAGGACGGTAAAACATGATTAATCAAATAATTAATTATTTTCAAACATCATCAGGTGAGTATTGGGGCTATGTTGGACAGCACCTTTTCCTGAGCTTCACATCTTTAATTATTGCGATGATCATTGCTTTACCCTTAGGTTATTTAGGTTCAAGAAATCGCTTTGTTGCTCAATTTTGTCAAACTTTTAGTCAACTACTTAGAATCATTCCTAGTCTAGCACTATTATTCATTCTGATTCCTTTTATTGGAACAGGCTATACACCAGCATTAATTGCATTAGTAGTCTTAGCTTTGCCACCACTTTTCGTCAATACAATCCTTGGATTTAATGAGGTTTCACCAACGTTAAAAGAAGTGGGATTGTCCCTGGGTATGAATCAGACGCAATTACTTAAACAAATCACTTTTCCGCTAGCATTACCTTATATTCTTAACGGAATCAAGTTAGCGTTAGTTGAAGTAATCGCTAGCGCCACTTTGGCAACCTATATTGGTGCGGGTGGCCTCGGAACTCTGATCTTCACTGGTCTTGGTTTATATAAAATACAATATGTCGTTATCGGCGCAGTCAGCGTCGCTCTTTTATCATTAATCTCAATGATTTTATTAGATTTAGCCATTAGAAAGGTTAGAGAAAATGAGCAATTCAATTATTAAATTCAAGCATGTTGCCAAAAAATACGATAAGAAAGAAATTATCTCTGACCTAAATTTTGAGATTAAAAAAGGTGAGTTTATTACCGTTCTTGGTTCCTCAGGATCTGGTAAAACTACCACATTAAAGATGATCAATGGTCTTGAAAAACCAACTTCTGGTGAAATTATCGTCAATGGTGAAAATCTGAAAAATGCTAATTTGGTAAACTTGCGGCGCCATATCGGCTATGTTGTCCAATCAATTGGTTTATTCCCACACATGACAATTGCACAGAATATTGCCGTCACACCGAAGTTGTTGGGGTGGAGTCAAGACAAGATTGATCAGACTGTTTCAAAGCTTCTTGAAGTAGTCGGACTTGAAGATGCCCGCTTTAAGGATGCTTATCCATCTCAATTATCCGGCGGACAGCAACAAAGAGTAGGGGTAGCACGAGCATTATCAACCAATCCACCAATTATGTTGTTTGATGAACCATTTTCTGCTCTTGATGCAATCACTCGCCAAAATCTGCAGCAAGAATTAAAAACTTTACATAAAAATTTAAATGACAAAACTTTTTTCTTCGTTACTCACGACATCAACGAAGCACTTTTCTTAGGCGATCGCGTTATGGTAATGAATAACGGTATGATTGAACAATTCGATACACCTGAAAATCTAATCGATCATCCTGCAACTCAATACGTCAGCGATTTACTCGGAACAGTTCAGCAGAACAAGAATTTATGGGAGCATTTCAATGATTAAATATTGGCAAGAAAATTCACAACATATGATTCTGTTGGCAAGCCAACATGGACAGATGGTTTTGGCAGCCCTTTTAATCGCATTTGTAATTGCGGTAGTCATCATTTATTTTTGTTTAAGAAAAGAGAACTGGCTTAATTCATTAATTTATGTTTTTTCATTATTATATTCAGTTCCCAGCTACGCTTTCTTTGCATTACTTATCCCAGTCACAGGTCTAGGTACTACCACAGCAATTATAGTTTTGGCTTGTTATAATGAATACGTGCTGCTGAGAACATTTATTACAGGAATCCGCGGTGTCGATCCTGATTACATCGAAGTGGCAAAAGGGTTAGGTATGACGGACCGCGAAGTTTTCTTTAAAGTTCAATTACCATTAGCAATGCCGTCAATCTTTTCTGGGTTACAAGTCGCACTTGCTTCAACAATGGCGATTGCAACAATTGCATCAACCATTAGTGCAGGTGGGCTTGGTGATTTGATGTTTGAAGGTTTGCAAACTAATAATGCTGTTCCAATTCTTTGGGGAACGATTCTAACTATCGCATTAACGCTTATTTTTATCGTGATTTTAAATTTAATTAAAACTCTGATCTTAAGCGAAGGATTAACAGTAAAAGAAAATTATCATAAATAAACAAATAAGAAGCTAATGATTTTGATTACTAGCTTCTTATTTTTGTAACACGAATTTCTTTTAATTAGTTATTTTACCATTCATAATTGGTAGGATCTTGCCGACCTAAACCAGTTGCATGGTCTAACAAGATTCTTTGTTCATAATGAGCAACATTTAACTTGGTTTGCTTTACCATATCAGGGTTAACTGAAACATAGTCAATGCCACTTCTTACCAAGAATTCAGTGAATTCTGGGTATTCAGAAGGCGCTTGACCACAGATTGAAACAGTCTTACCATCCTTGTGAGCAACCTTGATCAAATGACGAATTGCACGTTTTACTGCCAAGTTTCTTTCATCAAATAATCTAGCAACTGTATCATTATTGCGGTCACACCCCAAAATAAGCATTGTCAAATCATTTGAGCCAATTGAATAGCCATCAACGAACTCGTTGAATTGATCAGCCAAAATAATGTTTGAAGGAATTTCGGCCATCATGTAAATCTTAAAGTTGGCACTTCTTACTAATCCTTCTTCAGCCATAATTTGAGTTACTTTTCTGGCTTCGTCAACAGTTCTGCAGAATGGAATCATTACATTTAAGTTTGTTAAGCCATATTCTTCACGAACCTTCTTAACTGCCTTAACTTCAAGCTTGAAAGCATTAATATACTTAGGATCATAGTATCTAGATGCACCACGCCAACCTAATAAGTCAGCAGATTCATGAGGTTCGTATTTTTCTCCACCCTTTAAATTACGATATTCACTTGACTTAAAATCAGAAAATCTCAGCACAATTGGACGAGGTGACATTGCTCTTGCAACTTTACCAATACCACTAGCAAGTTCGTTGACAACTTTTTCTGGATGACCAGAGTCAATTAAGTAAAGTGGGTGCTCATGAATATATGAAGTCCACAAGAATTCTTCTCTCATTAAGCCAATCCCATCAGCAGGTAGAGCTGAATACTTTTCTGCCAAATCAGGATTACCAAGATTCATCATGACTTTAGTTGCTGTAGGAGGGAAGTATTCTGCTTGAACAGGTTGATTACTTACTTGAGCAGTTGGTGCTTTTGGTTTTAAGGCGTCAATAATATCACCTTTGTAAACTACACCGTTCTTAGCATCAACAGTAATCATTTCACCATCTTTAAGGACTTCGGTAGCTTTCACACCATTACTTGTAGTACCAACGATACATGGTATTTGCATTTCTCGAGAAACAATGGCTGCATGACAAGTCATCCCACCGTTATTTGTGATAATTGCCTTAGCTTTTTGCATAGCTGGAACCCAGTCAGGTGAAGTCATTAAAGTAACTAAGATTTCACCTTTCTTGAATTGATCGATATCTTCTGGATTATCAATTACATGAACACGACCACTTGCAAGACCTGGAGCAGCAGTCAGTCCTCTTAAGATTACTTCTGCATTAGAAATATCCGTACTTGATTGACTTGAAGAATTATCTTGCTTGCTCCTGTTTCTTTGTGACCAAACAGTTTCAGGGCGAGCTTGAACGACCCAAACTTTATTAGTTCTTGAATCAACTGCCCACTCCATATCCATATAGCAGCCATAATGCTTTTCAATCGTTTTAGCATAACTAGCAAGTTCAACAACTTGTTGATCAGTTAATGAAGCTTCTTGTTGCTTATCTTCTGGAACATTAACTTCGTGAACTCCGCCATTAGGTTCTCTAATTAGTTCAATTTTCTTAGTAGTAATTGCTTTAGACTTAATAGTTAAGTCAGATTTGTTTACTACAAAGTGATCTGGAGTTACCTTACCTGAAACGATGTATTCACCCAATCCCCAAATAGAGTCGATAACGATAACTGAATCGTCTCCGTTTGAAACGTTAACAGTAAACATAATACCTGACGACTTGGAGAAAACTTGCATTTGCACTGCAGCAGATAAAGCTACTTTTTGATATGGGAATTGTGCCTTATGACGATAGTAAGTAGCACGATCAGTAAAGAGGGAAGCATAACATTCCTTAACTTTTTGTACAACTTCATCTGCACCACGGACATTCAAATAAGTATCTTGTTGTCCAGCAAAACTAGCATTTGGCAAATCTTCAGCGGTTGCACTAGAGCGAACAGCAACGAATGGATCTTTTTGATCCATTTTCTTTGCTAATTGAAGATATGAACTCTTGATATTTTCAGCTAAATCTTCTGGCATAGGTGTTTCCACCATAATCTTTCGAATTTTCGAACAGACTTCATGCAATTCTTCCGTGTTTTCATAGTCTTTAATACTGTTAAGTAATTCGCTAACTTTTTTATCCAAACCCGTTGAGTTCAAAAAATAGCGATAGGCGTGAGCTGTAGTCGCAAAGCCATAAGGGACAGGAATATTAGTCGAAGAAGTCATTTCTCCAAGTGAGGATGATTTTCCTCCAACTAATGCAACATCTTCACGATGAAGCTCATCAAACCACAATACATCCTTTTCAGCACGGGGATCAGAATTAACATTTACAGAACTAATAATTTTGGTTTCAGTCATAATAGTTACCTCTCGAATTACGACAAAAGCAATAGTACCTCAGAAACGCTGTAAGCGCTTCTACATGACTGATTTTATTATTAAAATGATATATTCACAAGCAAAACGACTTACTCATGAAATAACATAAAGCCTGATATTAAAAGACTTTACTAACATCTTAGGTAAAAAATTATTAATTAATAAATAAAAATAAAGTTTTAAATTTTCCATAGTTAAACAAAAATACACACACTATAATTTACTTATTCAATAAAATAAAAATAATGGAGAACATTATGGAAGATAACACAAAAAAGATGCTCGCAGGTGAACCGTACCGTCCAGATACAGAAGAATTATCTGGTTTTTCAAGTTTAGCTCACCGGTTATGCCGTGACTATAACATGCTGTCAGATACCGATCGCGATGAAAGAAACGCTATCATTGATAGGCTTTTCTCAGATCATGAGAAAGGCGTCTACATTCAAGGACCACTTCAAGCTGATTATGGTCGTTTCACTCATTTGGGTGAAAACTTTTATTCTAATTTCAACTTGACCATTCTTGATACTTGTCCTGTCACTTTCGGTAAAAATGTGATGGTAGGGCCCAATTGTACATTTGCTACACCAATTCATCCGCTACTTCCTGAGCAACGAAACGCTCGTATTCAAGAAGATGGGAAACTAGCTGATTACGAATACGGTGCACCAATTACAGTAGGTGATAACTGTTGGTTTGCAAGTAACGTAACTGTGTGTGCTGGTGTAAAAATCGGTAATGGCTGTGTCATTGCTGCCGGAGCAGTTGTTACTAGAGATATTCCTGATAATTCTCTAGCTATGGGTGTGCCTGCAAGAGTGGTTCGTGAAATCACTGAAAAAGACCGTTTGGATAATTATCCATATTAGGAGAGAAAAATGGATATTATCATTTTAATTGGTGTCATTATCATGTTTATAAGCTTTTTCATTATGATTATTAATACCAAGTACACGCCTTTTCATTGGCGGCAATACAGATCACGCAGTAAAAAATGGGCAGCGATTAGCTTGATATTATTATTGGTAGGTTTAGCGATCATTATTTTGAAAGCTATGGCAAACGGGCAAATAAGATATTAATATGTATAAAAATGCGGTAAAATAACGTATAATATAACTATGAAAGCGATTTAAAAGTGAGGTGCATATTTATGAAGAAAAAAGCTCTTTTAGGTATTGGCATTGGATTTAGTGCGGCATTTTTAGCAGCATGTGCTGTTGTTAAGAGAATGTATGATAAAGATTATGAAGGTGTTAGCTCTGCAGATCGTGGCGTATCACCGGTTGATGATGACGAATTGATTGAAGGCGAAGACGAAAAGCTCGAAGAAACTCACGATCATGACGATGACGAAGTTAAAGATTTAAAAGCTGACGCCATTAACCACGGCTACAAGCCAATCGACTACTAAAATAAAAAATTAATTACCCATTCACTAAGATTCTTGTCCTTGAAAAGGCAAGAATCTTTTTAATATTATTTTTTGATAAAGGTATCACACTCAATCAGTAATACATTTCAAGCCAAACAAAAATGCGGAGAGTTGCAACTCTTCGCATTTTTGTTCTATTCAACTATTTTGCAGAACCTGGGCGCTTCTTTTTCTCTACTTTTTTGCCCATAGTCATGTCATCATTGTATCCCCATACCCAAGTTACAATGAAAGCAACAACGATTGTCACTGCACTTGAAATTAAGAATGCATAGAAACTACTTAAGTTGGTTGGATTCTTTGGATCGAAGAAACTTGAGAAACCAATCAAACCACCAGTAAAGCCAAACATAGTTCCGTGCATTAAACCAGTAATTAAACCACCGAATGCAGAACCGATACATCCTGAGATAAAGACAGTCTTGTATCTTAAGTTAATACCATAAATTGCTGGTTCAGTAACACCGCAGAATGCTGAGATAGCAGCGGCAATACCTAATTCTTTCATGTCAGACTTCTTTGACTTGATTGCAACTGCCAATACTGCAGCACCTTGAGCAACCATAGTAGTACTAATGATGGCGTTCAATGCACTTTCACCAGTTCCGGCAATTTGTTGAGCAACCAACGGAACAACACCCCAGTGAAGACCGAAGATAACAAGTAATTGGTAGAAAGCACCAATGATCAAACCTCCGATCCAGCCTGATGACTTAACAAGCCAGTTAATGAAGACTGCGATACCATTTGCAGCACCTTGGATCACTGGACCGGTAATTACTAATGTAATTGCTGAAACAACCAAAATTGTAATCAAAGGGACGAAAATCATTTGTAGATAGCTTGGAAGAACTTTCTTAAGCCATTCCTCACATTTAGCTGCAAGCCAAGCTGCTAAGATCATTGGGAAGATTGAGTAACTATAGTTTAAGAATTGGAAGTTCCAACTACCTAAACTAAACATAGTTGTCATATTTCTACCCCAATCAATCATTTGAGGGTAGGTAAGGAAACCACCGATTACTGCGGCAATAATTGGATCACTGTTTAAACGTTTTGCGGCACTAAATCCTACGAGGATTGGAAGGAAGAAGAAGGCTGAGTCAGCCATAGCACTTACTGTAATGTAGACAGGACTCTTAACATTGAGTAATGCACCTAATTGCGGCAAAGTTAACAAGGCTAGAAAACCTTTGATAATACCTGATGCAGCAATTACACCGATTACTGGACTCATAGATCCAGTAATGAAACCAATCAAATTACCAAATGCTCTTGAAACTGGATTTCTGTCATCATTTTCATTAGTAGTTGGAGCTGGATTGTCACCTAAACCAGGTAGTTGCTTCATAACAGCGTCAAAGACATTAGTAACTTCGTTACCAATAACCACTTGATATTGACCACCAGCATGCATTACATCAAGAATACCACGCTGATTTTTCAGAACATCATCATCGGCCTTTGATTCATCTTTCAAGTAGAAGCGAAGGCGAGTGATACAGTGAATTAAATTATTGACATTATCTGCACCACCGACGTTCTTAATAATGAAAGTCGCGAGTTCATCGTATGAAAGCTTCTTATCTGATGCTTCTTCAGCAGTCTTAAGATGTGCGTGAGCAACAATCTCGCCAGCTTTAGCAGTTCCCTCAGTTAAATCTAAGCCATCAAGTTTTTGGGCTGAATTAGTAACTAAAGTCATAATAGTAGTATCAAGGTTTTTCTCCTTGATTTTGTCGAGATCCATTGTTGCAATTGGATCACCAGCTTTAATTTCCTGACCGGTTTCAACTTTTACTTCAAATGGCTCTCCATTAAGACCAACAGTATCAACACCCATATGAACTAAAACCTCAAGTCCATCTTCAGTATTAATACCAATTGCGTGCTTAGTTTCAGCAACCATTGAAACTTTTCCGCTTACTGGTGCAACAACGTTGCCATCTACCGGGGTTAAACCAAAGCCTTGGCCCATAACTCCCTGACTAAAGATTGGATCACTAGTTTTGCTAAGTGCAAGGACTTCACCGTTTGCAGGTGCAAGTAAAGTAATTTCATTATCCATTATTCTTTTCTCCTAAAGTTCAATTCTTAGAAAATTTAAAAGCGTTTTCATCTGAGCTCATAAATTATATTAAACTTGTATATACAAGTTTAATATAATTATTTTGAAAAAGTTTACATTGCTAATCTAATGGGAGATTAAAAATATTTTTACTTGTATTTACACCAGTGATATATTTAGATTGACTTAGAAAGGAATAACTAATATGGCAGAATCAAAAACTGATTTAATCGCTCAAGATATTGCTTCTAAAATTAAGCATGGACAATTTAAATCGCACGAATTTTTACCAAGTGAGAACCAATTAACCACTTTATATGGGACTTCTCGAGAAACTATCAGAAAAGCCTTGGATCAACTCAATTCATTAGGACTGATTCAGAAAATAAAGGGGAAAGGTTCGCTAGTTTTAAATCTTGAAAAGTATTCTTTTCCTATTTCTGGGATAACTAGTTTTTCTGAACTAAATAAATCATTAGGAATGAAGGCACAAACAAAACTACTTAAGTTAGAAAAATGCGATGACTTGCCTCAAATTTTTAAAGATAATTTTCCAGAACAAGACAAGCAAGCGGGCTTTTATCTGCGAAGATTGCGTTTAATTAATGGTGAGCCAGAAGTATTAGATTGCGATTATTTATTTAATCCACCTATTGATACACTTCCTAGAGAAGCTGCAGAACATTCTATTTATGAATATTTTGAAAAAAAACTCAATTTAGATATCTCATATGCAACAAAAACCATTACAGTTGAAAAGATTAATCATGAATTACAAGATATCCTACAACTCTCTAATTCAACTGCTGTCTTAGTAGCTAGTCGCAATTTTTTAAACGATACATCTTTATTCCAACTAACTTTATCTTTTCATAATCCGAAGAAATTTAGATTCGTCGACTTTGCTCGAAGAAGAAAAATCAAATTATAAATGGAGGAATTCTAATGTCAGATTTAGGCAAAAAAGTAATTTACCAAATTTATCCCAAGTCTTTTTATGATTCAAATGGTGATGGCGTCGGTGATATTCCAGGCATTATTAAAAAGATCGATTATCTTAAGAAATTAAACATCGATATGATCTGGTTCAATCCATTCTTTGTTTCACCTCAGAATGATAATGGTTATGATATCGCTGATTACTATAAGATCGATCCAAGATTTGGCACAATGGCTGATTTTGAAGAATTGGTTGCCAAGCTAAAAGAAAATAACATCGGTGTCATGCTCGATATGGTGCTTAATCACTGCTCAACAGAAAATGAATGGTTCAAAAAAGCTTTAGCAGGGGACGAAAAATACCGCAAATTTTTCTATTTGAGAAAGGCAAAAGCTGATGGCAGTTTACCAACCAATTGGCAAAGTAAATTCGGTGGTTCAGCTTGGGCAAAATTTGGCGACACTGATTACTACTACTTACATCTCTATGATCCAACTCAAGCTGATCTTGATTGGCACAACCCAGAAGTAAGAAAAGAACTTTTCAAAGTTATCAACTTCTGGCGTTCAAAAGGCGTCCAAGGTTTTAGATTCGATGTTATTAATGTAACTGGGAAGTCCGAAAACTTAGTAGATTCTACTGATCCAGTTGAAGAAAAGAGCTTGTATACTGACACACCAATTGTTCATCAATATTTAAAGGAAATGAACAAAGAAAGTTTCGGTCAAGATCCTGACAGTGTTACTGTTGGTGAAATGTCTTCAACCACCATCCCTAATTCAATCGAATACTCAAATCCAAATGAACACGAATTATCAATGGTCTTTACTTTCCACCACTTAAAAGTTGACTACAAAAACGGTGAAAAGTGGTCCAAGATGCCATTTGATTTCATGAAGCTTAAGCAATTATTCACTGAATGGCAAGAAAAGATGGATCAAGGTGGCGGCTGGAATGCATTGTTCTGGGATAACCACGATCAGCCTTGGGCATTAACTCGTTTCGGTAATACCGGCGAATTTCATGAAAAGTCTGCAGAAATGTTAGCTACTGCAACTCACTTCATGAGAGGGACTCCATATATCTACATGGGTGAAGAATTAGGTATGATCGATCCTGATTACCATACAATTGATGACTATGTTGATATTGAAAGCAAGAATGCCTACAAAGAATTACTTGAAAAGGGCATGAGTGAAAAAGAAGCTTTCGAAATTATCAAAGATAAGTCTCGCGATAATTCTCGTACACCAATGCATTGGGATAGCAGTGAATATGCTGGCTTTAGTAAGGTTAACCCATGGCTTATGCCAACTGATCAAGAACGCATTAACGTAAAAGATGAACTTGACCACGGTGAAATCTTTAACTATTACCAAAAATTAATTAAGATACGTAAGAATGAAAAGTTGATCTCTGACGGTCACATCAAGATGTTCTTAAAAGACGATCCTCAAATCTTTGCATATGAACGCCATTTAGATGACAGTAATGAAAAATTATTAATTTTCACTAACTTCTACGAAAAAGAACATTCTGCAATCTTGCCTGAAGAATACCAAGGTAAAGACTACGAATTATTGCTTGGTAACTATGATCATGGAAATGGTAAATTAGAAAAAGAAATTAGCTTGAAGCCTTATGAAGCTTTAGCTATTAAAATCAAGTAGCAAAAAGCACAAACTTTTTTACGAGTTTGCGCTTTTTTGAGATAAAATATAACTATTTCAAGAAGAGGTGCAGTTGAACCAATGATTAAGTACACTAGACTTGCCCAAGAAAAGGACATTGACGCGATTATAAAAATTATTGACGAAGCCAAACAATTTTTAAAAGAGGCGGGTAGCCCGCAATGGCAAAGTGGGTATCCAAATATAGATACGATTACAGAAGATATAAAAAAGGGAAACGGTTATGTATTTGTAGTAGGAGAGCAGGTCGCAGCATACGCAGCTATCGTTATTGGTGATGATCCAAATTATCAAGAGATCGATGGTGCTTGGAAAAACACTAAAGACAAATATGCGACTGTTCACCGCATCTGCATTAGTTCAGCTTTTCAGGGGCAGGGATTAGCTAAAATCTTTTACTCAAACATTATCAGTTTAATGGTAATGAAGGGGATTCATAACTTTAGGGTTGACACTTACAAGTTAAATAGACCGATGCAAAAATTAGCGCTAGATAACGGTTATGAGCATCGTGGAATTATTAGAATTATTGATGACCCGCTTGATCCAGATCGTTTGGCATATGAATTAAATTTGAACATTTAATAACAAGAATTGATAACGATAGAAACAGATAGACAGTTTGTTTCTGTCGTTTTATTTTTGTTAAAGATTTTTCTTATTATACTAATATCAATACATTAACTCGAGATAAAAGCATATAATAGAATAGTAAAACACTTTCAAAGTTAGCTTTTAAAAAAACATATAAATCATGATTTTAAAGGAGAAAAAATGAAACTTTTAATTGCTGGATCGGGCTTTATCGTTCACGATTGGCTTACAATTGCTAAAGATTTAAAAGATACCGAACTCGAAGCAATTGTAACAACTGCTCGAAGTGAGAAAGTTGGACAAGAATTAGCAACTAAATACGGAATAAAACACACTTATATTGATTACGACTTAGCTTTAGCTGAATCTAAAGCGGATACCGTCTATGTTGCAGTTCCCAATTTTTTACATTATGAATTTACAAAAAAAGCTTTACTTGCTGGAAAAAATGTTATTTGTGAAAAGCCGTTTACGCTAAATTTAGCAGAATTTGAAGAACTAAAGAAGATAGCGCTAGAAAAAAATCTAGTATTAATTGAAGCTATTACCAACATCTATTTACCCAACTTCAAACTAATTAAAGAAAAGTTGCCTGAACTTGGTAATATTCGGATTATTACCATGAATTATTCTCAGTATTCGCATCGCTATGACAACTTTAAAAAAGGAATTATCGAACCTGTTTTTGATCCCGAAAAGGGTGGCGGCGCTCTGCTGGATTTGAATGTTTATAATATTCACTTACTAGTAGAATTGTTTGGATTGCCTAAGTATGTAAAGTATTTAGCAAACATTCAGCGCGGGGTAGATACTTCTGGAATTCTGCTCTTAGATTATGGCGATTTCAAAGTATCCTCAATTGCTGCTAAAGATGCTGGCGCTCCCATCACTTCTATTATTGAAGGTGATGAAGAAACGATCGTGATTAATGGTGCAATCAACTCTTTACCATCATTTGACATTTACCAAAAATATAAAAAGTTAAATCATTTCGACGTTAATGACCATCCACATAGAATGTACGATGAATTTGTTGCTTTTGAAAAAATTATCAAACAGCATGACATGGATGCTGTCAAAGACAGTCTTAAGCACAGTGAAGATGTCATGAAGGTCATTGATTCTGCTCGCAAGGAGTTTAAACAATAGGAAAAGTTAGATCTAAAATGAAAAAGAAATTATTTGGCTTAATTTATATGTCTTCTTACAAGATTCAACTTAATATTGTTGATCTTAAGGACTTTTCAATTATTGAAAAAATTGACTCTCCATCATTCATTCAAGCTGATAACAAAAGCGAAGTTTTTGAACAAGATATGGCAAAAATCTGTACCGCGATTATTGGCTTTAAAGAAGCACTCAAGGATTATCGAGTTAAAGACTTCAAATTTTACGGAAATTCTCAACTAATCGATTCATTGTCATCAAGCTATATTGCTGATCAGATCAAGTTTAGAACCGGCTTGGAGATTGAATGGCTTAGCAGTAGTCAAATCATTCATACAAAAGTACTCAGCGGAATTAAAAGTTTGCACTCAGTACAAGATTCTGAAATAGGTGTGAAGCCAACGTATTTACTAAGTTTGGGTTCAGCCATGATCAATCTTTCATTGTTTGAGAACGATAAGTTTGTTTCGGCTTGGAGTTTACCTCTTGGCCCACGTGAAATTCAACAAATCAACCAAATTACTACTGATAGCCCATCAAATCCAATTGATGTAATCAATGATTATATCCGTAGCAAAATTGATCATTTAGCTCGGCAATTGCAAACTAATTCAAATTGTGCGGTAATCATTCAACACACTGATGTGATGAGCAACCATTTCTTAGCAGAAAATGATACTGCTGACGAAATATCTAGAGATACTTTTGAAAATTTTTACGAACAAACTATTGAAATGCCAAGTAGTATTCTACAGCATACCTATCAACTAGAGCCTGCTGTAGCGGAGCATACTTTACCGAATCTAATCGTAATCAAACGCTTTATTGATTTACTAAATCCAAATAAGATTTTTATCACAGATATGTCAGTTATTACTGGTCTTTTGATGGAAGAAGCCGATCGTAAAAGGATTCAAAAAAATAAATACGGCAATGAAATCATTATGACTTATGCGCAAAATATGGCAGCTCGCTATTTAGTAGATCCTGATCATGCATCAACTATCCAAAAATTTGCTGTTCATATTTTTGATCGATTACGTAATGTCCATCTTTTACCGGAAAAAGACCGTCTATTGTTGAGCTTAGCTGCAACGGTTGCTGATATCGGTAGTTTTGTTAACCAAGTTTGCCGATACGAGCAATCTGCTGAAATTGTAGATGCTAATAAATTAATTGGTCTATCAGATCGTGATAACGAAATTGTTAGTGAAATTTGTCGTTATCAAACTACTGATGAAAATCCAAGTCAACCAGACATTGGCGGATACCACTATCGTCAATTGGATCCACAAATTCAACTTGAAGTGGTTAAATTATCAGCAATTCTCAGAATTGCAACTGCATTAGATGCTTCTCATAAGCAAAAAATCAAAAAGATTGTTATTTCATTAAAGAAAGACAATCAATTAATCATTCGCGCGAAAACTAACGCTGATATTACCTTAGAGCGTTGGTCCTTTAATAAACGCGCACAATTATTCGAAGATGTTTTTGGTATTAAAGTAAGTCTGAAACAAGAGGGTATGAACAGACGATGAATAAAATTGAACAGGACGAACTTAAAGATTTTAGAAATCCGAATTATTTTACCAACCGTGAATTGAGTTGGATGGACTTTAATGATCGAGTTTTAGAAGAAGCTAGAAACAAAGATAATCCACTACTTGAACGATTGAACTTCTTAGGTATTACTCAAAGCAACGTTGATGAATTCTTCATGGTTAGAGTTGCTTCCCTTCATAAATTGGTTGCTGCTAAAATCAAAACAACCGATTCATCAGGCATGACCGCAAAGCAGCAGCTTGATGCTATTAACAAGAAGGAACATTTAACTGTCGAGAAACGTTACTCAACTTATCAACGTTCACTTTTGCCGCTTCTTGAAAAGCAGAATATTTTTATTAAAGATGTTTCTGAATTAACTGATCGTCAGCATGAGTTTATTCGCCGTTACTTTAACGATGAACTCTATCCTGTTTTAACTCCAATGGCTGATGATACAAACCGTCCATTTCCATTTATTGCAAATGACTCTTTGAATATCGCTGTTAGATTGAAAGACAAAGAATCTGGCGAACATGAATATGCGACAGTTCGTGTACCTAATATTTTCAAGCGCTTAGTTAAACTGCCTGAAGAAGATAACAGCTTTATTTTGCTTGAGTGCATTATCAAAGAATACATTGGCAAATTATTCGACGGATATGAAGTTAATGAAGCTGCCTGCTTTAGAATTACTCGTGATATGGATCTTGATGTAGCCGAACGTGATACGTCTGATTTCTTAAGAAGTGTCCAGCGCCAGTTAAAAGATCGTGAACACGGAAAAGTTGTTCGCCTTGAAATAGAAAAATCAATGGGCTGTGAAATCAGAAAAAGATTGTTTAAGAAATTAAAAGTAGATGATTCTGCAATCTATGAAATATGTGGTCCAATTGACTTAACTTTCTTAAAGAAATTGCCTGGTGCAATCACTAATCATAAAAATCTTCATTACAAGCCATTTAAGGCTTACATTGATCCTGATTTAAGAATGTCGAGTGATATTTTTGCCAATATCAGAAAGCAAGATTACCTTGTTCAACACCCATACGATTCCTTCGATGCTGTCTTGAACTTTGTTAAAAAAGCCGCATCTGATGACAAGGTTTTAGCTATTAAAATGACTTTGTACCGTGTTTCCGGTAATTCACCAATCATTAAATATTTGGGCGAAGCTGCACAAGCTGGTAAACAAGTGACAGTACTTGTTGAAGTTAAGGCACGTTTCGACGAACAAAATAATGTCCATTGGGCACGGACTCTTGAACAAATGGGTTGCCACGTAATCTATGGATTAAAAGGTTTGAAGACGCACACAAAAATCACATTAGTAATTCGACGCGATGAAGACGGAATCCGCCGTTACTTACACCTTGGAACAGGTAACTATAACGATGTTACTGCACATTTTTACACTGATATGGGATTATTTACTAGCCACCGCGAGCTAGGTGTTGATGCAACTAACTTGTTTAATATGCTATCTGGTTACTCTAAACCTCCTTACTTCAGAGAATTGCGCATTTCTCCAAAACATATTCGCGAATTTATTAATCAAAAAATCGATAATGAAATTGCAATTGCTAAAGCTGGGCGTAAGGCTGAAATTCACATGAAGATGAATTCTCTATCAGATCCACAAATCATTGAAAAACTATATGAGGCTTCAAATGCAGGGGTTAAAATTCATTTGATTATCAGAGGAATTTGTTGCTTAAAGACTGATATTCCTGGCGTTAGTGACAATATCGAAGTTCACTCGATCGTTGGTCGACTTTTAGAGCACAGTCGAATTTATTATTTCTATAATGACGGTAACGATGAAATTTATCTTTCAAGTGCCGATATGATGAAACGCAATTTGAACCGTCGTGTTGAAACGCTTTTTCCAGTTTTGCAACCAGACCTTAAGCAAAGAGCAAAAGACATCTACGCTAAAATGTGGGAAGACAATATTAAAGCAAGAATTTTGCATGGTGACGAATACTCAATGATTGATCGTCGTGGAAAAGAAGCAGTTAACTCACAAGAATTTTTCATTAAACAAGCTGAAGAAAAGAACCAACTGCTTAAAGAAGAAAAGGAACAAGAAAAGGAACAAGAAAAAGCAGCAAGAGCAGATACTTTTGAAGTAATGCGCCGCGAAGATGAGGAAATTACACTAAAAGAAGGCCAGAGCCAAGATGAGTAATGATTTTGTTCTCAAAAAGTTTAGTATTCAAAAACTTCGCATAAAAGCCAGCAAAGATGAACTGATTGAAAAAGGACGGGAAAGAGCAAAGCTCATTCCAATTGAAAAACTCTGTGAATTTAAAGGCGTCCGACGTGATCTTGTTCAAATGATTAAAAAGCAAGAAAGTACAATGATTCCTGAATTAATGGCTATGCGTCATCAAAGAATGATGTCCAACGCGTTCTCATTTTTGCGTGGAACTGCAGAAGTAATGGAAACTGACTTACGACAAGGTAATCAAAGCCAAATTCCTGTTATGATTTGTGGCGATGCTCACCTGAACAATTTTGGCTTTTTTGCTTCACCTGAAAGACAACTCTTGTTTGGCCTAAATGATTTTGACGAAACTAGAATAGGGAATTGGGAAAGTGATTTAAAACGTTTAATGGTCAGTATCCAATTATCCGGTGAAATCAATGGCTATAGTCAAAAAGAAATTGATGCTGTTCTTATTAGATCTGCCAAAAAATACGAAAAAGGTATTAAATATAGCAACGATTTGAAGATTCTTGATCGTTACTATTTGTCATATAATATTACCGATCTATTGAAGCAAGCACAAAACGATGAGCAAATGACTACGCTTTTAAATAAAATTGCAAACCGTGCGCCAAAACATAACTCCGATAAAGTTGTTCAAAAATTTACAACTGAAGAAAATGGCAAGCTTGTTTTTAAAGAAAATCCACCACGTGCTCGACGAATTTCTGAAAAAACTTACAAGGATTTACTTGAAGCTTTTGATCAATATCGGCAAAATGTCTCACCAGATATTCAAGCTGTACTGAGTAATTTTAAAGTCAGTGATATTATTCGTTACAGCGTTGGTGTGGGAAGTTTTGGCACTCGCTGTTACTTGGTTTTATTAACGGGTAAAGACAATAGCCACTTAGTTTTACAAATCAAAGAAGCTATGCCTGCTAAGTACGATCTCCTTAATTTATCTATTGAAGAAGCTAAGAAACAGGGCTTCGAAGAAGGACAACGTGTAATTACTGGTCAACGAATCTTACAAACATTCTATGATCCATTCTTAGGATATACTAGAACCAATGATCGCAGTTATTATGTTAGACAATTTCGTGATATGAAGGATGCAATTGATGTTACAAAACTTGATCTAACTAACTTCTGTGCATATTCTGAACTTTGCTGCTACATTTTGGCAGTAGCTCATTATCAAAGCCCAACTGCACCAATGATTTATGGTTATTTGGACAACACCAAGAAGTTTTCAAAAAATATAACTACTTGGACAAAACTATATAGCCAGCAAGTGCATAAAGATTACGATCTTTTTGAAAAATATTTGCGCGGGGAAGAATAGACCGTTAATATAATATAAAAGATCAAAGGAGTGTGCTGCTATGAAAAACCTAGTAATTATTGACTTAGGCTCTAATTCAGTCCGAATGAAAATTTGTCAAATTGACGAATATGGTAGCTTTGAAATCGTTTCTTATCACAAAGAATACGTTCGATTGTCAGAAAATATGGGTCCTGAAAAAACGTTAAAAACAGAACCAATTGAACGAACAATTCAAGCTTTAAAGGATTTTAAGCAAGAATATGACCAATTCGATAATATCGAAATCCGTGCTGTAGCAACTGCAGCAGTCCGCCAAGCCAAGAATCAGCAAGAATTCCTTGACCTGGTCAAGAAAGAAATTGACTTAGAACTTAGAGTAATCTCAGGAGAAACTGAAGCATATCTCGATTATTTAGGCGTAGTCAACACTTTGCCTGTTAGAAACGGAATTTTAATGGATACTGGTGGTGCTTCAACTGAACTGGTTTGGATTCAGAATAGTGAATGTAAAGCTCGCGTCAGCATTCCTGTCGGATCAGTACTTTTATCACAGAATTATGATTTAGGTGATGCAATAACTGCTAGCAACTTGTATCATGCAATGAATGCAGCTGGTAGAAAAATTTCTACCGTCCAATGGCTGGGACAAGTGCACAATTTACCATTAATTGCTTTAGGTGGCAGTAATCGAACCATTGCAAAAATTCATCGCCGGGAAAAGCACACTTCAATCGATGATCTACCAGACATTCATGGTATGCATTTATCTACTAATTATGTCTTTAATTTGATTTCTGATTTGATTTCAATGAATAAAGAAGAAAGAATGCAAGTACCTGGTTTAGCTAAAAACCGTGCGGATGTCATCATTGGTGGTTTAATTCCGATTAGTTTAGTCTTGCGAAATTTACAAATTGGTGAAGTTATCTTTTCTAACCATGGTTTACGTGATGGTATTTTGTACGATTATTTGAAGAAGAATCATCAATAAAAATATAGGCTCCTGGTTTTTACTAGAAGCCTGTTTCTTTATATTTACTTGGAGAAAAAATGAATATGAATTTGCTAATCAGTCAAGATTTATCCTGTGCGGGCCAAGTTTCTATGAGCGTTGCATTGCCAATTTTAGGAGCATGTGGCTATAGTCCCTCAATTCTACCAACAGCTATGTTATCTACACACACTGGGGGCTTTGGTAGGAATACTTTTTTAGATTTATCTGATGAAATTTCTAAAATTATTGATCACTTGCAAGAAGTTCCGTTAGACTTTGATACTATATATTTAGGTTATTTGGGTGCAAACGCCTTAAATGCTTGGCTAAAAAATATCAAAAAAATTTATCAAGAAAATCAAATTATCTTACTTGATCCAGTTATGGGAGATCATGGTAAGTTTTATTCTGGCATGAATTCAGATTATGCCAAAAATATGCAGAAATTAGCCAAATATGCGACCATTTTAACACCAAATTTAACAGAAGCCTGTATGTTGTTGGATATTCCACTTAATCAAATTTCAGAATCATTACCTTTTGCACAAGAAGTAATGGAAAATTTAAAAGAAAAAATGTCAAATAAGAAAATTGTCATTACGGGTATTCCTTTAAATGATGAAATTGGTATGATTGGTTATGATGGTGAAAATACCTGGACTTTGTCACAAAAGAAAATTGGTCGATCATTCTTTGGAACGGGCGATATCTTTGCCAGCGTCTTTTTAGCTAGTTATCTAACCAAAGCAGATTTGAAAAACGCCGCTGAAGTCGCAGCCAAATTTATTACAATAGCCATAAAAAATACCAAACCTGATCAAGATCAAAGATTTGGTCCAAACTATGCAGCAGCGTTACCTTGGTTAATTGAAAGATTGAGAAAGGATAGTGAATAAAATGAGAACAAAACAAAATTCATTACAAGCACTAGTTTTAACTGGTTTATTTGCAGCAATTATTTATATCGGAATTTGGGTATTACGCATCCCTATTCCAGCAATGGTAGGGCGCCCATTCATTCATTTTGGTAACACTTTAACTGCCGTAGCCATTCTTTTACTTGGATATCGAAATGGAATGATAGCTGGGATTATTGGCCTGGGTGGTTTCGATATTCTAAACGGTTATGCTGCTACTTCTTGGTTGACAATGTTAGAAGTCGTAGTTGTAGCTAGCGTAATTACTCTAGTTTTTAGAGCTTTTAAATATCAAGACACCAAAAGAAATATTATTATCATCGCAATCATTGCTGGTTTAACAAAAATCTTGACCACCTACTGTGTTTCAATTGTAGAAGCCTTGATGGTGGGGACTAGTCTAAAAGTTGCTTATATTGCTGCTTTTTTGAGTCTACCAGCAACTGTTGTTAACTCATGTACGACAGCAATTTGTACACCTATTTTGTACTTCATTTTTAAAGATGCTGCTCGTCGAATTTTAAAATAGTGAGGTAATCATGGATTGGAATGACAAGATTTTTTCTGAATTATCCACTAAGGAATTATTTCAGATCTACAAATTAAGAGCAGAGGTTTTTAATGCTGAACAAGAAAGTTCATACCCAGATCCCGATAATAATGACTTAATTGCTCATCACGTTTTCGCGACTGAAAACGGTGAATTGGCTGCATATGGACGTTACTTTCCTGAAGATGGCATGGTAACCTTTGGTAGGATCGTTGTTGCCCCAAATTTTCGCAAAAAAGGATTAGGTAATGAATTAATCTTCAAAATTATGGGCGGCATCAAGGCAGAATTTCCTAATACTAAGATTTTTATCCACGCACAATTGTATGTTGCAGAAATGTATAAAAAATTCGATTTTGAAACAAAAGGTGCTGTTTTTATTGAAGCTGATCGTAAACATATTATGATGTATCATGACCCGCTTAACTAATATTCGAATTTAACGTTTCCGTAAATAATTCTTAAAGATCAACCTTTGACAGATCTGATACAATATTTATATACGAAAGTATAAGTTTTAGAAAGAGAGTTTACACTAATGAACAAGAAATTCGGTATTACCGCTGCAGCAGTTTTGATGGCTTTATCATTATCTGCTTGCTCATCAAACGGAAGCCAAAGCAGTTCTTCAAGTACAAGTCAAAGTTCTCAAGTTTCAAAGAAGAATTCAAACTCATCAGCAAAGACTAATCAAACTAACAAATCAAATAATAGTAGTGCATCTTCTTCAAGTAAGCCATCATCACAAGCTCCTGAAGAAAATAGAATGGCCAAGATGACTGCAAAGCTTCGTGAAGCTTTGCCAGGAATGCTTTTACCAACTACCGATGGCTTAGGTCAAGGCTCAGATAAGCTTAACGTTCGCTATACTAAGAACGGAAACACAAATGTTGTATATTACAGTGTTGGTGATTCTTCAGCTGACTTTAACGCTGACAGTGTTAAGAACGAAAAGCCATTTGCTATTTTAACAGAAATTAAGAATGCTTCCTCTTCCGAAGTAGAAGACACAATCAACTACACTCCTGAACAATCTGGTTTACCAACTACTAAGTTGGATTCAAATACCACTGCTACTATTCAAGGAGCAGCTGGTCAAAGATACTTACAATGGAATGCAAATAATTATTCATTTGTAATCCAAGCAAGTAGCCAATTGAAGAAGGATCCAACTGATCGTGGTAAGTCTGTTCTTCAATTGAGCAAGCAATATTCATTACCTAAGACTTCTGACAAGGGTAGTGTTCGCGTAATTGTTGGTGATAGTGTTGGTTCACTCAATACCACTATTGCATGGCAAGATGGCAACAACGTTTACCAATTGAAAGCACATGATACTGAAACTGCATTTAAAATGCTCAACAGCTTAAAGTAAAAATTTCAAAAAAACTCGATAGTCCTAGAAAAAGAACTATCGAGTTTTTTTAATCTTCAATTGTTTTTAAAGATTTTTCTGACCTAACGAAATGAATAATTAAACCAATAACTAGCCCTAAAATACTAAACATTAACCAACCAAATCCAAGATTAAACAACGGGATATACTTTTCAGCAAAGCTAACAATTGCTTGCATGAATTGCGTATTCTTAAGCATATCTGGAGTTGAGTTAATCATATCAAAGAGAGCAGGGATCAAAGTTAAAGCAGTAGTAACTTTGTAAACGATCGGATCATTTTTAAATAGTGGTGAAAGGATACCTAAGATTACCAAACTGATTGCTAGAGGGTATAAAAGCATTAAAACAGGGGTAGACCATGCAATGATTTGATCTAAACCAAGGTTAGCAATAATGAATGATAAGAAACAGTTAAATGCTAAGAACTTCTTATAAGAAATCTTTGGAAATTCACGATGGAAGTCTTGAGCAAAGGCAACAACTAGCCCCATGGCTGTAGTCAAACAAGTTACAGTAGTTAAAGTAGCAAGAAGTGCATCACCAATTGTTCCTAAGTAGTAGTGAGCAATTTGAGCTAAAGCCGTACCACCATTTGAAGAAAGCTTGAAACTATTCAAACTAGTTGCTCCGAGCCAGATAAGGCAAATATATATTAAAGCTACACCTAGAATTCCAATAAAACCACTCTTGGCAGTTGCAATTGAAACTTCTTTTGACTTTTTAATTCCTAGTCCCTTAATTGCAGTAATAACTGTGATTCCAAAGGCAAGTGCGGCCAAACAATCCATTGTGTTGTAGCCTTCCAAGAAACCATTTGTAAAAGAGTTATGAACATAGGCTGCAGTAACTGCAGTATTGGATGAACCTATCGGATTAATGAATGCCAAAAGGAAAATCACGAACAACATAATTAAGAAAACAGGGTTAAGTATTTTACCAATTAAGTTAGTAATTTTAGCTTCTGTAGCAGATAAAAAGTAAACGATGCCAAAGAAAACAGCAGAAAAAATTAATAATCCAATTCCTTGTAAATGACTTGGGATATGATTAGCAAAACCAATAGTAAAAGGAACTGTTGCAGTTCTTGGTGTCGCAAACAATGGTCCTAACGTTGCATGAATCAAAATCAAGAAGATTAATGCATATCTTTTACCAATCGGTTTAGCCAAATCATAAATACCGTTTGATCTAGTAATACTAATTGCCAATAGTGACATTAATGGAATTAAAACTCCGGAAATTAAGAACCCACTACTCGCTAACAACCAATTTTTCCCAGCTAATTGTCCTAGGTGCACAGGGAAGATTAAGTTTCCTGCACCAAAGAGCATTCCAAAAATTAGGGAAGCGATAATTATTGTTTTACGAAATGTAAGTTTAGATTCATTCATAGATTTATACCTCTCTTATTGATTCCTTACTACGAAAAAACGCCCCTTAAGCTATTTGCTTAAAGGACGCTTTATGAGCGTGTTACCACCTTTTGTTTACATTATTATCACTAATAATGCCTTACGCGTACGTGATTATTTCAGATACGCTGGTGCTATAACGGGCACTCCCTGCTAAAACTTCATTATCTGTCGCCTTAGCCACTCATAGACTACTTTCAAATTAATTCCATGCTATACCTGCTTTCACTATCTCAGGCTCGCTTTTTAGCTGAACTAATTCTACTTTTCTATTCGTAGTGTTTACTTTTTCTTGTTGAAAATAATATACCCAAAAATAGAGGAGAGGTCAACATATTTTTTCAAATTCTTTTAATTTTTCATTATTACAAAATCCGCTTTTCTAAATTAGAAAAATATGATATATTTTTAGTTAAATTATAGAAACGTGAGGAATTTGCCAAATGATGATTCGTTTATTGAATCTTTAATACTTGATTTATTGAAAAAAAGATAAAAAATTACGCTTATTTAGTGTACGCAATTTTTTCGTAATCGGTATTAACAGTAAACGAATCTATGGTGATTTCTTATGGAAAGTCTACCTTTATTTGTTGCACTGTTATTCGAATATGAATGAACAGTGTTTTTTTTCGATAAATCAATCTGAAATTTAAAACAAAATGGAATGTTATCGTAAAAAAACAAATGAGGAATTTAAATGAATTTAAAAGACTATTTAAAAACCAACTATATGCGTGCCTTCTGTGTATTATTCCTGATTACACTGACTCAAGCTGGAACTACAATCTATACTTATCTGACAAGTCCACAGTTAAACGCTATTGCAAAAGGAAAGTTCACGTTATTTATTGAACTTCTAGCATTGCAATTCATTGTCGGGCAAGTCTGTAATGCTAGTTATAACTTTGCTAGTGTACAAAACACTAAACAAACACAACATTTATTTCATCAAGTTCGGCAAAATATCTTACATCATTACTATCAAACACCTGCTAAAGTTTCTGAAATTGAAAACCATCTCGGAAATGATTTACAGTTAATTGAATCAAATTACTATGGTCTCTTTTTCAACTTTACGTGTGATTTGATCTATACAATTTTAACAATTGGGACTTTGTTCACATTTCACTGGATTTTGGTTGTATATAGTTTGTTAGTAGCATTCTTTGCGATTATCGTACCTAGATTTTTAGAAAAATATACTAATAAAGCCACCCAAGAAGTCTCTAATAAGAATGCTCATTTTTTAAACGTTATCGAAAATTGGTTCAATGGACTTGAAGAATTGAGAAGATACAAGAACAAAAACATATTGAAAAAGGAAATCGGAGAATCGAGCAGTAAGTTAGAAAAAAGTGAGTTTCAACGTGAAAAGGTTTTGACTTATGTAGCTCTCGTGTCTGCAATTTTCGAAATTCTAGGTAAAGTAGGGGTTCCCGCCATTGCAGGAATTTTATTTTTCAATCATCAAGTTAATTTAGGAGCGATTTTAACTGCAGGATATTTTGCAAATGGAATTTTTTATTGCGTAAGAAACTGCGTTTCAAACTATGCTCAACTTAAATCAACTCAAACTTTAAGAAATCGATTATCAGATTTGCAAAAGGTAAAAAAAGAAAAACACTATGACTCAATTGATGATATCGATGAAATTATTGCTACTGGCTTAACAGTACAATACAATTGCAGCAAAAAAATTTCTTATCCCGATTTAGTAATAAAACGTGGTGAAAAGATCCTTTTGACTGGTGATAGCGGCACAGGTAAGTCGACTCTATTAAAAGTTCTACTTGGACAAATAAAACCCAATAGTGGTGAAGTAGTTTATAAAAATAAAAGTGGAAAAATTATTCATCCAAATCTAAAGCGGTTGGGGTATTTAGAGCAAGAACTAATCATGTTTAACGGTAGCATTTTAGACAATATCACTATGTTTGATTCAAGACTTGATGATAAAGCTAAAATAGCCGTTAACCCTAACGCTTTCTCAAAAGATGTGAAAAATCTAAAAAATGGATTATCTACTAAGATAAATGTTAAAAAGAATATTCTTTCAGGTGGTCAAAGACAAAAGGTTGTTTTAATGCGGGCATTGGTTCACAATAAACCAATTTTGTTTTTGGATGAAGCAACAAGTGCAATCGATCGCAATGCTACAACAAAGATTCTGCGTAATTTGACACAGGGTAAGCAAACTATATTAATGATTGCTCATAATTTGAACAAAGAACAAAAAGACTTATTCGATCGTGAAATTTACTTGGAGACGAAATAATGAACCTAAAAGAAGTATTTACATTTAATCCATGGCGTTTCTGCCTAGCACTTTTATTACAAATTATTGGTGCAGTAGTTGAGATAGTATTTGCGTATTTTTTAACTTTACAGTTTAACGCTATTCGTAATCATAATCTGCGAATGTTTGCCTTTTTTACAGCTTTACAGCTAGGTTGTTATATCTTAGTTTACGTTAGTGATAATATTGCTGGGATTATATGGCAAAAGCATATTCAAAGTTATTTACATTTAATCAGACAAGAATTAACAGATCATTATTTCTTAGATGGAAAGAAATATCATGTAGCTAGCGTACAAAATCGTTTAACTAACGATTTAAATTTGCTTCACAATGATTACTTAAACTCTTTTCGTTATATAGCTGGAATGATAGTTAGTGTATGCAGCGTCGCATTAACACTCCTTACATTTCAATGGAGTTTATTAATAGCATGCTTAATCTTAGCAATTATGCAAGTTTATTTACCTAAATTAATAGATAAGCAATTGCAAAAAGCTACAAGCAGAGTTTCTAACACCAATAAAAGATATTTAAAATCATTGAGCGATTGGTTAATTGGATTGTCAGAGCTTTATCGTTACTTGGCAGGACAAAAGCTGTTTGAAGTCTTAGCCAAAAAGGCAAAAGCCTTAGAAGATGCAAAAGTAGACAAAGAAAAGGTCGATCAGAAACTAGATTATCTGAATCAGTTAGTATACTCGGGAGGGGATATATTAATTTTATTATTAACCGGATTTTTAGTTACTAATAATATGGCAGAGTTTGGATTAATCGCAAGTATTGGTAACTTTAGTTCAGCTTTATTTGCTTCGTTGCAGGGAATTGCCAACTATGGTGGTAGAATGCGAGCAACTAAAGAATTACGAGATAACCTTTTGCAAGAACGAGTAGTGATCGAAAACAAAGAGAATTCCGATTTAGAAACTGCTGCTGGGTTTACTACAGAAGACTTAGTGATTAATTTTAAGAATGGTGAAGAATTATCTTTCCCTAATATCCGCGTGAATGCTGGCGAAAAAGTGCTGTTGACTGGCGATAGTGGAGCTGGTAAGAGTACTTTATTTAAGCTGATCTTAGGTGAAGAAAAAGCTTCAGATGGCAGTATTAAATATTTTGATGCAAATGGAAAAATAGTTAACCCTGATCTATCAGAAATTGGATATTTAGCGCAAATTCCTACACTTTTCCCAACAACTATTGTTGAAAATATTACAATGTTTAATGATAACCTTCAAAAATATGTTGATGATGCTGTTCAAAAAGTGCAACTTGGAAAAGATATTGCGAAATTTTCTGATGGTCTTGATACAAAAATTTGCCTTAATCCTCTAAATGTTTCAGGAGGGCAGAAACAAAAGATTGTTCTTGCCAGAAGCAAAGTTCATCAAAGTAAGTTAATTTTGATTGATGAAGGAACTAGTGCAATTGACCAAGTGGCAACGTCCAAAATTTTACAAGAACTGGTGAAAACTGATGCCACGGTTGTCTTTATTGCACATAATTTAACCGATAAAGTTCGCCAGATTTTTGACCGGGAGATTAGTTTAACTAAATAGTCTCAATAATAACTTTTTTTAATTAGTACTTACAAAAAAATAGAAGTTTTTGTTGACATTATGTAAGTGAACAGTTATGATTTAACTTGTAATTAATAAGGAAGGGAGCCTGTGGCTATGTTGAAGTTCACAAATAGAATTCAAAATACTGAATGTTGTTGCACTCGTTGCATCCTATTTGTTGTGCCTAACGTGCCACGAGTCTCAATTTAAGTATTATTTCTAGTAACATACCGATATTAGAATAATTTCTGAAGCGAGCTGTAGCCTGTTAGGCTATGGTTCGTTTTTTGTTTTGAAAAGAAAGAGGAGAAAAATATGAAATTCAAAACAATTGCTGCAAGTATAATTACTGTTTCTGCTGCTTTGGTACTTGCTGCTTGCGGCAACAACTCTGGACCTTCCAGTAGTTCAAGTAGTGACAATAAGACACTTAATTTAAGTGCTACTGCAGCACTTGATACAATTGATATTAGTAAATCAACTGGTTACGGCCAAACGGGTAACGTTTTTGAAAGTTTTTATCGTTTGGGTAAAAACGGTAAGCCTGCTGCCGGTTTAGCTAAATCCGGTCAAGTTTCAAAAGATTGTAAAACATGGACTTTTAAGCTGAGAAATGCCAAGTGGTCCAACGGTGACCCTATTACCGCAGAAGATTTTGTTTACTCATGGCGTCGTAGTTTAAATCCAAAGACTGCTTCACCATATTCATACTTGTTTAGTGGTGTGAAAAATGCTGATGAAATTGCAGCTGGAAAGATGAGTCCAAATAAACTTGGAATTAGTGCACCTGATAAAAGTACTGTAGTTGTTAAATTAGATCGTCCAATTGCTTACTTCAAAGTTTTGATGGCTTATCCATTATTTGGACCACAAAATGAACGAGTAGTTAAGAAATATGGTAAAAAATATGCAACTAAGTCTGAATATCAAGTTTATTCAGGTCCATTTAAGATTAAGAACTGGAACGGCACTGGTGATACCTGGTCATTTGTAAAGAATAATAATTACTGGGACAAAAAGGTGGTTAAATTAAACAAAATTAACTATCAAGTTGTTAAGTCTACAAATACTGGCTATCAAATGTACCAACAAGGAAAACTCGATTTGACCCCACTTTCAAGTGAACAAGTAAAAAACTTGAAAAGCAACAAGGACTTTACAACTTATCCTTATTCATTAGTTCGTTACATAATGTATAACTTCAATGATAAGAATTCAATTAATCGTAAAGCCTTGAGAAATCGAAATATCCGTTTAGCTTTATCATTATCAATCGATCGTGATGTCTTAACTAAGAAGGTATTAGGTAATGGTTCTACTAAACCAACTGGATTTGTAGCAAGTGAATTAGCAAATGATTCTAAGACTGGTGAAGATTTTGCTAAACAACAAGCTGTTAAAAACACTACTGTCTACAATTTAGCGTTAGCTAAGAAGTATTGGAAGACTGGTTTAAAGGAAATTGGTCAAAAGTCATTAACATTTAATGTCTTAGCATCAAATGATGATTCAGATAGTGATCAATTGAGCCAATACCTCCAATCACAATGGACTAAGGAATTGAAGGGAATTAAGATAAATATTGATAATATTCCTGGAAAATCAGAAAATAGTCGTGCTCAAAATGGTGATTTTGACATTCTGTTATCTCACTGGGGTGGAGATTTTAATGATCCAATGACTTTCATGCAAATTCCTATGAAGAACACCTCTTATAACTATGGTAAATGGAATAATGCAGAGTATAATGCATTAGTTAACCGTGCATCTAATCAAGATGCAAATGATGTTAATAAGCGTTGGAATGATTTAGTTAAAGCAGCCAGAATTGTAAATTCAGAACAAGCAATCACGCCACTTTACCAACAAACTACTGCATTTTTACAAAAGGCAAGAGTACACGGGTTAATTCATAACACCGCTGGTACGCAATGGAGCTATAAGTATGCTTACTTAAAATAAATAAAAAATCCGTTGAGATACAAGTTCTCAACGGATTTTTTATTGTAAACTCGAGGCTGAGTTTTAATATATCAAAGCAGACTTACTGGTAGCAGTTGTTCAAAATGGATTAAATATTGTTGGTTTAAATTCATCGTTAGAAGGATTTTGGCTTTCAATAATTCTAATTGAAGAAAAATTTAAGTAGCTCAGTAAGTCCACTTTTAATTGTAGTCCCATTATCTAGAGATTCAAATTAAACATACTTTTTTGCAAATAAAAAACTCAAGTATGGGACTAAATCATACTTGAGTTTAGATTAGGAAACTTTAATAAATTTTAGTGATTGAATTTCTTGTAGTTCAAGATGTAACGTGGAGCAACACCAATCATATGTACTGAAATTCTTCTGTTATCTAAGCTACTAAAACTTACAGCGAAGTATTTAGTAGGAGCATCAAAGCCTTTGCGGTATGAGCGAAGACCTAAAAGGTCACCAGCGTGTTCCCATTCAAAGTATCTTGATGCATCATTATAATCATTACCTGAGAAACCGCCAAACAACATTTGTTTAATATTAAAGTAAATTTGTTCCTTTAATACCTTCATAGAACGCTTGTTAGAACTCCATTCTGAGGTAATAGGTAAGCCAGCTTCATCTTCGTAAACTTGACCAGCTGTGTAGTTTAAGCCACAAGCCTTAGCTGCACGCTTAATGCCTGCAACATCGTGATCTGAATCCCAGCAAGAAGCTCCATCTTTGTTATAGTTGATGGCAACTTGATCAGCAAACTTAAGTGCTGATTTGCTGTAAGTCCATGGTCTTTTACCCATTTGAGCACGCGCAGAATTAATAACGCTTAAAGCATATTTACTAATTTCATCTTTGTCAGATTCGCTTAAGTTGGTAACAGTAACAACTCTATCATCTGAAGAATCATTATCACTAAAATTATTTGTTTTCATTCCAATCATGGAACCACGCACCAAAGCCTTTTTTGCTTTGCTACTTAATTTACCATTGTTGGCTTTCAAGATATTTGCTTTTGTATAGCCTGATGATTTTGGAAGCGTAATGCTTGTTGTAGCTGCTGAAGCAACTTCAGTAATTGAAATATTGGCAACTTCATTAACAGTTGCAACACCGCCAAGTGCTAATGCAGCAGAAGCACTAATCATTGAAACTAAACGTAAACTCTTTCTCATTTTCCTAATCCCCTAATTGAAAATACATTAAACTCAATTGCTCTTTAACAGAAGTAGTCAATTTCTGTTATTGCAATTTATCATTTCAAAGTAGTCAATTTTAAAATGATAAATCTTAGTCCTTAAGTCTCTTCACATAGTATGTTACCAGTTTAAAAATATGCCGCTACAGGGGAAGTGGTAAGTGTCAATATTTTTGCGGTAGGTTATAAACCATTAGTCTAACCTTAATTC
>NZ_AZFM01000019.1 GCF_001434335.1 Lactobacillus kalixensis DSM 16043
TCCTTAAAATAGACCAACTAAGACTTTGAAGTCTGGTAAAGTAGCTCGTGCCTAATAATCGAAAAAAGCCTGTTAGATCTCCGATCTAATAAGCTTATTTTTTTGTCTAAAAATAAATATGCAAATTAAAAAGGCGATGAATTTCAAAAAGTTTCATCGCCTTTTTCTTATTTTTACAATTGAACATTATGATGTTTATCATCATCTTTAACAAAATCAGCTTCACGCTCGTCAAGTGGAGTATAAGCATATGCGGTAATCATTTGTGTCAACTTAACTGGCAAACCTAAATCTTGGTAAAGAATAGATTGTGAAGCTTCATCAACACTTGCTACTTCTTTATTCTTCTTTTTGTCAAAGATGTGAACTCTATTTTTGTGAAGATATGCCTTCATCTTGTCTTTGGCACGATCAAGACGAGCTTCATAGCGGTCATTATCAACTTCAGCAACGTTTTTTTCGAAATCAATATATTTCATTTTAATGCCTTCTTCAATAATATTGTTTTTTCTTTTATTGTACTCTCTTTTAATTCATAGCGTGCTCAAATTTATCAATATCTTTAGAAAAAATCACACTGATAAAGCCACTATCAAAGTCTAATTCAAACTCGTCCCTGTCTTGTCTGAATTCATTTGAAGCAAATACACGAGGATAATCTCCTGAATAATTTTCTAGGAAATATTTAGCCTTGGAAATATTCAAGTTTTGAATTGCAGCTAAAGATGCCACACCAAAATATGGATAATCTTTTTCCTTTGTAATTACATGATGCCCGGGTAAGAAAAAACGAATTAAATTTTGCTGATCAATCAAAGTTACTTTTTCTGCATACTTTTTGATTTCAGGATTCAAGAACATAAAAAGATTTACCAAGAAATGATCAATTCTACCACCCGTTGCTCCATAAATGGTTAAACTCTTAGCATTGTACCCCGCAAAAACTGACTTAATCATCAATTCAGAATCCGTCCAATCCTTAACTGGATTAGAATAGCGAATGTCCTTTACGTTACTTTCAATTTTCGTCAGTTCTTCTTTTTTTAAAGAATCAAAATCGCCAATCGCCAAATCTGGCATAATTCCTAATTCTTCTAGTAAGTAACTGCCGCGATCCACTCCAATGACTAAATCTCCATTTTTTTTAGCTTCTTTAAAAACGGTTTGAATCTCGTTTGTCCACTCTTCTTTTGGCCCACCTAAAAGTGCAATTGCCTTCATTTCAAAACCTCAGTCAGACGATCAATTTGCGCCTGAATACTATCTTTTCCAAAAATATAGGAGCCAGCAACAAAGATTTCTGCACCACTATTCGCAGCAATCTGAGCAGTTTGATCATCAATACCACCGTCAACCTCAATTGGAATATTAAAGCCATTCTTATCTAGCAGCGATCTAGCCTTTTCAATTCGCTCAGATGATTCTGGTAAAAATCCTTGTCCACCAAAACCCGGATGAACCGTCATTAACAACAATTGATTTATTTTTGGAGCGAATTTTTTAACGACTGAAATTGGTGTCTCAGGGTTTAAAACTAGACCTGCTTTAACACCATTAGAAATTAAGTAATCTATCCAATAATCTAAATCTTCTTCACTCATTGCTTCATAATGAAGTTCAATCAAATCGGCACCAGCCTTTACAAATTCTGGCACCAAAGTTTTGGGATTATCACTCATTAAGTGAATTCCTGCATCAATCATTGGAAATTCTCGTTTAAAGTCACTAACTAATTGTGGACCATAAGAAAGATTGGGAACAAAATGTCCGTCCATAATATCAATGTGAAATCGGGTAATCCCCGCATCAACAGCCTTCCCAATTTCTTTTTTCAATTGTAAATTATTCGCATTCAAAATTGATGGTGCAATAATCATTTATTCTCTCCCCTCTATTTTAAATACTCAGGCATCCTGCCTTCAGAAATCTCCGTTCTCATTGCTAAATAGTCTTCATAGCGACTATTTAAAATTTCCTTTTCCTCAAGTAGCTTCTTAACTTCGCATCCCGGCTCTTTTAAGTGCTGACATCCTCTAAACTTGCAATATTGACTGGCCTTATTAAATTCAACAAAATAATCTTTCAATTGATTTAACTTAATTGGTGTCAAGTCAATCGCTGAAAAACCAGGCGTATCAGCCAAAAATCCACTGCCCAATTTAAACAACTTAACCTGTCGTGTGGTATGTTTCCCACGGTTTAAAACTTGCGAAATCTCGCCCGTTTCTTGGTTAGCATCTTCTTTTATTTTATTAAGTAAAGTTGATTTACCTGCGCCTGATTGCCCAGCTAGAGTCCAAATCTGCCCTTCAGAAATTAGATTAGGTATCTCTTTTCCAAGATCATTTGCGTTATAAAAGACTGAATAACCAATCTTTTCGTAATATCCTAACGATGCCTTAATCTCATCAAGCTTTGGACTATTGTCTAATAAATCACTTTTTGAAAGATAAATCGTCACTGCAACTTTTTGCCAAGAAAAGAAGGTTAAAAAGCGGTCCAGAAGCTGGACTGAAAAATCCGGCTGGACCGCTGAAATAACCAGTAAAACATGACTAACATTAGCTACTGCAGGACGGCCAATTCGATTGACACGTGGCAAAATTTTCACCAGATAAGATGTACCATGATCATCAATTTGAATTTCGACATGATCACCAACAACTGGTTTTTGCTTCTTTTGCCTAAAGACACCTCTAGCTCTTGTTCTGACCAAACCTTCTTCGGTTTGAACATCGTAAAAACCAGCAATCAATCCAATTACAGTTCCTTCAGCTTGTCTTATCATTTAGTTACCTTTTCATTCAAAATTGTCTTACCATCACGAACAACCCTCAACTGTCCATCCCCATCTTTAAGTGAGAATGGAATTGAAAAGCTCATATCACGCTTAATATACAAATCACGATATATATTACCTAAAGAGTGGTCATCATCTTTAATATAGATTTGAACGTGGTTACCCTTTTCTTCTTTATCTTGAGTTGTTTGATCAGTGGCACCATCATCGTCACTACTATCAGCATTATCTTCATAGTTAACGGTAAAGGTCTTAGTTACATTGGTTTCTTCGGTTTGTTCTTTTTCACCTTTAGAAACGCTCACCGTGATAGTCGAACCCTTTTCAACACTTGTACCGGCTTCTGGTTGCATTGAAATAATTCTGTCCTTCTTCACAGTATCGGAGTATTCTTGGTTAATCTGTAAAGTTAACCCATGCTCTCTTGCATAATCTTGTGCTGCTTCTAAAGTAGAACCTGCCAAATCTCGGAGCTTAATCATATTGCTCTTAGGTTTTGGTGCTCTACCTTGAGACACAACAAGGGTAATGGTAGTCTGCTTTGGTTTTACTTGAACGCCAGCAGCAATACTTTGAGAAATAATTTGATTCTTTGGAACTCTAGAAGAATATTGATTCTCTCGAATTACATCAAAGCCCAAATCTTGTAATTTCTTCAAAGCGTCCTCATATTCTTCATTAACCACATCAGGAACCTTCGTCATCCCGGCACCACTAGAAACAACAATATCAACACGTGAGCCTCTATTCAGGGCGTCACCAGCAGAAGGTTTGGTTTCAATTACCTTTCCAGCGTCAATACTGTCCGAATGCTTCCTAGTAACTGTTCCAACTACCAAACCGGCTTCTTCAATCCTTTGTTTAGCCGAACCTTCTGCCACATTTGTTACGTCAGGAACGTGAATTTGTTCATTGTTGCTGCGACCATTTAAGGCGAAAATCATAATAAAAACAATCAAGAAGGCAGTAATTCCAATGAAAATATACCACCATTTATGTTTTTTGAAATTTTGCCAAAAACCAGCTTTTGACGTCTTCTCATCTTTAGGATTTGTTTTTTCTTCCTGAACAGTACTACTTTCCTCTTTAATTTGCGGTTTAAAGCCAGGCAAGATAATAGTTTCATCATTATTGGCACCGTGGCTAGGCACAAAAATCGGCTCATCTTTGCGACTAAAGTCTAAACTTGTATCAAGATCAGCTTTCATTTCTTGGGCTGAAGCATAACGATCTCTTGGATCCTTAGCAGTTGCTTTTAAAACAACATTTTCTAAAGCTTGAGGTACAGAAGGACTATTTTTTCTAATTGAAGGAATTGGCTCTTGTGCATGCTTCAAAGCAACAGCAACAGGAGTATCGCCATTAAATGGGACATGTCCAGTAATTAGTTCATATAGAATAATTCCAAGTGAATAAATATCCGATTGCTTAGTAACTAAGCCTCCTCGGGTTTGTTCAGGTGACATGTAGTGAACTGACCCCATAATGGAATTAGTTTGCGTCACTGAACTCTGATTCAAAGCAACAGCAATTCCAAAATCGGCAATCTTCACATTTCCGCGTTTATCCATCAAAATATTTTGTGGTTTTAAATCGCGGTGAATCACATTATGTTTATGGGCCAATGCTACAGCACTCAAAATTTGATCCATAATGTGAATTATTTCATGCAAAGATAATGGTGAATTCATACGAATGTAATCCTTCAGATCAGGCCCGTCAACGTACTCCATCACCATATAAGGTAAGCCTTGATCATTACCAACATCTAAAACGGAAACAATATTAGGATGGCTCAATTCACTGGTCGCAAGGGCTTCTCTTTGAAATCTTGCTTCAGTTTGTGGATCTTTTTTTAAGTCTAAACGTAAGACTTTCACCGCAACTTTGCGTTGTAAAATAATATCCTCAGCTAAATAAACATTAGCCATTCCGCCTTCGCCCAAGGTATCGATGATTCGGTATCGCTCGCCTAGCAAATAACCCTTATCGATCACTTACCGTCATCCTCCTTGCTGTAAACTAAGCAAACAGTAATATTATCACCGCCACCTAGTCTATTAGCTTCATTTATTAGCTTATTGCAACGATCTTTCAACGACAAATCTCTTGTAGCAAGAATTTGTTGAATTTGTGGATCACTCAAAGAATTGGTTAAACCATCAGTACACAGCAAAATCATATCATTTGGCTTTAAACTTATTGTAGTGAACTCTGGATCAATTGTGCTAGAAACACCTAAAGCCTGAGTGATAATGTTCTTTTGAGGATGATGCTTTGCTTGTTCTTTAGTAATCTGTCCCATCTTCACTAAATCATTAACTAACGAATGGTCCTCAGTTAATTGAGTGAATTTACCGTCAATATAGCTATATGCTCTTGAATCACCTAAATGTGCAATTAAGGCACTATTTTCAAAGGCAAATGCAAGTACAATTGTTGTTCCCATTCCATTTAAATCTGGAAAACGATCGGCAGTTTTTAAAATCGTTTCATTTTCTGAGTGCAATTGAACATCAAGCCACTTTTTAGCAAGCTTTTCCTCTGAAAAATCAGTACTAATAAAATTGTGACCTAAATGGCTTACAGCCATAGTTGAAGCGACATCGCCACCTTGATGGCCACCCATACCATCACAAACAATAGCTAGGGTAATATCACTCTTATTTTTAAAAACTCTTACAAAATCTTGATTGCTTTTACGTATTCTACCAATACTAGAAGCATATGCTGTTTCAATCAAAAATCTAACCTCGTAACTTAAACTTAGCAATAAAGAAGCCATCGCTACCATAGCTATCAGGCAAAATTTTGAGCATCCCTGAATTAGAAGCGATTTTTTTTAACTTAAACGGTACTAATTCAAACTTAGGATGACTTGCCAAAAAGCTCTTAACCACATCTTCATCTTCTTCAGTTGAAATAGTACAAGTTGAATATACTAACCCCCCGTTTTCTTGTAAAAGATGACTCACATGATCTAAAATATCTAATTGTATCTTTTGTAAGCTCAGCAAATCTTTCTTGCTCTTAGTATAACGAATTTCTGGTTTACGTCTTAATAACCCTAATCCAGAACATGGCGCATCTACCAGTATTTTAGCAAATTCTTGTCCAGAAAAGTACTGATCTGCCTTTCTAGCATCAACTGCTTTTGCTACTAGTTTATCACTTACACCCATTCTTTTAGCGTTTTGTCTAACTAAACGTAATTTTTTCTCATGAATGTCTAAGGCAGTAACTTTACCACTTGTTAAATTTTCTGCAATTTGAACGGTTTTACCACCTGGCGCACTGCAGGCATCTAAAACTTGCTCGTCACCTTTAAAGTCAAATGCATCAACTACTAAACTGGCAGCCTCATCTTGAATAGTTAAATCACCATTTTTAAATAGATCAGTTTCACTGACTCCGCCTTTACTCAAAATAGCAACTTGACTAGATAAGAGAGATTCTTGTGGGTCAAATCCAAGTTTTCTTAACCCATTTAAAGTTTTCCCCTTATTTTTAAGACTAGATAAACGAACACTGTTCTTAGCAGTTTCGTTGAAACTTTGTAAGATTTTTTGTGTTCGCTTTTCTCCCCAATGATCAATAAAGTATTGAACAAGCCAGGTTGGGAAGCTTTCTTTTACACTTAAATATTCAATCTGATCACTTTCATCTGGCAATATTACACCACGTCTGATGAAGGATCGTAAAATTCCATTCGCAATCTTAAAGCCAGCAGAATGACGCTTGCCAAATTGCTTAGCAAGTTTGTTGGCTTCATCGAGAACTGCGCGGTCAGGGATTTTATCTAAGAAAATCAATTGATACAAAGACATTAACAAAAGTGGATAGAGATACTTCTCAGTGATTTTTGTCTTAAGAAGACCCTTTAACTGATAATCTAAGAAAATTTTATATTGAACAGTTCCGTAAACTAAACGCGTTGCTAAATTCTGATCTGTTTGACTTAAATGACTATTATTTAGGCTATTATTCAAACTGATGTTGGAATATGAGCCATCTTGCAAAATTCTAATTAATGTTTCTAAGGCTATTGCCCGTGCACTCTTATTCATCGACAATTTCTTCACCTAGCGTAAACTTGCTGCCTTGACCATTCAAGAAATTCTTCACTGGCATTTTCTTCTTACCAGCTGGTTGAAGCTCAAGTAAATCAAGAACGGAATTATCAGCAAAACTAATTGCAAATCTACCCTTATTTGCTACGACACAACCTGGGTTTAAACTAGTAGCTTCATCAGCAACTTTTGCTTTCCAAACCTTCAATCTTTGACCTTCAACCATCATATAAGCACCAGGATCTGGGTTAAGAGCGCGAATCAAATTGAATGCTTGCTTAGCAGTCATTTCTTTAGTGATCTTTTCTTGCTCTTTAGAAATATTTGGTGAAAATACTACTTTATCCTTATCTTGAGGTGTCTTTTGAATAGTGCCATCCGCAATCTTTGGCAAGGTTTCGAGAAGTAAATCACGGCCTAAGTAGGATAATTTTTCAAAAAGTTTGCCGGAATTATCATCTTCTTCAATCTTAATTGCCTTTTGAGCATAAATATCACCGGCATCCATTTGCTTAACCATTTCCATAATCGTGATCCCAGTTTCTTCATCACCATTAAGCAACGAATATTGAATTGGAGCACCACCACGGTATTTAGGTAAAAGTGAACCGTGAACATTTACTGCAGCGATCTTAACTGAATTTAAGAACTTAGTTGGCAAGAATTGACCATATGCAGCAGTCACAATAAAGTCAGCGTTCATTTGCATAAGTTCATCTAATTCAGGAGAACCAGATAATTTTACTGGTTGATAAACAGGAATATCTAATTCTTCTGCTGCAACTTTAGCTGGGGTTTTAGTAATTTTTTGCTTACGACCAACTTTTTTGTCAGGTTGTGTAACCACAGCCTTCACATCATAACCTTTTTCAACTAAACCCTTAAGAATTGGAACTGAAAATTCGGGAGTACCCATAAAAATAACTGATTCCATTAATAATTCCTCCTACATAATTCGTTCTGGTTCATTATCGATATAAACATTTAAACCATATTTCTTAACTTCTTGAGCAGAATCTTGAATATGGTGCAACAGCGTATTTAAGTTCTTTTCTTTTTTATATTTTACCAGTATTTGATAATAATATTGGTTTTTTAGGCGAGAAATTGCACTAGGAGTTGGACCTAAAATAATTGTTTCGGCATGTAATTTGCTTTGCAATTCTCTTTTAATCCGAAATGCTTCTCTGGCAGCATTTTGTTCATTTTTTGAAGCAATTGAAATTAATACTGTATAAAAATATGGTGGATAATTCCCAGCATGACGTACATTCATCTCAACACCATAAAAACGCTCATAATCCTGAGTTTGAGCCAGCTGAATAGCATAGTGCTCAGGATTATAAGTCTGAATAATTACTTCACCCTTTTTTTCAGCACGACCTGCACGACCTGCAACTTGAGTTAATAATTCAAAAGTGCGCTCTGAAGCATTGTAATCTGGTAGCCATAATCCAGTATCAGCATTAATTACCCCAACTAAAGTAACATTTGGGAAGTCTAACCCTTTTGCAATCATCTGTGTTCCTAGCAAAATATCAGCTTCATGATTTCCAAAGGCTTCTAAAATACGTTTGTAACTACCTTTTCTTCTAGTCGTATCAACATCCATCCTCAAGACTCTGGCACCAGGTAAGAGTTCTTCTAATTCTTCTTGAACCTTTTGCGTACCAATCCCTAAAAAGCGGATTTTCGAACTTTGACAATTCGGACAACGACTTGGAATTGGCTGGCTATAGCCGCAATAGTGGCACTGCATTTTGCCAGTATCTTTATGCATTGTCAAAGAAAGATCACAATTAGGACATTTCATAACATACCCACATTCGCGGCAAAGCATAAAATTCGCAAAACCGCGCCGGTTAAGCATTAAAATGACTTGTTCTTTTCTTTCAAGCCGGTCTTTAATCGCCTGAGTTAATTCAACAGATAAATCAAATTGACCACCCGCAAATTCAACATGCTTTAAATCAATTAAGTTAACTTGAGGTAAGTTCTTATTATTTACTCGTTTAGTTAATCTAAGTAAGGTATAAACACCCTTTTGAGCGCGGGCACGACTACCTAAAGATGGCGTAGCGCTACCCAGGACTAAAGGACAATGATTATACTTGCTGCGCCAAATTGCGACATCGCGAGCATGATAGCGTGGATTGGTGTCTTGTTTATATGAGCTTTCATGCTCTTCATCAATGATGATCACTCCAATATTTTTAAGGGGAGCAAAAACCGCGCTTCTAGCTCCGACAACTACTTTGACCTCGCTGCGGCGAATTCTGCACCATTCATCATAGAGTTCGCCTTCAGATAGGCCACTATGTAAAACAGCCACACTTTCGCCAAAGCGAGCCTTTACTTGTTTAACCATTTGCGGAGTTAAAGAAATTTCAGGGACCAGCATTAATGCATTGCGTCCCTTTTTTAAAGCCGCACTAATTGAATGAAGATACACTTCGGTTTTCCCGCTACCTGTTACACCTTCAAGTAAGTAAGTTTCTGCTTTTTGACTTTCAATTGAAGTTTTAATTTGATTAAAAGCAGCTTCTTGTTCAGAATTAAGAATAATATTCTTCTTTTGTTCTGGAGCATCATAACCTGCTAAAGGATTACGATACACTTCAACTGCTTTTTTATTAAGCCAGCCTTTTTTTACTGCGCTATTTAAAACACCGGAAGAAACGCCGATTTCCTGTTCAAGTTTGGCTTGTAAAATTGGAAATTCATCAAAATTTTCAACAATAAAATTTAGTAATTTTTTCTGATTAACTGCATTTGCACGAACTTTTTTATTTATTTCTAAGTACGTGTCTAAATTATGTGACAAAGAAAAGCTATTTTCAGTTTTATTTTTAGCCTTATTTTCTACTAAATATTCAATTTTAGCATCTTGAGTTTTAATTAATTCTTTTACAATTGCAATCTCTTCTGGATCAGTCAATTTATTCAAATCAACTGGGTCACCTTGAAAAAGTGGCATCTTTTTAGCTTTTTCAGTTAATGGCGTCAAGACCTTGCGATAATTTGCCCGCATCACTCTGGGTAACATTGCTTGCAAAATTGAAATCCGATAGGCAAAAATCTTCTGTGCCATATTTTCTGAAAGTTCAACTAATTCAGAAGTTAACGGCGGCATTTCGTCGACTACTTCCAATAGATCTTTAAGCTTTCCTTGATATTGACTAGTTTCACTAATTCCCACTACAAAGCCTTGTAGTTTTCGCTTACCAAAAGGCGCAAAAACGCGAGAGCCGATTTCAACATCAGAATTATCAGGAATGTGATATTCAAAAATTCGATCAGTTTGCTTGGCAGCAATATCTATAATTACTTGAGCAATCATTCAATCACCTTAAAAAAATGACCCCCATCATTTTGGATGGAGGTCATCACTAAATTAGTCCTCTAAGTTGACCTCACTATGAGCAGGATCAACTCTAACCTTGCCAGCGGCAATTTCTTCTAGTGCTTTACCAACTGCCTTGTCGCACTTAAAGTGTTCAAGTGTTGGTGGATCACCTGCTTCAAGTTCATGAGCTCTCTTAGCAGCTAAAACTGACAAAGAGTAGCGTGAATCAACATTTGACAACAATTTATCAATTGATGGATATGTAATTCTCATATTTAATCCTCCTTGACCATTTTACGATAATCATCAATCACACGCTTAACACTAACGTGCTCGGCATCAACGATCGCCTTAATATGGTCGACTGCATTAGCAACAGTATCATTTACCACTGCATAATCATAATCCTGCATTACTAAAATTTCTTTTCGAGCCTGCTTAATTCGGCCCATGATTACATCTTCAGATTCAGTTCCACGATGCTCTAAGCGCAAGTGTAAAGTATGCAAATCTGGTGGCGTAAGGAAAATAAAGACGCCATCTGGCATTTTTTCACGAACCTTACGGGCACCATTAACATCAATTTCAAGAAGAACATCCTTACCTTCTTCAAGCATCTCCTTAACTGGACCTAGTGGCGTACCATAGTGATGTCCAACATATTCATTATATTCCAGAAGTTCGCCTTGGTTAATAGCTTCCTGGAATCGCTCTTCGCTGACAAAGTAATAATCTTTCCCATCAACTTCACCTGGACGAGGCTTACGAGTAGTCATTGAAACTGAATACTCAAACGGAAAAACTTTATTTTCGACTATTGCACTCTTAACGGTACCCTTACCAACTCCTGAAGGACCTGAGAGCACTAATAACAAACCTTTATCTGCCATGCTGAACTCCTCTTAGTAAATAGTAATATCTTTAGTTTGCACTAAAATTACCTATTTTTCAAGTTTTCAATGATTACAATTTCAGCAAGTTGATTGCAGAAAAAATGAGCAGCTTTTCTGCTCATTATTCATCCTTGATACTCTTCATTAAGTCAACCGCGTTTTGCTTAGCAGCATCAGTAACGTCACTGCCTGCCATCATTTGTGCAATCGCAGTAATCGTTTCTTCTTTGGTTAGTGGACCAACTTGAGTAAAGGTTGCCCCATCTTTAACTTGTTTAGCAACCAAATAGCGCTGATCTCCCGCTGCAGCAACTTGAGGAGAGTGAGTGATAGTAATAACTTGCTTGTATTTCCCAATCGAGTGCATCTTCTTACCGATTGCGGCTGAAACACGCCCTGACACACCGGTATCAATTTCGTCAAAGATCATTGTGCCGACCGGCTCAACTTGGCTAAAGATCGCTTTTAAAGCCAAAATCAAACGTGATTGCTCACCACCTGAGACAATCTTAACTAATGGTAATAAATCTTCACCAGGATTTGGTGCAATTAAGAAGACGATTGAATCAATTCCTTTATCAGTAAAAGTTTTAGTCTCTTCAAAATTGATTGAGAATCTAGCTTTTTCCATATAAAGATCAGCAAGCTGCTGCTTAATCTTCTCTTCCAATGTGCGAGCAACTTTTTCACGGATTTCATGAAGCTCGCGTGCCTTCTTAGTTAAGATATCTTCAATTTCAGCAACTTCTTCTTTGAGTTTTTCTTCATCCAGACCGCCAGTCTCAAACTGACTCAATTCTTTTTGAACTTTTTCATAAAAATCAAAAACGTCTTGCAAAGTTGGACCATACTTTTTCTTCAAATTATTCAAAGTATCGATTCGGTTAGTAACGTACTGGAAGCGTTCCTCGTCAAAATCCATCTGATCCATCAAACTCGACAATTCACTGCGAGCATCGTTTAAGGCATAAACACCATCATCTACAGTTTTAGCAAAATCCTTAAACTTAGAGCCGTACTCTGATAGGTCTACTGCAGCATTTTGCGCATCCCCAAGTAAAGTGCCAATCCCATGCTCATCGTCATCATATAATTGCATAAAATAGTTTGCTGTATCCGCAATCTTTTGATAATTATTCAGTTCATTAAACTCTTCTTCAAGCTTTTCATCTTCATGAACATCCTCTAAATCAGCTGATTCAAGTTCATCATTTTGAAATTGCAGAATATCCTGCTTTTGCGCTAATTCTTGAGCATCTTGACGTAAATGGCGAAGTCTTGAGGTCAAAGTTACCCATTTTTGATAATCATGTTGATACTCAGATAATTTTTCCTTAAAAGATTTAGGAGCGTAATTATCAACCAAATCAATCTGACGATCTTGATCCATTAAAATCTGTTGGTCATTCTGACCATGAATATCGACCAAATAGTTACCGATGTCGCGCAGCACGTTGATTGTGGTCAATTGTCCATTGATTCGAACCACATTCCGCCCTTTATTCGCTAATTCTCGGCTAATCACTAATTGATCATCTTCATATGGCAAACCGTACTTTTCACACAATTCAGCGATGACTTCTTTTTGTTCATCTAATTCAAAAAGTCCAGTAACTACGGCTTTTTTTTCACCAGTTCTGATCATTTCTTTTTGACCGCGTCCACCCATCAAAAGCGATACAGCATCGATCAAAATTGACTTACCAGCACCGGTTTCACCAATCAAAACTGTCATCTTTTCTTGGAAGCGAACTTTTAAAGCTTTAATAATAGCAAAATTTTTAATATCAAGTTCAACTAACATAGCTAACTCCTAAAGGGTATTTACTGCTCTTTCTACGACATCAGCTGGATATCCTGACCAGAGATTTTGACCACCGTTTTCGGTATCTTTTTGCAAATGGATTAAAAATTCGATATTACCTTTACCACCCTTAATTGGTGAATAATCAACACCTAAAACATTAAACCCAATCTTCATTGCTTCTTTCATTGTGTGCTCAATTACTTGGCGATGTACTTCGTGGTCATGAACTATTCCATGCTTACCAACATTTTCTGGACCAGCCTCAAATTGTGGCTTAATTAAACAAACAGCATCACAATGATCTTTCAAAATTTGATACATCGGCGGCATAATGAGATCGAGTGAAATAAAGGATACATCAGTCATAGCAAAATCTGGTAAGCCTTGCTCAAAGTCAGCTGGTGTGCTGTATCTAAAGTTCTGCTTTTCCATTACAACAACTCGTGGATCATCACGCAATTGCCATGCTAATTGATTATAGCCAACATCTAGTGCGTAAACTAATTTTGCCCCATTTTGCAAAGCAACATCAGTAAAACCACCAGTTGAGGCACCAATATCCAGACAGGTTTTTCCTTGTAAATTAATATCAAAAACTTTAAGCGCACGTTCTAATTTAAAACCACCACGAGAAACATATTTTTTTCCATCGTCTTTAACAAAGAACTTTTCATCTTTTGGAAATTTAGTTCCACTTTTATCAATACGTTGATGGTTGTGATCAGTGACTAAACCAGCCATAATTGCACGCTGGGCTTGAGACCTTGAGTTAAATAGCCCTTGCTCAGCTAATAAGACATCTGCTCTTTCTTTTGCCATTTAAAGTACCTTTTTATATAAATCTAAAAATCCAGCTAAGACTTCAGAATTTAAGCCATTTAAGTCGTCTTTTGCTTGCTTAATTAAATCAGTTAATTCTTTCCGGCTCTTATCAATCCCAAGCAATGTTAAGGTATTATTCTTACCTTCTTCTTGATCTTTATGAGTTGCTTTACCAGCTTCTTCACTAGTTTCAACAACATCAACCAAATCATCATAAATTTGGTAAGCGCGACCAAACATTTTAGCAAAGTCATCTAATTTAACTTGCTCAACTTGACTTGCCTCACCATAAATTGCAGCCATATTAACACTGGCTTGAATTAAACAACCCGTCTTGAGCCATTCCATCCGATTAATAAACTCAGCATCCTCTGCAACACTATCGTTATTAGTTGAATTAATGTCTAAATATTGACCGCCAACCATGCCGTTAGGACCTATTGCCTTAGTGATGATTTCTACTAAAGCTGCAGATTGACTACCTTCAGCAATCCATTGAATACCTAAAGGTAAGAGTGCATCCCCAGCTAAAATCGCTTCGGCTTCACCCCATTTTTTATGACTAGTTAACTTACCGCGGCGATAATCATCGTTATCCATTGCTGGTAAGTCATCATGAATCAATGAATAAGTGTGAATTAATTCAATCCCGCAAGCGATCTTAACTTCTTTTTCAGTAATTACTTTACCAAGTGAGTTTAAAGTTGATAAAAAGAGTAGTGGTCTAAGTCTTTTACCGCCAGCCATTACTGAATAAGACATAATTTGGCTAATTTTTTGATCATCTATGTCAGCAGTTAAGTGCTTTTCTAAATATTCATTAATAACTGGTGTCCATTCATTTTGAAAATATTTAAAAGCTGTCATTTTTATTCCTCAGGTGCAGATGCGTTGTTTGGATCTAACTTATGTTCAGTACCATCACTATCAATTAATTTAGCAACAGTTTCTTCAGCTTGCGTTAAGCGCTTATCAAGATCGCGACTTAATTTAACCCCTTCTTGAAATTGTTTTAAAGCATCTTCTAATGGGACATTACCATTTTCCAAATTAGTAACGATTTCTTCCAGATTTTTTAATTCTTCTTCAAAGTTATTCTTTTTAGTTGGCATTATTCTTTTCTCCTTGCCTCTTCTATCACAGCTTCTGCGGCCCCATCTTTAAAGTGAAGCTTCAATTTATCACCTTTTTTAACTTGACTAACAGAACTAATTGTTTCACCAGCTGCATTAGTTGTATATGTAAAACCGCGATCTAATGTCTTCAGTGGACTGTAGTCATCTAATTGCTGCATTACTTGTCTAAAAGTATTTCTCTTAGCCAGCAAAACATGCTGCATATTATCTTCTAAGCGTTTGGCATAAAATTGTCTTTCTTGCTTAAATTGACTGATTTTCTTCTCAGGGGTATTTGACAATAATCTTTGCTTTAGCAACGCAAAACTCTGCTGATTACTTGCTAGTGAACTATTCATACTGTTAAATAAGCGCTGCTTTAAGACATCAACTGTCTGAATTTGTTGATCATATAACCGAGTCGGCTCTCGCATAATAATTGAACTGTTAATTCGATTCAGCAAATCACGTCTTTCACGAATATTTGCTTGAATACTTGCCAATAAGCGGCTTTGCAAATCGTGAATTCTTACTAATTCATCAGTCAAGTTCGGTGTAGCATATTCAGCAGCAGCTGTTGGTGTGGCAGCTCTTGCATCAGCAACTAAATCACACAAAGTTGTATCAGTTTCATGTCCAACTGAAGAAATAACCGGCATCGGCATTTCATAAACTTGCCGCACTACTTTTTCTTCATTAAAAGGCCACAGATCTTCAAGAGATCCACCACCACGTCCAATTATCATCACATCATAATCGTCAGCATGCTCTAAAATCTGCTGCATTGCACTTACCAATGAGTCAGCGGCAGTATCACCTTGTACTTGTGCAGGGAACAAGTCAATTTCGGCATGAGGGAAACGCCGATTGGCCGTCACCATGATATCGTGAATAACCGCACCTGAAGCACTAGTAACTACTGCAATTTTATCTGGAAAATGTGGCAATGTTTTTTTATGGGATTGGTCAAACAAACCTTCTTTAGCAAGCTTGGCTTGAAGTTGACGAAGTTGTTCATAAAGTGCCCCAAGACCTGCTGGCTCCATTGTTTCAGCGTAGAATTGATATGATCCTTGTGGGCCATAAACACTAACATAGCCAGAAACGTAGACTTTCATTCCTTCTTCAGGTTTAAATTTGATTTTGTCAAAATAAGACCTGAACATAACAACGTTAATCTTTGATTTTTCGTCTTTTAGTGAAAAATACTGGTGAGAATTACGGCGATAGCGAAAATTAGATAATTCACCTTGCAGAAGAACTTTATGCAAGTACGGATCATTCTTAAATTTCTGGGTAATATAATAATTCAGATCAGTGACAGTTATATAGTTATTTTCTGTCATTTCTTCTCCTTGCTAATTTGACAACTTGTTCCATCAAAAATTCAACAGTTAAGGGCCCGACTCCACCTGGAACTGGTGTAATCCAACCTGCTTTATTTTTCACATCGTCAAAATCGACATCCCCGACTAGATGGCCGTCAACGTGGTTAATTCCAACATCAACGATGACTGCGCCTTCTTTAATCATATCAGCCTTAATCAGGTTAGCTTGCCCTACCGCTGAAATAATGACATCAGCGTGTTTTAGATAAAATTCCGGATTCTGTGTTTTTGAATGAAGAATTGTAACGGTCGCATTTCTTTCCAATGCTAAGGCAGCGATTGGCTTACCAACAATATCACTTCTGCCAATCACGACTACATTTTTGCCTTCAAGGTCAATCTGATAATGATCTATGAGTGCAATAATCCCATCTGGAGTAGCAGGTTCTACAAAATGATGTCCTTGCCAAAGACGACCACTATTAGCGGGAGTTAATCCGTCAACATCTTTGCTTGGATCAATTATTTCCATTAAATTTGTTATATTTATTTGCTCAGGCACAGGTAATTGGATCATCATTCCATCTACAGATGGGTCAGCATTTAATTTTTTAATTAATTCTGCCACTTCGGATTCTTGAGTGTTAGTTGGTAATTGATATAATTTTTGCTCAATTCCAATTTTCTTTGCAAGTCTACCCTTACTTCTGATATAAACTTGACTAGCAGGATTCTCTCCAATATTAATTACGCAAAAAAGTGGATTAATTCCTTTTTCTTTGAGAATCTTAACTTTTTCTTTAAGTTTATCTGCTTTTAGTTTGGCTAATGCTTTACCATCAAGAATCGTACCCATAATTTCCCCCTTTATATAAAAATAGCTGGCAAACTGCCAGCTACAAATTATTTTTCGACGAAATTGCCCAAAATACCATTTACGAATGGCTTTGCACTTGGATCAGTAAATTCATCACATAAGTTTAATGCTTCATTAACTGCTGCTTTTGGTTCAATGTCGGCACTATATTTAATTTCATATAATGCAATTTCCAAAATTGCAACAACAATTGCATTAACACGCTCAAGGCGCCAACCTTTTTTCAAGTGTGAGCTGATATCTTCTTCAAGTTCTTCTCGCTTAAACAAGACACCATCAATCAAAGTTTTGGAATAAGCAGGCAGTTGATTAAGATCCAACGTCTCAACTACTTTTACTTCTACTTCAGGCGCAGACAATTCGCGGTCTTGATTGGCCAAAAAAATTGCCTGCATTGCAACTTTACGACTCTCGTGTTGATTCATTTACTATTCTTCATCCTCCGGAAACAATTCAGTAGTATCTTCTTCAGTTTCTTCATCTTCTGGGAAAACTAAACCTACTACGTGGATATTAATTTCTTTAAGTTCCAAATCAGTCATTTGGATTAATTGCGTTTTCAAAACTTTTTGCAACTTAACTCCAACAGCTGGTACATCAACGCCAGATTCTAAGTATACATAGATATCAGCAATTAATTTATTTTCTGAATCAACACTAACGTTAACACCTTTACCGCGATCATCTAAGCCTAAAACATGCTTGATGCTTGAAGCCATTGAGCCGCGCATGCCAACTACACCATCAACTTTTTCGGCAGCAATTCCTAAAATTACTTCAAGGACACTTGGATCAATTTTAATTTGCTCACCGTTTTCTTCGCCACTTAAGAGAATTTTTGAACTATCTGCCATTTTTCTTACCTCAAAAAATTACTTGTTAGCACGTGATACGTAACTACCATCAGCAGTGTTGATAGTCAAAACGTCACCTTCATTGATGAAGAATGGAACGTTTACTACCAAGCCCGTTTCCATAGTAGCTGGCTTACCACCACCTGAAGAAGTATCACCCTTAATATTAGGTTCAGTCTTAGCAACCTTCAAATCAACAGTATTTGGTAATTGAATACCTAAAGTTTCACCTTCGTGGGTAACAACACTAACGACCATGTTTTCAAGCAAGTAGTTTGCTTCATCACCAATTTGTTCATTTGGAATAGATAATTGGTCGTAAGTTTCGTTATCCATGAATACATAACTTGAACCATCATTATATAAGTATTGCATTGACTTAGTTTGAATATCTGCGGTTTCAACCTTTGCAGTTGAACGAAAAGTATATTCTTGGACAGCACCAGTTCTCAAGCTCTTAAGCTTTGAACGAACGAAAGCACTACCCTTACCTGGTTTTACGTGTTGGAATTCAACGATACGCCATAAATCATTATTGTATTGAATAGTTAAGCCATTCTTGAATTCGTTAACTGAAATCATTGTCATAATAAAATTCCCTCATTTCTATAATATCTATGTTACCAAATTTAAATACCTTTTGGCTATCTTTTTAAAGTGAAAGAAGTTCATCTTTAGGTAAAGATGATAAAGTTTCTGGAGTTTGATCATGAACTAAGATATCATCTTCAATTCTAACTCCGCCTTTATCTGGTAAATAGATTCCTGGTTCAACAGTGTGAACCATATTATTTACCAATCTTTCTTTACTAAATAGTAAATCTGGTTGACAAAGTTCATGAATTTCTAGACCAATTCCGTGACCAATACCATGGCCAAAGTATTGACAGTAACCTTGCTCAGTAATGTAATCTCTTGCAGCTTTATCAACGTCGTGACCGGTATTACCAACAACAGCAGCTTCAATACCACGTCTTTGCGCTTCATGAACAATGTCATAAATTTTTTGCATTTCCGGATCAACTTTACCTAGACAAACAGTTCTGGTGATATCTGCACAATAGCCATGATAAAAACTTCCGAAGTCAATAACAATCATGTCGCCTTCTTCAATTTTTTTGTCACTAGCAACACCGTGTGCCCAAGCTGAGCGCACACCTGAGGCAATAATTGTTTCAAAGTCTGGACCGTCTCCACCATTTACTTTAAACAGATAATCGAGTTTAGCACCAACAGCTCTTTCGGTAACTCCCGGCTTAATCATTGGTAAAATTTGCTTGAAACTTTCCATTGAAATTTCAATTGCTTTACGCAATTCTGACAGTTCAAGTTCATCTTTAACATTTCGAACCTTTTCAACTAATTGTTTAGAAAATGTAAATTCAATGTCTGGATTAGCCTTTTTCAAGTTTTCAAAAACTGAAGCTGTCACAACATCGCCTTCAATTAAAACCTTCTTGTAATTAGTCTTCTTTAAAGCCTTAGTTAATTCTTGAGCAACATCACTGCTATGCTGCATAATTACATCCATTTCACCAGGAGCTTGAGCTTTAATTTGACCAGCAAAGCGTGAATCTGACAGCAAAATTCGCTCGCCATCTTTACCTAAAATAAGTTCAGCTTCCTCACCGGTAAAGTTAGTTAAGTAGCGATAATTTGCTTGATTAATAATGATCATTGCATCGGCATCTTGCATCTTAATCAAATCGGTTACTGCTTTAATTCTGCGGTTAATTAAAGTTAATAATTTCTCTTTGTTGTCCATGGGCTCCACTTCTTTCATAGCTAAGTAAAATAATTCTAAGTATAGTATACACAAAAAAGCGAGAGGCATAGTGCTTCTCGCTTTAATATTTTTTACTTAGCTTCGTCAGCTGGAATAACTGAAACTTGCTTCTTGAACTTGCCAAGACGTTCAAACTTAACAACACCGTTTACTAATGCAAATAAAGTGTCGTCTCCACCTTGACCAACATTTTGACCTGGGTGAATCTTAGTACCACGTTGACGGTAAATAATTGAACCTGCGTGGATTTCTTGACCGTCGCCGACCTTAGCGCCTAAACGACGACCAGCTGAGTTACGACCGTTGGCAGTAGAACCGCCACCCTTGTGGTGGGCAAATAATTTCAAACCTAAAATATTCATTATCTTTTCACCTCTGAATTAAGCTTCAATCTTTTCAACTGTAACCTTAGTGTAAGGTTGACGGTGACCATACTTGCTGTGTGAGTGCTTCTTTGGCTTGTACTTGAAAGTTACAACCTTCTTTTCCTTACCTTGCTTTTCAACTTTAGCAGTTACCTTAGCACCTTCAACTAATGGAGCACCAACCTTAACGTCAGAGCCATCAGCTACAAGGATAACTTCATCAAAAGTAACTTCAGCGCCTACTTCAGCATCAAGTTTTTCTACAAATACAGCGTCGCCTTCAGCAACCTTGTATTGCTTACCACCGGTCTTAATAATTGCGTACATTAGTACACCTCCGAAAAAAATACTTAGACTCGCCAATTGAGGTGTCTTAACTTTTAAGAACTTCTTACCTCAGATCGTGCGGTTGCAGATGTGGAGGTCTCCACATATACAACTACTACATATTACTACCTATACTCAGCTTTTTCAAGCCAAAAATCAAATTCCCCAGCGTCCACCATGAACTTTAGCAACATTTGAAGTAATCATAAAGGCATCTGGATCAATTTCATGGATGCTTCTGAGTAAACCACCATATTCATTACTATCAATTACAATTAATAATTGTTGCTTTTCATTATCGCTATGGCCACCCACAACGTTATAAACAGTTAAGCCCTTGTAAGTCTCAAGGAGACTCTCTTTAATATCTTCTAACTTATCATTACTCATAATACGAACCTGATATTTCTTATCAAAACCAGTTTCGCAGTAATTCATTGTAATTGCAGTCACGACTTGTGAGAAAGCAGCCATCAAAAATGCATTCCAACCATCGACAAAAATGTTCATAAAGATAACAATCATATCAACGGCAAGAAGTGAAATAGCTGGATTAATATAGAAATATTTTTTCAGAATCATTGGTGGAATCGTTGTACCACCGCTTGAAGCATTAACTCGGTAAAGTAGCGATACTCCTAGCCCCATTAAAGCTCCACCATAGATTACTGCTAATAAGTCATCATTAGTCGCTCTAAAACTTGGCGTTATTTTCATTAATAATGGCAAAACTAAACTACCAAGAGCGATATTTTTTGTTGTTTTCATCCCCAAAAAAATCGCAGCTAAGATTAACATAAGCATGTTAACTACAAAAACTGTTATGGGGCGGTCAATTCCCCAGACTGCATCGACCAAGATAGAAATACCCGTTGATCCCCCAGCCGCAACATTAATTGGTGCATAAAATAAGTTGATTGAAATGGCGACGATTTCTAAACCTATTAGAAAAATTACCCATCTAAACCACGAATGCTTAGTAATATTATTTGTCATCACATCATCGTCCTTTCATTTAGTTAGTTAAATCAATAACTATATTTTACTAACTAATATATACACGGGCAATGAATTGAGATAAATGTTAAAAATTATTTAGATTTTTGTCGATATTCAATACTTTGAGTCCCTTCATAAGCAGGTAAGCCTTGATCTGCTCGGTAAAGCGCTCTTTCAAAAGCTTGATATCCCTTAGATGAACTAACCGCAAACTTCACATGATATTTGCTTGCATATTCACGAATACCCCAAGTAGAATCATGTGCCGCAAAAGCAGTAACTAAGATTACGATGTCTAGATCTTTGATTTGATTTTCAAGCACCTTTTTCTTTCCTTCAAAAGCATCGATTGGAATTGGAATACCATTATAGCGGCTAACAATACTTTCAAGAATTTTTTCATTTTGGTTATCGCCAATTGCGATTCCAACTCTTTGATAGTGAAGGTCCATATCAAGTTCTGGCAATTCTTGAACTTCTTGATTTTGATCTTTGCTCTTTTTCTTCTTAGAACTTGAAGTTTCAGGTTGGTCTACATCGTAGATCCAGCGAATTTGAACGGCATCGGCTGGATTTTTCTTAAGTCTAACATCCCCACTATACCAAGCTAAATCAACGATTGAACCATCTGTTAAGCTGATCCCATCGCCTTGATAGTAACTGCTATCGACAGAAACAACAACTTCTTTGCCGCGAATTTTTAATTTTTCACCACGGATATTGCGTGAGATCGAGAGATTGTTGCTATTTCCTTGAACAACCGCATATCTAAATTCTTCAATCTGATCGTAATCGCGCTTACGTAATTTTTCATAACCAACAACCCGCAGAATTTCAGCTTCATAATTAGGATTACTTCGCTCCTCTATCGCTTCAACAATATCTCCTGTCTTCAAATTAAGTGGTCGGACTTGTGATTCTTTAACAGTAAAAACGGTTTGACCTTGATTATTAACTAAGTCAGCTCCTGAAACTAAACGAATTACAGTGTAGCGCTTGCCTTTACGGTAATCGCGCTTAGGTGGTTCTTTGGGTTTAACTGCTTCTTGGAAAATTTGAGCGTTGACTGCTTCTTTAGTGGTGGTTGAGCGTTGAATAGCTTGGTCAAGTTGGCCGAGTTCAGTCCCAAATTTCTTACCAACACCTGGCTCAAAGGTCAACTTGTGAAGAGCTGATAAAGCCGTCTTTTTAGCATTTTCATCGCCTGGAATTGTGATTAGTTTAGCTAAAGATGATAACAATTGCTTGATTTGCTTGTCGTCGGCATTACGCTGTGGAATGGATTTGGTTTTAGTTTTAACTTTTGGTTGATCTTGACCAGTATCGACCATTGCAATTATTGCTTTTATGGCGTTAAGGCTGTTTTGTAAGCTTTGATCATCCCCATCTGTATTTTGTAGAATTCTTTTTAAATTATTGCGATAGTCTAACAAATTCTCACCTCATTAATTCACACTTACTAAAAATAACTATTTTTAATTAAAATACTCATAAGAAAAGGAATCAAGCACAATTTGCCCAATTCCTTCATTAGTTAAACTTATTAATAACTAAGCTCTCCACTCGCCGCCTTGGCCGTATGAATGCTTACCTAATTCATCGATAATAACATGAATGTGTTCCTTTGGTGCACCAGTGTTCTTGTGAACAGCTTCAGTAACATCCTTCATCAAGTTGGTTAATTGTTCGTCAGTTCTACCTTTAATCAATTCAATATGTACAAATGGCATGATTTCATCCTCCGTAATTCTTTTTACATTAATTATACTCAAATCGCGGCCTTTTTCATGACATATTTCAAAGATGGCATGATTATTGGAGTTAAAACTCCGGTGAAGATCATTTCCACAATTCCGTTAACTCCTAGAGCCGCGATTAAGAACAAAATTAATGGTTGAGCTGGATTGCCGCCGTTCATGTATTTAGTTAAGTGACTTGGATCGCTCATGAAAACGAAGTTGGTCATAATAATAACAAAGGCGGTGTTAACAAAAGAAGTGGCAAGACCGGCTAACATGTAGCCCCACTTTTGCGCCTTTTCACTTTTATTCTTAAAAAGTTTGACAATTAAACCTGGAGTAACACCTGCTAAAACTCTAGGAACAATTGAAATAAACGGATTCTGGAATAAAAGCAAACTTACCATATCAGCTGGCATTGCGTAAGCAGCAATAAGTCGGGTAATTCCCCAGAATAAACCAAATAAAAAACCCGCCTTTGGACCCATCATACAACCATAGATAGCGATTGTTAAAGTAACGGTAGTGATTGCAGGCAAGCCTGGAATAAGGTGAATGTAGCCGATGTTGGGTACGAGTGTTTGCAGAAGTAGAATTGCTACAAAGATTGCTGTAATTGTTAAGCGTGCGGTTTTGTTAGTTTTCATTGATATTCCTTCTATAATCGGATTTTTCAGAATTCTCTTTTCATTATAACTAATACGTTTCACTTTAGTAAGTATACTACCGCTATAATCTGCGTAAAGGAAGCATCACCCGTTCGATAAGAATGGCTGAAATTTTGGATAATTAGGTTAAGTATCGACATTTTTAATTGATTATTATTCAAATCATATATTAGAATGGTTATCTGAAGAATTTCAATGTATTTAACATGTCTCTTGACGCAGATAATCTTTCAAGATAAGATTAAGGTAATCAAGTTAAGTGATCGCTGTGCGGTCGTACCGAAAGGGGTATGTTTTTACATACCCCTTTTGTGTTGGAGAAAAAATATGAATGATAAGCCTTTTTTAATGAATTTTTATTTTTGATTGCAACAAAAAAGCAACGCTATAAGCGTTGCCAAAAGTATGATCCGGGTGAGATTCGAACCCACGACCCACAGTTTAGAAGACTGTTGCTCTATCCAGCTGAGCTACCAGACCATTGTATTTTTTATGTCCTCAACAGAACAATAAATATTATAGAGAACTTCTTTTGCAATTTCAAGCATAAATTTCAAAAAATTATTCAAAACGAATATAATTAACTCAGAGAGGTATAAAATATGATTAAATTTTACGGATATAAGCGCTGCTCTACTTCAAGAAAAGCACAAAATTGGCTCGATGAACATAATGTTCAATACGAATTTCAGGATTTAGTTGAAATTCCACCTAAAAAAGACGATTTGGTTAAATGGATGACTGAACATCAAGATCGCGGATTGCGTTACTTCTTCAATACTAGTGGTCAACATTATCGTCAACAGAATTTGAAGGAAAAGATTCCGACGATGACAATTGAAGAAGCTGCTGAGATGATGTCAAAAGACGGTAAGTTAATTAAGCGACCCTTAGTTGTTGACGGTGATAAGTTAACCTGCGGCTTTAAAGAAGATATTTATAAGGAAACTTGGCTTTAGTAAACAATTAACCCTTGGAATTCGATTATGAATTTCAGGGGCTTTTTAATTATTAAAGCAATTGATCTCACCATTTCTATGAAATATACTAGTAAAAAAATAATGCGAGGTCACATATGGTCTTAGTCGATAACAAATGGTACGTAGCTTCAGTTGAATTAAACGGTTTAATTCTGATTCCCTTTTTCCTGATATTGTTTCTAATCATAATTTTTAAGCAGTTCAAATCAATAACAATAAATTGGAAGAAAGACACAATATTACTACTTTTTCTCATCTACTTGTGGGTTTTAATGGATCTAACCTTATTCCCTATTCCAATATTCTCACCTGGAACAAAGCCTCTTACTTTCGGATTTGGGAAGCAAACTTTTATAAATCTTCAATTAAATGTAATAGGAAGCTACATGCCGATTCAATTAATTGGTAATCTTCTTTTGTTAGCGCCCTTCTCGTTTTTCGCTGCTATTTACAGTAAAAAATTCATCAAGTTAGCTAATAACTTAAGCCTGATGTTCTTTATTTCGCTGACTATCGAATGTTTGCAGCTTATTATGAGTTTTTTCTATTTAGGTAATAGGACTTTTGACATTAACGATTTATTGTTGAACACTCTAGGTTCACTTATTGGATTGGGATGCTTTAAGTTATTGAATAGGATTTTGTATAAAAATTTAGGAGTTTAAAATGTACAATCAAGAAGAATTAGATTACCAAATGTATTTAATAAGAGCAGTTCTGTCCGACATAATGGACGAATTAAATTTACTGAAAAATAGAGAATCTTTTTTGCTTTCTTATGGCGTTTCCGCTAAAGATGCCCATGAAATTGATCACCTCTTTACAGAAATTGCTTTAGATGACAAAGAAATCAGCCTTTCAGAGTTTAGTAAAAAATTGAATGAAAGAATAACTTATCAATTTGCACCTAAAGTTATTAAAGAACTGCTCGAAGCTTACAAGGAATACGAACCTGTTGCACTTTCAAAAATCAAATAAAAATACAGCCCATATGATACAAGCTGTATAAAATTCAATTATTAATCGTTTTTCTTTTTAGTTGAGTGCTTCATCTATATCAGATTATGTATCCTGTATTGTTTGTTCTTCTAGCAGTTAAAATGAATATCATAGTTACTAAAAACACTATGTACCAAGACCTGATCTAAAACTTCCGGATCAGGTCTATTTTTTGCAAATATTAATAGAAAAAATTATTAAATCAACATCGTTGACTTATTTTTCGGGGGGGTAATAATGGTGGTGCAAAGAATTTGAAATACGAGGATTATTATAATGAAGAAAAACAAATTAATATTAATTTCCGCTGCAGCATTTATGGCTCTCAGCCCTCTGGCCTTTTATGGCTCTAACCCTGTTCAAGCTGCAGATACTAACGTTACAAACAAAATCATTATGCATACTGCTGTAGCTTATGATAAAGATGGAAACAGTACAGGCGTAAAATACAATGCCTTTACTTATGCAAAGTTGGTAGCTAATCCAGTAAGTATTAATGGTAGTCTTTACTACAAAGTAGCTGACAAGGATCAATATTTGAAGGCTACTAATATTGATGGTGTAACTAGAACTATTACCCATAATACTTACATCTACAGCACTTCAACTCGTCGTACTAGCTATCAAAACAAGTGGAAGTTATACAAGGGACAAACTATTACTACTTATGGTGGTTCTTACAAGTTTAAGAATGGCAAACACTACTTTAGAGTAGGCGGACCTAGCAAGCAATATGTGAAGTCATATAACTTAGGCCAAGTAGTAAAAGTTAATACTGTAATGAATCCTAATAGTACAACCAACAACAGTGGTAATACTAATACTAATTCATCAGAGGAAACAACAGTTACAGTAACTGCTAAAACTGCTGACCTTTATGTAGAAGTTCCTGATAAAGATGCAGTTCAACCTTCTGGCAAGACAGCTAAAATGGGTGATAAATTTGTGGTTGATCGTCTAGAACAAGGAACCCGTGCTAATACTGGTCAAGAGGGTGATGACGATTGGGAATTAGAAATTTATCACATTAAGGGAACCAATTATTGGATCTATAATCGGGACGTTAAGGCAGCTAAAGATATTCCTGTTCAAAATTACTTCAAGACTAAGAGTTCACGAATTAAATTTACTCAAGATACTGATGTATATAATGCTGATGGAACCGTGCAAAATCATAATGGTGCAAAAATTAGAAAGCAAGGAGCTCCTTTTAAGGTAGATAAATTAATTTATATTTGGGTTCCAAGTGAAAATAAAGCTGAACTTTTCTATCATTTGGTAGAAAATACATTTTCTGCTACTGGCACTACAAGTTCCATTAATGTAGGAAATAATGCATATGTAAAAGCTAATGACGTTCAATTTTATACCGATAGCGTTGCATTAACCCCATCAAACACACCAGAACAAGCTAAAGCAGCTACTCAAAAATAATTGAATATTTTTCATAAAATAAGCGCACGAATCAATTTTCGTACGCTTATTTTGATCTACTTATCCCATAAAAACTTAATTAAAGTTCGATCCACTGCTGGATTTTCGTGCAGCTTCGAGTGGCGTGCCAATTTTCCAGAAAACTTCACAACTCGGTAAGACTTCGCTCTATCAGCAACTAAATACTTAAGTGATAGTGATGACACATTAGGTACAGTCCCGTCAGTCTGGCCGCCAATATCACCAATAATATTGAGCACCCTCACTTGATTCTTAGGGTAAGTCTTTCTAACTCCCGTCATCTGCTTGTATGTGGCATTCATCTTATTTGGCTTGCCTGATGCATCTAATTTAAGTCCGGCTGGCTGTCTAATATCTGCTGGAACATCGAAGTTAAGCCCAGCAAAGTGCCCTGCCATATCAACCTGCTTTTGCAATTGCGGCATCTTCTTGTTCTTACCATTTTGTAGCATGTAGTAAATAATCGAAATATTTCCTAATGAATGCCCCACCATGTTGATCTTTTTAATCCCATAAGATTTCTGCAAAGCCTTAACTACATTAGTGGCATAGACGCCGTGCTTTTTAAAATCAAGCTGGCGGTTATTTTGATAATTTACTTCAACAATTGGGTTCTTAGCATTCTTTTTAAATCTTCCAATTAAAGTAACTTTTCCAGCTGGAGAGACTTCTGCTCTAATTACAGAGTCAGTCACTCCAGCTTTTTTAGCAGCATCAACCATGTGCTCTTCAGCGTGATATGAACTACCCCCGCCGTGAAAAAACAAAGTTGGTGTTGATTTAATCGTTGTAATTCTCTTAGCGCTAGTATCTTTATTGCTTTGACATGCAGATAGTATCAATGCAAAAAAAGCAACAAAGACAATCCAGAATCTCTTCTTCATCTCTATCTCCTATCTGTTTTCTTTTATTGTATGTACTAGCTGGCAAAAAGCAAAATATTTTTTACCTATACTTATCCATTACAGTTCCCTATCTACGAATAAACTAGTAAACTAGAATCTAAGAAGTTTATTAGAAAGGCGATTCCTATGAAATATAACCAATACGCTTACGTTGACACTAATCATTCTGACCAAGTGAAAGAACTTTTGGCAATCAATTTCTTACCAAAAAACTATCAAGACTGGTCTTTTGGCGATTTACTTGCAAAATTAGTCGGCAATGTAATCGCTGAAGCAAAAACCGATGAGGCAAAAAAAGCAAAGCTCGCTGAATTTGCAGTTGATAACACACAAACTTTAGCTGATTTCTTAAAGGAAAATCCGGATAAAATTAGCAGCCTACAATTTTATAACGTTGCCTTGCAACTACTTGGTTATCATGTTGGCTATGACTACCAATTAGACAACCCAACTGGCTTTATGCAAAAGCAAGCCCTTCCTGTTGCAACCGACATTAACAATATTGAAGAGCTTGTTTCAGCCTTTTATCGTTTACTCAACACCCGTGCTAAGAACGGCCAACTCTTAATCGATGTGATGGCAGGTAAAGGATACTTCACCAAATTCTGGGGTGAAAACAAGTTTATGTACTTCAACGGAAAGTCACTTCCAGTCTTCGATACCAACAAGGTAATTCGTGAAGTTGTCTACGTTGAAAGTGACCTTGATACTGATCGCGACGGTAAAAGTGACTTGATCCAAGTTACCGTTTTCCGTCCTAAAGAATCCGATGGTGATCTTAAAGTCCCTGCTCTCTACACTGCTAGTCCATACTTCGGCGGGATTATTGCAAACGAAAAGAGAAATCACAACGTTGACGAAAACTTGTCAGACGCAATCGAATGGACAAATCCTAAATATGAAGCTTCACCTACTGTTAAAGCGCAAAAGCCTGGCACTGAAGACAAGAATGCAACCGAAGAAGCAGTTCACAAGTCTTCTTACCCATTAAACGAATATCTCTTAGCCCGCGGCTTTGCTTCAGTATTTGCAGGTGGAATCGGAACTCGCGGCAGTGACGGCCTTAGAATTACTGGTGCTCCTGAAGAAAACGAATCTGCCAAAGAAGTAATCGAATGGCTTCACGGTGACCGCATTGCCTATACCGACCGCACCAGACAACATGAAACTAAAGCTGATTGGTGCAACGGCAATATTGGGATGACTGGCCGTTCATACCTCGGCACTTTGCAAATCGCTGTCGCTACTACTGGCGTTGCCGGACTTAAGACCGTTGTTTCTGAAGCCGCAATTTCATCATGGTATGACTACTACCGCGAACATGGCTTGGTCATTGCCCCTGAAGCATGCCAAGGCGAAGACCTTGATCTTTTAGCTGAAACTTGCCAATCCAATCTCTGGGATGCTGGTTCATATCTTAAGATCAAGCCTAAGTATGATGCTATGCAAAAAGAATTACTTGAACACGAAGATCGTACAACTGGTCAATATTCTGACTATTGGGAAGCTAGAAACTACCGCCACCACGCTGATGGTATCAAGTGTTCTTGGGTCAGCGTTCACGGCCTTAACGACTGGAATGTTAAGCCTAAGAATGTTTACAAGATTTGGCAGCTAGTGAAGAATTTGCCAATGAAGCACCACCTTTTCTTACATCAAGGTCCGCACTACAACATGAACAACTTGGTCTCAATCGACTTCACTGACCTGATGAACTTGTGGTTCTGCCATGAATTGTTAGATGTTGAAAATAATGCTTATAACCAATGGCCAACTGCTATGATTCAAGATAACCTACATGCTGATAAATGGCACGAAGAAGAAGACTGGGCTAATGAAATCGGTCAAAAAGTTACTTACTATCCAACTGATGATCATGACTTATACAAAGACGGCAATGGACAAGAAAAGCAAAGCTTCGTTGATGTTGGTGGTAAAGACTTTAAGGAAGCAAAAATTTCTGAAAGCGACTGGGAATACAAGTTTATTTCTGGTGAAGAAAAATGGGCTAAGCGTAGTTTGCGCTACACTACTGAAGAATACATCCACCCGGTTACAATCGTAGGTAGACCACAAGTTAAAGTCAGAGTAAGCGGCAGCTTACCTAAGGGACAACTTTCAGTAGCTTTAGTAGAACTTGGCGAGCGCCAGAGATTGACCCCTACTCCTAAGTTCTTAATGCGTGGCGGGCAAGAATTAGGCTACCGCTTCGGTACTGATACTCTGCAAGAATTTGTCCCTGATAAGACGACAAAGGCAAAATTGATCACTAAGGCGCACATGAACTTGCAAAATTACGAAGACATGAAGAAGCCAAGCAAGATTGAAGCTGGTCAATTTGTTGATTTAACTTTTGAATTGCAGCCAACTTACTACACTATCCCTGCTGGCTCAAAATTAGCTTTGATCATCTATTCAACTGATGAAGGGATGACTAAGCGTCCACTTGAAGAAGAAACTTATACTATTGATTTAGCTAATACTGAAATTAGTTTCTACCAAAAGTAAAAAATAAATATACGTAGCAAAAGAGCAGATATCCTCATAAAAAAATATCTGCTCTTTTCATTTGTCATTAAAAAATAGAAGTCAACACTGCACCAGCAACGATCAAAATCAAACCGATCACAGTAAAGATATACCCTCGCTTAGTCTTCTTTTCACCTAAGAAGAAGATCCCACCAAGTGTAGAAAGTACTACACATAATTGTGACATTACAAATGCTAAGTTAACACCGTTCATTTGAACTGAAATAATGTAAGATAATGCTGCAATTGCAAAGATTATTCCAGCTGGAATTACTTGATAACTTTGTTTTTCCTTCAAGACGTTAAGTTGCTTAGAAACAGCGAGATAGACTAAAGTAGCAAGAAGCATTCCAATAGTTTCACCTAAGAAGATCATGACGCCGTCACCCTTCAAAGCCTTAGGAATTGAGCTTGAAGTAATGTAACCAAGCGTGGTTAAGACTAATACAATCATTGTACTAGTTTGATTCTTCTTATCACCTTCAGCGGTTCCGTTATCAGTCATTGAAGTAAAGGCAACACCAATAATCAAAGCGATGATTCCAAGGAAACCAAATAACTTAGCTTGTGAACTGGCCCACTCACCAAAAATCACAACTCCGACAAGTGGAACACCAATCAATTGCAAGCCAGTTGAAACTGGCATAGTTTCTGAGACACCGATTTTAGAATAACTATAATATTGACCAACTTGACCAATTACCCAGGCAGCTCCAGCTAGCATTGCAAAAATAAATGATTCTACATTAAAAGCTGGATGTGTAATCAATGTTACTAACGCACCAAAGATAAAAGCACCAAGAACTGAACCTAAGATTTGGTGATAAATCGTACTTTTCTTAACGCCAGCTACAAATAGTGGCATTAAGCCCCAACCGATTGCTGGAATAAACAGAAATAAATAGTTCAAATAAAAACCCTCCATATTAATTTGAATTGTATTTCCCAAACCTTAATACCCTAACATATGAATTCGCTTTTATACAAGAAGAGGTTTTAGCTTCCCGTTATTCATTTTACTTTTCGTTCATTTCATCTAAAAACAGAATTTAAATAAAAAGTGTCTGGAAATTAGTTTTTCTCAGACACTTTAATTATCAAATTTATCTAAATTAAGTTTTTTAATTCATCAATTATTGAAACTTATAACCACATTTTGTGCAGAAAGCAGCTTCCGCAGTTACTTGAGTTCCACATTTTGGACAAAACTTTTGTCCGTTTTCTGTTGCATTAGCTTGTACAGAAGCATTATTAGGTGAAGTTTGTGCTTGATTTTGAATTCGATTATTTCTATCAACCTGATATTTTTGCAATTTATTTTCAGCATCTTCTGCAAAGTTATTCAGTTTACCACTTTCAAAAAATGGAACCGCAATGGTCTCAGAAAGACCAGATCTTTCAAAAATCACTTCAGTTTTAATACCTGCCAAAGCAACTATAATGCCAACTAACAATAACAAAAATCCAGGGAAGCCCATACCATCTGAACCTGGTGTTGAGCTTTGCATTAATCCAAATCCTGCAAGTGCAAAAATAACTCCCCAAACAACGTTAGAAATTTTTACATAATTATTAGTTGAAACATTAGAAATTGCTTGAAATGGTAAATTTTCTCTTTTTTTACCTGTTGGTATTAACCCAAAGAATGCTGTGTTTGGCATATCAATGTGAATTGTATTATCATCAATTAACATTGATCCTTTAATCCAAAAGAATAGTAAACTTACTGAAAACTTATTCCCTTGTGCATCAGCAATACTTCTATTATTAGTTCCCATCTTATCTAAACTCATCGATTATCCTCTTTTTCTAATCATCATAATTTTTAGAACTTATCACTTTACCATTACCGATAGTTTTAATCTTTTGTACATTACCAACTTTTTGAATAATACCACCGGTATATTCCATGATTTGTTTTTTGCTAGTATCATCATCATTATCAAATGTGTAAGTGACTCTAAATATCACATTACATGATTTGTCACTAGCAGGATAAACTGATACGATTTCTACATCTGTATCATAGCTGTCAATGCTATCGCTCTTATCCCATGAATGTTCCATACTCTTAATGTCGTTGTAATCTTTATTTGCTGACCCATTAACAAAGTCTTTATCATCTGGATCTGAAAAGGCATTACCAATTAATTGCTCCGCATCATCATTAGAAATAACGCCTTTCCATTTAGGTTCAACAACATATCCATCGTTTGTTTTGACAACATCATTACTTGATTGATCACTTGCATCATCGTTGTAATAATCATCGTCATCATAATATCCATAGCTAAAAGTTCCGAACTCTGAAGCCATATCAGTTACTGTTTCTGACTTAATATTCTTTCCGTTATTATTGTAAATAACATACAATTCCATATTTCTAGTAATTGGATATGACTTAAAAGTAGTTTCACCATCACTGTCTAAAGTACCAACTTTTTTATCGTTAATATAAACATCCCCTTTGGGAACACTTTTAACTTTGAAAGTTTGAGTTGCTATATCCATATTCAAAGTTTTATTACTCCAAATATTAGCTGTTGAGGTAGCTGATAAGTTTCGACCAGCAACTTTGGAATTTACAACAACGTGATATTTTCCTGGAAAAATCAAACTTAATTTTTTGTAATACCTATCACTATTACTACTTAACTGTCCAATATTTTTTCCGTTAACAATAACTTGGGAATTACTGTGATTGGTAACTACTTGTGGTTGGTAGGTTTTTACTCTTAATTGATATTTAGGAAATAATAACCAATACCTTCCAGTCTTAACTAGTTGAATTGTAGAATTACCTTCACCATTTTTTAGGTTAGTATTCAACTTGGTTACTGTCGTTTGATGCTCTTTATAATAATTTTGTAAAGGCTTGATGGTATTATTATTTACATTCATATCTTGACTATCAGCTATTACGTATTTACTTATATCTTGTTTAGGATCACTTAATCCCGAAGTGATTCTATCAACTTGATTATTTAAGCTGAAATAGCTGTTACCCCAAATATAAAAACCAATCAATGCAACTAACAAAACGCCAACTATCGAAAGCAATATCTTCGTGCTTTTTTTCATTGATTTCGATTGAATTTGTACGGGCTGAGTTATTTTGCTCGTTTGTTTCACCGTACTATCTGAACTTGGTGCTTGTTTGTTCTTTAAATCGTAACCACAATTGCTACAAAATTCGGCACCAGATTTTAGGACATGACCACAATTTGGGCAAAAAATCTGAACTTTGTATTCATCTATTTTTTTATCCGGTTCTGGTACTTCAGATATTTGGACTTCAGAGTGCTCTAATTGGTTAGAACTTGATGCCGACTCAGAAGCTGCTATATGAAAACCGCAGTTTGGGCAGAAATCAATATCTTTGGTTAATTCTGTTCCACAGTTTGGGCAAAATTTTTTCATCTATATTTCTTTCTTTAGTTAAAACAGACTACTTATACTTGTATGAACTAATTGTTGAATCTGGTTATATACCGCATTACCGAATATTTTTCCAAGAATAAAGATCACTAATGTTTGCGCAATAACAACTATTAATAATCCATAAAATTTATCTTGCACGGCTGGAGCATTGTCACCAACTACTACTGTGTAAACGGATAATGTGAAAATTAACATGGCAATCCCAATTAAAGGTAAGCCAAGCTTCAAAGTATCTTCTGAACCAATAATTAAGCAAAGAAAAGAAACAACGTATAAAATAGCTGCAATGTTGCCACAACTTACGATTCTATTAATAAAATCAAATACGTTTTCAGTTTGACCATATATAAACTTGTGTGCATAATATGCAGCTGCAATCATAGCCGCAATAGTTAACACAAAGTAAAGAAACAGTTCAAACAAAACTGAGGTTGAGAAACTACTAATAGTGCTTTGAACGGCAGCACCAGCTTCATCACCATAGTTTCCTAATTGTTCTTGAGTATACTTGTTAATGCAAATGTATAATCCCAAGATTAATAAAATATTTTCTACTAGTAAGGTTCCCCAGCCATACCACTTTTCAGCAGACTGCTCAGCAAATGGCTTTTTCCATGAATTAACGAACCATTGCCACATATTTACCGCTTTTTCAGATACCAAATTTGGTTTTAATTCGCTTTGTGCCTTCTCCTTTGTATCTTCTTGATACTGACTACGAGTCATTGAACCAACTACTGAATCTTTTTGAGTCACTTGGGATTCAGAATTTAAAACACTTTCGCTTGATTGAATTGATTCACCGGGATGACTACTTTGTGTAGCTGAATCTAACTGAACCTTTCTAAGGTCAGCACCACAATTGGTACAAAAATTGACATTAGGTTCCATCTTAAAACCACAATTAGGACATGTTTTCATGTTTTACTCCTCCAAATTTTCCCAAATTTTAATCCACTTTAATTATTTTCATCAGCTGTTTTTACATATTTTTCGGCTAACTCCATCACCTCCAGAATTCATTCAATTCAACTAAAACAGCCAATCATTTATTTGAAACATTCTCTTTATTAATTTCATTTAATTCATTGAGGCAATTTTTGTTTTTTACCTCATTGTATGCATCAACAGTTTTCACTTTACCTAGCTCTCTTCTCCCATCAGCTAGAGTAATATCCGCTTTATTGTTTTGACTGTCATCATCTGTCGTAAAAATTGCTTTTTTATTAATCACATAGACATAATTGCCATTTTTAGCAGAGATAGTTGTTGTGCCATTGACATATTTTTTGTATTTATCTACATGAATATTGCCATTTATCGCTTCTTTATAAGCTTGATTCCATGCTTTATTGTCTCGATAATTCAAATGAGCATATTCAACAGCTAATCCCGCTAATTTTCTTTTAGACATTTTATTAACCGTGATCTGAGTGTCCTGATTCATTTGAAAATGTCTGAAGACAAAAACACTGCACCCAATAGCAAAAACCATAAAAATGATGATGCCAATCGTAAACTTATTAATAGTTCTACTATTCTGAAGCTTCTTATCATTTATTTTCGGGACATTTTGATTACTAACATTTACGCGTACTTTTTGACCGCAATGTGAGCAGAACTTCTCATTAGAATCTAAAGGCTGCCCGCAATTTGAACAAAATTTATTCATCTTCAACTCCTGCCACAATTTTATCTATTGTCCATTAGTCACTCTTTGAAATACTTCCTTTGAATGACTTTTGTTATACTGTATCCCACGTAGAATTTGATCAATATCCTCTTTATATGCTCCATATTTTTTCATCAGATCTTTTTTCGATTTGTACATACTAGGCATATTTTCTCTTCCAGGGCCACCCCACTTAACTTTAATGCGATCACTATCATCATTTAAATAATATTTTTTGTAACTTGATGTACTAAGATTGTAGGCGATGTTAACACTATTTTTATCACGATAGAATCCATTAATATAATCATCCGTTGGAATTTTCTTTGGATCACTACTTTGATCTTTTTGGATTGTCGATTTTATTAAGTTGATTTTCCCTAATGTAGACGATGCTTTGGCATCATCTACAAGAGCAGCAACAATCATTTCATGATCATCAAAAACTTGATTTGCCTTGTTGCCATTTCCTTGACCATCCGCTTTGCTAGCGTCATCAGATTTATCAGTATTTACTTCATTATTTGAAGAACTATCATTTTCAGGATCATCAGGCGCACTGTCCTCACTAATATTGCGGGTCATCTCACCAAGTTGATTCTTATATTGTGAGAATTTATTTTTCAATTCGGATTTAGCAGTTATCGTTGTTCCGTCATTCGTAACCTTAACATCATCTTTTTCTACTTCAACATCAACGCTTCCAAATTTGTTAGTCAAAGTATAGGTGGTAGCACTATTCTTTTTTACAGTTAGACTATTGTTATTAAGGTCTTCTTTAACATCATTAACTAAATCAGTATTATTTTTCTACGTAAAGTCAAGCTCCGTCTAGGATTAGACCTGATATTTTTAGATA